>NZ_JARIXO010000009.1:0-44226 GCF_029269135.1 Pseudomonas sp. 1928-m | reverse complement strand
TTACCTGGAGCGCCACGGTCCGCTGCACGCCGAGCGCATGCTGCACTTCTTCGCCCTCGACGCGACTAACCCTGCGAGCATCTACTGCTGCCTGCAAGCCGCGCGCAGCAACGCCCACGCCGTGCGCGGGCGGATCACTGCTGATATGTGGGAAAACATCAACGCCACCTGGCTGGAAATCCATGGCATCGCCCAGCAAGGCCTGAGTCGCTACGGCATCAGCCGTTTCTGCGAATGGGTCAAGGAGCGCTCGCACCTGTTCCGTGGCGCTACCTTCGGCACCATCATGCGTGGCGACCCGTACCGCTTTATCCGCCTGGGCACCTTTATCGAGCGCGCCGACAACACCCTGCGTCTGCTCGATGCGCGCTATGAAATGCTCGGTGAGGACATCGACGAAGTCGACGGCCGCCCTGCACGCAGCTACTACCAGTGGACTGCGTTGCTGCGTGCGCTGTCCTCGTTCGAGGCGTTTGCCGAGATCTACCGCGGCTCGCCCGGTACGCGCAAAGTTTCCGAACTGCTGCTGCTACGTGCCGATGTACCGCGCTCGCTGCGCGCCTGCATGGACGAGCTGAGCCTGATGCTCGCCAGCCTGCCTGGCGACAACGGCCGCCCAGCACAGCGCCTGGCCGCCGAACTGGAAGCGCGGCTGCGCTACACCAGCATCGAAGAAGTACTCGACGAGGGCCTGCACGCCTGGCTCACCGATTTCATCCTGCTGGTTCGCCAGCTGGGCCAAGCCATCCAAAGTTCCTACCTGGAGGTCGCATGAGACTGTCAATCAGCCACGACACTACCTATCACTATGAAGACCAGGTGCGCACCAGCATCCAGTACCTGCGCATGACTCCGCACGACAGCGAGCGCCAGCAGGTACTCAGCTGGGAATTGACCCTGCCGCGCCCGGTACGCGCGCAGCTCGATCCCTACGGCAATATCCTGCATGTGCTGACCATGGATGAGCCGCACGAATCCATCGTCATCGGCGCCCGTGGCCAGGTGGAAATCGACGAAGCACGCGAGGCCGAGCATGAAAGCCAGTCAGCCTTGCCGTTTCTGCGCTTTACCCGCCTGACCGAGGCCGACGAAGCCCTGCGCGAATTCGCCAAACTGCAAAGCCGCAGCCGTCCGGACCGCAGCGGCTTGATCGACCTGATGCATGCCCTCAATGCGCATATCCGCTATCAGCCGGGCAGCACCGCCGTGGAAACCAGCGCCAGTGAAGCCTTCGCTGGCGGCAAGGGCGTTTGTCAGGATCATGCGCACGCTTTCCTGGCCTGCGCGCGCAGCCTGGGCGTTCCGGCGCGTTATGTGTCGGGTTATCTGTTTACCGACAGTGAGGATCACCTGGCCAGCCACGCCTGGGCCGAAGCCTGGTTGGATAACGCCTGGTACAGCTTTGATGTGACCAACTGCCTGGCCAAGCCAGAGCGGCATTTGAAGTTGGCCGTGGGCCTGGATTATCTCGACGCCTGCCCGGTACGCGGCATGCGCCGGGGTGGTGGCATCGAGCAGATGCATGCGCAGGTGGAGGTTGCCCCGCTGGTGCGGGTCCAACAGCAGTAGCTTTTAAAGCCCCCTCTGCCCGCTTGCGGGAGACGACTGCATGGATGCAGGAGGTAGGGCGACGCAGGATGCTAAAGCCGAGGGATTGGGGAGAGGGTTTTAATGGCGTACGACGCCGGTTTTGAATGAGTCCGTAGGATGGGTTGAGCACAGCGATACCCATGCTGCCGATGTGATGGATGCCATCGCATCGCGATTCGGTCCATCCACGTTTTGATACATAGCGCCAGTTTTGTAGGAGGGGCTTTAGCCGCGAGCTTTTGATGCTGGCTGTTCAGGTTCTGCGACAAGTTCATTAGCGTGGTGATTTCTGATTTTGGTTTCGCCCCTTATGGGCGAGTCCCTTTTGGCAATTGCCCCAAAAGGAACCAAAAGGTCTAGCCCCGACATCCGGCCCTGCCTGCGGCAGGGTTCGTGAACAGAATCGTTGCTCCGAGGGTCGGCGTACAAGGGCCGTCCCTGGCCCTTTACGCCTTTCGCCGCATCCATGCGGCTCACCCCTCTACACAACGATTCTGTCCACCCTCCTGAAGGGGCGTTTGGCGTCGTCTGTGCGTTTTGTGTGGCTGAACCAAAAGCAAAGCCAAAACAAAGGCCTGCCACCACGGCAATTTGATGGGTATCGCGTTGCTCAACCCATCCTCCGGTCCTGTCACCAATGGTGGTCGCTTTGCGACACCTGGAGGAGCGGCCTTGGCCGCGATGTTTTTGTATTCACCTCGATTCGCGGGCAAGCCCGCTCCTACAAAAGCAGAGCGTGTCGACAGCAGCCGAACTTACATGCGCGCGCAAAATCCCCATCAGGAGGCCGAGTGGAGGTGTTGCGTAGGGGGACGAGCCGCATGGATGCGGCGAGAGGCGTAATGGGCCAGGGACGGCCCATGTACGCCGGCCCCGGAGCAATACCGGAGCGAGGGAAGTTTCGCGCAGCGAAACCCGGATGCAGGGGCGCATTCTCTTTGGTTACTTTCTCTTGTGCGAAGCAAGAGAAAGTGACTCGCCGTAAAGGCGAAAAACGATATTGAGGGCAATTGACGTGGTGCCGTTATTTGCTATTAGGGACGTTCTCGCAAGAAATTCTTTCCAGATGTTCTAAGTGCTCTAGAGTAGCGGACATATCCGAGTCCAGTACCGTTGGAGTAAACAGAGCCTTTGCTGCGTATGTGTATGTGGCTTGGCCAAAGAGTAGGGGTTGGGTGAATTACTTGTATGTGTATAAAGGCTTCTTTGGTTTTGTCTCGGCTTTCTGCAGGGACTACCGCGTAGCGTTTATGGTTGCCGACTGTTTTGTCATATTCGGCATAGTGAGTGATGTGTCTATCTTTGGGGCGAGCAGGCTGTGACTCTAAATAGTGATTAACTAGGAGGGCCTCATAGCTTGAGTCATGTATGTATGTGTTTGAAATGCATTGTAGAAATTGGTGCTGATTGAATGCGATTACATCCCTTTCATTGCGTGCTTCTGTAATGCCCTTGTTGTTGGGGATGTTGTAAACGTCGCCGTCGTATCCGACAAACAAAAGGTCTGGGGTTAGTGGTAGGAATGTAAGTGCACCAGCTGACCCTAGGCCAAATGAGCGGCCGGGCGACCTGTGTGAGGTTAAGTGCCACTTATTTGTCAGTATGGCTGGGTTGTCAGAGGTTATGAACGGTAGATTGGTTTTGTTTCTTATGAGGCAGAACTTCAAATCGTCAATTTCATGCATCGATTCATAAAAGCTTTTCATGGCGATTTGAACTGCATCTTTTATTCCCAGAGAAAACTCTTCGGGAGGGATGTCGGCAATCACTCTGGTAGACTCGCTCATTGCAACTGCCTGTATTGCAGTAGCCTCTGTTCGCATATGCTGTAATAGCCAAAAAATCCTAAATACAGCTTTGCTGCCCTCGTTAAATGTCTTGTGGTTTGCAATAACTTGGCTTAAGGCATTTGCGTAACTTGATTCGACGAATTGGATTGCCTTTTCTAGTTTTTCATCCTTGCCGTAGAAGTAGTCTCGAGAGCATTGATTTTTTACGGGAGCATTACGGATCAGGTATTGGCGATCAATGTTGAATGCATTGATCGCCGCATTTTTACTGTTGAGTGTGAATGGGCGTAAATGGCATCTGGGAACAAAGTGCTGGTTTTTATTTGTTGCCATTTTGTGCTTCTTGTAATTGTCTATCGATGGTTGCGATGGCTTTGGGGTATTAGGGGGCTATTTTCCTTTCTGCCATATGCCCCAAATACTCAACCAATTCCCCCAATTCCTTGTCACTCAACACCTCAACCGCAAACCCCGGCATCTTGCCCTGCGGCCAGCGCCGCAAGCTCTGCGGGTCGCGGATATAGCGGGTTAGAAAATCGCCGCTGAAATACTCCGTCGGGTTATGCGGAATATTCAGGTCGGGGCCGAATTGCGAGTCGCCGGCGCCATTTAAGCGATGACAGGCCATGCAGTTCTTCTGGTACTGGGCAAAACCTGCTTGCACCGTTGGGCTGGCGTCTGCTGCGGGAAGTAGTTGCGGAAAGCGCTGCGCCACCGGGGCCAGTTTGCGGATGGTGGCCAGCTGGAATGGCCATTGCTCGGGGCCGATCTGGCTGGCGGCGGGGTTTTGCCAGACCAGGTAGAACGGCCCGGCGCTGGGTTTGCCGTTGCCCAGGGCGGGCCAGGGTTGCGCCGGGTCTTCGATGGCCAGCCAGGCTTTGCTGCCGGTTTGGCTAAGCGCGGGGGCGGCGGAGAGTTCGGCGGCAAAGCCGTCGCTGGCGACCAGTTGCAGGTGATCGCCCGGCTGCACGCCTTCCAGCAGCGCGGCCAACGGCACGGCGCGGTAGTGCATGTTGCGTTTGTAGCTGACGTCGTCGCTGATCTCGATGTTTTGCGCCTGCGGGTGGGCGAGCAGTTGGGCGCTGCTCAGGCGCTGGCTGCCGTTGCCCAGTTCTAGGGTCAGTTCGGCGGCGTGCAGGTGGTTGAAGGGTAAGAGGGCGAGCAGGGCGATGCAGAGGGTGCGTTTGTTCAATCCTGCGACTCCAGGGCGAGTTTCAGTTCGTCATAGCCGCCGGCGTTGATCAGGTTGCTGTAACCCATGGCGCGCAGGTTTTCTTCGGCGATGCCGGAACGGCGGCCGCTGCGGCAGTAGAGGACGATCGGCGTGTCTTTGTCTGGGGCTATGGCGCTTATACGGCTGGCGATTTGTTCGTGTTCGATCTGCTCGGCTCCGGGCAATGCGCCGGCGGCGAATTCTTCGGCGGTGCGCACATCGATCAGCACGCTTTCCGGTGATTGCAGGGCGACAACGGCGGCGCTGAGTTCGGCTTCGCCGGCCAGCAGTGGCAGGCTGACCAGCAGGCCGAGGGTGGTAAATAGGGTGCGCATGGCGTGCTCCTTGGGGTGATTGAAATCACCCTAGCACAGGCGCCAGCTTTCAAGCGTTTGCGGGGTTGTGCTGCCGCTGCCGGCTCACTCCACGGTGGCAGGCAGGGCAGGGAATCAGGAGGTTAGCTGACCAAGCGAGTCAGATTGGGAAGAATCAGAATGACGGTGGTGGCAAACACGATCATGCCTGCCTGACGCATTTTCACTGGATTGAACATGGCGGTTGGCCTTGTTGTTTTTTGCGGGTGGTCGTCGCTGTCCTGCTCAATATGCGGATGCGACGCCACACCTCGTGTTGATCATTCAAGCCGTCCCGGCAAAACCCGGCGACGACGCCTACAGCAGCCGACCTGCACACTATTTGCCGGTGGCTTGATTCAACTGTAGGGGCGCGCAGCCCCTGGCTATAGACGGCTTGATTACTAAGGTGCGTGGATTAGTTGCCTGTGGTTATGACGCGGGCTCCGCCACAGGCAAGCGGAGCTTGAGCTAGACGCGCTTGTTGGCCTTCGCCCAGTGATTGACCGTTTGTCTGAGCTGAGCGGTCAATAGGCCTGAGCGCTTCGGTCATTGAGCCTGTCTGCGCTCGGCGTATGGTGACTGCACTCAACAAAAACAGGCGTGGGCCCCACCTGCGCCATCAGCCACCCTCCATTGGAGGTCTGAGGACGCCATGACCGAAGCATATATTTTCGATGCGGTGCGCACGCCCCGCGGCAAGGGCAAGAAGGACGGCGCGCTTTACAGCGTCAAGCCTGTCGACCTGATCGCCGGCCTGCTCAAGGCGCTGCAAGCGCGCAATAACCTGGACACCAGCCAGGTCGATGACATCGTGCTTGGCTGCGTCACGCCAGTGGGTGATCAGGGCGCGGACATTGCCAAAACCGCGGCCATGGTCGCCGATTGGGATGTCAGCGTGTCGGGCGTGCAGCTCAACCGTTTCTGCGCTTCGGGCCTGGAGGCGGTGAACATGGGCGCGATGAAGGTGCGTTCCGGGTTTGAGGACCTGGTGGTGGTCGGCGGTGTCGAGTCGATGTCGCGCATTCCCATGGGCTCCGATGGCGGTGCCTGGGTGATGGACCCGGCGACCAATATGCACACCCACTTCACTCCGCAGGGTATTGGCGCCGATCTGATCGCCACCTTGGAAGGTTTCAGCCGCACGGACGTCGACAGCTTTGCCCTGCGCTCGCAGCAGAAGGCCGCCCGCGCCAGCAAGGACGGCTCGTTCAATAAATCGCTGATTCCGGTGGCCGACCAGAACGGCATCGTCCTGCTTGACCACGACGAGTTTATCCGTGGCGAATCCACCCTCGAAGGCCTGGGCAAGCTCAAGCCAAGCTTCGAGATGATGGGCCAGATGGGCTTCGACAGCACCGCGCTGCGCGTTTATAGCCATGTCGAGCAGATCAACCACGTGCACACCCCGGGCAACAGCTCGGGCATCGTCGACGGCTCCGCCTTGATGCTGATCGGCAGCGCTGCCAAGGGCAAGGAACTGGGCTTGAAGCCGCGTGCACGCATCGTCGCCACTGCTGTGACCAGCACCGACCCGACCATCATGCTTACCGGCCCGGCGCCGGCCACCCGCAAGGCGTTGGCCAAGGCTGGGCTGAACGTCAATGACATCGACCTGTTCGAGGTCAACGAGGCATTTGCCTCGGTGGTTATGAAGTTTATGAAGGACATGGGCGTCAGCGAGGACAAGGTCAACGTCAACGGCGGCTCCATCGCCATGGGCCACCCGCTGGGTGCGACCGGTTGCGCCATCCTCGGCACCCTGCTCGACGAGCTGGAGAAGCGCCAACTGCGCTACGGCCTGGCCACCCTCTGTGTAGGCGGCGGTATGGGCATTGCCACGATTATTGAACGAATCTGAACCGTAGGATGGGTGGAGCGAAGCGATACCCATCGCCCCGTTGATGGGTATCGCGGGGCTCAACCCATCCTACGTCCCCCACTTTGGGATGAGACCAAGAATATGACTGACGCCATCCGTTACGAAAAAGGCCAGGACAATATCGTCGTTCTGACCATGGACATGCCCGGCCAGAGTGCCAACACCATGAACGCGGTATACCGCGAGGCCATGGGCAAGATTGTCGAGCGTCTGGAAGCCGAGAAGGATTCCATTGCCGGGGTCATCCTCACCTCAGCGAAGAAGACCTTCTTCGCGGGCGGCGACCTCAATGAACTGATCAAAGTCACCAAGGCCGATGCGCCGGCCTTCTACCAGATGATTCTCAACATCAAAGGCCAACTGCGTCGCCTGGAATGTCTCGGCAAGCCGGTGGTTGCTGCGATCAATGGCGCGGCCCTGGGCGGCGGCTGGGAAATTGCCCTGGCCTGCCATCACCGTATCGCCCTGGACAGCTCCAGCATCCAGCTCGGTCTGCCGGAAGTAACCCTCGGCCTGCTGCCGGGCGGTGGCGGGGTGGTGCGTATGGTGCGCCTGCTCGGTCTGGAAAAAGCCCTGCCGTATCTGGCCGAAGGCAAGAAGGTCCGTCCCGATGCCGCGCTCAAGGCTGGCTTGATCCACGAACTGGCTTCCGACAAGGATGACCTGCTGGCCAAGGCCCGCGCCTGGATCGCCGCCAACCCGGCGCCCAAGCAGCCTTGGGATGTTGCCGGTTACAAGATCCCTGGCGGTACGCCGTCGAGCCCGAACGTGGCGCAGATGCTGGCCATCGCCCCGAGCGTATTGCGCGACAAAACCAAGGGCTGCTTCCCGGCGCCGGAGAAGATCATGTGCGCCGCCGTTGAGGGTGCGCAGGTCGACTTCGACACCGCGCAGATCATCGAAGCGCGCTACTTCACCGAGCTGACCACCGGTCAGGTGGCGAAGAACATGATTGGCACCTTCTGGTTCCAGCTCAATGAAATCAACGCCGGCGGCTCGCGCCCACAAGGCTTCGAGCCTTACGTGACCAAGAAGGTCGGTGTGCTCGGTGCCGGCATGATGGGCGCCGGTATTGCCTACGTGTCGGCGGTCGCCGGTATCGAGGTGGTGCTCAAGGACATCTCCATCGAGGCGGCCGAGAAGGGCAAGGATTACTCGGCCAAACTACTGGAGAAGAAGGTCGGCCGTGGCCAGATGAGCGCTGACAAGCGCGATGGCATCCTGGCGCGGATCAAACCCACCGTCAGTGACGCCGACTTCGAAGGCTGCGACCTGATTATCGAAGCGGTATTCGAGGATCGTGATCTCAAGGCCAATGTCACCGCGGCTGCCGAGCGTGCGGCGCTGGCGGATGCGGTGATTGCCTCCAACACCTCGACTTTGCCGATCACCGGCCTGGCCACGGCGGTGCAGAAGCAGGACAAGTTTATCGGCCTGCATTTCTTCAGCCCGGTGGACAAGATGCCGCTGGTGGAAATCATCAAGGGCGAGCACACCAGCGACGAGACCCTGGCGCGCGGTTTTGACTACGTCATGCAGATCAAGAAGACCCCGATCGTGGTCAACGACAGTCGCGGCTTTTTCACCTCGCGCGTGTTCGGCACCTTCACCAACGAAGGCCTGGCCATGTTGGGCGAAGGCGTGAGCGCGGCGATGATCGAGACCGAAGCGCGCAAGGCCGGCATGCCGGTCGGCCCGCTGGCGATCAGCGACGAAGTGTCGATGAGCCTGATGAACCATATCCGTCAGCAGACCATCAAGGATCTGGCCGCCGAAGGTAAGTCCATCCCCGAGCACCCGGCGTTCGCGGTGATCGACATGATGCTCAACGAGTACAAGCGGCCGGGCAAAGCGGCGGGTGCGGGCTTCTACGATTACCCGGCGGGTGGCAAGAAGCACCTGTGGCCGGAGCTCAAGGCGCGCTTTGAGAAGCGCGATGCGCAGATCTCGCAGATCGACGTACGTGATCGCATCCTGTTTATCCAGGCCATCGAAACCGTGCGCTGCGTGGAAGAGGGCGTGCTCAAGTCGGTTGCCGACGCCAATATCGGCTCGATCATGGGCATCGGCTTTGCCGCCTGGAGCGGCGGCGCGCTGCAGTTTATCAACCAATACGGGGTGAAGGACTTCGTCGCCCGCGCCCAGTACCTGGCTGAGCAGTATGGCGAGCGCTTCCTACCGCCGGCGCTGCTGCTGGAAAAGGCGGCGAAGAACCAAAGCTTCTAACGCCGTCGCGTTAAGGCTGAGGTTCTGAAAACCGGCTCCCTGCGAGCCGGTTTTTTATGGCCTGTAGTTTATGGAAGACCAGCCTATTTATGGCTACAGCACTAGACTGCTGCAACGGCCACGCCGGTGTGGCGCAGGGAGGTGTTATGAACGTTAGGATAAGCAGTGCGCTGGCAATCAGCCTGGGGTTACTGGCCGCGCCGGTATGGGCGGATGACTGCGCCAATGCCATGGATCAACTCACCCTTAACCAGTGCGCGGCGGCGGAGTACGCCACTCAGGACAAGCGCCTGAATCAGCTGTACGGCGATTACCGCAAGCGTCTGGATGATGGGCAGAAGCAGCAACTTAAGGAGGTGCAGCTGGCCTGGATCAAATTCCGCGACCTGGCCTGCGCGTTTGAGTCGGCGTCGGTGGAGGGCGGCTCGGCCTATCCGATGGTGCTTAACGGCTGCCTGACGCAAAAGACCGCCGCACGGGTCAAGGAGCTGGAGCAGCTGGCCGTCTGTGAAGAAGGCGACCTCAGCTGCCCGATGTCAGCGCAGTAGCGGTCAGCAGGCCTGACGGCCGCAGACAAGTTGCTGGATGGCCTGACGCTCGCTCAGGTGAGTGGGCATGCGCAGGGTGGTCAGGCTGCCATCACTGAGCTGGATGGCCAGCTCGGATTCGAAGTGGATGCCACTGTCGTCGACAGTGGCATAGGTCACGCCATAGACGTTCTGGTTGCTCAGTGATTGGGCGATGCTCATGGCGTTCTCCTGATTACGGGGCGCAGTTATCGGGCGGCGTTCTGGTCAGTCTTGAGTTGTGCGGCTTGGACTTTTTCGGTTTGGCGCTGGCTACTCGCACTGTGGCTGCTGGTAAAGGCTGAAGCGGCAAGCAGGCTGGCAATGGCGGAGAAACTGGTCATGGTGATGTCCTCTGGTTGGTTGGGCGCAGTGCCCGATGGCCAGATCATCTGCGCGTGCCGCTATCGACAGAAGTGAATGGTGCTTATGGTGACTATCGAGGGCGCTGATGGGCCCCGGGTAATTGGTCGGGTTTAGCCCGCAGCTATTGCCTTGCAGCCTGTCAGCAGGCACGCTTGCGCGCTGGTAAAACAACCCTCCTGCGCCCTAGGTAACCGCCCATATGCCGCTGCAGATCTGCATCCTGGAAACCGATGTTCTTCGCCCTGAATTGGTCGACCAATACGACAGTTATGGCCGTATGTTCGAGCAGTTGTTCGCCCGTCAGCCGATTGCTGCCGAGTTCAAGGTGTACAACGTGATGGAGGGGCATTACCCGCCGGACAGCGAGCGCTACGATGCTTATCTGGTGACGGGCAGCAAGGCGGACTCCTTCGGAAGCGACGCCTGGATCCAGACGCTGAAAACCTACCTGCTGGAGCGCTACAACCGTGGCGACAAACTGCTGGGTGTATGTTTCGGTCATCAGCTGCTGGCGCTGCTGCTGGGCGGCAAGGCTGAGCGCGCGGTGCAGGGTTGGGGGGTGGGTATCCATCAGTACCGCATGGCGAGCAAGCCGACCTGGATGAGCCCCGATCTGGAGGACCTGACCCTGCTGATCAGCCACCAGGACCAGGTCACCCAACTGCCGGAAAACGCCACGTTGCTGGCCAGCAGCGAGTTCTGCCCGATTGCCTCGTACTGCATCGGTGATCAGGTGCTGTGCTTCCAGGGCCACCCCGAGTTTGTGCATGACTACTCGCGCGCGCTGCTCGACCTGCGTCAGCAGCATATAGGTGAGCCAACCTACTCCAAGGGCGTCGACAGCCTGCAGCACGACCACCAGGGCCATACGGTGGCCGAATGGATGATGCGCTTTGTCGCCCAGGGCCGTGCCGGCCTGGCTGAGTAACACGCGCCTGCACGAAAAAGCCCGGTCAGTGACCGGGCTTTTTTATGGCGTGCCATCCAGGCCGCGCGCCTGCGGGCCGCCGCTACGCGACGTTAAAAATCGCTCCAGACGTTTTTTTATAGCCAGCCGGAACGCTTAAAGCTGGCGTAGAGCCCGACGCAGCCGGTGGTGATCAAGCCGAGCACGCCGAAGTAGCCGTACTGCCAGGCGAGCTCGGGCATGTTCTGAAAGTTCATCCCGTAGATTCCCGCCACCGCCGTGGGAAAGGCCAGAATCGCCGCCCAGGCAGCAAACTTGCGCTGGGTGACGCTTTGCCGTGAGGATTCCAGCAGCAGGCCAATCTCGATGGCGTGGTCGGCCATCTCGCGCAGGCCGGTGAGGTCTTCCAGCAGACGGTTGACGTGAATCGCCACGTCGCGGAAGTAGGGGCGCATGTTCTTGTCGATAAATGGAAAGTCGAGGCGCTGCAGCTCTTTGCAGATTTCTGCCAGCGGCCCGATATAGCGACGCAATCGCAGCAGGTCGCGACGCAGGCCCTGGATGCGCTCGACATCGGCCTGGCTCAGTGGGTTTTTCAGCACGTGCTGTTCCACTTCTTCAAGCTCGACGTGGTAGTTGTCCATCAGCGGACGGTAGTTCTCGATCACGAAGCTGAGCAGAGCGTAGAGCACGAAATCTTCGCCGTGCTCAAGCAGCAGCGGACGCGCCTCGCAGCGTTGGCGCACCTGGGAGTAGGGCGCGGATTCGCCGTAACGGGCGCTGATGATGTAACCGCTGCCGGCAAACAGCTGGGTTTCGACAAAGGTCAGCTCGTCGTTAACCAGAATGGGCGAGTACAGCACCAGAAACAGCGCATCGCCGAAGGTTTCCAGCTTGGGCCGGGTGTGCCGCTGCAGGGCGTCTTCCAGGGCCAGTTCATGCAGGTCGAATTGCTGTTGCAGGCTGATCAGCTCCTCGGAGCAGGGATCATGCAGGCCGATCCAGACGAAATGCCCCGGTTTCTTCGACCATGGCTTGCCTTCGTCGAGGCTGATATTCGTGACTTTCTTGCCGTTGCTATAAACGGCGGCGGCAACAACGCGACCCATGGTGTTTCCTTATTATCGGTGACCTCAGCACGCAGCTTAGCGGCTTGCTCGCCGCTGGTGTGACTGAACGGCTGCTGCGCAGGTTGCATCAGGCAATAAAAAGCCCAGCGCGTGGCTGGGCTTTTGGGGCGTTGCTGATTGCGTCAGGCGCTTTGGCTGAGCTGCTGATCCATAGCATCGATGCACTGCTGCATCTGCGTGCGACAGGTTTCGATCAGCTGCGGCAGATCATCCTGGCTCAGGCCTGCGGTGGGGATGGCCGGCAGCGAGCGGATCATGATCTCGCCGCTGTTCCAGCGATTGAGCTGGATATGGTTGACGTAGGTGCTGACGCACACCGGGATGATCGGCACACCGGCGGCAATCGCCATCTGGAATGCGCCTTTCTTGAATGGCAGCAGACCCTTGCCGAGGTTGCGCGTGCCTTCAGGGAACACCCAGATCGAGGTGTCTTTATGCTTCAGCGTGTCGGTGGTGGTGAGCATGGCCTGCTTGGCGCGAATCGCATTGCCACGGTCAAGCAGCACGTTGCCCGCCAGCCAGTACAGCTGGCCGAAGAATGGCACCCACTTCAGGCTCTTCTTGCCGATGCTCACTGTGCGCTTGGGCACCACGCGGCCGAGCACGTAGAGGTCATAGTTGGACTGATGGTTGGCGATGATCACGCAGGAGTACTGGTGTTCCAGGCTGTGCACATCGGTCTTCAGCTTCCAGCGCAGCAGCCACTGTGCAGGGATGCTGTAGAGACGGGCGCACAGACGGCTGTTGTCTGGGTTGAACGGGCGGCAGATGCCAAGCAACAGACCGAGGATGCCAGCGAGGATAAAGTGCACGCCCATCGCCAGCATGCGCAGAAGAAAAAGCATTTGGTACGCCCGTCATAGGAAAAAGGCGCGCAGTGTACGGGCGTGCACTGCTTTCGGCAATTGATGCTGATCAGAGGTCGTTACCGCTTGTTGCGTCCTCGCCAGAGCCGCTATCGGTGGCAGGCAGCAGGTCAATCGAGCTGTAGTGCTGAGCCAGGCGGGCGGTGCTGCCATCCTGCTCAAGGGCTAGCAGGGCCTGATTCAGCTGTTGCATAAAGCCCTGTTTGTAGGGGTAGGCCTGTTCATTGATGCGGGTATAGCCCAGATGACCGTGCTCGCTGGACAGCTTCGGGCCCTCAGTCAGCCAGCTCAGCCCACTGCTGGAAAACAGGCCTTCGTTGCGCATCTGCTGCAGTTCCCAGAGGATCGACAGGCGATCATTGATAAACACATCAATGCGCTTGCGTCTGAGTTGCAGCAGGTTGGTGCGGTTGTCCGTGGCGTAGCTCTGTTTGACCTCGCCAGCCGCGAGCATGGTCTTGTAACTCGGCGCGGCGATGATGTTGAAGCCGCGGTTGAGACCAATGCGCAGGCCCGCATAGGCGGCCGGGAAATCCCCAATGGCGCGTTGCTGAGCCAGCTCGGAACGCACGAAGGCCACCACGCTTTCTTCCAGAATCGGCCGCGAGTAATCCATCCACGGGCGTTCCACGGGGCGATGGTAGGGCGGGAACAGGGCAAAGGCTGTGCCTTTTTCCAGCGCCGCTAACCCGCGTGGCCAGGGCACAGGGCGGATACTCACGCGATAACCCGGCATACGCGCAAAGGCCGCGCGCAGGATATCGCTGTACAGGCCTTTGGCTTCGCCGTTTTCGGCGTAGCTGTAGGGCGGATAACTGGCGTCACACAGCACCGTAACACTGATGGGCGTTTGCGCTTGGGCGATGCCATACATGGCCAGGCACAGTAGCCACGTTACGAGTATGCGCATGCCCAATCTCCTTATCGGTTGGCGCAGGCTGCACGCGCAGGTGCAGCCAGATGTATGGGAACTCAGACCTTGAAGCGCCCGAGCAGATGATCTTGCTGGCCGACCTGTTCGACCATTACGGCGCACTGACGCACCTGTTCCTCGGCGCCGGCGGCCACCTCATGGCTGATGTCGCGGATATTGGTGGTGTTGCGGTTGATCTCCTCGGTGGTGGCGCTCTGCTGCTCGGCGGCGGTGGCGATTTGTAGGTTCATGTCGTTGATCCGGGTGATGGCATCACTGATGCGCCCAAGCATGTCGTTGGCCGCGCCGGCTTCTTCGGCGGTCTTGCTGGCGGTATCGCGGCTCTGCTGCATGCGCGATTCGGCCTGTTTCACCCCGGATTGCAGCTGGTCGATCATCTGGCGGATTTCCTGGGTCGACTGCTGGGTGCGCGAGGCCAGTGAGCGTACCTCATCGGCAACCACGGCAAAACCGCGGCCGGACTCCCCGGCGCGCGCGGCTTCTATGGCGGCGTTGAGGGCGAGCAGGTTGGTCTGGTCAGCAATACTGGTGATCACCGAGAGGATCGACTCGATGTTGTGGCTGAGCTTGGCCAGCTCGTTGATCGCATGGCTGGTTTCGTCCATTTCCTCGGCCAGGTGCTTGATTGCCTCGGTGGAGCGCGACACCACGCGCACGCCATTCTCGGTTTCCTGATTGGCCGCCAGTGCAGCCTGCGCGGCAGCCTGTGCGTTGCGCGCCACTTCCTCGGCGGTGGAGGCCATTTCCTGCATGGCGGTGGCCAACTGGTCGAGTTCCTGCAGCTGTTGCTGGAGACGATTGGCGGCCTGGTTGGCTTCGCTGGAGGTCAGGGTGGTGCTTTCGCGCACCAGCCTGGAGCTGCCCATCACCTCGCTGATCAGGCTCTGCAGGCTTTGCAGAAAGCTGTTGAACTCTCTGGAAACCAGGGCGATTTCATCGTTGCCGGCGGCAGGCAAGCGGCGTGTCAGATCGCCTTCACCGCTGTTCACCTCATGCAGGGAGTTGTGCAGGTGATCAAGGGGCTTGAGCAGGCTGTTCATCAGCACGCCCAGCACAATCAGGCTGATGATCACTCCCAGCACGGTGCCGATCACCGCGCGCCAGCTCAGGGCGTTGGCTTCGGCCATGACGATGCTCTTGTCCAGCACCACGCCGATATACCAATCCATGCCTTTGAGATTGGGCAGTGGGGTGAAGGACACCAGCAGGTCCTTGTCGGCGCCGCTGGTTTCCTGCAGTTCCTTGTTCAGCGCAGGGCTCTGTCCGTCGAATAGTTCGCTGTAGCTTTTGCCGTTCAGCTCGGTGTTGGGGTGGGAAATGATGTTGCCGTTGCGCGTGAGCAGAAAGGCGTAGCCGGCGCCGTTGAAGTCCAGCGTGTTGACCGCATCTGCGACGGTTTTCAGGCGAATGTCGCCACCCAGCACGCCGAGAAATTCGCCGGCATTAGTGATGCGGGTAACGGCGGAAATCAGAATTTCGCCGGTAGTGGAATCCACATAGGGTTCGGTGAGTACCGCCTGGCTGCCGGCTTTACCGGTGGCGTACCAGGGGCGTTGACGGCCATCCCAATCCGGTTTTGGCTGCCACTCATCGGTGTTCTTGATCGGCTTGCCATCGCTTTGCAGGGTGCCGAACACCAGGATGAACTCATTCTTCAGCATGGGGCTGTTGACGATGCGCTGGGTTTCTTCGGGGCTGTAGTTGCTGTCGATGCTTTGCGACATCAGATCCATCAGCTTGAGTTTGGCGTTAAGCCAGTTCTCGATCTGCCGCGCTAGCGCGTTACTCGACTCTGCGATGCTCGCCGCCACCTGGTTATGCAGGGTTTCGCGAACTTGGCTGACTTGCGCCAGTGACAGCAGGCTGGTGGTAAGGAACAGCACGATGGCTGCAGCCAGACCAACCTTGTGGGCAATCTTCATAACACGCTCCCGGCGGCAATTTCGAATAGATCGTTGGGCGCCTCTGCTCCTTGGCCTTACCTGTTAAAAGTAATACAGCCTGGCCAGATTGCTTGCGGGCTCGCCACTGTTTTGCCATTAAATGCAAAAGCCCGGCACATGGGCCGGGCTTTGCGGTGTTGCGGGATGTGTTTACACCATGTGCTTCTTGTCCAGCTCGACTGCCAGGTCGAGGGCTTCGAGCAGCGCCTTGCGTACTTTCAACTTGGTGTTCTTGTGCGCGGTCATGTTGATCTTCTTCATCTGCTGGGCAACCGCCAGGGCAGTGGCGTGCAGTTGCTCGGCCGGCACCACCTTGTCGAGGAAGCCTGCATCCACTGCGCCTTGTGGGTCAAACATCTCGCCGTTGATTACCGAACGGTGGAAGGCCGATTTGCGCAGGCGGTCACGGGCCAGTTCGATGCCGGCGTGGTGCATGGTCATGCCGATCTGTACTTCGTTGAGGCCGATGCTGAACGGGCCTTCGACGCCGATGCGGTAGTCGGACGAGAGCAGGATAAATGCACCCTTGGCCACCGCATGGCCCGGGCAGGCGACGATGATCGGGAAGGGGTGAGCGAGCATGCGGCGCGCCAGGGTGGAACCGGAAGCCACGAGGTCGATCGCATTCTGCGGGCCGGAAGTCATCACCTTGAGGTCGTAGCCACCGGAGAGAATGCCCGGCTGACCGGTGATGATCACGATGGCCTTGTCCTGCACGGCGCGATCCAGAGCCGCATTGAAGGCAGTGATCACATCCGGGGAGATGGCATTCACCTTGCCATTACACAGGGTCAGGGTGGCAATGCCATCGTCGAGTTGGTAGCTGATCAGGTCGCTCATGGTCGGGTTCCTTGTGCTGAAGTGCAGCAGACGTTACTCATCCGCACTGGCCAGGTAAAGCACGATGGCTGACTGGCTGGTCAGCGATTGCTGCGCTTGTTGCCGTCAGCCTGTTTATTTCCCAGGGCTTTGTTCTATTAACCTAGCGGCGATTCGAGCAAGGCCGGCAAACCTCACGACTGATCCCTGCATTTGGCATAAGCGCATGAATCTTTTGAAAAAAGCTTTTGCCTTTGCAAGGCTGTTCGGCTAGATTAGCGCGCCTCGACAGACAGCAATGCCGGTCGAGCCCCGGTGAAGTGTCCGAGTGGCTTAAGGAGCACGCCTGGAAAGTGTGTATACGAGAAATCGTATCGAGAGTTCGAATCTCTCCTTCACCGCCATACATAGAAACCCCCAGAGAGCAGACTTTCTGGGGGTTTTTTCGTTTAAGGCCCCGCAAGTCTCCGCCGAATTGGTACAGCGCAGTGGTACAGATGACTGTCATGGCACAACCTTGGAAGCATCCCGTCAGTGGCGTTTTTTACTTCCGCCGTGAGGTCCTAGACGGCATTTGTGGAGTCATTGGTAACCTCCCGTCGCCGGGCGCTTGTTAGACTGCGCGCCTGACGATTGGGGTTGGGCATGAAGGCGACTTGGGACATTTTCTGCAGCGTTGTCGATAACTACGGCGATATCGGGGTGACCTGGCGGTTGGCGCGGCAGTTGGTGGCCGAGCATGGTCTGGCGGTGCGGCTGTGGGTGGATGATCTGGGCGCGTTTGTGCGTTTGTGTCCGCAGGCTGATGCGCAGGCGCAGCGGCAAACCCAGCAGGGCGTTGAGGTCTGTTTGTGGCGTGCCGAGTGGCAGGCGGTTGAGCCTGCGGATGTGGTGATCGAGGCGTTTGCCTGTGAGTTGCCGGCCGCCTATATAGCCGCCATGGCGCAGCGTGCGCAGAAACCGCTCTGGCTCAATCTGGAGTACCTGAGCGCCGAGGACTGGGTGGAGGGCTGCCACGGCTTGCCTTCACTGCAGTCCAATGGCTTGTCGAAGTTCTTCTTCTTTCCCGGTTTTACCGCAGGCTGCGGCGGCTTGTTGCGTGAGCGTGAACTGCTGGTGCAGCGCCGGGCGTTTCAGGCCGATAGCAGCGCCCGCGAAGTGTTTCTGCGCAGCGTTGGTCTAACGCCGTTGCCTGGCGCGCGGCTGATCTCCCTGTTTGCCTATGAAAACGCTGCGCTGGCCAGCTGGCTGGATGTCCTGGCTGCAGACGCGCACGTCAGCCAGTTATTAGTGCCGGAAGGGCGCATTCTGGCGGATCTGCAGGCTTGGCTCGGTTGCACAGCCATGCGCGCTGGGGATGTGCAGCAGCGTGGCCAACTGCATATCCAGGTGTTGCCGTTTATCCAGCAGGATCAGTACGACCGGCTGCTGTGGAGTTGTGATTTCAATGCGGTACGTGGCGAGGATTCCTTCGTCCGTGCGCAATGGGCCGGGCGGCCGTTGCTCTGGCATATCTATGAGCAGGCGGACAACGCCCACCTGGAAAAGCTCGACGCGTTTCTTGCTCTCTATAAGGAGGGTTTATCAGCGGGTGGGCAGCGGGCCCTGGTCGAGCTGTGGCATGCCTGGAATACCGGTCAGCCAGTCAAAGAAAGCTGGAATCAGCTGCTACAAGGCTGGCCAGAGCAGCAGGCACATGCCGAACAGTGGTGTCTGCAACGTGCCTCTCAGGCCGATCTTGCCGAGGCGCTGGTGCAGTTTTACCTAAATTGGCTATGATACGCGGCCAAGAATTTTGTAATTCCATCCAAACCCGGATATTCGTATGAAAACCGCACAAGAAATGAAGCCCAACAGTGTGGCCCTGATCGACGGCCAACCTTGGCTGATCCAGAAGGCCGAATTCACCAAGTCCGGTCGTAACAGCGCCATCGTTAAAATGAAGCTGAAGAACCTGCTGAGCGGTTCCTCGACTGAAACCGTGTACAAAGCCGACGACAAAATGGAGCCGGTGATCCTCGATCGCGTAGACGTGACCTATTCGTACTACAGCGAGCCGAACTTCGTCTTTATGGACCAAGAGTTCAACCAGTACGAGCTGAACAAAGACGATCTGGAAAGCGTAATGCCGTACATCGTTGATGGCATGACTGACGTCTGCGAAGCCGTATTCTTTGAAGGCAAAGTGGTTTCGGTTGACCTGCCGACCACCATCGTTCGCCAGATCACCTACACCGAAGGTTCCGCCCGTGGCGACACTTCCGGCAAAGTGATGAAGCCAGCCAAGCTGAGCAACGGTACCGAGATCAAAGTCGCTGACTTCTGCAACATCGACGACTGGATCGAAATCGACACCCGTACCGGTGAGTACAAATCCCGCGCTAAAGCTCCGGTTTAAGATCGGCTTTAACGGCGAGAGTAAAAAGCCCGACCTTGAGTCGGGTTTTTTTATGCCTGTGGTTTACCGACAGCGTTTAGCTGCGCTGCAGGCCACTTTGCAGCGCCAGATCCCAGGGCGCTACCGGGCCAAAGCGGGTCTTGAGAAACTCCAGCAACAAGCGGCTGCGTGAGTCGGTTTCGCGCTCCAGGCGCAGGGCGTAGATACCGCTGGGCTCTGGGGCGGGCAGGCCGTTTTCGCAGAACAGCGGCAGCAGTTCGCCGCGCAGCAGGTAGTCGCTGATCAGCCAGGTTGGCAAATGGGCAATGCCCAAGCCGGCGAGGGCGCTGAACAGCAGTGCTTCGGCGTTGTTGGCGGTCATGCGCAAACGCTTGGGGCGGCATAGTTGCAGTTTGCCGTCTTGCTCGAAGCGCCAGGCGTATGGTGGTGCCAGGCTGTCCCAGTCGAGGCCGTCATGTTCCAGCAGCTCATCAGGGCTGCGCGGTACACCGCGACGCGCCAGGTAGTCAGGGCTGGCGCAGACGACTCGGACCATGGGCGATAGCGCCGTGGCGACCAGTCGGGTATCCGCCAGCGGACCGATGCGCAGCACCAGATCGACCTCTCCCAGGTGCGTGCCATGCAGATCGACGAAGCTGTCGATCAGTCGTAGTTGCACATCCAGTCCTGGATAGGCGACCAGAAACTCGGCAATCGCCGGCGCCAAGTGGCGTCGACCGAATGGCGCGGGTGCGTCAATACGAATCAACCCTTCCGGTGCACTGCTTAGCGAGACGGCTTCGGCGCGGGCCAGGTGCAGCTCGGCGAGAATGCGCCGCGCGCGTTCGGCAAAGGCCAGGCCGGCGGAGGTGGCGCGTACGGCATGAGTGCTGCGGCTGAATAGGTTGCTGCCCAGCGAGCGTTCCAGTGCATCGATGCGTCGAGCCACTGCCGAGGGCGTCAGCGGGTGGCGACGGGCTGCGGCGGAAAAGCTGCCGGTTTCCAGCACATCGAGAAACAGGCTGAGCTGGTCGGTCAGGCTATCAGGGTTCATGGTCAGGCCTTGCTATGCGTTGAATGCATAGCCATTATGCGTTGCTGTGCGTTTCGCGGCTAGTGTCGAAGCACTAGGCTGTGCGGCACCATTTTGGAGCCCGCTGATGACCTTGCTCGACTTTGCCTTGAACCTCCTGCTTGGGCTTGCCCTCGGCACCTTGGGTGGCCTGTTTGGAATTGGCGGTGGGTTGATCGCTATCCCGGCTCTGGGGGTATTGTTTGGCCTGGATCAGCAGCTGGCGCAAGGTACGGCGTTAGTGATGGTGGTGCCCAATGTGCTGTTGGCGCTGTGGCGTTATCACCAGCGCAACCGCATCGACTGGCGCCATGCCCTGACCCTGGCGGTGACCAGCTTGCTGTTTGCCGTAGTGGGCGCCGGTTGGGCCGTTACCCTGGATGCCGATCGCATGCGCCTGGGTTTCGTGGTTTTCCTGGTGCTGCTGGCGCTCTATAACCTCTCGCGGCTATACAGCAAGCCGGCCATGCTCTCGGTGGGGATGCGCTATCCCTGGCCTTGGCTAACGCTGCTGGGCAGCGGTGCCGGTTTGCTCGGCGGCCTGTTCGGCGTAGGCGGCGCAGTGTTGGCCACGCCCGTGCTGACCACGGTATTCGGCACCAGTCAGGTGGTCGCGCAAGGGCTTTCTCTGGCGTTGGCGGCGCCGAGTACGGCTGTCACCCTGGCGACCTATGCCGTGCATGATCACGTCGATTGGTTGCTGGGCGCACCCTTGGCGTTGGGCGGTTTGCTCAGCATCAGCTGGGGCGTGAAGTTTGCCCATGCGTTGCCTGAGCGGATATTGCGCGGGCTGTTTGCCGGCTTTCTACTGCTGTGCGCGGTATTGCTCGGGTTTAAAGTCTAAAGCCTTCGACAATCTGCTCGGCCAGGGTTTCGGTGACCTGCGACTGCGTCTGGCTGTTACGCAGTAGCACGATACTGGCGGAGGGCATCACCGGCAGGCCCTCGGCAGTGCCGATGATGCGCATGTCCGGGGTAATCAGGCTTTGCAGCTGTGCGGTAATCGCTAGGCCCGCGCTGACGACCGCCATGATCGCCGACAGGCTTGGGCTGGTGTAGGCGATACGGTATTCGCGCTCCATGGCGTCCAGCGCGTTGCAGGCCCAGGAGCGGCAGAAACACTGGGCATTGAACATCGCCAGTGGTAGCGGCTCCTGCTCATGGGGGCTGAAGCCCTGGGCTTCGGCCCAGACAATTCGTTCTTGGCGCAGCAGTTGGCCAATTTCGGTACCGGGCTCGCGGGTGACGATGGTTAGGTCGAGGTCTTGGCGTTGCAGCAACTGGAAGGATGGCTCGCAGTGCAATTCCACCTGCACCAGCGGGTAGGCTTGGGCGAAGCGCGAAAGGATGCCCGGCATAAAGCGCATCACATAGTCGTCCGGGGTGCCGATGCGCACGGTGCCAACCATATGCGGGGCACGCATGCTGGTCATCACTTCACTGTGCAATTTGAGAATGCGCCGGGCATAACCGAGCAGTAACTGGCCTTCGGCGGTGAGACTGAACTGGCGGCCGTCGCGCAGAAACAGCGGGCGCTGCACCACATCTTCTTCCAAGCGCTTCATCTGCATGCTGACGGCCGACTGGGTGCGGTTGACCATTTCCGCAGCGCGGGTAAAACCGCCGTGATCGGCAATCGCGACAAAGGTGCGCAGCAGTTCGCTATCGATGCTCGGGTAGCTGGCCATACATCAATCTCCGAGATGCATTGCATAAGAAACATTCGTTGGATTGATCATAATCCCAGCGCGAGACTGTCGCCAACCCCACAAGGAGGGCGACGAGATGAAAGGT
Organism: Pseudomonas sp. 1928-m; assembly: GCF_029269135.1. NCBI lineage: Bacteria > Pseudomonadati > Pseudomonadota > Gammaproteobacteria > Pseudomonadales > Pseudomonadaceae > Pseudomonas > Pseudomonas sp. 1928-m. The sequence continues at coordinate 22,398 of NZ_JARIXO010000009.1, read as the reverse complement.
CAAAAAGGTTATGCAATAGCCAGTGCCGGGCGCTTACAGGGACGCCGGCCGTTTGCAATACTGCGGGCGGTTAGTCGCCAGTTTTCCCGCTGGTGGCAGCTGGCCGAGCAGCGGCGGCGTTTGGCGATGCTCGATGATGCGGCATTGAAGGACCTGGGCTTAAGCCGTGCGGATGTTATCCAGGAAAGCGAGCGTTCATTCTGGGATGATCCGCTGGCGCGCTAAGCGGCTGAGGGCCGTGGTTATTCAGGGATTTATATAAATAAGGAGAGACATTGATGTCGAGCTATCAACTTGCGCAGTTGAATATCGCCACGATGAAGGCGCCACTGGAGTCGCCAAGCATGGCCGACTTTGTCGCCAATCTGGAGCGCATCAATGCGCTGGCGGAAGCCTCGCCCGGTTACGTCTGGCGCTTGCAGGACGAGGCGGGCGATGCCACGGCGTTTCGCCCGTTTGGCGATGATGTGCTGGTGAATCTGTCGGTCTGGCGCGATGTGCAGGCGCTCAGCGATTACGTCTACAAGTCCGCGCACACCGAGATGCTCAAGCGCCGCCAGGAATGGTTCAGCAAGGTCAGTGCCGCGCATATGGTGCTGTGGTGGGTGCCGGCGGGGCATCGGCCCTCGGTGCAGGAGGCTGCCGAGCGCCTGACATTGCTGCGAGAGCAGGGCGCCAGCGCGCAGGCGTTCAGCTTTCGCCAGGCGTTTGCGGCGCCGGATGTGCTTGTGGCTGAGCCTGCCGAGTAGCTGCAAGCGCTTATCTGCTTGAGCATGAGCGAGGCGAGCGGATCACCGGAGCGGCAAGCGGGTGGCGCATCCGCTACAATGCGCGCCGAATTTGTCTTGCCCGAGAGCCTGCCCCATGTCCGCCTGCCAGACCCCGATCATCGTTGCCCTGGATTTCCCGACCCGTGATGCCGCGCTGGCATTGGCTGATCAGCTTGATCCCACGTTGTGTCGGGTAAAAGTGGGCAAGGAGCTGTTCACCCGTTGCGGGCCGGAGATCGTCAACGTGCTGGTCGGTAAGGGCTTCGAGGTGTTCCTCGATCTGAAATTCCACGACATTCCCAATACCACCGCCATGGCCGTTAAGGCTGCGGCCGAGATGGGCGTGTGGATGGTCAATGTGCACTGCTCGGGCGGCCTGCGCATGATGGCGGCCTGCCGCGAAACCCTGGACAAGCTCGCCGGGGCCAAGCCGCTGCTGATTGGCGTAACCGTGCTGACCAGCATGGAACGCGAAGACCTGGCGGGCATTGGCCTGGATCTCGAACCGCAGGCGCAGGTGCTGCGTCTCGCTGGGCTGGCTGCGCAGGCCGGTCTGGATGGCCTAGTGTGTTCGGCTCAGGAAGCGCAGGCGCTGAAGGCCGCTTACCCGGCGCTGCAACTGGTGACGCCGGGGATTCGTCCGGCTGGCAGCGCTCAGGACGACCAGCGCCGTATTCTGACGCCGCGTCAGGCGTTGGATGTAGGCTCGGATTATCTGGTGATCGGCCGGCCGATCAGCCAGGCAGCCAATCCTGCCCAGGCGTTGGCAGCGGTAGTGGCTGAACTGGCCTGATGCTGCTGCGGTAAGGCCGACATCGGCCTTGCTGCCCTGAATCTGCATTAAAAGTTGTATACAATCGCCGCGTCTCGACTAGCCAGGTTTTCTCCATGCATCCCGCCGCCGAAGATTCGCCACTGGGCAAATCCAGCGAGTACATCGCTACCTACACCCCGTCTTTGTTGTTCCCGATTCCGCGTGCCGCGAAATGGGCCGAACTGGGCCTGAGCACCGAGACACTGCCGTATCAGGGCGTGGATTTCTGGAACTGTTTCGAGCTTTCCTGGCTGCTGCCGTCGGGCAAGCCGGTGGTGGCCATGGGTGAGTTCGCCATTCCCGCCGACTCGCCGAATATCATCGAGTCGAAATCCTTCAAGTTGTACCTCAACTCGCTGAACCAGTCGGTGTTCAGCAACGCTGACGAACTGGTGGCGGTGCTGGTGCAGGACCTCTCGGCAGCCGCCGGCAAGCCGGTTGGCGTGCGCGTGCGTAGCTTGGCCGAGGTGACGGCCGAAGGTGTGCAGGCCGCGCCAGGCGTCTGCATTGACGAGCTGGATGTGGTCATCAGCAACTATGCGCAGCCGCAGCCTGAACTGCTGCGCTGTGATGCCGTGCGGGTGGTCGGGGAAAGCCTGCACAGCCATCTGCTCAAGTCCAATTGCCCGGTCACCGGCCAGCCGGATTGGGGCACTCTGGTGGTGCAGTATCGTGGTCTGGCGCTGGATCACGCCAGCCTGCTGGCCTACCTGGTGAGCTTTCGCCAGCATGCGGATTTTCACGAGCAGTGCGTGGAGCGAATTTTTCTCGACCTGCAACGTTTGCTCAAGCCCGAGCACCTGACGGTGTATGCACGGTATGTGCGGCGTGGTGGATTGGACATCAATCCCTATCGCAGCAGTGGGCCGATCAGCCCGGATAATCGCCGGCTGGTACGCCAGTAATGCAAAACCCCAGCTAATGCTGGGGTTTTCGTTAGCACCTGTCTCGGATCTGCTGCGCGTCGGCGATACTGCGTTAAAAACAGCCCGGGACGCGGCGTCTCGGAATGCTCATTTACAGCAGTAAACTCGGCTTCCTCGGCGCTTTGACCAGCCGGAGGCTGTTACTACGTAGCGCCTTGTCTCGCACTAGCTCGCGAGATCCGAAAAAGGCGCTATGTAGGTGGCTTAGATGCCCATATTAGCCAGGCTCTGCACGATATTGCGCAGGGTGCCGGCAAGGGTCGGGTGGCTGGCTTCGAAGCGTTCCACCGCGAGGTTGACCCCGTCGATCAGGGTTGCGTCAGGCGCGGCTGCGGCTTGGCGGGCCAGTTGCAGTTCAATTTCCTGGGTCAGTACAAACAGCTCGGCGCGCTCTTCTTCAGTCAGTGGCGGCTGTTCGGCCAGTTGGTCGCGCAGGTCTTGCAGTTGCTGCTGCAGGCGGCTTGCAGGCATGGAATTCTCCCTTTGTTAGTCGACAGATTGACTGACCTTGCGCAGGGGCGAAAGGTTCTGCATGCCTTCAGGTTAATCCAAGCCGGCAGGCTTTGCTTGCTTTGGATCAAGCCTGAGGTACTGATTCAGCAGGCAATCTGGCCCTGGCTTAGGGCTTCTCGCCCTTATGGCGACGCAGGCTGAGATCCGCCAGGCAGGTGGGCAGGTCGCTGAGCTGGTCGATAACCGAGTGCACGCCAAGACGATACAGGCTGAGGGTGGCCTGGCTGCGTAGTTGATCGCGTTCGGTCATCGGCAGGCTCTGCCAATCAGCCGGTGCCAGGCCGCACAGAGGGCCGCTGATGGCCAGGCCGATGGTCCAGATGCCGGCATTCAGCGCCGCCTGTAGCAGGCGAGGTTCGCCGCTGACCAATACGCAGCCTTCAAGCTGATTTACCTGCAGGGTCATCAGGCTGAGCCAGATAGCGTCGGGCGCTGGCCAGGGACGATGGCTATGGCTGGATGTGCCGGGCAGCCAGTTTGGGAGTGCATTGGCCAGGCTGATGCTGGCGTCACGCGGCAGTTCATCCAGCCAGGCGCAGGGCACCGTTTGCTGGTGCAGCTGCTCAAGTAGGGGCAGGGCGGCATGGGTGGCTTCGGCATGCTCGCATGCGGTCTCGCAGAGTGCCTGCTGATAGGTTTGCCACTCTTCAGTCAGCGGCTCGCGGCCTAGGACCTGCGGCAGACTCTGCAGATTGGCTGCAGCTGGGTAAAGGCGTTGCAGGGTCAGCGGGATGGTGCGAGCGCCAAAATCAACCAGGCAGCCGGACAGGCTAAACAATATGGCGTTGAAAGCGGGCAAGCTGGCGGGCGTTTGCATGGGCCGTCCTTGAAAATGGTCTAGTCCAGGCTAGCGCTTTCAGGTTACAGACAGATGAAGGCTTTATTTCCGTTCGCGTTGCCGCCAATCACTGGGCTGTACGGCAACAGGCGGTAAGATTTTTCAGCTATTTGTTCGTCCGCTATGCTGCCTATTTATAGAGCCGCCGCCTTATACTGCGCGGCCTGATTTGGCCGCCTGCGGCAGCCTGAGCATTTTCAAGGAGCGACTGTGATGCGTGTGACCGGTGCGAGCTGGATTGAACGATTGAGCCTGTTGATTGCCTGTACCGGCGTGCTGTTGCTGCCTGCACTGGCGCAAGCCAACGAAGAAGACCCTTGGCAGGGTTACAACCGCTTTATGTTCCGGGTCAACGACAACGTTGATGCCTATACCCTCAAACCATTGGCCAAGGGTTATCAGGCGGTGACGCCGCAATTCGTTGAAGACGGTGTAAGCAATGTCTTCCGTAATATTGGTGATGTGCGCAACCTGGCCAACAATTTGTTGCAAGGTAAGCTACACGACGCCGGCGTGGACAGCGGTCGCTTGATCTTCAATAGCACCTTCGGTTTGCTCGGTTTCTTCGATGTGGCAAGCAAAATGGGCCTGCAGCGCAGCGATGAGGATTTTGGTCAGACACTCGGCGCTTGGGGTGTGGGGAGCGGTCCTTACGTGGTCTTGCCGCTGATGGGACCGAGTACCGTGCGTGATACGTTTGGTCGTGTCCCTGATGCCATGTTGACCGCTCCCATGCACATCGACCATGTGCCTACGCGTAATGTGGTGATCGGTGTCGAGACACTGAGCTTACGTGCCAGCCTGCTCAAGGCCGAGCGTATGGTCAGCGGCGACAAGTACATCTTTATCCGCAATGCCTACCTGCAGAATCGCGAATTCAAAGTGCGCGATGGTGAGGTTGAGGACGACTTCTAAGTTGTCGGCACATGTAGAAAAGGCGGCCTACTAGGCCGCCTTTTTTGTATGCGAGCGTGATCAGCTCATGGAAATAATTGCCAACCCCAACGCCTGACGGCCATCGTCCATCGCGCTAACGCGCACCACCTCGGCTTGCGCATCCAGGCCGCGCAGTTCGTTGTGGTCCGAGGCAATATGGATACGCACCTTGTCGCCCATCTTCACTGCGCTTTCGGCTTCCAGCTGCATGCCGGTGCTGGACAGGTCGAGGCACAGCGCGGGAATTTCCTTGCCGTCATGGTGCAGAGTAACGGGGGCTTCTAGCCGCATGCGGATGTAATCGCGTTTCTCGCTGTAGGCACGATCATTTTGGCTCATGGGCTTTTTCCTCTTGTTATGGGGGCTGTCCTGCAGCTCTTATAACCTTGGCCGATTTGAGGTGTAAAGTCGTACGGCGACGACCGGCATGCGCTTGAATCACGTTGCGGATGGGAGTACCGTCTGCGCCTTGAAGCAAGCCGAGTTCGCGCATGAAGACACTAGCTCTGCATGCATAAGCCAACCCATACCCGGCGCAGTTTGCCTGGATACCTCATGCACAAAACCAGTGCCACGCTGCTGATAATCGATGACGACGACGTAGTGCGTGCGAGTCTCGCAGCCTACCTGGAAGACAGTGGTTTTCATGTGCTGCAGGCCGCCAATGGCTTGCAGGGGCTGGAAGTCTTTCATGCCGAGTCGCCGGATCTGGTGATCTGCGATCTGCGCATGCCGCAAGTCGATGGTCTCGAGCTGATCCGTCGTATCAATGCCCTGCAAGTGGAAACCCCGGTCATCGTGGTGTCCGGTGCCGGCGTGATGAGCGATGCCGTCGAGGCCTTGCGCCTGGGCGCTGCCGATTACCTGATTAAACCCCTGGCCGATCTCGCCGTGCTTGAACATTCAGTGCGTCGTGCGCTGGATCGCGCCAATTTGCGTCTGGAAAACCAGCGCTACCGCGACGAGCTGGAAACCGCCAACCGCGAACTGCAAGCTAGTCTGCACCTGCTGCAGGAAGATCAGAACGCCGGCCGCCAAGTGCAGATGAACATGCTGCCGGTGACGCCGTGGCAGGCCGATGGCCTGAACTTCGCCCACCAGATCATTCCTTCGCTGTACCTGTCGGGCGACTTTGTCGACTATTTTCGCGTCGATGACAGCCGTATCGCGTTTTATCTGGCCGATGTGTCCGGGCATGGTGCTTCTTCGGCGTTTATCACTGTGCTGCTGAAGTTTATGACCACGCGCCTGCTGTACGAGTCGCGCCGCGGTGGCAATCTGCCGGATTTCAAACCCTCTGAAGTGCTCGGCCATATCAACCGTGGGTTGATCAACTGCAAGCTGGGCAAGCACGTGACCATGCTTGGCGGCGTGATCGACCAGGCCAACAACCGCCTGACTTACAGCATTGGCGGCCATTTGCCGCTACCGGTGCTCTACAGCGACGGCCAGGCGCGTTATCTGGAAGGGCGCGGCTTGCCGGTCGGGCTGTTTGTCGAAGCCGAATACAACGACCTGGAACTGGAACTGCCGGAGGCCTTTAGCCTGACGCTGCTCTCCGATGGCATCCTTGATCTGCTGCCGGGCGACACCTTGAAAGACAAGGAAACCCTGCTGCCGCAGTTGATCAGTTCCGCGGGCGGCACCCTGGATGGCTTGCGCAAGGCTTTTGGGCTGGCCAATCTGGGGGATATGCCGGATGATATTGCCTTGCTGGTGTTAAGCAGGAACCTTGCATGAACCCTGGGATAAGCCCCGGTAGAATCCAGTTTGCCGAACAAGATGGCACCTTCATCTTGAAGTTTGTCGGTGAAGTGCGCCTGACGCTGTGTTCGGCCCTGGATTCGACCATCGAGAAAATCTTCACCGCGCTGAATTTCTCAGCCATCGTGATTGATCTGACCGAGACCCGCAGTATCGACAGCACGACCCTTGGGCTGTTGGCCAAGTTGTCGATTCTCTCGCGGCAGAAGATTGGCCTATTGCCGACAGTGGTGACCACCCACGCCGATATCACGCGACTGCTGCAGTCGATGGGTTTTGATCAGGTCTTCAATATCGTCGACACGCCGGTGCCATGTCCGGATTGCCTGGATGATCTGCCGTCGCAGGATCAGTCGGAAGAGCTGGTGCGCGCCAAGGTGCTTGAGGCGCATCGTATTTTGATGGGCTTGAATGAGTCCAATCGCGAAGCCTTCCACGATCTGGTCAATGCCCTCGAGCATCATTGATTTGAGTGGCTAAACAAACGGGGCGCTCATTGAGCGCCCCGTTTGCTTTCAGGCCATTCAGGCTTGAGTGGTGAGCAGTTTTTCCAGCTTTTCCTGATCGCGGGCAAACAGACGAATGCCTTCGGCCAGCTTTTCGGTGCCCATGGTGTCTTCATTCATGGCCCAGCGGAACTGGCTTTCGCTCAGGCTCTGCTTGGCTTCGGCAGCCTTGCCAGGGCTGAGCAGGCGCGCCAGTGGCTGCTGATCATCGGCCATTTGCTGCAGCAGCTCGGGGCTGATGGTCAGACGGTCGCAGCCGGCAAGTTGTTCGATCTGGCCAATATTGCGGAAGCTCGCGCCCATTACCACGGTCTGGTAGGCGTTGGCCTTGTAGTAGTTGTAGATACGCGTAACCGACTGCACGCCGGGGTCTTCTGCGCCGACAAAATCACGGCCTTCGGCCTTCTTGTACCAGTCGTAGATACGCCCGACGAAGGGCGAAATTAGAAATACGCCGGCATCGGCGCAGGCCTGGGCCTGAGCGAAAGAAAACAGCAGGGTTAGGTTGCACTGAATGCCGGCTTTTTCCAGCTGTTCGGCAGCGCAAATGCCTTCCCAGGTCGAGGCGATCTTGATCAGTACGCGCTCACGGCCAATGCCAGCTTCTTCATACAGGCCAATCAGGCGTTCGGCGCGGCTCAGGGTCGCCTGAGTGTCGAACGACAGGCGTGCATCCACCTCGGTGGAGATGCGACCGGGGATGATTTTGAGGATTTCACCGCCCACCGCGACGCCAAAATGGTCGCAGGCCAGGCCCAGGTCGCCTTTGCCGGCGTTCAGGGCGCTTTTCAGTAGCTCGCTGTAGCGCGGCATGGCCGCGGCTTTAAGCAGCAGGGATGGGTTGGTAGTGGCATCGACCGGCTTCAGGCGGGCGATGGCATCGAGGTCGCCAGTATCGGCGACCACAGTGGTGAACTGCTTGAGTTGATCCAGCTTGGAGGTCATGACACAGCCTTGTCGTTGCAGATGCACCGACCTTACCCGAGTCAGCGGCCTTGCAGCAATTGCGCCGCTTGATCGAACAGCGCCAAGGGCTCGCTGGTCTTGTGAATGTCCACCGAGAGCAGCTGGCGAAAGCGCCGCGCGCCGTTGAAGCCCTGGCCCAGGCCGAGCATATGGCGGGTGATGTGGTGCATGCTGCCGCCTTCGGCCAGGTGCGCAGCGATATAACCGCGCATGCTGTGCATGGTCTCGAAGCGGCTCATCACTGTGCGAGTAGAGCCGAACAGCTGCTGGTCCACTTGAGCCAGCAGGTAAGGGTTGTGGTACGCCTCACGGCCGAGCATCACGCCATCGAAGGTCTGAAGATGCTGCTGGCAATCTTCCAGGGTCTTGATGCCTCCGTTGAGGATGATTTCCAGCTCGGGGAAGTCTTGCTTAAGCTGCGCCGCCACCTCATAACGCAGCGGCGGCACCTCGCGGTTCTCCTTGGGCGAGAGCCCTTCGAGAATGGCGATGCGCGCATGCACGGTGAAGCTGCGGCAGCCGGCATCGCGCACGGTGCCGACGAAATCGCACAGTTCGGCATAGCTGTCGCGGCCGTTGATGCCAATGCGGTGCTTTACCGTTACGGGGATATCCACCGCATCCTGCATGGCTTTCACGCAGTCGGCGACCAGCTGCGGATGACCCATCAGGCAGGCGCCAATCATATTGTTCTGCACCCGATCACTGGGGCAGCCCACGTTGAGGTTGACCTCGTTATAGCCAGCCTCTTGTGCCAGCTTGGCACTGGCCGCCAGATCCGCAGGCACGCTGCCACCTAGCTGCAGCGCGAGCGGGTATTCGGCCGCGCTGTGTCGCAGAAAGCGTGCACTGTCGTTATGCAGGATCGCTCCGGTAGTGACCATCTCGGTATACAACAGGGCATTCTGCGACAGCTGGCGCAGGAAGAGGCGGCAGTGACGATCTGTCCAGTCCATCATCGGCGCCACAGAAAAGCGCCGAGAAAGCGTAGTTGGGAGCGTGTTGGCAGTAAGTGCAGTGTTGTCGGGCATCGGAATCTGTCTGTTTGACGGCAGGCGCAGAGGCGGCGGTCGTGATTCGGTGGCTATGCCTGGTGTGGGCAGTGTGGGTGCAATGCCCAGCAGTTTATCAGCCCGGAGAGGGTTTTCGTTTTCGTGCATGACTTGTTCGCTGCTGGCAGATGAATCTGGCATTTTGCGCAGATAATTTGGGGCATCGGCACTTCATCGTTATGCTCTGCGCCACAAACAAGCCAGTGGGTGAGTGATGTTTCAGTCTGTGCGCGTAGTAAAGCTTCTGCCGGTTGCCCTGTTTTTTCTGCTCGCTGCCTGCGCTGGTGGGCCGCAGTTGTTGCCTGAGACCAAGCGTTTGCCTGAGCGCGTCGAGCTGGCCGATGTGCCGTTTTTTCAGCTCAGTGATGCGCAGGGCGGGCCTTCGGCGTTGGCGGCGTTACTCAATCATCATGGGGTGATCAGTAGCCCCGGCCTGGTGGATGAGCGTATTCAGCAATTGGCCAAGGGGCAAAGCGCGCAAGTCGGTCTTGAAGCGGCAGCGCGCTCTTATGATCTGCTGGTCTACCCCGTGCCCGGTAACCTGGATGCACTGATGCAGCAGGTGTCCGCAGGGCATCCGGTGCTGGTGATGCAGGATCGACTGTTTGGCGGGCCGGGTTCGCAGTTTGCGCTGCTGGTCGGTTATGACCAGCGCGAGCGCACGCTGGTACTGCGCTCGGGCAATACCCGGCGCTGGTACACCAGTTTTGCCAGTTTTGATGATGCCTGGGGCGAGGCGGGGCGTTGGGCGGTATTGGTCATGCCTACCAATCAACTGCCGGCGCAGCCGCTCAAGCAGGCGTGGATGACCGCTGCGCAGGAACTGCAAGAGCAAGGACGTGCGGCGGCAGCGCAGCGGGCGTTGCGTACGGCGCGTCAGGTGTGGCCGGACGCACAGCTGTAAAACCGTTGGAAGTTAGAATGCAAAACGGCACCTCTTGAGGTGCCGTTTCTGTATGCGTGCTGTGCTTTAGATGCCCAGTTTGTCACGCAGGGTGTAGTACCAGGCGCCCAGAGCACTGAATGGCACTTGGAACATACGCCCGCCAGGGAACGGATAGTGCGGCAGGTCAGCGAAGGCATCGAAGCGCTCTGCCTGGCCGCGCAGGGCTTCGGCCAGCACTTTGCCGGCCAGGTGTGTGTAGGTTACGCCGTGGCCGCTGCAGCCCTGTGAGTAGTAGATGTTGTCGCCCAGGCGGCCGACTTGCGGTAAGCGCGACAGGGTCAGCAGGAAGTTGCCGGTCCAGGCGTAGTCGATCTTCACATCCTTCAGCTGTGGGAAGGCTTTAAGCATTTTCGGGCGAATGATCGCTTCGATGTTCGCTGGGTCACGTGCGCCGTAGACCACGCCGCCGCCGAAGATCAGGCGCTTGTCGCTGGTCAGGCGGTAGTAGTCGAGCAGGTAGTTGCAATCTTCGACGCAGTAGTCCTGCGGTAGCAGGCTTTTCGCCAGCTCAGCGGATAGAGGCTCGGTGGTGATCACCTGAGTGCCGCACGGCATCGACTTGGCCGACAGCTCGGGGACTAGGTTGCCCAGGTAGGCGTTACCGGCGACAACCACAAACTTGGCTTTAATCCGGCCGTTGGGGGTGTGCACGACAGGGTTGGCGCCGCGCTCGATGCGGATGGCGGGTGACTGTTCGTAAATGACACCGCCCAGCGACTCGACCGCAGCCGCTTCACCCAGTGCCAGGTTGAGTGGATGGATATGGCCGCCGCTCATGTCGAGCATGCCGCCTACATAGGCGTCGCTGTCCACCACTTCACGGATGCGTTTGGCGTCCATCAGTTCCAACTGAGTATGGCCGTAGCGTTCCCAAAGTTTTTTCTGCGATTCCAGGTGTTTCATGTGCTTTGGGGTGTTAGCAGCGAAGACACCACCGTCCTTGAGGTCGCACTGGATGTTGTACTTGGCGATGCGTTCGCGAATGATGCGGCCTCCTTCGAAGGCCATGTCGCCCAGCAATTTTGCCTGCTTGGGGCCGACGCTGCGCTCGATCACGTCAATATCACGGCTGTAGCTGTTAACGATCTGCCCGCCGTTGCGGCCCGATGCGCCGAAACCGACCTTGGCCGCTTCGACGATGCTGACTTTAAAGCCGTTCTCAAGCAGGGCTATGGCCGTGGACAGGCCGGTGTAGCCTGCGCCGACGATGCACACGTCAGTCTCGACTTCACCATTCAATTCCGGGCGCGCCGGTACCGGATTGGCGGAGGCCGCGTAATAGGATTGTGGATAAGCTGTGTGCGCCATTTTGCAACCTCTGTTCTTTATTTTTTACGAATGAGCGGATGCTACCTGAGTTGAAAATGCTCGGCTAGTGGCCTGTGCGAAATATTAAACGCGCTGTAGAACAGTAAAAAATACAGTTATTCAGGCAGTTAGCGAAAAAATCTGTTGACAGTTTTTCCCGTCGCCGTAGAATGCGCACCCATCGTAGGCACGTAGCTCAGTTGGTTAGAGCACCACCTTGACATGGTGGGGGTCGTTGGTTCGAGTCCAATCGTGCCTACCAGATTTGGTAGAAAAAGGGTCGCTTAGGCGACCCTTTTTTATTGGGTTCTTGCCAGCAAGCCCGGCTTTCTGCAAGCATCCGTGCGGTTAATCGTTGTTTCAAACCTCCAGTGACTCCGGTTCGGTTTTGGTTGGCTGAAAAGCTCCCGCCACTGTATGGCAGGTATACCGCCGAATCGCTTACTGGCTCATCCCAACCCATGTGGCCTTTGGTAGAGGTCACCACTAGGAGAGGAGGCGCCATGCCCATCATTACTCTTCCCGACGGCAGTCAGCGTTCGTTCGATCACCCGGTATCCGTACTCGAGGTGGCGCAATCTATTGGTGCTGGCCTGGCCAAGGCCACGGTAGCCGGTAAGGTCAATGGCAAGTTGGTTGATGCTTGTGACCTGATTGATAGTGACGCGACCCTGCAAATCATTACGCCAAAAGATCAGGAAGGCCTGGAAATCATCCGCCACTCCTGTGCGCATTTGATTGGTCATGCGGTCAAGCAGCTGTTTCCCGCTGCCAAGATGGTGATCGGTCCGGTCATTGAAGAAGGTTTTTACTACGACATCGCCTCTGAGCGTCCTTTCACTCTAGATGACGTGGCGGCAATCGAGCAGCGCATGCAGCAGCTGATCGAGAAGGACTACGACGTCATCAAAAAAGTGACGCCGCGCGCTGAAGTTATTGATGTGTTCACCGCGCGTGGCGAGGAATACAAGCTGCGTCTGGTTGAAGACATGCCGGATGAGCAGGCCATGGGCCTGTACTACCACGAAGAATACGTCGACATGTGTCGTGGTCCGCACGTGCCGAATACGCGCTTCCTCAAGGCGTTCAAGCTGACCAAGTTGTCTGGTGCCTACTGGCGCGGCGATGCCAAGAACGAGCAGTTACAGCGCGTGTATGGCACGGCCTGGGCTGATAAGAAGCAGTTGGCGGCTTATATCCAGCGTATCGAAGAGGCTGAGAAGCGCGATCATCGCAAGATCGGTAAGCGCCTCGATCTGTTCCATACCCAGGAAGAAGCGCCGGGTATGGTGTTCTGGCACCCGAATGGCTGGACCATTTATCAGGTGCTTGAGCAGTACATGCGTGGCGTTCAGCGCGAAAACGGTTACCAGGAAGTGCGCACGCCGCAGGTAGTTGACCGGGTGTTGTGGGAGAAATCCGGGCACTGGGGCAACTATGCCGACAACATGTTCACCACTCAGTCGGAAAGCCGCGACTACGCGATCAAGCCGATGAACTGCCCGTGCCATGTGCAGATATTCAATCAGGGGCTCAAGAGCTACCGTGAGCTACCGCTGCGTCTAGCTGAGTTTGGCTCCTGCCACCGTAATGAGGCCTCAGGCGCCCTGCACGGCATTATGCGCGTGCGTGGCTTCACTCAGGATGACGCGCACATTTTCTGTACGGAAGAGCAGGTCAAGAAAGAGGCCGCAGATTTCATCAAGCTGACCTTGCAGGTTTACGCTGATTTCGGTTTCAGCGATGTCAAGATGAAGCTCTCAACCCGTCCGGCCAAGCGTGTGGGTGATGATGCGTTCTGGGATCGTGCCGAAGAGGCGCTGGCCAATGCGCTGAACGAAGCGGGTCTGCCTTGGGAGTATCTGCCAGGAGAGGGCGCATTCTACGGTCCTAAGATCGAATTCACGCTGCTCGACTGCCTCGGTCGTGCCTGGCAGTGCGGTACCCTGCAGTACGATCCGAATATGCCGCAGCGCCTGGAAGCGAGCTACGTTTCCGAAGATAACAGCCGCAAGGTGCCGGTCATGTTGCACCGGGCGATTCTCGGTTCGTTCGAGCGTTTCATCGGTATTTTGATCGAGCACTACGAGGGTGCATTCCCTGCCTGGTTGGCTCCGACCCAGGCCGTCGTTATGAATATCACTGACAAACAGGCCGATTTTGCCCTCGAAGTGGAAAAAACGCTCAATCAAAGCGGTTTTCGTGCCAAGTCTGACTTGAGGAACGAGAAGATAGGCTTTAAAATCCGCGAGCATACTTTGCTCAAGGTTCCTTATCTCTTGGTTATTGGAGATCGGGAGGTTGAGACGAAAACTGTCGCCGTGCGTACCCGTGAAGGTGCTGATCTGGGCTCAATGCCCATCACTCAATTCGCTGAATTTCTTGCGCAGGCGGTTTCCCGGCGTGGTCGCCAAGATTTGGAGTAATCATTATTAAGCGTGAAATGAGACAAGATAAACGAGCTGCACCGAAGGCCCCGATCAACGAGAATATCTCGGCACGCGAGGTTCGGTTAATTGGCGCTGAGGGTGAGCAGCTTGGGATTGTGTCAATTGAAGACGCGCTTCTTAAGGCCGAAGAGGCCAAGCTGGATCTGGTAGAGATTTCTGCCGATGCAGTGCCTCCTGTTTGTAAGCTGATGGACTACGGCAAATCGATCTTCGAAAAGAAGAAGCAGATTGCTGCTGCAAAGAAAAACCAGAAGCAGATTCAGGTTAAAGAAATCAAGTTTCGTCCAGGGACGGAGGAAGGGGATTACCAGGTAAAACTACGCAACCTGGTACGTTTCCTTAGTGATGGGGACAGGGCCAAGGTATCGCTTCGATTCCGCGGCCGTGAGATGGCGCATCAGGAGCTGGGCATGGAGTTGTTGAAGCGGGTCGAAGGTGACCTTGCTGAATACGGCACCGTTGAACAGCATCCAAAGATGGAAGGACGCCAGCTGATAATGGTCATCGCCCCCAAAAAGAAGAAGTAACCACCAGGGCACGGCAGGCCTTGCGGTTATGTTTATCAACTGAATGCGGAGTATCCGAACATGCCAAAGATGAAAACTAAGAGTGGTGCAGCCAAGCGTTTTCTCAAAACCGCTAACGGCTTCAAGCACAAGCACGCTTTCAAGAGCCACATCCTGACCAAGATGTCCACTAAGCGTAAGCGTCAACTGCGCGGTAGCACCATGGTGCATCCGTCTGACGTAGCAAAAGTGGCGCGCATGCTGCGCGTTCGTTAATCGGTCAAGATAGAGGAAATTACTCATGGCTCGTGTTAAGCGCGGCGTTATCGCTCGCAAGCGTCACAAAAAAATTCTGAAACTCGCTAAAGGCTACTACGGCGCACGTTCACGCGTGTTCCGCGTTGCCAAGCAAGCGGTGATCAAGGCAGGCCAATACGCCTACCGCGACCGTCGCCAGAAAAAACGTCAGTTCCGCGCTCTGTGGATCGCTCGTATCAACGCTGGTGCTCGTGTTAACGGTCTGTCCTACAGCCGTTTCATTGCCGGCCTGAAAAAAGCGTCCATCGAGATCGATCGTAAGGTTCTGGCCGATCTGGCAGTGAACGAAAAAGCGGCGTTTGCTGCGATTGTCGAGAAAGCGAAAGCCGTACTGGCTTAAGTCCCCGACAATCACCGGGCTCGCCCGGTGCTAAACGTCACCAATAGGGGAAGAGCCTTCAAGCTCTTCCCCTATTTCGTATCTGGAGTCTGTAAATGGAAAATCTGGATGTGCTGGTCTCGCAAGCGCTTGAGGCCGTTAGCCACACCGACGATGTGAATGCCCTGGAGCAACTGCGGGTTCACTATCTGGGCAAGAAAGGCGAATTGACTCAGGTGATGAAGACCCTGGGCAATCTGTCGGCAGAAGAGCGCCCGCAAGCCGGTGCGTTGATCAATGCCGCCAAGGATCAGGTTCAGGATGCTCTGAACAGCCGTAAGGCAACTCTGGAACAGGCTGCGCTGAGCGCCAAGCTCGCCGCCGAAAAAATCGACGTGACCCTGCCGGGCCGTGGTCAGACTTCTGGTGGTCTGCATCCAGTCACCCGAACGCTGGAGCGCGTTGAGCAGTTTTTCACCCGTATTGGCTACGGCATTGCCGAAGGCCCGGAAGTGGAAAACGATTACCACAACTTTGAAGCACTCAATATCCCAGGCCACCACCCGGCTCGGGCGATGCATGACACCTTTTATTTCAACGCGAATATGTTGCTGCGCACCCACACTTCGCCGGTTCAGGTGCGCACCATGGAATCGCAGCAACCGCCGATCCGCATTGTTTGCCCCGGCCGCGTTTATCGCTGCGACTCCGATATCACTCACTCGCCGATGTTCCACCAGGTCGAAGGCCTGCTGGTCGATGAGGGTGTGAGTTTTGCTGACCTCAAGGGCACCATCGAGGAGTTTCTTCGGGTGTTCTTCGAGAAGCCTCTGGGCGTGCGTTTCCGTCCCTCGTTCTTCCCTTTCACCGAGCCATCGGCTGAAGTCGATATGCAGTGCGTGATGTGCAGCGGCAAAGGTTGTCGTGTGTGCAAGCAAACCGGCTGGCTGGAAGTCATGGGCTGCGGCATGGTGCATCCGAATGTGCTGCGCATGTCGGGCATTGATCCGGAAAAATACTCCGGCTTCGCCTTTGGCATGGGTGTTGAGCGTCTGGCCATGCTGCGTTATGGCGTCAACGATTTACGGCTGTTCTTCGATAACGACCTGCGGTTCCTGGCGCAATTTCGCTAGCGCCCTCGCATTCCGTAATCGAATTGGTTCAGGAGAACAGACAGTATGAAATTCAGTGAACAATGGCTGCGTAGCTGGGTAAACCCGCAGGTTTCCCGCGACGATCTGGTTGCCCGCCTGTCCATGGCCGGTCTTGAAGTCGATAGCGTATCGCTGGCCGCCGGTGTATTCAGTGGCGTGGTGGTGGGTGAGGTGCTGAGCACCGAGCAGCATCCCGATGCCGACAAGCTGCGTGTGTGTCAGGTCAGCAGTGGTGCGGAAACCTTTCAAGTGGTGTGCGGTGCGCCCAATGTGCGCCCCGGCCTGAAGATTCCGTTCGCCATGATCGGTGCCGAACTGCCCGGCGACTTCAAGATCAAGAAAGCCAAGCTGCGCGGCGTTGAGTCCAACGGCATGCTCTGCTCGGCCTCTGAGCTGCAGATCAGCGAAGACAATGATGGTCTGATGGAGCTGCCGGCTGACGCGCCGGTGGGACAGGATATTAGGGTCTATCTGGATCTGGACGACGCCAGCATCGAGGTTGATCTAACCCCGAACCGTGGTGACTGCCTGTCGCTGGCTGGTCTGGCGCGTGAGGTTGGTGCTTTGTACGCCGCGCCAGTCGCCCGTCCGGTGATTGCGGCAGTTGTCCCAAGCCATGATGAAGTGCGCCCGGTTGAAGTGCTGGCGCCCCAGGCCTGCCCGCGCTATCTCGGTCGTGTTGTGCGCAATGTTGACCTGTCCAAGCCGACGCCACTGTGGATGGTCGAGCGTCTACGTCGCGCCGATGTGCGCAGCATCGATGCTGCGGTCGACATCACCAACTACGTGATGCTTGAGCTGGGTCAGCCGCTGCACGCGTTTGACCTCGCTGAGATCAATGGTGGTATCCGTGTGCGTATGGCCGAGGAGGGCGAGAAGCTTGCCCTGCTTGATGGTCAGGAAGTCAGCCTGCGCAGCGATACCCTGGTGATCGCCGATCATAGTCGTGCCTTGGCCATTGCCGGTGTGATGGGTGGCGAGCACAGCGGCGTCAACGAAAAGACCCGCGATCTGTTCCTTGAGAGTGCGTTCTTCGACACCATCGCCATCGCTGGCAAGGCGCGCTCTTACGGTTTGCACACGGATGCGTCGCACCGCTTCGAGCGTGGCGTGGACTGGCAGCTGGCGCGTGAGGCGATGGAGCGGGCGACAGGGCTGTTGCTGGAAATCATCGGTGGCGAAGCAGGTCCGATCATCGAAGTCGTTAATGAAGAGCACTTGCCGAGTGTTGCGCCGGTCACGCTGCGCGCTGAGCGCATCGAGCAAATGCTCGGCCTGAAGATGGATGATGCGGAAATTGTCCGCTTGCTGGCTGCCTTGGGCTTGGATATTCGTGCCGATGGCGAAGGGCAGTGGCAGGTTGGTGTGCCAAGTCACCGCTTCGATATCAGCCTGGAAGTCGATCTGATCGAGGAGCTTGCCCGCTTGTATGGTTATAACCGCTTGCCTGTGCGTTACCCGCAAGCGCGTTTGGCTCCGCAGGCCAAGGCTGAAGCTGCAGTAGAGCTGCCCGCGCTGCGCCGTTTGCTGGTTGCCCGTGGTTATCAAGAGGCGATCACCTACAGCTTTATCGATCCCAAGTTGTTCGAGCTGTTTAATCCAGGCGTTGCGCCGCTGATGCTGGCCAACCCGATCTCCGCTGATATGGCAGCGATGCGCTTTTCTTTGTGGCCGGGTCTGATCAAGGCGCTTGAGCACAACTTGAATCGCCAGCAGTCGCGTGTGCGCCTGTTCGAAAGTGGTTTGCGCTTTGTTGGTCAGCTTGAGGGTTTGAAACAAGAGCCGATGCTGGCTGGTGTGATTTGTGGTGGTCGTCTGCCTGAGGCGTGGGCGCACGGTCGCGATGATGTCGACTTCTATGATGTGAAGGCCGATGTCGAAGCGTTGCTGGCCAGCGCAGGTGCGGGTGATAGCTTTGCATTTGTACCGGGCGAGCATCCAGCGCTGCATCCGGGGCAAACGGCACGCATTGAGCGTGATGGGCGTGTTGTCGGTTTCCTCGGCGCTATTCATCCTGAGCTGTCGAAGGCGCTGGGTCTGGATCAGGCTGTCTTTATGTTTGAGCTGGTGCTGGGTGATATTACTCAGGGTGTTATGCCGAAGTTTCAGGAGCTGTCTAAGTTCCCAGAAGTGCGCCGCGACCTGGCTGTGTTGGTTGATCGTGATGTGCCGGCGCTGGATTTGCTCGGTGCGATTCGTGAAGCTGCAGGCGAGTGGCTGACTGACCTCAAGCTATTTGACGTGTATCACGGTAAAGGTATTGATCCTCATAGAAAAAGCCTTGCCGTTGGCTTGACCTGGCAGCATCCATCGCGCACTCTTAATGACGATGAGGTGAGTACCACAACGCAAAATATTCTCACCTCCCTGGAACAAAGGTTCAACGCCACGTTAAGGAAGTAGCGTATGGGGGCTCTGACGAAAGCTGAGATGGCGGAACGTCTGTATGAAGAGCTGGGCCTGAATAAACGGGAAGCCAAGGAGTTGGTGGAGCTGTTCTTTGAAGAAATCCGCCAAGCGCTGGAACTCAACGAACAGGTCAAGCTCTCGGGGTTCGGTAATTTTGATCTGCGCGATAAGCGTCAGCGCCCCGGTCGCAATCCAAAAACAGGAGAGGAAATTCCGATCACGGCTCGCCGTGTGGTGACTTTCCGTCCAGGCCAGAAACTTAAAGCCAGGGTCGAGGCGTATGCTGGAACCAAGTCATAACGACGAACTACCCGTCATACCCGGCAAGCGCTACTTCACCATTGGTGAAGTTAGCGAGCTCTGTGCCGTTAAACCGCACGTGTTGCGCTACTGGGAACAAGAGTTCCCGCAGCTCAATCCGGTCAAGCGGCGTGGTAATCGCCGTTATTATCAGCGCCAGGATGTACTGATGATTCGGCAGATTCGTGCACTCTTGTACGATCAAGGCTTTACCATTGGCGGGGCGCGTCAGCGTCTTTCGGGTGATGAAGCGAAAGACGACAGTACCCAGTACAAGCAGCTGATCAAGCAAATGATTACCGAGCTTGAAGACGTGTTGTTGGTGCTTAGAAAATAGTCCCCCTATTCAAAAAAGTTTCCACATTTCAGGGGCTTAATGTATAGTTCGCGACGTTTTCTGGTATATGAAAACTGATTCACGCCTAGTCGGGGCGTAGCGCAGTCCGGTAGCGCACTAGCATGGGGTGCTAGGGGTCGAGTGTTCGAATCACTCCGTCCCGACCATATAATTCAAGCATTAGAGCCTGGTCAGTGATGACCAGGCTTTTTTGTGTCAGGGACTTTTGCGGGACTTTTTTCATCCTGCCTTCCTCCTCAGTATTGTCAGCGCCGGCCCACGTGAGTCGGTAGCCGAAATTTTGTTTGCTTCATCAATCAGCTTGCCCAGTTCTGCGCCCGAGTAGTGGCTGGTGATGCTGCCGTTCTTGTGGCCTAACAGGGCCTTCCTGTCTTCCTCAGTGACTCCTGCAGCCCTTAGTCTTCGCCCGAACGTATGCTTCAGGTCGTGGACGCGTATCGAGGCGAAGCCTGCGGGAGCGGGGCGCAGGAACTGCTCCTGAAACCGCTTAGCCGCTCGAACCCTGGCTTTCTTCCATGCCGAGTCGTTCATTCGATGAACTGGGTTTGTTGTGCCATCGTCGTCGGGTTTTCCATAAGGGAACACCCAGATAGGGTCCAGCCCTCGTTGCCCTTCGATGACAGATCTCGCCACGTTGTTGAGCACCACCAACCGTTCGTCGCCATTTTTGACCCCGGAATTCTCATGCCTTCCACCGAAGTCAGCAGGTATGAGAAAAACGCTGGTCTTGAGCTCCGGCACCGGTATTTCCCAGTTCCAACGAAGTTTTACGACTTCCTGCTCGCGAGAGCCGCTGTTGACCTTGTAAAGAGCCATGCGACGCAAATGATCGGGTAGCTCGGCGAAAAGAATGGATTGTTCCTCCCAAGACATCGGGTAGGGGGATCGACTCGTTTTCTTCTCTTCAAGCTTGGTGATCATCGGCACTACGTCGAGCCAAGGACGTTTCTGTTCATCACGCCATTTCCTGGCGCAAAGATTGAGAATACGTATAACCCGCTCTAGGGCGATGTTCACCGTCCTGAAGGAAACCCCAGGCTTTACCTTGCCGGATGGCGTTTTGCTGGCTTTCAGGCGATCTTTGATGAACGGGGTGAGCGTCTCATCATCGATGTGAGTCAGAGGTATATCCCCAATATATGGGTCCAACTGCTTCAAATGGATGGCAGTCAGGCTAATAGAGGGCTGATCCTTGTACTCCAGCAGGAAACGAGTTGCCGCTTCCCGCCACGTCCTGATTCTGCGTACGCCATAAATCCTTTGCTCACGCAGTTTTTCCAGCTTGTGTATCAGGTATTGCTCCGCCTCCTTCCTATCGCTTGATCCAGTGCTTTCCTGAATTCGTTGACCTCTGAAGATCTTGTCGATGTGCCAGATCCCGTTCCTTTGGTAGAGGCCACTAATGGTTTTTCGCGCCATGGTTTCTCTCCTTGGCGCTCGCTGCGGGTGTGATCATGTCCCGTGGCACCTTCCTTTTCAATGATGGCCAGGTCGATGTAGGCGTCGACCCAGGCGTCCAGTTCCTCTCGATCAAAGCCGATCCCCTGAATCCCTATTTGAAATTCCCGTACGTAGGGGCGAACGGTTTTGTTGAACTCGGTACGGCACATACCGAGGTAGGCAGGCGCCGCATTCGCTCTGAGGATTCGCGGTGCGCAAGGGCTCCAACGGACAGGGCGTTGCTCGGCAGTTGCTGGCATGGCGGGCTTCCTCCTTGTGGCTCTAAACCATGCTGCTGATGCTGGCTGCTAGCTATTGGGCTAACAACGCAGTGGAGAGGGCCGGGGAGGTTTTGGTACAACAGGGGCCATTTTTGTATTGGGTAGCCACTTGCACAGGCCTTTTTTGCTATCTGCATGCTTTGCGGAATTGGCTATGCGGGACGTAAGGATCGAGGTATGTCTTCTGTTGAGGTATTCCAGCAATCTGACTCAAACCCAAGTGTGCCGGTGACTCGTGAACAACTATATGAAGAGGTCTGGCAGTGGCCGATGACCAAAGTCGCCGAGCGATTGGGTGTCTCCTCAAGCTTTATGGCGCGTGTTTGCACGCGAATGAATGTTCCACGTCCACCGCGTGGGCACTGGGTGAAGCGCGAGAGTGGTAGGCACAGTCCTCAGCCGCCATTACCAGAGGCCGGACCCGGTGATCTGCAGGTTTGGCATCGTGGTGTGGTACTGGGGGCCGTCTTTCAACCACTTCCAAAGGCACCGAGTTCTCGTGCGGCTCATCGACAGAAACCTTCAGTGCCACGCTCTGGTAGCCCGGTACGCGCAGCAAGGACAGCCAGGCCTGGTCGAGCAATCCAGACGGCCCAAGAATAAGGACGTACCGTGATGACCTCCTGGCTAAAGCTAGTCCCGTCCTGGGCGTGGCTGGCCCTGGCCTCGGCGCTTTCCCTGGTGCTGGTCGGCGGTGCGCAGCAGGTGCGGGTGGCGTTGGCCAAGGTTGAGGCGGCTCAAGCTGTGGCCGCCAAGGAGCTGCAGGCTGCGGCTCACGAACACACCCTGGGTGAAATTGCCCGGGCAGCGGTCCGCCAGCTGCAGGCCCAGCAAGAAAAGCGGCAGGCCTTAGAGCTACGACTGGCCGCCCTCGATGCCAAAGAACACAAGGAGCTTACCGATGCCCAGGCCGAGAATGCAGACCTTGATTTCGGGGCTATTGAAACAAAAGCATAACAATCGATTGACCTTCGTTCGGCAGTCCCTATAATGCGCAGCTCTTCAGGCGTATGCGGTTCCTTAAACTTCTTATAAAACAAGAAGTTAGATTTGAAAAAGGAGTTGCAAAGCAGCGAAAGCTGCGTAGAATGCGCTTCCTCTTCAGGATGTTGTGTTTGAGTCTGAAGGGGTTCGGTCGGGTTGATCGGAGGCGGCAAAAGAGGCGGTTGGCAGCGGTTTGAAGCGCTGTAGAATTCGCCTCCCGCTGACGAGAAGCTGGATGTTGATCGAAGGCGCAAGTGGTTGAGATTGAAAAGAAATTTTCGAAATCACTTGACGGAGAATGAGGCTGCTGTAGAATGCGCGCCTCGGTTGAGACGAAAGGCTTAACCACCCGCTCTTTAACAACTGGATCAAGCAATTCGTGTGGGTGCTTGTGAGGTAAGACTGCTAGTCGCAAGATTATCAGCATCACAAGTAACACTCGTTAATTTGAGAGTTTTTTGTCGATTGCTGAGCTAAGTTTAGGGTTTTTTCAAAACCCAAGCAGTATTGAACTGAAGAGTTTGATCATGGCTCAGATTG
>NZ_JARIXO010000008.1:0-109686 GCF_029269135.1 Pseudomonas sp. 1928-m | reverse complement strand
AGACGCCGCGCGCGCTGCTGCAGGTGCTCGGACAACTGCTCAGCTCCTGGTATATCGCCCTGTTTCATACCCCACTACTGCCCGAGCTGACCTGGCGCCTGGGTCTGGACCGCGCCTGGCCACAGCTGCTGCGCAAGGTTGAAGGGCTGCGCAATGTGTCGATCAGCAGCAGCCAGCGCTCCGACGGTGTGCACGGGGTCAAGCTGTACCGCGCCAATTTTATCCGCAGCCTGTTCACGCCGCGTCTGCGCCACACCCAAGTGCCGGTGCAACTGATCGTGCCGACCCGCGACCGCTTCGTCCGCCCGCAGCTGTTCGACCAGCTGCAGCATTGGGCGCCCAGGCTACAGCGGCGCGAGGCCAATGCCGGGCATTGGCAACTGCTGGCCGAACCGCAGCAGCTGGCAGTATGGCTGCGTGAGTTCACCGCCCATATTCACAGCGATGCAGGCAGCAACGCAGCCGCCCGCGTGAATCTGGCGAGTTGATAAGGAGAGTCGAGATGAGCGAACAGCACCGCCTAGAACAACGCAAAGTACGCTTCGACTTTGCCAACACACCGCTGCATTGGGTACCGAACGAGCCGGAAGCCTCACATATCATGAACAGCCTGCACCTGATCCTGCCGGCCGGGGAGTTCTGGTTCTGCCGGGTCTACAACAAGGCTCTGCCGCTGGTCACCGACCCGCAGTTGCGCGAGGACGTGCAGGGTTTCGTCAAACAGGAAGCGCAGCACGCCCGCGCCCACGACAGCGCACTAACGCCCTACCTGCTGCGCCATGGCATCGACCCAGCCCCGTTCACCGGGCCGATCCACTGGCTGTTCGAACGCGTGCTGTGCGACCACCCGCTGGGCGATAACGCCATCAGCCGTTTTCTGCAGCCCTGGTGGCTACGTCAGCGGGTCGGTTTGATCGCCGCAGTGGAGCACTTCACCTGCGTGCTGGGCGACTGGGTTATCACCACCCGCAGCCTCGACCATGCCGACCCGGTGATGCTCGATCTGCTGCGCTGGCACGGTGCCGAGGAAGTCGAGCACCGCAGCGTGGCCCACGACCTACACGTGCATATCGGCGGCAGCCTGCTGATGCGCTGGGTGTATATGCTGATTGCCACACCGGCGCTGATCTTTCTGTTCAGCATGGGGATGAGAACCATGATGCGCCAGGACCCGGTAACCCGTTACCGTCCCGGTTTCCTCTACCTCTGGTATCAACTGGGTAAGCGCGACCTGCTGCCGCGCATGGGCAGCATCGGCCGTTCGGTATTGCGCTACTTCAACCCCGGTTATCACCCGCGCAGCGAAGGCGATATCCGCGTGGCACTGGACTACCTGGCCAACTCACCGGCAGCGCAACGCGCGGTCGCCGAGAAAGGAGCTGTCAGCGCTTAACCCGTAGGAGCCCATGGCCGCGAAATGGCCCGTCTGTACAGGTTCGCGGGCATGGCCCGCTCCTACACATTGCTCAGGGTATGACGGCGACCCACGTCCTACTCGGCCGCTTCGTCATCCAGCACCATTACCCCGGCCGCCTGTTCGAGCAACTCGGCAGGCAGGCTCTTGCTGGCACGGGCGCCGAGCAGCTTGAGGTTTTCCACCCGGCTGATGATATTGCCGCGCCCCTCGCAGAGCTTGTTGCGCGCGCCGGCATAGGCCTTGTCCAGCTGCTGCAGGCGCGCGCCCATTTCATCCAGATCCTGAATAAAGGCGACGAACTTGTCGTACAGCGCCCCAGCACGCTCGGCAATCTCGCGGGCGTTCTGACTCTGCCGCTCCTGCCGCCACAGGCTATCGATCACCCGCAAGGTAGCCAGCAGCGTGGTCGGGCTGACAATGACGATATGTTGATCGAAGGCCTCCTGAAACAGGCCCGGGTCGGCCTGCAACGCCGCCGCAAAAGCCGCCTCAATCGGCACGAAGAGCAGGACGAAATCCAGGCTGTGCAGGCCTTCCAGGCGCTGGTAGTCCTTGAGCGACAAGCCCTTCAAATGGCTGCGTAGCGACAGCACATGCTGCTTCAGCGACAGCTGGCGGCTGACGTCGTCCTCGGCAGCAATATATTGCTGGTACGCGGTGAGGCTAACCTTGGCGTCCACCACCACCTGCTTGTCGCCGGGCAGTTGAATCAGCACATCCGGCTGGAAACGTTCGCCATCGGCGCTCTTCAAGCTGACCTGGGTCTGGTACTCACGGCCCTTCTCCAGGCCGGCGTGTTCCAGCACTCGCTCCAGCACCAATTCGCCCCAGTTACCCTGAGTTTTCTGGCCCTTGAGCGCACGGGTCAGGTTGGTCGCCTCATCACCCAGGCGCTGGTTGAGCTGTTGCAGTCGCTCCAGTTCCTTGCCCAGGGAAAAGCGTTCGCGGGCTTCCTGCTGGTAGCTTTCTTCCACACGTTTTTCGAAAGACTGAATGCGCTCCTTGAGCGGATCAAGCAACTGGCCAAGCTGCTGCTGGCTGGTCTCGGCAAAACGCTGCTCGCGCTCATCGAAGATCTTCCCGGCCAGCTCGGCGAACTGCGCACGCAGCTCATCGCGCGAGCCTTGCAGGTCGCTCAGGCGCTGCTGATGGCTGTCTTGCTGTTCTTTAAGTTCGGCGCTGAGGGCCGCGCGCTGGGCATCCAGGCGGCGGATTTCAGCTTCCTGCTGTTCGCGCTGACTGGCCCAGGCCTGGGCGGCATCGCGGGCGATCTGCCGCTCCTGTTGCAGCAAATCGGCTTCGCGACGCAGCGCCGCCAGTTCGGCCTGCTGATCGGCCTTGATCTCGCTGATCTCGGCGACTTCCTCACGGCAATCATCCAGCTGCGCCGCGAGGCCGGTCTGGGCCAGCTGCGCGTTACTCAGGCGCTCCTGCAACAGGCTGAATTCCAGTTGCTGGCTGGCCAAGCGGCGCTGCAGCGACCAAGCCATATATAGAAGAGGAAGTGCCGCGGCGGCAAAACCGAGCAACGCAGGTGCCAACGCGGTGGACAGATCGATGGGCATAAGCGGCTCCGCAGAAAAGTACTGGCAGTATAACCAGTATTCTTACAGAGCGGCCCATTGCGTCAGAGCCTGTTCAAAGTATCGCGAGCTAGTGTCATGCGAGCCTGTTTTTAACGCAGCAGGGCCGACGCGCAGCAGACTTTGAGCTCGCTCTAGAGCTGTTTAAGCAGTTGCTGCGCCTCTGCCGAACCCTGCCCCGCGGCCAGTTCCAGCCAGTGGCGGGCCTGTTGCGGTTCATTGTTGCGCGGCTGGCTGTAGAGCTGGCCCAGCTCCAGTTGCGCATTCATGTCGCCGGCACGGGCGGCCTGACGCAGCAGCTCAAAACCCATGCGCCGGTCACGTGGGTTACCGCAATCACGGCAAAGCATTTGTCCCAGTCGGCTCTGCGCCTGCACCACACCCTGCAAGGCAGGTTGTTTGAGCAAATGGCCGGCAAAGCGTTTGACGCTGGGGGCATGACCGAGTCGAGGGCTGTCCAATAACCAGAGCGCCACACGAGTGGGCAAGCGAGGAACAGAGGTGGTTGCGATAGGTAGTCGAGTGATTGCGCGAGGCATAAAAAGCAGCGGTAGCCGGGAAGGCGCGCAACTCTACTCCTTTTTTCGCCAAGGTAAAGGCTTGCAAAAACCTGCGCACCTGCGGTCTAGCAGGCCGTTGAAAAACTACCTGCGTTGGCAATCCTGCGTTAAAAACGGCCTCGGAAAGCCACTTGTGGCTAACGCGCTTTAGCGCGACCTAGAGGGTGAGTGAAACGAGTAATGCTCATGTACAGCTCGTACACTCCGCTTCCTCGGCGCTTTGACCAGCCTTCGGCTGTTACTACGTAGCGCCTTGTCTTGCCTGCCTCGCCTACGTCTTCAATGGCCTGCTAGAGCAAGCGCTCGGGTTAATCCACAGAAGCTGTGGATAACTTCGTGGATAACATGGGAGCAAGCGCTCTCAGCGCCTATGGTGTGGGGCCCAAGGTCAAACTGGTGGTTTTTTCACCAGCGCGAAAAATCCATATATTTCATTGACTTATAAATTCAATAAAAAGAATCAAGGGCTTACGCCAAGCACTGCATCCTGCTTGACAAGGCGCATCGCAATTGTGCACAACTCGCTGCGTCACGCCGTCGCACTGCCCTTTTTCAGGGCAGATTGCGCGCCTGTCTAGGCCGGGCGCGGCAGGCGGCCATCCACCTGATAGGCATCCAGGCGAAAGACTCTGGGGGTATCCGGAACCTGGGCATTTTTGAAGGCGACATAGTCGTCGGTGGTTTCGCACAGCCAGCTCAGTAGGTTGCGCGGGCGCTTTTCTGCTAACGCGCCAGGGACAAATAGCGCAACGTTGTTGCCCTTCAGCGGGCAGCGCGCCGAACGGTATTCGAACGCCTCAACCCCTGCCCCGCGCATGGCGACGCCCACCGCCTGGCAAGGTTGATAAGCGCTGGGATGACACAGCTCGGCCTGGAAATCCGCAAACGGCGGATGCTGCAACTGAATACCGCGCTCAACCTGATAGCGCGCCTCGAAGGTGCAGTGCTCGGAAAGGATGCGTCCACTGGGCGGCGCGATGCTCATGCCATCCCACAGTAGAAAACGGTAATACGCGGCCTCGGCCATGGCGGTGTCGATACGCAGCGCACCATAGAACAGGCTCGGCTCATGCACCGAACCAAAGCGCGAGCCCCAGCGCAGCGGTGGATAACGAAATGGGGTTTTCAGCAGGTAATGCAGCGGCTCGGCGCTCTGCGGCAGCGGCGGCTTGCTAGTTTCCAGCAGCTCTTCGAGCAGCGCCTGTTCGGCAAGGGTATCGACCAGTTGCAGCGTGGCGACCTGGGCCTGGCTTTCCACCAGACGCACCAGGCGGCCGCGCAAGGGTTTGATCTGCTGCGGGCCTTGGCAGTGTTGCCAGATATCCATGGTGGCGTTGTCCTTAACTTTTATTATTGTTGGGTACTACGCGCTCTAGCCTTTGCCACGAATCGCATCGAGGTATTCGACGACCCGCACCAGCCCCTGCACTTGCAGCATCAAGGACAGAGGCGGTGCATCCAGATGGCGGTTGTCGGTGCGCAGAAAATGCTGCATATCCGCCAGGTTGCCGCCGAACAGGGCAAACAGTGAGCGGTATACGCGAATCAACAGCAAGGCCAGCTCACCGGTCTTACTGTGCACGCGCAGGCCACCATCAGCCCAGCGCGAGATGGCCGTGCGGTGTACACCAATGATGTCCGCCAGTTCCTGCTGGGTCAGGCCCAGTTGTTCACGGGTATTGAGCAGCGCCTTGGCCAGCACTGCATCGGCGTCGGCAACCGGTCGAATCAATGCGCTCATCACGGCCTCCTACTTTCACAATGTCTGTTTACAGCAAAAATACCACTAAATGCTGCAATTACACAGAACAGAATAACCTGTGATTGGCAGCCTGGCAGACATGAGTTAACGTCCTGCCACGCAACTCCCCACTATGGATCAGTGCTTATGCCCAGCCGGCGCACCTGGCTGCGACTTATCAGTTGCCTGGTTTTACTGCTCGTTCTGCTTGGCGCCTACGGCTACCTGAGCCTGAACCGCCTGCTCGAACGCGAGCAGATCGACAACCTTGAATTGCGCGGCCTGGGAATATCCACCCAGGGCATTCAGCTTGACCAGCTCAGCCTGCAGCACCCCAGCGGCGCAGTGCAGCTGCAACAGGTGCAATTGCGCTGGAGCGGATTCAACCTGGCGCTGCCCTTCTGGCAGCAGATACAGATCACCAGCCTGCAGCTGAACCTGCCCTCTCAACCAGCGCCAGCAGCCGACCACAGCACGGATTTTGTGCTGCCGCTTGAGAAACTCGCCGCTGTTATCAGCCTGTTGCCGCAACGCGTACAGATCGATGCATTGCAGATTGAGCTGCCCTGCGCCGACACGCGCTGCCAGCTGCTGGGCGATCTGCTGCTGCACAAAGACGCCGCACAGCTTGATGTGCAACTCAATCTGCAACATCAGCAAAACCAGCTGAGCTGGCACGCACAACTGCAGGGCAACGCCACACCTGCAGCGCTGCAGCTAAGCCTGGCGATCAATCAGCAAGCGCAACTGCAGCTTACGAGCAGCCTGCAACCGAATGCCGTCGGGCAACTCTGGCAAGGTGAGTTCAATGGCGATCTACAGCAAAGCGCGGTGTTGCAGAGTTGGCTAAGCCAATGGCTGCCCAATAGCGCAGGCACGCTGCCAGATACGCCGGCGGCGGCGCAGTTACAGGCGAGCTGGCAACTGCAGCTTGCCCCTGGCCCACTTAACCTGGCGCAGCTGCAGCAGGCCAGCGGCCAGGTGCAGGTCAGCGCCAACCTGCCGGAGCCCTGGCCAATTCCCGCTATCGGTGAACTGCAAGGCAGCTTCGATCTGTCCGCCCAGGCGCTGGATGGGCAATGGTTAGCTAACAGCCTGAGCGCCGACCTTAGCCTTAAGCAGATTGCTCCTGACCTGATCAGCGGTGTACCGGCAGCGCTGCATCCCGATGCGTTGCAGCTCAATATCCAGGCCACGCAAACGCCTGCGGCTATTGCCGAACAGTTGCGCGACCGCGCCCTGCCGCTAATGCTGCAACTCACCGGCAAGGGGCGCAGCCCGTTCGAATTAAAGGGCACGCTGATCCTGGCCAATAGCCTGCCCTGGGGACTGCAACTGCTGGCAGGCAGCCTTAACGCATCCAGCCAGGCATTTCAGCTGGACGGCTGGGCAATAGGCGCACTGCAGACGCAGCTGCAACTCGACGCTTTTCTGGATGCACAACAGTTGGATCTCGCTTTCGGCAAAGGCTCGCAGCTCAGCCTGCAGCATCTGCGCAGAGGCGAACTCAGCGCGCAGCAACTCAAGGCCAGCAGCAGCGGACTAAAACTGCAGGCCCAACTGGCGGCAGGCACGTTGCTCGACTGGCAGCTTAAAGGCCCGCTCGACCTCAGTGCGCAGCTGCAACATAGCCAATTGCAGCCGCAGCGCTGGTACTGGCAAGGCCCCGTGAATGCCAGCCAAGAACAGGCGGAGCTGGACGGCACGCTGCGCAACAATGCCGGTTTGCAACTCAAGCTGCAGGCGCAACACAACAGCGCCAAGGGTCTGAGCCTGGACGCACAGCTGGCGGAACTGTTTCTACGCAGCGGCAACCCCTTAAAAGACAGCTTCACGGCATGGCCAGCCTTGCTGGAGCTGAATAACGGTCGCCTGAATGCCAACGCCAACCTGACCCTGGCCAGCGCTCAGCAACTACCCACGGTCAAACTCGAACTCACCGGCAAGGGCCTTGGCGGGATTTATGACCGCACCGCGCTGGAGGGCCTGGACAGCCGCCTGACTGTACAAATCGACCCCAAGCAGCTGCAACTTGAGGTCAACGAACTGCGCCTGAGCCAGGCCGACCCCGGCATGCCAGTGGGGCCGGTACAACTTAAAGGCCGCTACAGTGCCACGCTACAAACACCCGCCCAGGGCGTGTTGCAGCTGCAGCATGCCGAAGCAGCGCTGATGGGCGGCAAGCTGCAACTGGCACCCGGGCAATGGAGCATGACCAGCGAACCACTGCTGTTCCCCATACAGGTGCAGGGTCTGGAACTTGAGCAGCTGTTTATCCTCTATCCCACAGAGGGTTTAGCCGGTACAGGCACCCTGGATGGCGATTTGCCGCTGCAGATCAGCAGCCAGGGTGTAACCATCGAACAAGGCCAACTCAGCGCACGCGCACCGGGCGGCAAACTGCAGTTCCACTCCGAACGCATTCGCGCCCTGGGCCGCAGCAACCCGGCCATGCAACTGGTGACCCAATCGCTGGAGGATTTTCGCTTTACGACTCTGAGCAGCCAGGTCAACTACGATCAGCAAGGCAAACTGGCGCTAGCCATTCGCCTGGAGGGACAGAACCCGGCTATCGAACAAGGCCGGCCGATCCACTTCAACATCAATCTGGAAGAAGACATCCCGACCCTGCTGGCCAGCCTGCAACTGACCGACAAAGTCAGCGATATCATCAAGCAGCGTGTGCAACAGCGTATGCTGGAACGCAATGCCAAAACGGCCCCGACAGAGCCATGATCAAGGAGAAGCGCCATGCGCTTGCGTAGTTGTTTCGCCGTCCTGCTACTAGGGCTGCTCAGCACGGCCTGCACCCCAACCGTGCAGTTGGCGATGCCCAATGAGCCGATCAACATCAATCTCAATGTGAAGATCGAGCACGAAATCTATATCAAGGTGGATAAAGCTCTGGACAGCATGTTCAGCGAATCCAGCGGATTGTTCTAAGGAGCCCGAACATGAATCTCTACAAACGCCTTGCCAGCCTGTTACTACTGCTCAGCCTGAGCCTGCCGGCCGTAGCCCTGAACCTCAACGAAGCCATGTCGGCCCTGGGCGACGCCAAAGCCAGCGGCCAGTTGGGCGAAATGCCTAACGGCTATCTGGGCGTTGTAAGCTCTGGTGGTCAGGCCGCGGAAATAGCCCAACTGATCAACCAGGCCCGCCGCGCCGAATACCAGAAGCTGGCGGCGCAGAACGGCATCCAGCTCAGCGATGTGGAAGCGATTGCCGGGCAGAAGGCCATCGATAAGACCCCGGCAGGGCAATACATCCAGCTTGAAGGTAAGTGGCAGCGCAAATAACACGATCTGCTACGCGTCGGCCCTGCTGCGTTAAAAACAGGCTCGTAAGCCGCTTGCGGCTAACGCGCTTCAGCGCGACCCCGAAGGGGCGAGTGAAACGAGTAATGCTCATGTACAAAAGTACACTCCACTTACTCGCCGTTTTGACCAGCCGGAGGCTGTTACTAACGTAGCGCCTTGCATGACTCTAGCTCGCAAGATCGTGAGCAGACTCTAACCGCCTAAAACCAACAAGGAGCGCATAGCGCTCCTTGTTTGCTTTACACGCCTGAAATTAGCGCTGCTGAATCACCGGCTACCCCGCTTTCGGTTTGAAGTACAGCGTTTCACCGCGAGTGAGGTTGGCCAGGCTGAGGTGATCCTTGGCCACTTCGGCTTCGATCGACTCGCTCTGCCCGGCGACCTTGAGGGTTACGCGGGTGATTGCGCCGAGCGGGCGGATGTCGCGTACTTCGCCGGCCTGGTGACCTGCTTCGGCCTGGCGCGAGAGGTGAATCTCGTGGGGACGGAACAGCACATGGGTGTCGTTACCGACGTACAAGCGGTTGGCATCGCCGAGAAAGTGGTAGACGAAATCGCTGGCCGGCTTCTCATACACCTCGCCCGGCGAGCCGATCTGCTCAACCACGCCCTTGTTCATCACCACGATGCGATCAGCCACCTCCATGGCCTCTTCCTGGTCGTGGGTGACGAACACCGAGGTCAGGTGCACTTCTTCGTGCAGACGTGCCAGCCAGCGGCGCAACTCTTTACGCACCTTGGCATCCAGGGCGCCGAAGGGTTCGTCGAGCAGCAGCACTTTCGGTTCCACGGCCAGGGCGCGGGCTAGGGCGATACGCTGACGCTGGCCGCCGGAAAGCTGCTCGGGGTAACGATCCGCCAGCCAGTCGAGCTGCACCAGATCGAGCAGGTCGTGGACCTTCTTCTTGATCACATTCTCGTTCGGCCGCTCGCCCTTGGGCTTCATGCGCAGACCRAAGGCAACGTTGTCAAACACGGTCATATGACGGAATAAGGCGTAATGCTGAAACACGAAGCCGACGTTACGGTCGCGTACGTCGTGGTTGGAGACATCTTCGCCGTGGAACTCGATGCTGCCGCTGTCCGGAGTTTCCAGGCCGGCGATGATGCGCAGCAACGTGGTCTTGCCGCAGCCGGACGGGCCGAGCAAAGCGACCAGTTCGCCACTCTGGATATTCAGGTTGATATCGTTCAGCGCTTTGAACGCATTGAAGTTCTTGCTGACATTGGAAATTACGATCGACATGACTTATTCCTCGCCAGCACTGGCTTTCAGGCGGTTGATACGCGACTCGCTCCACTGCTTGAGCAGCAGGATAAACACCGCCAGCAACAGCAGCAGGCTGGCGACGCTGAACGCAGCGACGTGGTTGTATTCGTTGTAGAGAATCTCGACATGCAGCGGCAGCGTATTGGTGTAACCACGGATATGCCCGGACACCACCGACACCGCGCCAAACTCGCCCATGGCCCGCGCAGTACACAGCACCACGCCGTAGATCAGACCCCATTTGATATTCGGCAGAGTCACGTGCCAGAACATCTGCCAGCCATTGGCGCCAAGCAGGCGTGCGGCCTCCTCTTCCTGCGTGCCCTGCTCCTGCATCAGCGGGATCAGCTCGCGGGCGACAAAGGGCACGGTGACAAACACGGTGGCCAGGACGATGCCCGGCAGGGCAAAGATGATCTGAATATCGTGCTCACGCAGCCACGGGCCGAAGAAGCCCTGGGCGCCGAACAGCAGCACGTAGATCAGACCGGCTATCACCGGCGACACCGAGAACGGCAGGTCGATGAGGGTGACCAGAATGCTCTTGCCGCGGAACTCGTACTTGCTTACGCACCAGGCTGCGGCCACGCCGAACACCAGGTTGAGCGGCACCGAAATGCCCACGGCGAGCAGGGTCAGCTTCAGCGCAGAGATGGCATCCGCCTCGAAGATCGCGCCAAAGAAGGTGCCAAAGCCGTGCTTCAACGCTTCGCTCAGTACGATAAACAGCGGCAACACGAGGAACAGCACAAACACCAGCCAGGCGCTGATGATCAGCAGCCGACGACCGAGCACATTGCCGCGTCGTGCGGCGTTGGCCGAGGCTGACGCGCTTAGGGTTACAGAAGACATGGCGACCTCCTCAGGACTTGGCAATCTGGCGCTGCAGCAGGTTGATCAGCAGCAGCAAAATGAAGGAGACCACCAGCATCAACACGCCAATCGCCGTGGCACCGGTGTAGTCGTACTGGTCAAGCTTGACCATGATCAGCAGCGGCAGAATCTCGGTCTTCATCGGCATGTTGCCCGCGATAAAGATCACCGAACCGTACTCACCCACACCGCGGGCAAAGGCCAGCGAAAACCCGGTCAGCCAAGCTGGCAGCAACGCCGGCAGCAGCACATGGCGAAACACCTGCAGCGGTTTTGCACCGAGGCAAGCCGCGGCCTCTTCGACCTCACGGGGAATATCAGCCAGTACGGGTTGGATGGTGCGCACCACAAACGGCAAGGTGACAAAAGTCAGCGCCAGGGTGATGCCGATGGATGTGTAGGCAATCTTGAAGCCCAGGTCGGTAGCAAACTGGCCGACCAGGCCGCTAGGGGCATACAAGGCGGTCAGGGCGATACCGGCAACGGCGGTGGGCAAGGCAAAAGGCAGGTCGATCATCGCCTCTATCACCTTGCGACCTGGGAAGCTGTATCGCACCAGAGCCCAGGCCAGCAGCGTGCCGATAATGCCGTTGATTACGGCGGCCGCGAAGGCAGTGGCAAAGCTCAGTTTGAGCGCTGCCAGCACCCGCGGTGCGGAAATAATCGCCCAGAACTCAGCCCAGGTGAGCTGAGCGGCGTGAACGAACATGGCACCCAGAGGAATCAGCACCAACAGGCTGAGGTACACCAGGGTGTAGCCCAGCGTCAGCCCAAAGCCGGGTATGACGGGGGAAGTACGACGAGACATGATTTGGCCTTGTGCTTGTTAAGCGAAGATCTAACAACGCGTTGCGAGTCCGTAGGATGGGTTGAGCCTGTGATACCCATCACTGGGTAGGCGTGGAACCGATGGGTATCGCTTCGCTCAACCTGCGCGGCCCGACCCATCCTACGAATCACTGAGCCTGGTAAATCTGATCGAACACGCCACCGTCATTGAAGAACTTCGGCTGTGCGGTTTTCCAACCGTTGAAGTCCTTGTCGATGGTCACCAGCTTCAGCTGCGGGAACTGCTTGGCGAACTCACCGGCAATGGCCTGGTTACGCGGACGATAGAAGTGCTTGGCCGCCAGACGCTGACCTTCATCGCTGTACAGGTAGTTGAGGTAGGCCTCAGCCACTTTGCGGGTGCCCTTTTTGTCGACGTTCTGATCGACTACAGCCACCGGTGGCTCGGCCAGGATCGACAGTGACGGTGCGACGATTTCGAAGTTGTCGCCGCCCTCTTCTTTCAATGCCAGGAAGGCTTCGTTTTCCCAGGCCAGCAGCACGTCGCCGATCTGGTTGTTGACGAAGGTGATGGTCGAACCACGGGCACCGGTGTCGAGTACCGGCACGTTTTTGTAGAGCTGGCCCACGAACGTTTGGGCTTTCTCTTCGCTGCCGTACTTCTGCTGGGCGTAGGCCCAGGCGGCGAGGAAGTTCCAGCGCGCACCGCCGGAGGTTTTCGGGTTCGGGGTGATCACTTCCACGCCCGGCTTGACCAGGTCATCCCAGTCCTTGATGCCTTCTGGGTTGCCTTTACGCACCAGGAATACGATGGTCGAGGTGTACGGTGTGCTCGACTGAGGCAGACGCTCCTGCCAGTTTTCCGGAATCAGTTTGCCGAGCTTGTACAGCTCGTCGATATCACCGGCCAGGGCCAGGGTCACCACGTCAGCACGCAGGCCATCGATTACCGCACGGGCCTGCTTGCCCGAACCACCGTGGGATTGCTGGATGGTGATGGCTTCATTGCCCTGGGCTTGCCAGTGCTTGTTGAACGCGGCGTTGAATTCGCTGTACAGCTCACGGGTCGGATCGTAGGACACGTTGAGCAGGGTTTCTGCGGCGGCCACCGGGCCGACAAAAATAGCGCTGGTCAGGGCAGCGAGGGCAAAACGGCGAATGGACATGGTGCGGCTCCTACTGGGACAGATACGGGGTTGGCGTTCAATGGGTCGACGGCTTTCGTCACCTGCCGTGGCTATACGGCGCGGGCACATGGGCTCGACTCTGTTCATTGCACGCCCTCCGGTGGTCCGGTCGGGCTTTGCGGTGTGTGGCGTTCGGGGTGTCAGTTAGCTGCTCTTGTTGCTCTGAGCGTGTGGGCGAAACTTCTCTTTGCGTTCGATCTGCACGACCTGGCCGTTGTGCACGGTGATTTCCACCGAGCCGAACTTCAGGCCATTCAGCGCAGCCTGGATCTCATGCAGGATGCTGGCGTCGTACTGAGCTTCAAGCTTTTGCAGGGTTGCGGTCATGCTGATGCTCCTTGAAATAGCCCCTATAAGCGGCGTAAACCAGCCCTAGTCAGCGGGCGTGGAGCGGATAGTAGAGAGGCGCTTATATTCTTAAAAATACCATTTAATAACATTGATATATCTTTAAAGAATATAAAGGATCGCACCCTCCGCGCAGCGCAAAATAGAATTTCAGGCATAAGCAAATAATTTCTTATTCTTTTTTATATTCAAAAGCCCTCCCTACACTGCAGTCATTCACATCTGCAGGAGGGCGCACGATGCGCAAGCAAACTATCCGTTACCTGATAGTGCCGGGCTGGCAAGGATCGGCCGACGCGCATTGGCAGAGCCACTGGCAGCGCAGCCTGCCGAACAGCGCCCGGGTAGAACAGGCCGACTGGCTAAACCCCAAGCGTGAAGACTGGGTTGCAGAATTGCAGCGCAGCATCGCCAGCGATCCGCGCCCGACCATCCTGATTGCCCATAGCCTGGGCTGCATCACCGTGGCGCATTGGGCAGCCCAGGCCCCAGTGGAATCGCTGCGCCGGGTAAAGGCTGCGCTGCTGGTCGCCCCCGCCGATGTGGAACGGACCAACTGCCCGCCAGCGCTGCAGAACTTTGCACCGATCCCGCAGCACTCACTGCCCTTCCCCAGCCTGTTGGTCGGCTCGGACAACGACACCGCTGCCAGCGCCGCACGGGCTGGCGAATTGGCCCGTGACTGGGGCAGCGAGGCGCTGATTCTCAGCGGCGTCGGGCATATCAATGTGGCGTCCGGGCATCAGCGCTGGGAACAGGGCTTTGCTTACCTGTATCGCCTGCAAAGCCTTATCGAGCGGCACGCGCGCCGAACGGCCTGAGGGCCACGGCTGGTTAAACCCCAGGCCCCTTGGCCAGTTCGGCCTGTAGCCAATCGACAAACACCTGGGTCAGACGCTGGCGACGTTTGCGCTCGGGCAGCACCAGGTAGTAGCCCATCTCTGAATGGGCGACTTCATCGCCCACCCGGCACAGCAAGTTCTGCGTCAGCAGCTCATCGACCAGATGCCGCCAGCCGATGGCCACGCCTTGCCCGGCGATGGCCGCCTGAATCAGCAGTGTGTAGTTATCAAAACGCAGGCTGCCAGGACTCGGCGTTTGCTGCAGGCCGAAGGCACGAAACAGCCCGGCCCAGTCGAACCAGCGCGAGCGGTTTTCCGGGCGCAGGTGCAATAGCGGCAGACTGGCCAGCGCAGTAGGCGGCAGCGGTAACTCACGACCCTTGAGCAGCTGCGGGCTGCACACCGGGAACACCTCTTCGCGAAACATCAGCTGCGCCTCGGCGTGCTTGAAGCGCCCGTCGCCGAAGTTGATCGCCACATCGATTTCCGCCGGCAGCGTGCCCTGATCACGCTCACTGGTGATCAGGCTGACATCCACCTCCGGGTGCAACTGATGGAAGCGCTGCAAGCGCGGCATCAGCCAGTAGGCGGCAAAGGCAAAATCGGTGGCCACCTGCAGCACTTCATGCTGCTGTTGCGCGGTAACCGCCAGCAGCCCGGCATCCAGACTCTGCAGGCCATCCTGCACATAACTCAGCAACAGCTCGCCGGCATCGGTGAGGGCAATGCCCCGGTACACCCGGTCGAACAGGCGCGTGGACAGCTGCTGCTCCAGGCGTTTGATCTGCTGGCTGATCGCCGGCTGGCTGGTGCCCAGCTCGCTGGCGGCGGCGGTAAAGCTCAGCTGGCGGGCGGCGGACTCGAATACCCGCAGCACATCCAGCGACACCCCATCGATGCGTTCAAACATAAGCTCAGGTTATCCAATGCATCTACTGACAGCAGGTTTACCCAGCTTTTACTTAGCCGGATGATCAAGCCAGCACTGTCGCATAAATCTTTTATATGGAATACCGGCTGCCATGAAACGCCCGAACATCCTCTTTATCATAGCCGATCAAATGGCCGCGCCGATTCTGCCGCTGCACGATGCCGCCTCACCCATCCAGATGCCCAACCTGATGCGCCTGGCCGCCGAGGCCGTGGTGTTCGACGCTGCCTACTGCAACAGCCCGCTGTGTGCACCGTCGCGCTTCACCCTGGTCAGCGGCCAGCTGCCCTCGAAGATCGGCGCTTACGACAACGCTGCCGACTTCCCCGCCGATGTGCCGACCTACGCCCATTACCTGCGCCGCCTGGGCTATCGCACCGCGCTGTCGGGCAAGATGCATTTCTGYGGCCCGGATCAGTTGCATGGTTACGAAGAGCGCCTGACCAGCGACATCTACCCCGCCGATTACGGCTGGGCGGTGAACTGGGATGAGCCGGACGTGCGCGCCAGCTGGTATCACAACATGTCCTCGGTGCTGCAGGCCGGGCCGTGCGTGCGCACCAACCAGCTGGATTTCGATGAAGAGGTGGTGTTCAAGGCCCAGCAGTATCTGTATGACCACGTGCGCCGCGACGGTGATCAGCCGTTCTGCCTGACCGTGTCGATGACCCATCCACATGACCCCTACACCATCCCAACCGAGTTCTGGGACCTCTACCGCGATGAGGACATTCCGCTGCC
The DNA here is from genome assembly GCF_029269135.1 of Pseudomonas sp. 1928-m. Lineage (NCBI taxonomy): Bacteria > Pseudomonadati > Pseudomonadota > Gammaproteobacteria > Pseudomonadales > Pseudomonadaceae > Pseudomonas > Pseudomonas sp. 1928-m. Next base: position 94,084 of record NZ_JARIXO010000008.1, on the reverse strand, counting down.
GCGCCAGCAAATCGATCAGGCCGAGCAGGACCCGCACTCGCAACGCCTGATGAAAGTCATCGACCTGTGGGACAAGCCGCTGCCCGAGCAGAAGATCAAGGACGCGCGCCGCGCCTACTTCGGTGCCTGCAGCTACATCGACAGCAACATCGGCAAGCTGCTGAAAACCCTCAAGGACTGCAACCTGAGCGACAACACCATCATCGTGTTCTCCGGCGACCACGGCGACATGCTTGGCGAGCGCGGCCTCTGGTACAAAATGCACTGGTTTGAAATGGCCGCCCGCGTGCCGCTGCTGGTGCATGCCCCCAAGCAGTTTGCTGCGCGCCGAGTAAGCCAAAACGTCTCGACCATGGACCTGCTACCGACCCTGGTGGAACTCGCTGGTGGCACGCTGCAAGCCGACCTGCCGCTGGATGGCCGCTCGCTGCTGGCACACCTCGAAGGTCGCCAGGGTCACGATGAAGTCATCGGTGAATACATGGCCGAAGGCACCATCAGCCCGCTGATGATGATCCGCCAGGGCGAGTGGAAATTTATCTATTCAGAACACGACCCCCTGCTGCTGTTCAACCTGCGCCACGACCCGCAAGAGCGCGAAAACCTGGCAGAGTCCGCCGAGCACCAAAGCCTGCTCGCCGACTTTATCAACCAGGCACAGGCGCGCTGGGACATGCCGGCGATTCATCAGGCCACTCTGGCCAGCCAGCGCCGCCGGCGTTTCGTTGCCAGCGCCCTGACCCACGGCCGCCTGACCAGTTGGGACCATCAACCGATGGTCGATGCCAGCCAGCAGTACATGCGCAACCACATTGATCTAGACGACCTCGAACGTCGCGCCCGTTTCCCGCAACCCTGATTGCAAGCCACTGCCGTGCAAGAAAGTCTTTTTACGACCTCGCGAGCTAGAGCCATGCAAGGCAAAGGCAGGCGAGGAAGCGCAGTGTACGAGCTGTACATGAGCATTCCGAGCCTGGCTTTAACGCAGCAGGGCCGACGCGCAGCAGGTTGTAGAAAGACTTTTGACCAAAACTAATAATTCAAGAGGGACATTGCCATGCAAAGACTCAGCACAGCGCTTATCGGTAGCCTGTTACTGGCCGCCAGCAGCTACAGCCTCGCCGAAGACGCCAGTTGCGCCACGGTAAAACTCGGCGATCCGGGTTGGAGTGATATTGCCGTAACCAATGGCATCGCCAGCTTCCTGCTCGACGGTCTGGGCTACAAGGCGCAGCCGCAGACCCTGGCCGTGCCGATCATCTTCGCCGGGCTGCAGAAAGGTCAGGTGGATGTGTTCCTCGGTAACTGGATGCCCGCGCAGCAGAGCAACTACGACAAGTTCGTGACCACCGGCGAAGTCGAGCAGGTGGTGGAAAACCTCAGCGGCACCGAGTACACCCTGGCCGTGCCCGCCTACGCCTATGAGGCCGGGGTGAAAACCTTTGCCGACCTCGATCAGCATGCCGACAAGTTCAGCCGCAAGATCTACGGCATCGGTTCCGGCGCACCGGCCAACGAGTCGATCCAGAAGATGATTGCTGCCAACGAGTTCGACCTCAAGGACTGGAGCCTGGTCGAATCCAGCGAACAGGCCATGCTGGTGCAGGTTGGCCGCGCAGTGAAGCGCGAGCAGTTTGTGGTGTTCCTCGGCTGGACCCCGCACCCGATGAACGTGCAATACGACATGCGCTACCTCAAGGGCGGCGAGAAGTATTTCGGTGCCAGCGGCAGCGTTAACACCCTGGCCCGCAAAGGCTACGCCGCGCAGTGCCCGAATGTCGGCAAGCTGCTGAGCAACCTGAAATTCACCCAGGAGATGGAGAACGCCATCATGGATCAGGTGCTGAGCAAACAGGCCAGCAACGATGAGGCGATCAAGGCCTGGCTCAAGGCCAATCCGGCGGTGGTTGCCAGCTGRCTTGAGGGCGTTACCAGCCGCAGCGGCGCCGATGGTCTGGCGGCAGTAAACGCCAAGCTTTGAACCGGCCGGCTTGATTCCCTAAAGTAGACGGGCCGCTGCTGCGCAGCGGCTTTGTCCATCGCCCGCACAAGAAGCCCACGCATGCCCTTGCTCCGCCTTCAGTCCCTGTTGCCCTTTCTGCGCTGGCTGCCGCATTGCAGCAAACGCAGCCTCGGTAAAGACCTGCTGGTGGGGCTCAACGGCGCCATCCTCGCGCTGCCGCAATCCATCGCCTACGCCCTGATCGCCGGGCTGCCGCCGCAATACGGCCTGTACGCGGCCATCGTACCGGTGCTGATCGCCTGCCTGTGGGGCTCCTCCAGTTTTCTGATCTGCGGCCCCACCGCCGCGATTTCCATCGTGCTGTTCAGCAGCGTCAGCCCGATGGCGACACCAGGCAGCGACCACTTTATTGCCCTGATTCTGCTGCTGACGCTGCTGGCCGGTGTGTGCCAATGGCTGCTCGGGTTGCTGCGCTTCGGCGCGCTGGTAAATTTCGTCTCGCATTCGGTGGTGCTCGGTTTCACCCTGGGCGCGGCATTGGTGATCGGCATCGGCCAGCTGCCCAACCTGCTCGGCCTCACCGTCACCAGCCAGGCCACGGCGCTGATGAGCCTGCTCAGCCTCGGCGAGCACCTGGCCGAGAGTGACTGGCGCACCCTGGCCGTAGCACTGTTCACCTTGAGCATCAGCCTGATAAGCAGGCGTTTGTGGCCGCGGGCACCGGCCTTACTGATCGGCATTGTTGCCGCCAGCCTGCTGGTTATGGCCTGGCCTGAGCAACTTGGCCACGTCGCGTTGGTCAGCCGTTTTGCAGGCAGTTTGCCACCCTTCGCCCTGCTGGATTTCAACCTCAGCCACATCCTGCAACTGCTGCCAGCAGCCGTGGCCTGCGGATTGCTCGGCCTGGTCACCAGCCTGTCGATTGCCCGGGCCCTGGCGGATAAATCCCAGCAACTGTTCGATGCCAATCAGGAAGTTCGCGCCCAGGGTCTGTCGAATATCATCGGCCCCTGGTTCGGTGGCTCGCTGTCGGCCGGCTCCTTCACCCGCTCGGCGCTCAACCAGCAAGCCGGTGCCTGCTCGCCCATGGCCGGGGTGTTTGCTGCGCTGCTAGTGGCGTTGTTTGCCCTGTATGGCAGCCGCCTGTTCGCCTATGTGCCGATCCCGGCCATGGCGGCGAGCATTCTGCTGATCTGCTGGGGATTGTTCGATATCAGCGCCGTCAAGGCCCTGAAGCGCGTGAGCCGCAGCGAATTTCTGGTGATGCTGCTGACTGTGCTGGCGACCCTGGTGCTGGAGCTGCAAAGCGCCATTTATGCTGGCGTGCTGGCGTCACTAATCGTCTACCTCAAACGCACCTCGCAGCCGCGCGTACGCCAGTGGCAAGACGGCGAGCAGGAATGGCTGTGTATCGAGGGGTCGATCTTCTTCGGCGCCTGCCACTACCTGCAGCAACGCCTGCAACGCAGTTGCGCGCCCTGGGTGATGATCGATGCGCRGCATATCAACTTTATCGACTACGCCGGTATCACCATGCTGCATCAGGAAGCGCGCCGCCTGCACAGCCAGCAACGCCATCTGGTGCTGCACCACGCACGGCCGCAGGTGGTCGATGAAATTCGCAAACTGGAAGGCGCAGAACGCTGCCCGGTGCAGTTCGCCTAAACACCTAAAGCGCCGCCACATAGCGGGCGGCTGCGCAGGCCGGAAGGGTTCCGACCTGCGTTGGCTGCTTTTTACAAGAGCAGCAAATCAGCTAGCGGGCATCAGCGTTGCGAAGCCATGTCCTGGCTGATGATGATTTCCACCCGCCGATTCATCTGCCGACCTGAAGCCGATTCATTACCAGCAACCGGCATGCTCTCACCTTTGCCTGATGCGCCCAGACGGGTTGGGGAAACGCCCTGGCTGGTCAGGTAATGCATCACCGAGTCGGCGCGGCGCTGCGACAAGCTCAGGTTCATTTCTTCGCTGCCGACGCTGTCGGTATGCCCTTCAATCAGCACCTGACGCTCAGGGTTCTGATTGAGGAAAGCCGCCAGTTTGCCCAGGTTATTCGCCGTGCCTGCACGCAACTCGGCACGCCCCGTAGCGAACAGCAGGTCGCCCAGGGTCATAACCAGGCCACGCTCGGTTTGCTTGGCATTGAGCTCGTCAATCTGTTGCTGCAGCTGGCTGTTCTGCCGCTGCGCCTGATCGGCCTCGCGGGTGCGCGAATCCAGACGTGCGCCTTCGCGCTGTTCGCTGAGAATCTTGCGCTGGTCTTCATAGAAGCGCGTCTGCGCCAGGGCCGTGGCGATTTCCACCTTGCGGTCGGCCATCACTACCAGATGCTGGCCCAGGGCCTGTTCCTCGGCCTGATCCTTGCGCGGTTGCTCGGCAACGATCACCGCATCTTCGGCGGCCTTGAGTGCTACTGGCGCGCGGGTGTTGAGCTGTGGATCGGCTTGCAAGCGGGTGAGCTTGCCGCGCACATCGGCGGCGCCTTGCGGCATGCTCGGTTGCGCAGCGCAACCGGCCAAGGCCAGGCTGATTGCGCTGACCAGCAGCAGGTGCTTCGCGTTATGAGCAAGGTTCATTGTTGAGCTCCCGTGTTGCGTTGCATTTCCTGTTTCAGGCTGTTGGTGCTTTTCTGCATTTCGTCATTGACCACCTTGGCCTTGGTCGCCTGCGACTTGGCCAGGGCCAGCTCGGCCTCAACCCGCGACTGATCGGCCAGACGCTCGGCCAGCAGCATCTCTTCACGCACTACCGCAGCATTGGCGGCGGTAAGTTTCTCCCGCGCAGTGCCCAGCTCCGGCGACGCATAGTCCGCCACGCGCGCCTGTTCGGCATTGCTGATTGCCGACTCGGCAGCTTGCAGCGCCTGGCTAGGTGGCAGCGGTGGTGAAGCGCAGGCGCTGAGCATCAGCAGCCCGGCGCAGAGGCCGGCAAAACGCAACGCAGCCATGCCATCAACGATGGATGAAGTCCTGTTCATAGGAATGTCCTCAAAAACAATTACGGATAAGCACGTCGCAGCGTTCGCCGCGTACGCGCCCAGGTGAGCTAAGCCACAGCGCTCTATCAGCGCGGCAGACAGCATTTCGGGGGCCATGATCTAAGGCGCGGCGCTCTGCGCCAGGTTCATGGCAATCAGCAGGCTGCCCACGGCCAGCCCGGCATAAGCAATGGCAAATGCCAGCAAGAGCGGGCGGTAGTGAATTTTCATCACGCATCTCCAAAAGCCGTTTCAGGCGAGACATGCGCAGGCAGGCCATAAGCAACCCAGGCAACAGGTCGATCAGTCAGGCCGAACAGGCCGAACAGGCCATGCAGGCTGAGCTGCAGGGTTAACCGCTGCTCTTACGCCATGCATGCAGCTCGCAGGGAGAAGCTTCGCAGCGCGGCCCAGGCCTGTCGGTACGCTGGCGCGCATAAGCGGCGAAACAGCCACTTTCTATGCGTGCGCGGACGCACAGACACGCCCATCCGCGCTACTTAGGCTGCAAGTTCAGTTATCAACGACAGCTCACAATCAGGAGCAGCAAGATGGATCTCTATCGCCACCACGTTTCGGGCTTCTTTAGCCAACGCAGCACCGCCGAACAGGCGCTGGCCCAGTTGCTGCAGCGCGGCATGCGCAACGAACAACTGCAGATAGTCGCCAGCAACGCCGATGCCCCGCCCGCCCCGGCACCGCAGGCGAAAAGCAACAAGGTGCTGAAAGACATGCTGGTGGATATCGCCATTGGTACCGGCATGGGCATCGGCATTGGCGCCTTGCTCGCGGTGGCGCTGATCGTCAGTGAAGTCAGCCTGTTCCACGCCAGCCCGATGCTTGCGCCTCTCTCCCTGATGGCCATGGGTGGCTTTATCGGCGGCTTTCTCGGCAGCGTGATCGGCGCCTCATCGGCCGCTGGCCAGCATCACGGACGCTTCGCCACGCTGGTGAGCAAGGCGATTACCCACGGCGATGTGGTGCTGGTGGCACAGACCCACAACGAGCAGGAAACCCGCATGGCCCGCGAGGTGATCCGGGCCACGTCCGGCCTGGTCAAGGACATCAACATGGCCCCGGCCCTCGAGCCGCAGACGCAACGTTGAGCCCAGGGCCTTACTGAGTCAGGGTCAGCAGAATATCGGCATACCAGGTGCAGTTGAGCCCCAGGGCCTCGTCCACTTCGACATCCCGGCTACCCAGATCGAGCCGCGCCGAATGCACGCCCAGCAACACCCATGGCAACTCATCCGTCTCACTGTCCGCTATGCGCATCACCACTGGCGCGCCACTGGTGCCACGATGGGTGCGGGCATCGGTAAGAAAGTAGCCCTGGCCCTGAAAACGCAGGCCGAATGACGACGCCACCACGGCATGCCGCACCACCGCGATATGGTGCAGGGTGTCGTGAAAACCCAGGGGGAAACCCACCACCAGCAACGAGGTGCCGACCTCAACCGGGGTTTGCGGCTGCAGCAGGTGCTCCGGGGTAAAGGCGTGATAAACCATGCCCTTAGGCAGCGCCGCACGCTCGATCTCCAGCACCGCCACATCCACCTCACCGGCGCCATCGCAGCCCTGCCGCCAAAGGCTTTGGCCATCGCGATAGAGCGGCATGGAGAAGCCGGTGGTCTGCGCCACATTGTGCAGATCGGTGTGCACTTCGATCTCGATACGATCAGGAAAATGCTGGCTCGGCTCATCGATCATCACGTGCCGACTGGTCACCAGAAACAGGCGTTCATCGCGGGCGAAGTAAAAGCCGCTGGCGTTGGTCAACAGCTGCCCACCGGCAAAGGTACAGACGCGTGCGGCAGCCAGCAGCACAGGTTCGATCATCGACATTGCGGCATATCCTTGAGGGGCGAAAGGCGTCCAGAACAGGCCCATGTGGCCCTAAACAGAGCAATTGCCACGCCACATCAAGCGGCAGCGCGGCAAGCAGGCTAGCGGCGCCGCGCCATGGCGTCGGTACGCAAGCACGCATAAGCGCTGTAGCGCACCGACTGGCCAAGCCCGTTTTGACAGACTGCCCTGAGTACAATTCCGCTCTGACCGCGCAACCGGCCCAGACCGGCCACCTCGGGAGCACCGAACATGAGCAGACCCCTTGCCGAAATCATCCAGAAAAACTGGCGCAAACTGGCCGGCCTGGCCCTGATCGTCTGGGACGAGCTGACCCTGGATGAACTGATCAAATCCGAAGGCGATGAACAAAAACTGACCAACCTGGTGCAGCAGCGCTACGACATGCCCCGCGAGGACGCCAGCAAGCAGGTCATCAGTTTCTTCGAAAGGCACCGTACCAGCTGACAGCGCGCCGCCTCACTTCAAGCGGTAGCGCGCCAACTCAGCCGGCGTCAGCACACGCATGCGTCGTGGCTCGGTGCTGTTGATCGCCTCAAGCAGCTCCGGCGGGATCTGCATTTCCTTGAAGTAAGCCGCCTGAGTCGCCCGGCTCGGGCCATAGGCGGACGCCGAATGCACCGAATCACTGCCCGCATAATACGGCCGGTGAATGCCCACATAGCCGCGCACAGTCTTAGCGTGCCCCGCCGCCAGCAGGTACACGCAACTGCCCTGGCACACCCCGGTGGACGGCACCAAAGCATCGAAGCCGGTCTCACGCAGCAAGCGCCCCATACGAATGGCCTCGGATACGCTGCCGCCGATGCTGTCGAGCATGACGATCTTCTTTGCGTACTTGCCCGGGTTAGCTTTGATGCCCTTGAGCAGCGCCTCGTAATCGCCTGGCGCAATATCCTCGGAGACCTTGGCGACGAGAATCCGCCCAAGGCTCTTATGCTGCCCGGCCTGCACCTCGACCTTGGCCAACGCGGCGCCCGCACACAGCGCCGCCGCGCAGAAAATCACAGCCTGAAACACAGTACGCCTCATAAACCCGGTAAATCCTTAAGCGATGCAGTCAACGGATGGGCGAAGATACCTGTTGCCGGGCAATCGCGCATAATTTGCAGCGTTTGGCGCATGCCTCAGCAAACCCGGCCTGCCCATAAGCAACGCCGCTACCACCCGCACAAGTGAGAATTACCGTGGCCCCGATGTTCGAAATCCAGCAGCGCACTCCTGAAACCTACCGCCAGCAAACCCGCCGCAGCACCCTGACCATCGCCGCAATCTTCGTCGCCTTGGCCATGCTGCTGTCGAGCAGCGCGGTGCTGCTGTTCGGCACGCCGGGTGGCGACAACTTCCGCTGGAACCTCGGCGGGGTTATTGCCGCATTAGCGCTGACCGTGGTGCTGGTGCGCGTGCTGCTCTGGCCACAGCCCTTTATGGCCGCAGCCGTATACGGCTGGCGCCTGAAACGCAGCCTGATGCGCGTGACCAACCTGATGCACCACGTCAAAGCCGGCGTCGCCGCCCGCGACCCCGCCGCCATGCAACTGCTGCGCTTCTACCACCAGGGCCTGACCCAGATGCACCAACTGGACGGCAACACCAGCGCCCTCAGTGAAGCGGTGGCGGAAATCAATAAGCACAAGGAACGTATGGAAGAACTGGGTATGCAGACCGACCAGCCGCGACTCAATCCGGACTGGCTTGAGGCCGTGAAAAAGATCCAGCCCCTGCCCCGCTAAAGTTGATATCGGTCGGCATGCGCTGCTCGGAAGCACTTTTTGCTGAGACACATCATGAAGCCACTTATAAACCCGCCACATGGCTGCCTCACTCACTCCTGGCAACGCGCATGGCACAACCTGAACCTGCCTGCAGCGGACGATTTATTCGAGCGTCTGCTGGCGGCGTATAACGAGCCGCATCGCCACTACCACACGCAACAACATCTCGCTGAATGCCTCGAACATTTCGACGCGGCGCTTGCCCTTGCGGCCGAGCCGGGTGAAGTGGAAATCGCCCTGTGGTTTCACGATGCAATCTACGCACTGCGCGGATCAGACAATGAACTGCGCAGCGCCGACTGGGCCGTGCAGGCGCTGGCGGCAAGCGGAGCCACAACGCAGGTGCAGACGCGGGTTCACAGCCTGATCATGGCCACCCGCCACAACGCCACGCCCGGCGACGCCGATCAGCAACTGCTCGTCGATATCGACCTGGCCATACTCGGCGCCGCCCCTGAGCGCTTTAGCGAATACGACCGCCAGGTACGCGCGGAATACAGCTGGGTGCCTGGCCTGCTCTACCGCATCAAACGCAAGGCAGTGCTCAAGCACTTCCTCACACGCGACCACCTCTACAGCACTAGCCACTTTCGAGATCGATACGAGCTCCAGGCCAGGGACAATCTGCAAGCGGCGATTGGATAAGCGCAAATAAAGGGTTGCTCCATTACCCACAAACAAAAGCCCCTGAAATCTTTAACGATTTCAGGGGCTTTATGTATTTCGATATGGCGAGGAAATAGGTATTTGAACCCGTCTGCGAGCGTTCCAGTTCGTGCCAAACCCGCTCAATACGGGGCTTTCGCCGTCCTCACCTGCTCATTTCGGCTCAATTCGTCGCAGTGTTTTCGACACTTTTTCGACACAACGTTTAGCTGTAGCACATAACCTCTTTGCCAAGTCCGCAGGCTAAATTGCAAGGATCATGATCACCAACACCTACGCGGCCTAACCCTAGCTATAGTTGAATCCACACCCTCTGCGCCGGCCAATGCAGCTTACTTCGAGTTAGCCACACCACAAAAAACCAACTATCCACATGTAATAAAAACCCCGAAAGATTGCTCTCTCGGGGTAGATTTACCTGTAGCTATAACATGCGAAGGCGACCTTACTTTAAACAAGAGCCATTGGAGAAATAAAAAGAACAGTACCAATCGCCACGTCAAGCGCCTTCCAGATAACCCCAACTATCGCATTCCAGACTTTTTCTACAACGATCATCATCAGCCCGCGCAATGTGTTAACAAAATTCTTTACCATTATTTCTATTGAATCCAGAAAAAAATCCTTCTCATCCTCTTTAATTTCACCACTCGCTATACAACCTGCAACTAATGCAGACTGCTTAGCAATTGCAACAAGCTGTCGCTCTGAAAACCCTCTAACACTCTCTATATCTGTTTTCAAAACACCTTTGACAGCGGACTTAATATCTTCAACCAACGCACCCACAGAAATATCCATAATAAACCTCACCGTTCCAGGAAGCTTTCATAAGTAATTGCTTGATCAAGCGCAGCCAAAACAAAGCCTTTGTGCGCAGAAATAATTGAAGCACTCATATTAGTAGACTTATCTCTTTCCCTCATAGCTATTAACTGCCTTACAACTTCATTAATCGCACCTGAGCTTGGTGCGACCAGTGAAATCTCGTCTTTGTTTCGACTTTTCAAATACTCATTAGCCTTTTCTACAACCTTACTACTAGGCACAGGACGAGCTTCCGCCATAACCTTCAATGACTCAAAAGCCCCTATAAGTTCATCATATGTATTTTTTCTGCCAGGATAATCTTCAGTTAACGAGCCATTTGAAATCGAAGCAAATAAAACCAAAACTTTCTTACTATTATCCTTAAGTCCATCAACTATTGCTTTGTCGTACTCAGGAGCAAGCTTGATAGCACACCCCACCACCAAAGCACACATCAAAGCAATTACAGGCAGCTTTACTATTACACTTTTTATATAGCGCATATCAACCAAGCCTCCTACAATTATAAAATAATAAAATCTAAACACGGCAATTACTACGCAAGCCATCCTTCAGCAAGTATAGAAACTGCAACTTCTCAATGGGTATTTTTAAATTATCAACAACCAAGGGTGCCGGAAGAGAAAACTCTTCTTGCAACAACAGTCTTCCTGGTTAGCGCTAGGCTCAAGAAAAATAGTTAAACTTTCGAAAGGGCGGGAATCAAGTATGAGAGACATCAGAGGGCACCTTCCTTGTGTTGACTCACTCCAGGCTAGACCATCCCCCCGCAATCGCAAGTGGCCACTATCGACTGACTTAAATGTCACTCAAGCAACAAGGTCGCCCCAAACGTGGATACCGGTCTTTCCGGTCACGCTGCTATCGCTAACCCATTCGCGGCGTTGGCCGTTTCAAAAAAGAATCGCCCGGCATCCTTGCAGGTCTCGATTCATTCAACTGCTTGCTTCAACTGAGCTTTTGCACGCTTCACCGTACAGTCACAAGGAAATGAAGAGCTCAATCCCCATCGCCCAGGAACTGGAAACGCAGATCCAACACCATTTCAAACAGCACGGCCTGTTCAGCAAGTGCCTCAACAGCTTTGATAAGGCCCTGGCTGAATCTCGCTTACCGGTCCCGGCTGGCCAGTCGTCACACGTTCTCCGGCACACCTTCTCTAGTCACTTCATCATGAACGGCGGAAATATTCTTACCCTCCAGAAAATTTTGGGTCATTCCTCGTTAGCCATGACTGTGCGCTATTCGCACTTAGCTCCAGACCACCTTCAAGATGCAGTAAGGTTTGGCTTGAAGAACATCCATACCCTCTTAACTTAATCATCAATAATTCTTTATCACGACATAACTACCGTCTTTCCCTGACTTTGATTCCATTCCGAAGCGAGAACCTGCGGGTTTTACCCCCCTCATTAAATAAAACATGTCAGCAAGTATAGAGGATGAATCACCTATATAAGCATGCCCAAGCAAACTCGTATCGACCATTGATGCATCTATCGAGTCAATCCCTGGAACTAATGCCACCCCATTACTGGAGTCACCAGCACGATACTCACCGTTGACCTTTTTAGAAGCCGCCAATGCCAAATCATTAGAAGATGCATACAGCGTCACCTGCGCACCCGACTCAACAAGTGCAGGACCAATTTCCCTCTTAAATACACCCGCATCAATATCTGGAGCCGCCAATATGACATCACTCAGCCTATCTTTAAGATCAGGACGCTCAGCAAGCAAAGACGATATTGCGCGAGTGGCCCCTCTTGTCCCCATACTATGTGCAATTATATATATTTTTTTTGCTGAAGATTTTTCGGCAAAGTCTTTTATAAACCTCTTTATGTCAGGGTATGCCCACTCCATAGTCTGAGAGTCGACCGTATATGAAATCACCTTGCCTTTTGAGGGCCAACTATAGAAAACCGGGGCACCTTTGAAGCCCAGATCGAAGGCTATTTGAGCCGTACGTTTTGCAGCCTCATCAAAACTCACGTTATAGCCATGAAAAAATATGAAAGCTTGACTTTCATCTCCAGTATATTCGCTAGAAACCCGCTGATAAAACTCATCTTCCAATAGCAACCCACCATCCAAAACAACCATATGGTCTTTTGGGTTTGCAGGTTTAAAGAAACGCCACGTAGGAGATTCTATCTGACCAATAAGATGCTTACTTGGAATACTAACATCGCAATAACCTAGTGACACATCACCTCGATCATCCCCCATCCTACTAACTATATTTCCAGCGTCACTAACCTCCCGATTCGAAGAAAAGAAAGTTCTAACTACCGCATAGTTATTTTTATTCTTGCGCCTAGGGTCAATGACAACTTCCTCCACCATAGCCTCTTCAACAACTACGACCTCTTCATTATCCTCGTACCCCCCGGCAGGACGCGAACTACACCCTGTAGCCAAAACCACAATACAGCAAATCAATGCAGCAACTTGAATCTTCATAATTGATTTCCCTTTCAATGAGAACACAATATAAAAGTATATTTAGCTACGTTTTCTAAAATCAATTTCGTAGACAGCAATCCGCTTCAACACGCTGAAACTGCAGAAGCAATCACAAAGATAGCAGAGTGCCAGCAACACGCTGTACTCATGCCCAACAGGGGGATATCGACGCTTTTTCGACAGTTTGACTGTCTGAAACGAAAAAGCCCCCGAAACTCTATGAATTTCAGGGGCTTAGACTTGCGATATGGCGGGAAGATAGGGATTTGAACCCTAGGTGCTATCGCTAACACAACGGATTTCGAATCCGTCCCGTTCGGCCACTCCGGCATCTTCCCGTGGCGGCGCGCATGATAACAGCTGAAGTGCGTTTGGCGAACCCCCAGGTTTAAAATTTTTCGCATACTTTCAGATGCTTGCGATCAAAGGCGATGAATAGCGGCAAAATCTGGCTGGTGGGAGGCTAAACAATCGCCCACCAAAAGGGGCGCCGTAGCGCCCCTCTGTGTCGCGGTTACCCGCGTATTGCTGCGACTTATACGGTCAGGCGCGTCAGGGCTTCGCGGTATTTGTCGGCGGTTTTTTGCGCGACGTCGGCGGGCACTGCTGGGGCTGGTGGCTCTTTGTTCCAGCCGGTGGATTCCAGCCAGTCACGCACAAACTGTTTGTCGAAGCTTGGCGGGTTTGTGCCTTCTACATAGCTGTCCGCCGGCCAGAAGCGGCTGGAGTCCGGGGTCAGGGCTTCGTCCATCAGGGTCAGGGTGCCGTCTTCATCCAGACCGAATTCGAACTTGGTGTCGGCGATGATGATGCCGCGCGTGGCTGCGTATTCAACTGCTGCGCTGTACAGGGCAATGGCGGTGTCGCGCACTTTGGCGGCCAGTTCGGCGCCAATAATCGCTTCGCACTGCTCGAAGCTGATGTTCTCGTCATGGTCGCCCACGGCGGCCTTGGTCGAGGGGGTGAAGATTGGCTGCGGCAGCTTGGCCGCTTCCTTGAGGCCCGCTGGCAGTTGAATGCCGCAGACGGTGCCGCTCTTTTGATATTCCTTCCAGCCGGAGCCAACGATATAGCCACGCACGATGGCTTCCACTGCAACCGGCTTAAGGCGTTTGGCGACCACTGCGCGGCCTTCGACGAGGTGTAATTCTGCCGCAGGTACGATGTCTTCGACCTTGTCGCCGGTGAAGTGGTTGGGCACCAGGTCCTTGAGCTTGTCGAACCAGAAGTTGGAGATGGCGGTGAGGATCTTGCCCTTTTCCGGGATTGGCTCGTTGAGGATCACGTCGAATGCCGAAAGGCGGTCGGTGGCGACCATCAGCATGCGTTTGTCGTCGACCTCGTAAAGATCACGGACTTTGCCCGAATAGATTTTCTTCAGGCTCAGGGTGGTGGCTGTGCTCATGTCGGAATTTCCGCCTTTGGTAAACAAAACAGGCGAAACCCGCCGGGTTTCGCCTATTGGTAGTGCCGGTGCAGCAGTTGCCTGCTGTCAGCCAAGGTTTTCCTGGATCAGGTCCAGCACCTTGCGCGCCACGTCGGCGGGGGCAATGGTGTTGAGGTCTTTTTCCACGGTGACCTGCACGCTGTCGCCAACGGCGGTCAGGCGTACCTGATAGCGCTCGGCACGGGCGTCGATTTCTTCCTTACTCGGCTCACTGCCAAATACGCTACCGAAGAAGCCAGGTTTGTCGTCCGGCTTTTGCGCACGTTCGGCCAGGTTGATGTAGTACACGCCGAGGCTGCGGTTGATGTCGTCGATGCGCACATCAGCCATTTCCAGGGAGCGACCCACGCCGGACCAGGCACGGTCAAAATCAGCGCCCAAGCTCAAGACCGGGTTGCCGTTGCCGTCTTCAGACAGGCTGACGCGGTTCGGTGCATCGTAATCACGGGCGGCCAGCAGGGAGACAGAACCACCCTGCTCGGCGCTGCGAGCCAGGGTCACGAGCATTTCATCGAGCAGCGCAGCATCCAGGCTTGGGTTGCTGCTGCGGTTGGTGAAGGCGACATCGGCGGTGCTGCCAGCTGGACGCTCGGCGCTGACCACGAAGATTTCGCTGGTATTGCGCTGCACGCCTGGCTCGATACGCACCCGCACGCGGGTTTCGGCATCTGGATTCACGCCGGAAACGCGGCTGCTCAGACGACGCGCCATGGATTCGGACAGGGCATCGAAACGCTGCCAGGAGGTGCTGAATTCGCCCGTTTGTGGACGCTCTTCTGCAATCTGAAAACCATTGTCAGCAAAGAACTGACGCGCTACAGGCCAGACTTCAGCCGGTACGCGCTGCGCCACAACCCAGCGCGACTCGCCGCTCTTTTGCAGGCTGAACTCGCTGGCATCACCAGCCACAGCCAGGGCTTGCGGGCGCGGCACGGTAAATTCGCCGGTATCGGTGGTGGTGGCTACCTGCTGCGGTACGGGCAGCAGTGGGTCGATACGTTTGGCGTCGACGTTTGGCGGCATTTGCATCGTGGCCGTCTGACGGGCTTCGAGATAGTCGCTGCCACGGTCACGGAAATAGCCGTTTTCGCCATAGATCCAGCCACAACCGCTGGTGCCAGCGATGATCAGGGCCAGGGCGGAGAGTCCGGTGAGTCGCTTCATGCGTAGTAATTCCTCAATTAAACCAATACGCCGGACTGGCGCAAGGCCTGACGCAGCGGTTCATGACAACGTGGGCTGAGCCAGGTCAGTGGCAGACGGATACCGTCTGGCATCAAACCCATTTCATGCAGAGCCCATTTCACCGGAATCGGGTTGGATTCGATAAACAGCGCCTTGTGCAGCGGCATCAAGCGGTCGTTGATCGCCCGGGCAATCGCCGCTTCACCGCGCATGGCCGCCGCGCACAGATCGCTCATCGCGCGCGGGGCGACGTTGGCGGTTACCGAGATATTGCCCTTGCCGCCCATCAGCATCAGCTCGACGGCGGTGGCGTCATCACCGGAATAAACCAGGAAATCCTTGCTCACACGATCCAGTACTTCCTGGCCGCGTTGCAGGTCGCCGGTGGCTTCCTTGATACCGATGATGTTGTCGATCTTGGCCAGACGCTCGACGGTTTCCGGCAGCATGTCGCAGACCGTACGGCCTGGCACGTTATAGAGGATCTGCGGGATGGCCACCGATTCGGCGATATGGCGGAAGTGCAGGTACAGGCCTTCCTGAGTCGGCTTGTTGTAATACGGAGTGACCAGCAGGCAGGCATCGGCGCCGACGTCTTTGGCAGCGCGGGTCAGTTCGACCGACTCACGGGTGGAGTTACCACCGGTGCCGGCGATAACCGGAATGCGCCCGGCGACCTGATCGACAATGCGCTTGATCACTTCGATGTGTTCAGGCACCTCAAGGGTCGCCGACTCGCCGGTAGTGCCGACTGCGACGATGGCATTGGTGCCCTCCTGCAGGTGGAAATCCACCAGTTTGCTCAGGCTGTCCCAATCAAGACCACCTTGTGCATCCATGGGCGTAACCAGTGCCACCATACTGCCCGCAATCATGCAACCGCTCCTGCCGGAAAAAGAGAGCCGCAATGGTACTGGGGCCACCTGCCTTGCACAAGCGAAGTACCGAGGCTGTGATGCAACGCGTATACAATCTTTCTCGAGCAAACGCGGCACATTCCTCACCACCCAACCGCGCCGGCATTCCCCTGAGCGGTGCTTTTCGCTACCCTTCCGGCTTTGATCGGCGCTGTGTACGCAGGCCGACCGCTTATCGTTTAGGAAGGCTGCATGTCCACCCCCCTAGTTCGCGAACAATTCCTGCTTATCAGTGCCCTTGGCCCCAACGCCATGGAGCTGACCAATGTGCTCTGCCGCACCAGTCACGAGAACCGTTGCGCCGTGGTCAGCACCCGCCTGAGTCGGCATGGCGAGTACAGCGCACTGGTGTTGCAGATATCCGGCAGCTGGGATGCCCTGGCGCGCCTGGAGTCGAGCCTGCCGGCGCTGGCGAAGAAACACAGCTTCTCGGTCAATGTGATTCGCAGCGCCGCCTCGGAAAGCCGCCCCCAGGCGCTGCCTTATGTGGCGTATGTCAGCTCGGCCTACCGCCCAGACATCCTCAATGAGCTGTGCCAGTTCTTTCTCGACCATCACGTCGAGCTGGAAAACCTCACCTGTGATACCTACCAGGCCCCGCAGACTGGCGGCACCATGCTCAACGCCACCCTGACCGTGACCCTGCCAGCTGGCACGCAGATCAGTTGGTTGCGCGATCAGTTCCTCGACTTTGCCGATGCGTTGAATCTTGATGCGCTGATTGAGCCTTGGCGTCCGCAGAATCCATAAGGAGATTTTTATGGCCGTAGCACTCGACACCCCGGTTGCAGACTTCCAGGCCCAGGCCACCAGCGGCCAGACCGTTCAGCTGTCCGCACTCAAGGGCCAGCAAGTGGTGATCTACTTCTACCCGAAGGACAGCACCCCGGGCTGTACCACCGAAGGGCAGGGTTTTCGTGATCAGTACCCGGCGTTTCAAGCAGCCAACACGCTGATCTTCGGTGTGTCGCGCGACAGCCTGAAATCCCACGAGAACTTCAAGTGCAAGCAGGAATTCCCCTTCGAGCTGATCTCCGACAAGGATGAAGCCGTCTGCCAGCTGTTCGATGTGATCAAGCTGAAGAAGCTCTACGGCAAGGAATACCTGGGCGTGGACCGCAGCACCTTCCTGATCGATAAAGCAGGCGTACTGCGCCAGGAATGGCGCGGCGTGAAAGTACCCGGGCATGTCGATGCGGTATTGGCCGCAGCCCAGGCGCTGAATAAAGCCTGAATCGCACGCGTAAAAAGCCGGTCAATTGACCGGCTTTTTATTGCCTGCAGATTAATCGGCCGCTATCTGCTCACTGCGCGGCCAGGCGTCGATCACCGCCTTGAACAGCGTGGCCAGCGGGATGGCGAAGAACACCCCCCAGAAGCCCCACATGCCGCCAAACAGCAGCACGGCGCAGATGATCGCCACCGGGTGCAGATTGACCGCCTCGGAGAACAGCAGCGGCACCAGGACGTTGCCATCCAGCGCCTGAATGATCCCGTAGACCACCATCAGGTAGATGAACTGATCACCAAAGCCCCACTGGAACAGCCCAATCAGCGCCACCGGCACCGTCACCACCACCGCGCCGATATACGGCACCACCACCGACAGGCCGACAAACAAGGCCAGCAGCGCCGCATAGTTAAGCCCCAAGGCAACAAAGGCGATGTAGGTCACCACGCCGCAAATGATGATCTCGATCACCTTGCCACGGATGTAGTTGGCGATCTGCTTGTTCATCTCCTCGGCTACCTGGGTGATCAGGGCACGCTCACGCGGCAGATAACCGCGAAACCAGGCGCCGATCAGCTCCCGATCCTTGAGAAAGAAGAACACCAGAATTGGCACCAGGACCAGGTAGATCATGATGCTGACCAGCATCGGCAAACTTGATAAGGAAAACGACAGTGCCCACTGGCCAAACTTGCCGACCTCACCACGCACACCCTCAATCAGCTGCAGCACCTGCACATCGGTAATCAGCGTTGGGTAACGCTCCGGCAGCAGCAGAAACAGCGACTGCCATTCCCCCAACATGCGCGGCAGTTCATTGAACAAGGTGCTCAACTGCTGCCAGAGCAGCGGCATCAACACCAGCAGAAACAACCCCAGCATGCTTAGAAACAGGGTGAACACCAGCCACACCGCCACCACCTGCGGTAAGCGCAGGCGCTCAAAGGCATTCACCAGACCCTGCATCAAAAACGCCAGCACCAGGCCCGTCAGCACCGGAGCCAGCATGCCGCCCAGATTCAGAATCGCAGCAAAACCAAGCACCAACAGCACCGCGAGCACCACCGCCTGCTCATCAGAAAAATAGCGATGCAACCAATCCTGAAACACCTTGAACATCGTGACTCCTTACTTGGGCAGCGCCTTTAATAGGCTGCCTCATAATCCGCACTTGTCGCAGCAAACCCTAAGCCTTGCGCAGCCAATAACGGTACACGCCATTATCGACCTCTTCACGCAGCAGACTATGCCCCGCCAGGCTGGCGAAGGCACGGAAATCCCGCTGCGAACCAGCATCGGTGGCCTCAATCTTGAGCACAGCACCACTGGCCAGACGATTTAGCTCCAGCTTGGCCTTAAGTAAAGGTAGCGGGCAGTTCAGCCCGCAGGCGTCCAGTTGCGCGTCGAAGTCCTCGGCACGCCATTGCATATCAGTCATTGAGCCACTCCAGGAAGGCCGCAAGGATACCCAAGGCCGCACAACCCTGGCCAGCACAGCCGCCAGCCAGCTACAGTAGCGCCTTTGTTCGACACGAGCTTTGTGCATGAGCCTTCTGCGCCCTACCCTGTTGACGCTGGCCTGCCTGCTGGCAGCCCCCGCCATGGCCAGTGACCTGCCCTCCCTTGGCGATGCCAGTTCCGCCATCGTTTCCCCGCAGCAAGAACACCAACTGGGCCGCGCCTGGCTGAGCCTGGTACGCGGCCAGGTCAGCCAGCTCGACGATCCACAGCTCAAGGACTTCGTCGAAACCAGCGTCTATCGCCTGAGCGAAACCAGCCAGCTGCAGGATCGCCGCCTGGAGTTCGTCCTGCTCAACAGCCCGCAGATCAACGCCTTCGCCGCACCCGGCGGGATTGTCGGGGTCAACGGCGGCCTGTTTCTCTATGCGCAAACTGAAGCCGAATACGCCTCAGTGATGGCTCACGAACTGGCGCACTTGTCGCAACGCCACTTTGCCCGCGGCCTGGAAGCCCAGCAGCGCATGCAGATCCCGGTCATGGCCGGCCTGCTCGCTGGTATCGTCGCGGCGGCTGCCGGCGCTGGCGACTTAGGCATCGCCGCCATCGCTTCGACCCAAGCCGCGGCCATGCAGGAACAGCGGCGCTTCTCTCGGCAGAACGAGCAGGAAGCTGACCGCATCGGCCTGGTCAACCTGGAAAAAGCCGGCTTCGACCCACGCGCCATGCCCAGCATGTTCGAGCGCCTGATGCGCCAGTACCGCTACGACCGCAAGCCGCCGGAATTCCTCCTCACTCACCCGGTGTCGGAGTCGCGCATCGCCGACACCCGCAACCGTGCCGAACAGTACAAAGCCACAGGCATCACCGACAGCGTGCGCTACCAGCTAATGCGCGCCCGCGTGCAGCTGACCTATGAAGAAACCCCAGGTGTCGCCGCCAAGCGTTTTCGCAACATGCTCGACGAAAACCCACAGCTGGAAGCCGCCCGCTATGGCCTGGCGATTGCGCAGATCAAAAGCGGCCAGCACAAGGAGGCCCGCGAGTCCTTGCAACCGCTGCTGGCGAACTCCCCCAACGATGTGGCCTACAACCTGGCGCAAGTTGAACTGGATATGGCCGCCAATCGCCTGAGCGACGCGCAAAGCCGGATTACCCGGCTGCTGACCCTCTACCCGAACAACTACCCGGTCAACCAGGCACATATCGACCTGCTGATGAAGCAGAGTCGCACTCAGGAAGCCGAGCGCGCCCTCGACGACATGCTGAAAAGCCGCGGTAAAGACCCGGACATCTGGTACCAGGTGGCTGAAGTACGCGGCCTGAGCGGCAACACCATCGGCTTGCACCAAGCCCGTGGCGAGTTCTTCGCCCTGGTCGGTGACTACAACCAGGCCCTGGAACAGCTCGATTTCGCCAAACGCCGCGCCAGCAACAACTTCCAACTGGCCTCACGCATCGACGCCAGGCAGCGCGAGCTGATGGAAGAAAAACGCATCATCGAGCAGATGCTGCGTTAGAGACGTCCGCGCCAGAAAAGAAAAAGCCAGGCAAATGCCTGGCTTTTTTATGCAACTCGCTTAGGCGTTGCCGCTCAGCTTGAGCCGCGCCGCCTGGGTGAAATCGAGCATGCGCTTGAGCGGCTTGATCGCTTTGGGGATTAACGCCGGGTCGACGAATATCTCGTTACTGCCCTCGCGCAGGCACTCCAGGGTGCGCTGCAGGGTGTTCATCGCCATCCACGGGCAATGTGCACAGCTGCGGCAGGCCGCGCCGTTACCGGCGGTCGGGGCAGCGACAAACTCCTTGTCCGGGCACAGCTGCTGCATCTTGTAGAAGATGCCGGCGTCGGTGGCGACGATAAAGGTCTTGTTCGGCAGACGCTGCGCAGCGGCGATCAGCTGGCTGGTAGAACCCACTGCATCGGCCAAATCGATCACTGCGGTCGGCGACTCGGGGTGAACCAGCACGGCGGCGTCCGGGTACAGCGCCTTCATGTCTTCCAGCTGCTTGGCCTTGAACTCCTCGTGGACGATGCAGGCACCATCCCACAGCAGCATATCGGCGCCGGTCTTGTTCTGGATGTAACGCCCCAGGTGCTGATCCGGCGCCCAGATGATGCTTTCGCCGTTGTCCATCAGGTGCTCGACGATTTCCACCGCGCAGCTGGAGGTCACCACCCAATCGGCGCGCGCCTTCACCGCCGCCGAGGTATTGGCATACACCACCACCGTACGCTGCGGATGCTGGTCACAGAACGCCGAGAACTCTTCCACTGGGCAACCCAGATCGAGCGAGCAGGTCGCTTCAAGCGTCGGCATCAGCACGCGCTTTTCAGGGTTAAGGATTTTTGCCGTTTCGCCCATAAATTTAACGCCGGCTACCAGCACGGTCTGCGCCGGGTGCTGATTGCCGAAACGGGCCATTTCCAGCGAGTCGGAAACGCAGCCGCCGGTTTCCTCGGCCAGCGCCTGCAGCACTGGGTCACAGTAATAGTGCGCGACCAGCACGGCGTTCTGCTTTTTCAGCTCGGCAGCAATTTCAGTACGGTAGAAAGCCTCTTGCTCGGGCGTCAGCGGCTTGGGCTGCTTGGCATCGAGGTGGGCTTGCACAAGCAGGCGTTCGGAAATCTGGGTCATGTCATCAGGCTCTGAATATGCTTTCAGTGCAGCGAGTATACCCGCCTGCATGGCGCCAGCGCAGGCAGCTTGCAACCACGTACAGGCGGTAAAAGTTACAGATACAAAAAAGCCCGAAAATTCCTTTAATCAGAACTTTCAGGCTTCTTGACCTTCCGAGGAAGGAAATATGGTGGGTCGTGTGGGATTCGAACCTACGACCAATTGGTTAAAAGCCAACTGCTCTACCAACTGAGCTAACGACCCAACGCGAGGCGCATGATACTGATTTAATTCAGGAATTCAACACTTCGCGAAAACTTTTTAGAAATAACGAGTGGGATCTACCAGCCCAGCGGTAGCAAAACCCGCAGCACGCAGACGGCAGCTGTCGCATTTGCCGCAGGCGCGCCCCTCATCATCAGCCTGATAACAGGAGACAGTCAGCGCGTAATCAACGCCCTGCTGAACGCCTGCCTGAACGATCTCGGCCTTGCTCATGGCCTGCAGCGGAGCCTGAATGCGGAAGCCCTGCCCTTCTACACCGGCCTTGGTGGCCAGATTGGCCATACGCTCAAAGGCCTCAATAAACTCCGGACGGCAATCCGGGTAACCGGAATAATCCACCGCGTTCACGCCGATAAAAATATCTCGCGCACCCAGCACCTCAGCCCAACCCAGCGCGAGGGACAGGAACACCGTGTTGCGCGCTGGCACGTATGTCACCGGAATGCCTTCGCTCGGGCTCTCCGGCACCTCAATGCTCGAGTCAGTCAACGCCGAGCCGCCCATGCCATTGAGATTCAGGCCGATCACCTTGTGCTCGACCACACCCAGTTGCCGAGCCACTTGCTCGGCCGCTTGCAACTCAGAGCGGTGACGCTGGCCGTAATCGAAACTCATGGTGTAGCAGCTGTAGCCATCGGCCTTGGCCAACGCCACCACGGTGGCCGAATCCAGCCCGCCTGACAGCAGGATTACCGCTTTCTTATCGCTCATATCAATGTCCCGGCTCATCATTCCAGAGAATCTTGTGCAGCTGCATTTGCAGGCGTACTGGCAGGTTGTCGGCAATGATCCACTCGGCCAGCGAGCGTGCATCCAGCTCATGGTGGCTGGGCGACATCAGCACTTCGCTAACACGCTGATCCAGACGGTACTGAATCAGCTTGCTCACCGCCCAGTCATAGTCCTCACGGGAGCAGATCACGAACTTGACCTGATCATTGGGCGTCAGCAGCTCGATATTCTCGTAGCGATTGCGCGCCACTTCGGCCGAGCCTGGGGTTTTCAGGTCGAGGACCTTGCTTACCCGAGGGTCGACTGCCGACACATCCAGCGCGCCGCTGGTCTCCAGCGACACCTCATAGCCGGCATCACACAGGCGCTTGAGCAGAGGAATACAGTTGGGCTGCGCCAACGGCTCACCACCGGTCACGCAGATATAACGCGGCTTGTAGCCGGCGACTTGCTCGAAAATGGCGTCCAGCGACATGATCTCGCCACCACTGAAGGCATAGGCGGTGTCGCAGTATTGGCAACGCAGAGGACAGCCGGTCAGGCGAACGAACACAGTCGGCAAGCCGGCGGTGCGCGTCTCGCCCTGCAGCGAGTAGAAAATCTCGGTAATGCGCAGGGTATCTTGCATATCAGCCACGGGCGTGACAGCTAAACAGGCTGTCCGCCTCCGTTGCGGGAAAAGGGCCGCGGATTGTATACGAAAAAATTTCCGGGAGAAATTTTTAACGTCGCGCAGCGACGGCCCGCAGGGTGGCCGCCAAGGATGGCGGGCCACAAAAAATCCCGGGAGCAGTTTTTAACAGCGCGCAGCGACGGCCCACAGGGTGGCCGCCAAGGATGGCTGGCCATAAAAATCCGGGTGAAATTCTTAACACCGCGCAGCGACAACCCGATGGGTAACCACTAGGGATCACCGGACATAAAAAACCCGCGCAAGGCGCGGGTTTCTTGAATCGAATTGCGGCGTTACGGCAAACGCTGCAAATCACGCTGCGCCAACTGAGCCGCTGAACTGCCCGGGTACTGCGCAATCACCTGCTGCAGAATACCTTTGGCCTTGTCGCTATTACCCAGACGCTGCTCGACATCAGCCAGCTTGAACAGCGAGTCCGGCACCTTGGCGTGGCTTGGATAGGTTTGACTGACCCGCGCAAAGGCCTGGCCCGCGCCTTGTAGATCACCCTGTGCCAAATTCACCTCACCCAGCCAGTACTGCGCGTTACCGGCGTACTGACTGTTGGGGTATTTACGCAAGAAAGCTGAAAAAGCCTGACTGGCTTTGTCGAAGTCCTTGGCTTTGATCAAGTCAAAGGCAGCTTCGTAGAACAGCTTTTCCTTTGCAGGGTCAGCCGGCTCATTGCTGGCCGGAGCTTGCGCCTGCCCCGCCGCTGGCGGAGTAGGTGTACCGCTGGCATTGATTGCGCCAGCAGCTGAAGAATTCTGGTTGGTCGCAGCACCTGCCGCACCACCACTTACACGCCGATCAAGATCCTGATAACGCTCCAGGCTTTCTTGCTTCAGACGTTGAATCTCATTCTGTTGTTCTTCCAGCGTACCGCGCAGCTGCGCGATCTCTTCCTGCATCTGCTGCAACTGGTTGAACAGCATGCCCTGCGCCGAGACAGGGGCCGCAGCCCCTGCCCCGGCGTAGGTGCCGGACGTACCGTAACCAGCAGGCGGGTAACTGCTGCCGTAACCGGCATTGTTATCCACCACGGGAACCTCAGCCCACGCCGCAAGCGGCAGGCTGAGCGCCAAAACGGTTAAAGCACGGCGGCACGTACGCATATCGAATTACTTACGCAGTTCGACGCGACGGTTTTGAGCCCAGGAGGACTCGTCGTTGCCAGTGGCGATTGCACGCTCTTCACCGTAGGAAACCAGTTCCAGTTGAGCCGGGGAAACGCCCTGCAGTACCAGGTAACGCTGCACAGCTTTGGCGCGACGCTCGCCCAGAGCCATGTTGTATTCACGAGTACCGCGCTCGTCAGCGTGGCCTTCCAGAACTACACGAGCGCCGTTGCCTTGCAGGTCACGGGCGTGCACGTCCAGAGCGCGCATGGCCTCTGGCTTCAGGTCGGAGCTGTCGTATTCGAAGTAGAAGGTGGTGATAGCGCGCAGAGCAGCTTCTTCGCTCAGGCTGCTGTCGATACCGCTGTTGGCGTCATAGCCAGTGTTAGGATCGGTAGCGCCTTCGCCAGCAGCGTCGCCGCCTTTCGAGGAGCAACCAACTGCAACGGCCAGAGCCAGGCTCAGGGCAGCAAACTTACCAAATTTCAGCATTTCCATCATGTAACTCCTAATGAACCCCAGTGTGTTAAGCAGTATTTCAGACAGCAAAAAGGTGTAGCGCCGCATCAGTTCAGGTAAGGGGACCAAGAAGGCTCTCGAACTTCGCCTTGAGCGGTAGGAAGAGGGAGCCTCACGCGACCATTGGTGGACGCTAATACCAAGACTCCCCGGCCCTGCTGGCGGGTGGCGTAGATTACCATGGTGCCGTTAGGCGCGACAGTAGGCGACTCGTCCAGACTGGTATCTGAAAGTATCCGCAAATTACCACGCTGCAGGTCTTGGGCCGCCACTTTGAACACGGTGTAACCATCCTGGCGGTGAATCATCACCAGGGTCTTCTCATCAGCAGAGAGTTTCGGGTTGGCGTTGTAGTTTCCGATAAAGGTCACACGTTCTGCCGAACCACCATTGATGTTGGTTTTGTAGATTTGCGGCTTACCGGAACGATCCGAGGTGAAGTACAGGGTCTGACCGTCCTTACCCCAGAACGGTTCGGTATCGATCGATGGCTGGTTGGTTACCCGGCGCAGCTGGCGAGTGCCCATGTCCATCACATAGATTTCCGGGTTGCCGTCACGCGACAGCACGAATGCCAGGCGATTGCCATCCGGCGACCAGGCTGGCGCGCCATTCAGGCCTTCAAAGTTGGTGATCTGCTCGCGGCGACCGGTATCGATATGCTGCACAAAGATGCGCGGACGCTTCTGCTCGAACGAGACGTAAGCGATACGACGGCCATCTGGAGCAAACGACGGCGACAGAATCGGCTCGCGCGATTGCAGCAAGGTCACCGCACGAGCGCCGTCATAGTCGGAACGCTGCAGGGTGTAACGGGTGTTGTTGACCGCAAAACGCTCGGCAGTCACGTAGAGCATGCGGGTGGAGAACGCGCCCTTCACACCGGTAAGCTTTTCAAACGACTGATCGGCGATATGGTGCGCCATGTCGCGCAGCTGATCGACACCACCACCCACGCTGCCGGTCATGACCTGCTGCTGWGTGGTGACGTTGAACAAGGCAAACTGGATCTGCAGACGCCCGGCACTCGGCACAATGCTGCCGACCAGCACGTACTGCGCGCCCAGAGCCTGCCAATCGCGGTAGATCACTTCAGTCGCCTGGGTCGGCAAGCTGATCATGTTCTGCCGAGGGATCGGCTCGAACACACCGGAGTTGCGTAGGTCATTGCCGATAATTTCAGCCATGTCCTCGGGCAACACGCTGCCACCCTGCCAACCAAACGGCACTACGGCAATGGGGGTGGCACGATCAGTACCACTGCTGATCACCAGCGGATCAGCGGCCTGAACGGTGCCGACCAGCATGGCCAGACCGAGCAGAACAATACGCATCAGGGTATTCACAGACCTAAATCCTCCGGTTTGAAGACAGCGCGACGCTGCCGGTAAAGGCGATCAAAAGTGGCACGGTCCAGTTGCTGCATTTCAGCAATACGTCCAACGTTACGCACCGCTTGCACGGCCGAGTTATCGAATGGCGAGTCGCCACTGGAGCGCGTCACGCTGGCATTGGTTATGGTGCCATCAGGCAGCATTTCGATCAGTACTTCTACGCTCATGCCATTACGCGCCGATGGCGGGCGCCGCCACTGCTGGCTGACCAGCATAACAATCAGATCATCCAGGCTACCGGCCACCTGATCACCGACGGTATCGGCGATTGCCTGCTGACGACCGACATCCTCGGACAACAGCTCGGCCAGTGCAGCAGCCTTCTTGTCTTCTACCGCTTTACGCTGAGCCGCTTCAGTTGCTTTCTTTTTGGCATCATCGGCAGCTTTTTTCTTCGCAGCTTCGGCGGCGGCTTTCTTTTTCGCCTCTTCTGCGGCTTTTTTCTTGGCGTCTTCTGCAGCCTTCTTCTTGGCTGCCTCATCCGCCGCTTGCTTCTTGGCTACATCGGCGAGCTTCTTCTGCTCGGCGGCCTTCTTATCGGCCTCGGCTTTCTTCGCAGCTTCCGCTTTCTGAGCCTCTTGGGCTTTCTTTTGTTCCGCGGCCTTGGCCGCTACTTTTTCCTGCTCGGCCTTTTTCTGCTCAAGCTGCTCGGTCTCGTACACCGGAGCCGTGGTTTTCTTGGTTTCGCCAGCGATTTTCTGATTGGTCTGGGTGGTGGCCTGGCTCTGCGACTGCAGCTTGTACAGGGTCGCCTGCACCACTGGCTTGGCCGGTGGTAGCTCCGGAGCAAAGGCGAAGCTGACGAACAACATGGCAAACATGATGACGTGCAGCCCCACAGCCCAGACCACAGGCCAGAACAGACTTTCCGAGGGCGAACGCTCGCGCTGGTAGTGCATCAGGGGGCCTCGGTAATCAGCCCGACGTTACCCACGTCAGCCTGCTGCAAGCCACCCATGGCCGCCATGATGGTGCCGTAGTCAACGGTCTTGTCGCCGCGCACGAACACCTGCACCTGCTTACCGGTTGCCCGGCTCTGGCTGATGATCGCAGTCACTGCGCGAGTCATTTCTTCCAGGGTCAGCGCCTTGTCCTGCACGGTATCGACATCGACTTCGGTGCCCATATTCCAGAAATAGGTCTTATCGGCCTTGATCGAAATGGTCAGCACCTGGGCGTTATTGTCCTGCGGCAAGACTTCACTGCTGACTTGCGGCAAATCGACCTTGACCCCTTGGTTGAGCATGGGCGCGGTCACCATAAAGATCACCAGCAGTACCAACATCACATCGATGTAAGGCACTACGTTCATCTCGGCGACGGGCTTGCGTCTGTTGCGAATTCTGGCCATGGCTTAAAACCTTTCGTAAAGAGTGCCTAAGGCTTAGTCGTCGCTGGTGTGAACTTTGCGGTGCAGAATCGCCTGGAACTCGTCGGCGAAGGTGTAGTAACGGCCAATCAGCATTTCGCCACGGGCGGCAAAGCGGTTGTAGGCAATTACCGCAGGAATCGCGGCGAACAGACCGATCGCGGTGGCGATCAGTGCTTCAGCAATACCCGGAGCTACGGTGGCCAGGGTCGCCTGYTGTACCTGAGCCAGGCCGCGGAAGGAGTTCATGATGCCCCACACGGTACCGAACAGGCCGATATACGGGCTGGTCGAACCGACAGTGGCGAGGAACGGCAGGCTCTGCTCAAGCTTCTCTTCTTCACGGGAGATGGCCACACGCATGGCACGCGCCACGGCGTCCATCACCGCATCCGGATCAACACCGGCCTGCTGACGCAGACGCGAGAACTCTTTGAAGCCGGCGCGGAAGATCTGCTCCAGACCGGAATCCGGGTCCGGGTTGCTGCCCGCTTGGCGGTACAGCTTGGACAGATCGATACCCGACCAGAAGCGCTCCTCGAAGTTATCCAGGGCACGCTTGGCCGCACGCAGCAGCGCGGTGCGCTGAAAAATCATGACCCACGAAGTGACCGAAGCGGCCACCAACGTCAGCATTACCAGTTGCACCACCAAGCTGGCGTTGCTGATCAGACTCCACATCGACATATGGTCAACGGCGTTGGCTGTTGCTTCCACGCTTACTCTCCTGCTCTAGATGTACCCGCGCCGCCCTGCCCGGCAAAGGCCGTGTGCAGAGCTTGGGGAATGGCCCGGGGTTTCAAATTGTCGGCGCGCACACAGGCCACCATAAACTGCCCTTCGCAGAGCAGCACATCATCCGTTGCCCGCCTGACCTGTTGACGAAAACGCAGGCTGGCACGGTTTAATTCGATTACCTCAGCGCTTACCAGCAATTCGTCATCGAGCTTGGCGGGCGCGTGATAGCGCGCTTCAGCCGAATGCACAACGAACAACAGGCCCTCCTCGGCCAACGTCGACTGGAGAAAACCCAGATCACGCAGGCACTCGGTGCGAGCCCGTTCCATAAATTTGAGGTAATTGACGTAGTAGACGATGCCGCCTGCATCGGTGTCTTCGAAATAAACCCGACAACGATGGGTGAACGGCTTAACTCCGTTTTGCGCGCGCATACTCTAGTGCCAGCTCCTGATCTTGCCAATCGTCTTCGACAAGTATTTTTGGTTAATCATCATCGCGCCCAAACAAGTCAGCCGTGGGCAGCTCGCCCATGCGCTTGGGCACGTTCAGGCCAAAGTGCAAATACGCATGCCGGGTGACCACGCGGCCGCGCGGGGTGCGCATGATATAGCCCTGCTGAATCAGATAGGGTTCCAGCACATCTTCGATGGTGTGGCGCTCTTCACTGATGGCAGCGGCGAGGTTATCGACACCCACCGGACCACCGTCGAACTTCTCGATCATGGTCAGCAGTAGACGCCGGTCCTGGTGGTCGAAGCCACGCTCGTCGACGTCCAACAGGTTCAGCGCCAGGTCGGCGATTTCTCGGGTGATATCGCCCTGCGCACGCACTTCGGCAAAGTCGCGCACACGGCGCAGCAAACGGTTGGCGATACGCGGCGTACCGCGGGCACGACGGGCAATCTCGAAGGCGCCGTGAGGCTCGATGGGCAGACCGAGAATCCCCGCCGAGCGCATCACGATAGTGGCCAGGTCTTCGGTGTTGTAGAACTCCAAGCGCTGGACGATACCGAAGCGATCACGCAGTGGATTAGTCAGCATGCCGGCGCGGGTGGTGGCACCGACCAGGGTAAACGGCGGCAGATCGAGCTTGATCGAGCGCGCGGCCGGGCCTTCGCCGATCATGATATCGAGCTGAAAGTCTTCCATGGCCGGGTACAGCACTTCCTCGACAATCGGCGACAGGCGATGAATTTCATCGATAAACAGCACATCGCCCGGCTCAAGATTGGTCAGCAAGGCCGCCAGATCACCCGGCCGCTCCAGCACGGGACCCGAGGTGCTCTTGATCGAAACATTCATTTCCTGGGCGATGATATTGGCCAGGGTGGTCTTGCCCAAACCAGGCGGGCCGAAGATCAGGGTGTGATCGAGCGCTTCGCTGCGCCCACGGGCCGCCTGGATAAACAACTCCATCTGCTCGCGCACGCTCGGCTGGCCGATGTATTCGGCCAGTTTCAGCGGACGAATGGCGCGGTCAACCTGCTCATCACGGTCACGCGGGGCTGCGGTAATCAGGCGATCAGCTTCTAGCACTAGACCATTCCCTTCAGGGCTCGACGAATCATATCTTCACTGCTCAAACCGTCTTCCTTAATAGCTGAGACGGCGCGACTGGCTTCCTGGGGTTTGTAGCCGAGCGAAATAAGTGCACTGACCGCATCATTCTCCGCGCTTGAGACTGTGCTACCGCCGCGAGGTTCCACCACCAGGTGCGACATGCCGGGCACGGTTTCCCAGGCTTTGAAGCGATCCTTCAGCTCAACCAGCAGGCGCTCAGCGGTTTTCTTGCCAACCCCGGGAATCTTCACCAGCACCGAAGTATCTTGCGCCTGCACACAACGCACCAACTCATCGACCTCCAGGCCGGACATCAAAGCCAAAGCCAGTTTCGGGCCGACGCCATTGAGGCGAATCAACTCACGAAACAGCTCACGCTCACGCTTCTCGAAGAAGCCATACAGTAGATGCGCATCCTCACGCACCACCAGATGGGTGTGCAGAGTCAACGGCTCACCCACCGAGGGCAAACGGTACAGGGTGGTCATGGGCACTTCCAGCTCATAACCCAAACCATTTATGTCAACAATCACATGGGGCGGCTGCTTTTCCGCCAGGGTGCCGCGCAAACGTCCGATCACCGCTGCTTTCCTTAAAAATTACGTTACAAACGAAGGCGACCCGCGCGCCGCTTGGCGCCGACCAGACCATGGGGAATCAGACTCTGCCGATGATGGGCATGGCACAGAGCGATGGCCAGGGCGTCCGATGCGTCGATCTGCGGCTTCTGCACCAGTTTGAGCAAGTGCATGACCATCAACTGCACCTGTTCCTTATCCGCCCCGCCGCTGCCGGCAATCGCCTGCTTGACCTGGGTCGCGGTGTATTCGGCGATATCCAGCCCCGCTTCGATCCCCGCGACAATGGCCACGCCGCGCGCCTGGCCAAGCTTGAGCGCGGAATCTGGATTGCGCGCCATAAACACCTGCTCGATGCCCATGGTCACCGGCCCGTAGGTTTCGATCACCTCACGCACGCCGCGAAACACCACCTGCAGTCGCTCCGGCATCGAACCATTGCCCGTGCGAATGCAGCCGGAGGCAACATATTCGCAATTGCGCCCGGTATCACGCACCACGCCGTAACCGGTGATGCGCGAGCCAGGGTCGATGCCGAGAATCAAGGTCATGCCCTACCGCTCACTCAAGGCGCCAGCCAACTTGGCCGACACACTGTCTATTTATCCAGTTGGCGAGTATAGGGCCAGCCTACTTCGGCGTCACCCAGGCCGGCGCTATAAAAAATGACCAGGAGCCACTTTTAATAACGCATCGTGACAGCCCACTGGTTAGCCGCCTATAAAAAAGCCGGAAGTACTCAGGCATACGCCTGAAAACCTCCGGCTTTTCATTGGTAACCGGCACTCAGCCAAGCTGCTCCATGATCTCATCAGGAATTTCGGCGTTGTGGTAAACCTCCTGCACATCGTCGAGGTCTTCGAGCATATCGATCAACTTGATGACCTTTTGCGCGGTTTCCAGATCATTAACCGGCGCACTGATCGAAGGAATCATAGCGATTTCCGCCTCATCGGCCTTGAAACCGGCCGCGCTGAGCGCCTCGTTGACCCCATGAAAATCGGCAAAGCTGGTCGACACCAGCGCCGAGCCATCCTCAGCCATTTCCACGTCATCGGCCCCGGCTTCCAGCGCCGCTTCCATCAGGGCATCTTCGCTGACGCCTGGGGCGAAGCTGAGCTGACCCTTGCGGTCGAACATATAGGCCACCGAACCATCGGTGCCCAGGTTGCCGCCGCACTTGGTAAAGGCATGGCGCACTTCGGCCGCGGTGCGGTTGCGGTTGTCGGTCATGGCCTCGACGATAATCGCCACACCACCCAGCGCGTAACCCTCGTAACTCAGCTCGACGACGTTGTCGGCTTCGTTGTTGCCGGCACCACGGGCAACGGCGCGGTCAATTACATCGCGGGACATATTGGCAGTCAGCGCCTTGTCCACCGCCAGGCGCAGACGCGGGTTGTCCGCCGGGATCGGGCCGCCGTGCTTGGCCGCCACCGTCAGTTCACGAATGATCTTGGTGAAAATCTTGCCGCGCTTGGCGTCCTGACGCCCTTTGCGGTGCTTGATGTTGGCCCACTTGGAATGACCAGCCATAACTCACTCCGTAATTCGTCAAATCAGATTTTGTCGCACCCATATAACCAAGAAGCCTGGAAAATCCAGGCTCCTTGTCATCATTGAGGCTTATTCGGCCTTGGGCTGCTCGCGCAGGCGAATATGCAATTCGCGCAGTGCCTTGTTATCCACCAACCCAGGCGCCTGAGTCATTACGCAGGCCGCGCTCTGGGTTTTCGGGAAGGCGATCACTTCACGAATCGACTGCGCGCCGGTCATCAGCATCACCAGACGATCCAGACCGAAAGCCAGGCCACCATGGGGTGGCGCGCCGAACTTCAGGGCATCGAGGAGGAAGCCGAACTTCTCCTGCTGCTCATCTTCGCTGATACCCAGTACACGGAACACGGTCTGCTGCATGGCCTTGTCGTGGATACGGATCGAGCCGCCACCCAGCTCGGTGCCGTTCAAGACCATGTCGTAGGCACGCGACAGGGCGGCGGCCGGATTGGCTTCCAGCTCGGCCGAGCTGCACTTCGGTGCGGTGAACGGGTGGTGCATGGCGGTCAGGCTGCCGTCATCGTTCTCTTCGAACATCGGGAAGTCGACGACCCACAGCGGCGCCCACTCGCAGGTCAGCAGATTGAGGTCATGACCCAGCTTGATCCGCAGCGCGCCCAGGGCCTCGCTGACGATCTTGGCCTTATCGGCGCCGAAGAACACGATGTCGCCATCGACCGCACCGACGCGATCAAGGATCACGTTAATGTTGTCCAGCGGGATGTTCTTGACGATCGGCGACTGCAGGCCTTCGGCACCATTGGCGCGTTCGTTGACCTTGATGTAAGCCAGGCCCTTGGCGCCGTAGATGCCGACAAACTTGGTGTACTCGTCGATCTTGCTGCGCGGCATGCTCGCCCCGCCCGGTACACGCAGCGCGGTTACGCGGCACTTCGGATCGTTGGCCGGGCCACTGAACACCTTGAAGTCGACCGCTTGCAGCTGATCGGCCACGTCTACCAGCTCCAGCGGGTTGCGCAGGTCCGGCTTGTCGGAACCGAAACGACGCATGGCTTCGGCCAGGGTCATGTGCGGCAGCTCGCCGAACTCGACGTTGAGGACTTCCTTGAACAGCTGGCGAATCATCTTCTCGGTGATGGCCATGATGTCGGCTTCATCGAGGAAACTGGTCTCGATGTCGATCTGAGTGAATTCCGGCTGACGGTCGGCACGCAGGTCTTCGTCGCGGAAGCACTTGGCGATCTGATAGTAACGGTCGAAGCCGGCGACCATCAGCAGCTGCTTGAACAACTGTGGCGACTGCGGCAGCGCAAAGAAGCTGCCCGCGTGAGTGCGGCTCGGCACCAGATAATCACGCGCGCCTTCTGGTGTGGCACGGGTGAGGATCGGCGTTTCCACATCGAGGAAGCCGTTGTCATCCAGGTAACGACGGATGCTGCTGGTGATGCTCGAACGCAGCTTCAGCTTGGCCGCCATTTCCGGGCGACGCAGGTCGATAAAGCGGTAGCGCAGGCGGGTTTCTTCGCCCACGTCGGTGTATTCGTTGAGCGGGAACGGCGGGGTTTCAGCTTCGTTCAGCACTTCCAGGTCATAGCCCAGCACTTCGATAGCGCCGGATGCCATGTTGGCGTTGCCGGCACCGGCCGGACGCAAACGCACCTTACCGGTGATCTTGACCACGTATTCACTGCGCACCTTGTCGGCAGTGGCGAAGGTCGCCGCGCGATCCGGGTCGAATACCACCTGGGCCAGACCTTCACGGTCACGAATGTCGAGGAAAATCACCCCGCCATGGTCACGGCGGCGATGTACCCAACCGCAAAGGGTGACTTCCTGGCCGTCCAGGCTCTCGTTCAGTTGGCCGCAATAATGGCTGCGCATCATGGTGGTAGTCGCTTCTCTTGAGTCTTGAATTCGTTGGGCCGCAGTGACTGCGACGCTCGTTGGCCGGATAACCGGCTGGCGCAGGCGCCATTTTCCGCAATTGTGCTGCCTTTAAGGGGCGCGAAACGATCAGCGGCGCATACGCAGCCAACTGCTCGCCCGACAAAACGCGGCAAAGCGCGGGATTATATATGGTTAAGCCGCCACTTGCAGCCGCCGCCCCACGCGCTTTTGCCAGCCCTTCCTATACTCAGGCATGCAGCTCTTTGACTGTCGATAAGTGGAGAGGCTTATGGCCACACCGAACCTGGCTGAAATACCCAGCGATTTGCTGGCCGACTTTCGCCTGGAATCCAGCGAACAATTCCAGCGTTGCGAGCAATTGCTGATCGAGCTTGAGCACACCCCCGATGACCGCGAGCGCCTGCGCGAACTGTTTCGCCTGGTGCATACGCTCAAGGGCAACCTGGGTTATATCGGCCTGGATACGCTGATGAGCGTGCCGCAAGCCATGGAGGATGTACTGTCCTGCCTGCGCGAAGGCCAGTTGCATTTCGACAGCTTGCTGGGCGACATCCTGCTACTAACCCTCGACCACCTCAAAGAACTGATCCAACACGCCCTCGGCGGCCCATCGGCGCAACTCAACGCAGCCCAGAGCAAGGCGCTTAGCCAGGCACTCAGCGCCCTGGCACTGGCACCAGCAGTGCAGCAAACCGGAATTCGCAGCGCATTACTGCAACAGCTCGACCCCAGCTCAAAACCGCCCACTGCCATTGCTACAGACGAACCCGCTGCCGCCGATTTACTCAGACGCTATGGCATCGAGCCTGACGCTGACCTGCTGTTCTTCGTCGACCTGATGCAAGCCAGCGAGCGCCGCTCACATTTCTGGCAAGGCCGCGGCCTGCGTCAACTTGACCTGGCCCTGGCGATCAATCAGCTGGGTGGCAACCCGGAGCAACCCGAGCAACTGGCGGCAGCGATTTGCCTGCACGACCTGGGCATGGCTTTTCTGCCACTGGAGATGCTGCATAAAGAAGCGCATTTCAATCGCGAAGAACGCAGGCAGATGCAATCGCACCCACGCCTCGCCTATGACCTGCTCAAGCGTATGCCGCGCTGGGATGCCGCCGCAGAAATCACCCTGCAACACCAGGAACACGCCGACGGCAGCGGCTACCCGAAAGGCCTGAAGGAAGTCGAAACCAGCCCCGGCGCCCTGATTATCAATATCGTCGACACCTTCGACGCCCGCACCCATGAGCGCGCCCATCAAACCCTGAACAAACGCCCACTGCTGCGCGCCATCCTGGAAATCAACAACCTCGCCGGCCGGCAGTTCAGCGCACACTGGGTCGAGCTATTTAACCAGACACTGCAACAACACCCAGAACTGGCGCATCGCTAAGCCCCAGAAAAATTGAACCCATGCCAAGCAATAGCCTCCAACCATCACTTTCATTGATATAAACCACGATAAAGCTCGGCAACACCCATGGTAGGCTCTGCCCATTACGCGGGCAGCCAAGCCCCGAGCCACCTGAGAGGAGAAATGGTATGGAAATCAATATCGGAATTGCCGAGCAGGACCGCGCTGCCATAGCCGAAGGCCTGTCGCGCCTGCTCGCAGACACCTACACCCTGTACCTGAAAACCCACAACTTCCACTGGAACGTCACCGGCCCGATGTTCAACACCCTGCACCTGATGTTTGAAGGTCAGTACACCGAACTGTCGCTGGCCGTCGACCAGATTGCCGAACGTATCCGCGCCCTGGGCTTCCCCGCTCCCGGCACCTACGCAGCCTACGCTCGCCTGTCTTCTATTAAGGAAGAGGAAGGCGTGCCGAGCGCCCAGGACATGATCAAACAACTGGTTCAAGGCCAGGAAGCCGTCGTACGCACCGCCCGCGGCATCTTCCCCCTGCTGGACAAGGTTAGCGACGAGCCCACAGCGGACCTGCTGACCCAGCGCATGCAAGTGCATGAGAAAACCGCCTGGATGCTGCGCAGCCTGCTGGCTGCCTAGGTATATGGGTAAATAGGTAAATCACGTAAAAGGCCCGTATCCACGGGCCTTTTGCTAGGCGCTTGCCCAGCAGCTGTTCTATGCTTTGGTCAATTGCAACTTGGCCACAGTGACGTGCATGAACAAACCCGCTAAAGCTCCCAGCATTCTGGAACTGTACCCCGAGGAAACCCGCGACGCTGCGGCGCTTCTGAAGAAGGCGGTACCGCTGATGATGCGCCACGATATTCCGCCCAACCCGGTGCATTACGCTCTCTGGTACACCTACAGCAAGGGCCTGGAACCTGAACTCAATCGCCGCCTGGATAAAACCGTCGCTGACTTTGACAGCTTTCCGCCAGAAACTGCGGCCAAACTGTTTCGCGACTACATCATCCATGGCGAGCTCGAAGAAGCCCGCGCCGGCCAACAACAGGTCATCGAACTGGTTGACGATATCGAAGGCAACGTGTCACGCAGCATCATCGGCAGCCGTAACTACCAGGCCAGCCTGGAACATGGCCTTGCCGCACTGCAGGAACCGATCATCGATGACCTGCCGAATGTCCTGAATGAGCTGCAACAAAGCACGCAACTGATGCAGGACCAGCAGGACAAATTCCTCTATCGCCTGAATGCCGCCCAGCAAGAGATCAAGAGCCTGCGCAGCCAGCTTGAGCGTGCGCATATCGCCGCCACACTGGACAGCCTGACTCAAGTCTTCAACCGCAACGCCTTCAGCAGACTGCTGGAACAGACCCTGAGCAGCGAACATGACGGCGTCGCCCTGGTGATGCTGGATATCGACCACTTCAAACAGTTCAACGACCAATACGGCCACCCCCTGGGTGATCGCGTACTGCAGCACGTGGGTCAATTGCTGCGCGACCTCCTGCCGCCCCGCGCCATGGCCGCACGTTACGGCGGTGAAGAGTTCTGCATCATCCTGCGCGATTGCTTTGATAACGCCACGGCTTACGCTTTTGCTGAACAGATGCGCCTGAAAATCCAGTCACTGCGCATCAAAGTGCGCCGCACCGACGAAGTACTCGACAGCATCACCGCCTCCTTCGGCTTCGCCCTTGCAGAACAAGGCGATACGCTGGAAACCCTGCTCACCCGCGCCGATGACGCGCTTTATCAGGCCAAGCGCGATGGCCGCAACCAGGTAAGCCCCATGCCGAGCGAAACTGCGCTCAGTGCTTGATTGAGAACCCCACCTCTTTGCTGTTAAATACGCCCCGTGCCGCTGATCCGTATCCATGGCTCAGCGCATAGGCTGGTACCACGCGCTTTTACTCCTCCCCGGCAACACCCACTACGCGCAGCCAGCCCTTCCTGTTGATTCTTTAAATTAAGCGAGCTCATCGAACATGTTGAAAATTGTCCACCTTCTGACGGGCGCTCTCGCCCTGCTACTTTCTTTTGCCCCACACTTTGGCGACACACCACAGTCACTCCTAGAACAACCCAGCGCGCTGTGCCTTGCTCTGTTCGGCCTGCTTAACCTGCTGCTTGCCCCACAACTGCCCATCTGGCACGCCGGCCTGCGTCATCAAGCGCAAAACCTGGTTTCCGCCCTACTGGTACTCGGCACCCTGCTGCAAGCCTTGATTCTGCTCGCCCCGCTGCCAGTCATTGCCAACCAACCGGCCAGCCTGTTCAGCCTGCTGATCATCGCTGCCGCCGTAGCCGTCCACCTGGCGGCCAACCTGCGCCTCAAATCGCGCAACACCTCAAGCTCGCAAGATCTGGGCGACCGCGAAACAGGTACTGTTAAGTGGTTCAACACCTCAAAGGGTTTCGGCTTTATCTCCCGCGACTCGGGCGACGATATTTTCGTTCACTTCCGCGCCATTCGCGGTGAAGGCCACCGCGTACTGGTCGAAGGCCAGCGGGTCGAGTTCGCCGTAATGCAACGCGACAAAGGCCTGCAAGCCGAAGACGTCATCGCCGCACTGCCTGCGCGACGTTAAACGCATAAACGCAAAAGGCCCGCACACTGCGGGCCTTTTGCGTTTTATAGCCAATCAATAATGGGGCGGCGGTGCCTCATCCTCAACCATACCAAACTGCGAACTCACCTCATCCTGACGCTTGATCAACGCAGCCACCTGCAGTTGCAAGCGCTCCAGAAGCCGCTGTTGCGCCACCAGCGCATCATTGAGTGCTTGAATAGTGTCGTCCTGAAAAGCCAGCCGGCTTTGCAAATCGTTGATGCGCTCTTCTATTTCCACCAGTCAAGCCTCAGCAAAACAAAAATCCCCAGTCAAAACCAGGCGCAAACGAGCTTTCAACGCGGCCAATTGCTCAGGCGTGTACGCCTGCGCCGGATGCTTGCCCCAAACGGGCGCTGGCCAAGCCGCATCCTCGCGACGCCGCACGATGACATGCATATGCAGTTGACTGACCACATTGCCCAAGGTCGCGACATTCATCTTGTCTGCTGCAAAACAATCCTTGAGCACTTCAGCCAGGCCATTGGTTTCCCGCCAGAGCTGCAGTTGATCAGCCCCATCCAGCTGAAACAACTCACTGACATCTTCACGGCGCGGCACCAGGATAAACCAAGGGTACTGCGCATCATTCATCAACAGCAGACTGCATAACGGGTAATCCCCCATCCAGACAGTGTCCTGCTGCAAACGCGAATCCAGAACAAACATAACTATCTACCTTTAAGAAAACCCACTCACTCGGTTTTGACAGAGATCGAACAGAACAGGCAACGATACCTGAAGCCTGATCAGCAAACCGGCTGCCAAAGCAAAGCCAGCAAACATCGACTGAGCAGGATACGCCGAAGCTGAAAACACGGCACCAAGGATCAACCACACCACCACGCACCAATAGACAGCACTCAGCAAACCCGCCTCAAGCACGCGCACCAAAACTGTTCCCTTCGGTAATCCCCACGCAGCAGGCAAATGCCACACAACCGTCATACAA
Source organism: Pseudomonas sp. 1928-m (assembly GCF_029269135.1). NCBI lineage: Bacteria > Pseudomonadati > Pseudomonadota > Gammaproteobacteria > Pseudomonadales > Pseudomonadaceae > Pseudomonas > Pseudomonas sp. 1928-m. Next base: position 55,345 of record NZ_JARIXO010000008.1, on the reverse strand, counting down.
CGGCAAGCAACTGAAAACAGAGCAGAAAGCGACCGCAAAAATACCTTTCACTGAGCATAAAAATAGAAAAACCTGCTGAAAAACCAATCACAAACCAATGCAAACCCCGAAAACCTCGATCACGCAGGTCAAATCGAGGATAAAAAATTGGCTTTCAGGGTTTTGTGCACGACTATTGCTAAGCAATCCATGACGAATCGCACTGCACCGTTTGGCTGCCGAAGGCAACCCACGCGCAGGCGCAAAAATCCGTCAGCATTGACTTCGAGCACGCCAGCAGCATCTACAAAAATGCGACATGATTCATAAGCTTTTGCGACACAGCCGTGAAGAAATCGTAATGAATAGATTGCAACTATCGCCAACATTGGCAGCGTGCTATAAGTTACCGCCGACACAAAAAGAAAGAGTCGTCCATATAACAACCAGCCGGACGGCGCAACTTTTCTAAACCAAAGGAGCAATCACGATGCAAGTGATGAAGTGGAGCGTAATCGCCCTCGCAGTAGCAGCGGGCACCACCCAAATGGCAGTGGCATCCAGCCAGTCCGAATCCAAGGGCATTGTTGAAGACAGCAGCTTCAATATCTTCAATCGCGCTCTGTACCACAACCGTGATTTCAAGAATGCCCCTGACAGTCGCACTCGTGAAGAATTTGGCCTGGGCATCCGCCTCCTGCTGGAGTCCGGCTTCACTCAAGGCACCGTTGGTGTTGGTTTTGATGCTCACTCCCTGAGCAGCATCAAACTGGACACAGGTCGTGGCCGTGTAGGCCTCGGCCAGTTCGACACCAATAGCGAAGGCCGCGCTGAAGATACTCAAACTGAAGTTGGCGGCGCAGTCAAATTCCGCGTGTCTGACACAGTTCTGAAGCACGGTAACATGTTTGTCGGTAGCCCAGTGTTCTCAACTGATGACAGCCGCATCCTGCCTGAAGTTGCTACCGGCACATATTTGGTCAGCAATGAAATTGAAGGGTTAGAGCTGAGTGCAGGTCGCTTTACTGCAATCAGCAGCCAGCGCAGCACTGACCGCGACACCTTTGGACTCACCGAAGGTGATATCTACGGCGCGAGCTATGCGTTCACCGATAATTTCAGCGGTGCAATCCACCACGGTAATTTCGAGGACTACCACAAAAAGTCCTATCTGAACCTGAACTACAATTTGGCTCTGGCAGAAGAACAGTCTCTGAACTTTGACTTCAACTTCTACCGCACTACTGACGATGGTAAAAAACTGGCTGGCGAGATCGACAACAAGATCTGGAGCCTGGCAGCTGCTTACAACGTCGGCGCACATACATTCACCCTGGCGCATCAACGCTCCACTGGTGACACTGGCTACTCTTACGGCAACGTAGACGGCAACGGCACTATCTGGCTATCTAACTCGGTTCAAATCTCCGACTTTGATCGCGAAGATGAAAACTCTTGGCAAGCCCGTTACGACATCAACATGGCTTCTTACGGTGTACCGGGCCTGAGCTTTATGACTCGCTACGTTACCGGCACCAACATCACCATTCGCGACGAATTCGGCGTAATTGCTGATGAAAATGCGAAAGAGCACGAGTGGAACCTTGAAGCCAAATATGTGATTCAAGAAGGCGCAGCTAAAGACCTGTCCTTCCGCGTACGTAACGCGATCTATCGTGCAAATGGCTCACACAACGGTAGCTATGCAGACGACATGAATGACTTCCGTCTGATCGTTGAATACCCACTGAGCGTTCTGTAATTCAGACCGTTTAGCAGGTAAAGAAAGCCCGACCTAGGTCGGGCTTTTTCTTGCCTACTGAAAAATTACAGTGGCAACGCATAAGTCCCCGTAACATGCGCAACCAACTCATCTTCATTACCCTGCGAATACACAGATACTTCGCAAACAGCCTGCCTACGACTCAATCTCAATATCCGCGCTTCGGCTAATAGATCAACTGGTTTGGGTTTAACCAGAAAGTTGATATTCAAATTAGACGTCACGGCCATTTCCACTCGGCCGAGACTGCCTAGCACCACCGCATACATCGCTGCATCCGCCAACGCCATAATGGTTGGCCCGGACAAGGTGCCGCCGGGTCGAATCAATTTGCTGTGAAATGGCACGCGCGCCAGTGCACCCTCGGCGTCCAGCCGATCGACACACAAGTTGATGTCTTCTGCCATAGGCAGCCCCGCCCTAATCAGCGCCTGCACCTGTTCCGCCGTCAATATCGACACACTCCCCTCCTTTTATAAGCACACGCCAGCATCCTGTACGCATCTGTACAGGCACCGTACAATGCGGGCCATTCAAAATCTCTTGCAACCGACAGAACAGCCAAATATGCGTACCAGCCAGTTCCTGCTCTCGACTCTGAAAGAAACCCCATCCGATGCCGTGGTGATCAGCCATCAGCTGATGCTGCGTGCCGGCATGATCCGCAAGCTGGCTTCCGGCCTGTACACCTGGCTGCCCATGGGCCTGCGTGTGCTGCGCAAGGTTGAGAAGGTCGTGCGCGAGGAAATGAATGCCGCTGGCGCGCTAGAAGTGCTGATGCCAGGCATTCAACCGGCAGAGCTGTGGCAGGAATCCGGTCGCTGGGAGCAGTACGGCCCGGAATTGCTGCGTATGAAGGATCGTCACGGCCGCGATTTCTGCGCAGGCCCGACCCATGAAGAAGTGATTACCGATCTGGCGCGCAACGAGCTGAATAGCTACAAGCAGCTGCCGATCAACCTGTATCAGATCCAGACCAAGTTCCGTGACGAAATCCGTCCGCGTTTCGGCCTGATGCGCGGCCGCGAGTTCATCATGAAGGACTCTTACTCCTTCCACGTCGACCAGGCTTCGCTGCAAGAAACCTATGACCGCATGCACCAGGCGTACTGCAACGTATTCACCCGCTTGGGCTTGAACTTCCGCCCCGTGCAGGCAGATACCGGCTCCATCGGCGGCACTGGCTCCCACGAATTCCACGTACTGGCCGATTCTGGCGAAGACGATATCGCCTTCAGCGACAGCTCCGACTACGCCGCCAATATCGAGAAAGCCGAAGCCGTTCCGCGCGAAAGCAGCCGTGGCGCAGCCACTGAAAGCATGCGCATGGTTGACACCCCGGACACCAAGACCATTGACGCACTGGTGCAAGGCTTTGGCCTGGCCATCGAAAAGACCATCAAGACCCTGATGGTGCATGGCGCGAAAAAAGGCACCCTGGTCGCCTTGATCGTACGTGGCGACCACGAACTCAACGAGATCAAGGCCGCCAACCTGGAGCTGGTTGCCAGCCCACTGGTATTTGCCAGCGAAGCCGAGATTCGCGCGGCCATCGGCGCAGGTCCTGGCTCGCTAGGCCCGGTCAACCTGCCGATACCCTGCGTCATCGACCGCTCGGTTGCCCTGATGAGCGACTTCGCCTCCGGCGCCAATATCGATGACAAGCACTATTTCGGCGTCAACTGGGAGCGCGACCTGCCGCTGCCGATCGTGGCCGACCTGCGCAACGTGCTGGCCGGCGACCCAAGCCCGGACGGCAACGGCACCCTGGAAATCAAGCGCGGTATCGAAGTCGGGCATATCTTCCAGCTGGGCACCAAGTACAGCGAAGCGCTGAACTGCCAGGTGCTCGGCGAGAACGGCAAACCGGTGACCCTGACCATGGGCTGCTATGGCATCGGCGTTTCCCGCGTGGTGGCGGCAGCCATCGAGCAGAACAACGATGACCGCGGCATCCTCTGGAATGACGCTCTGGCGCCTTTCCATATCGCTCTGGTGCCGCTGCGTTACGAAACCGATGCCGTGCGCGAAGCCACCGACACGCTGTATGCGCAGCTAACTGCTGCCGGCTATGAAGTCCTGCTCGATGACCGTGACAAAAAGACCAGCCCAGGCATCAAATTCGCGGACATGGAACTGATCGGCATCCCGCATCGCATCGTAGTCAGTGATCGCGGCCTGGCCGAAGGTAACCTGGAATATAAGAGCCGTAAGGAAATCGACGCCCAGGCCGTGCCTGTCGCCGACATCATGAGCTTTATCCAGGCCCGCATCAGCCACTGATCTCAGCCCTTTTAGCAAGAGTCGTCATGTTCAAGCGAAACACCCTCAGCCTCATCGCCACCCTGCTGGGTGGCTCTCTGCTACTCAGCGGTTGCGCCAACCAGTTGCCGCAACGCAGCGAGCACGAGGAGCGCGTCGAGCGCAAATTGCTCGATCACAGCCTGCAGATCGATGTGGGTGAGCCACGCGTACTGGAGTTGCCGCAACGCCGCGTGCGCGTACATGAACAGAAGACCTTCGAGGTTACGGCGTTTGACGTCACGCGCCGCTATGACCGCTACACCCCCTACCAGCCCTGGCGCGAGTTGTATGAAGTGCCACTGGGAGCACTGGCAGTGGTCGGCGGCATCGGCGCCAACGTGCTCAACGTGGTACTGCTCGGCAGCCTGCCGGATACCGTCACCAAGGACTGGATCAGCTACGGCTTTGCCGGGCTCAACCCGGCGATGAACGTCGAGTCCAACGGTCGCTCGCAGCAGAACCTCGCCAGCCTTGAGGAGCGCCGTCAGGATGCGCGCATGGAGTATTCCAGCCTGCCATGGGCCGAGCGCCCGGTGCTGGTTAAAGCCGGCGAACAGAGCCATGAACTGCTCACCGACCGCAATGGCATCCTGCGCCTGAACCTGCTCGACAGCCCATTTGCCGAAGAAGATGTCACGCGCATCAGCACCCTGCTGTTGACGGTTGAAGATGATCAGGGCTCGGCGCGCGCCGATGCCTCCCTGCTGGTCAGCCGCACCCTGCGCGGCAAGCTGCAGGAAGCCCACCAGCTGATCTACAACGACCTTGAAGGTGACGACGTTGCCCAGTGGGTGCACCGGGTCAAACGCCTGTCAGAGCTGGGCCTGGAAGAGGAAGCCAGCGAGCTGGAGCAGAGCCTGATCGAACTGACGCGCAATGATCCGGAACTGCAGAAGATCTTCCTCCAGGCCCTGACCAAAGACGCCGGCCGCCTGGTCGCCGATCCAGGCAACGACTGACACATCCATGCGGCAGCGCCTAACCTGCGCCCTACTCGGCCTGCTGCTCTGCAGTTCGACGTATGCCGATGTGCGCCAGGCGCCGGAGCCGGAACTGCGCACACTGCTGCAACAGACCGTGGCCCAGGCGGACAGCTTTCAGGATCGCTTCGAGGCCGAAGTCTGGCTGCTGGATATGTCCACGCGCATGCGCCGCTATATTCCGGATGCCGAGGAACGCCTGAGCCTGCTGCGCCTGGTGCATCGCGAAGCCAGTAAAGCCGGTTTGCGCCCCGATCTGGTGATTGCCCTGATTCATGCCGAAAGCCATTTCGACCGCTTCGCCATCTCCTCAGTCGGCGCCCAGGGCATGATGCAAGTGATGCCCTTCTGGAAAGCCGAACTGGGCCGCCCACAGGACAACCTCACCGACAATGCCACCAACCTGCGTTACGGCTGCACCATTCTCAGTTTCTATCTGCGCAAGGAAAACGGCGACCTTAACCGCGCCCTGGCGCGCTACAACGGCAGCCTGGGCAAACACACCTACTCGGCCAAGGTGGTCGGTTTCTGGCACGACTTCTGGTATGTCAAACCGTAGGATGAGTGAGCGACGCGGAGTACAGGACGCAAGCAGGACAGGAAACCCTGTACACCGCGTAACTTATCAACGACTCAGCGCCGCACAATAAATCCGGCAACGCCCTGCAGCGCCTGATCCTGCATTTCCAGCGCGGTCACGTCGGCAGCCTGCGGCCCCTGCGCTAACCAGCTCGCCAATTCGATCACCGCGACCTCATCGCCTTCGAACAGCACCTCGACCCGGCCATCGGCCAGGTTGCGCACCCAGCCATCGAGACCCAGACGCTCAGCCTGCTCTGCGGTCGTTTGGCGAAAACTGACGCCCTGAACGCGACCGCTGACGTAACCATGCTTGCAGATACGTGCCACGACTCTAACCCTCCGCCTTGAGCGCAGCCAGGCGAGCGCTCAGACCGGCCGCCGTCTGCTCACCCAGCAGGCGCTCACGCATACGCCCCTGATCGTCGACGATATAGGTCACCGGCAGCACCTCGGCACGCGGCAGCTGATAGCGCTCAGCCGGGTCCTGCGCCAGCACGGTAAAGGTGATGCCCATGTCTTGCGCCGCCTGGCTCAACTTCTCCCCCTGCAGCGCATCGAAATTCACCCCAAGCACCTGCACGGATTGCTCCTTGAGCTGTTTCTCCAAGGCATTGAGTTCGGGAATCTCGGTGCGACAGGGTGCGCACCACTGCGCCCAGTAATTAATCACTAACCACTGGCCTTCCAGGCGCTCAACCGCTACCTTTCGTCCATATTGATCGACGCCTATGTCTTCAGCGCAACCGGCCAGAATCAGACCCATGCCTACGCCCGCAACAGCACGAATGATCGCCTGGAAACGCATTCCCATGCATTCGCTCCCTGATTCCATAAGGTTGATATGACATTAGATGCCTTGCGCCTGGAAGTGCCAGACATCCTCGAAACTGAGGTCGCGCCGCTGGCCGACCTCAATGAGCAACTGGCTCAGGCCCGCCTGCAGTCGCCAGAACTGGCCTTGCAGCAGGCGCTTGGCCTGCTCTTCAGGCTGAACCGCAGCGCCATGACCTTACTCGAAAGGCAGCGCGCACTGCAAAGCTTCAGCGATCAGTACCGGCATTACAGCAAGGCCTACCAGGGCGAGAATCCACCCACGGCCTTGTTCGTGCACCTATGCAGTGAACTGGCCATTGGCTTTAAACGCCTGCTGCTGCAAATCCTCCAGGGCCGCCAGCCATCGCGCCCGCACCTGGCCTGGTGCCTGTATATGGCCCAGCATTTTCTCGCGCAGAGCCTGCTGCGCCACTATCAGCTGTATCAGGAGCCGCCGCCCAGCCTGTGGCGCGACAGCCATCTGCTGTACTGGATCGGCGAACACCAGGACTGTCTGGATGAACCAGTCGCCGCGGCGTTTACCCCACAACCGGCCAACACTATGCGCGGCATCTACCAGCAAATGCTGCTGCTCGCGCTAAGCAACCCGTTTCACCTCGCGGATGGCGAATGCGCACTGCTGTTCGGCGCGCTCTCACCGCTGGCCGGGCTGGCGCGCCTGCTGCCATGGGATGAGGACGATGAAATCGAAGGACCGACCATCGACCTAACCGAGGCGCAACCCTGCCTGAGCTACGCCCAGGCGCCAGAAGGCAGTGCTGACTATTTGCGCCGCTTCGAGCTGGGCGCCCTGCTGGTGGCCCTGCATGAGCCGGCGCCACTGCAAAGCAAGGCGGAACGTCAGCTGCTGGAGCGCGTGCAACAACATTGGCTGGGGCGCCAACAACGTCGCCATACCCGCGCCGACCATAGCTCGGAATGCAACCTGGTGGTTGGTCTGCCGGCTATTCACGCGCAGTTGCTGGAACAACGGCCGCTGCGCACCAGCGCGCAGATGCTCGACGCCAGTGCCGGCGGCGCACGCTTGCTGTGTAATGCCGACCAGGCCGCACAGTTGTCGGTTGGCCAGCTTGTGCTATTGATCACCGGCAGCGACACACCAACCCTGGCCCTGGTGCGCTGGCGCCATCTGAACAGTGAAGGCCTGCACCTGGGCCTGCGCTACCTGAAAGGCCTGCCGCGTCCTGTCTGGCTGCGTCGCGCACCCAGCGCCCAGACTCACCCTGGCGTACTGCAAAGCACCCCGGCACCGGGCAACGGTTGGCATCACGGCTTATGGCTGCCTAACGGGCAGTTTGTTGAAGGGGAAAATGTCTGGCTGCAACTGGCCAGCGCACACAACCAGGCGATTCTGCCGCTGCCGACCGCCAATCTGCTCACCGCATCCGTCACTCGTTACCCGATGCAGCTGGCTTAGACACTGTTGCCGATACGCTAAAACTGCGAGAAAGGTCACGCCGAACGTCGGCCGAGCGCACAGTTTCATCGGAGGGCCCAAGCTTATAATTCATCGCACTCACGCTTGATGCGATCCGTTATTAGCCTGGAACACACCCATGACCCAAGCCCTCGATAAGTTGGTCGGCCCTGTGCCATCTGCCATCGTAAATCTCGCCCGCTTACAGGTCACCCCGTACGAAGGGCGCGTCGCCGAGTTCAACGTAGCCGCCTGGCTGCACCTGCCGGGGCTGGCCAATCTGCCGGTCTCGTTGCTGATCAGCTACCGCGATGGCACCACCCGCCGCGAAGTGATGGTCGATCACGGCAAAGTCAATCAGCACAGCAAGATCCTGCTTTCCAGCGTGGCCCGCTTGCCGGTGAAGCTGAAGGTCGAAGACATGCAGGTGCGTCTGCGCTCTGCCGTGCCGGCGACCAGCCTGGTGGTCGAGGAGCTGTTTGTGCAAGCGGTTGAGTTGCCACAGACCGATAGCCGCCAAGCACTCGCCTGATAGCACTCCGCTCCAAACAAACCCCGCGCACCGACGCGGGGTTTTGCGTTCAGCGCGAGAGCATTCCCGCCGGCCCGCGCTTGGCGCCGGAGTCAGGCGGCACAACGGCTTCAGATGAGCCAGAAACGGCTGGCTGTTCGGATGGATTGGAATTGACCAAAGACTGCGGCCAGCTGCTAAAGCGCAGGCCAGTGATGCGATTGAGGCGCTCAAGAGCCTCTTGCGGGTCACGCTGGTACAGATGAATCACTTTGCCTTTAGTGGCTGTCATAACGCCTTCACACTCCGCTAATCCCTGCCCTGCTGGCAACCTGATCGCTATCTGCAAGACAGATAGCCAGAAGCGTGCCAGCTTCCCTTTAACCGCGTTTGGCGACCTTCATGGTCGCCAGTGCCATCATGCGCCATCAGCACAACGCCGCAAACTGACGTTTTACGTCACTTTGCCGGCTCAGCTTCAGGCTGCAGCCACTTCGCCAGGTCCTCACCAAATAGCGCCGCCTGCTCTTCCTGCAACTGCACCAAGCCACGGCGCAGCGCCGGATACCAGACCTCATCGAGTTCTTCGGGTAGGTTCTCAGCCCTGGGCAGCGGCCAGGGACTGTGGCTAAGCAGTTGCTGCAGCGAATAATGGCCCAGATCACGGCTCAACACCCAGGTGCCAGAGCCGGTCGGGGCAATCAGTTTCTGCTGCTCAAGAAACACCAGAATCTCTTCCCACTCATGCTCCGCCAGCGACCAGCCCTGGCGCTGCACATCCAGCAAACGTACTTTCAAACCCGACTGCTGGCGCTCGTAGAACACCCGCAGCACGCCAAGCGCCATCAACAAGCGCGGTACCGCACGCTTGCGCCATTGCTGGGAAAACCCCAGGTTGCAGACCAACTCGGCACCAAACAGCACGATCAACCAGGACAGATAGATCCACAGCAGAAACAGCGGCACCGTGGCAAACGCGCCGTAGATCAGCTGATAGCCGGGAAACAGGCGCACGTACAGGCCAAATAGCATCTTCGCCACTTCGAACAGCACAGCTGCGAACAAGCCACCCAGCAGCGCATGGCGAACCGGCACCTGAGCATTCGGCACCGTGGCATACAGCAGAGTGAAGGCGGCAACGCTGAATAGCAGCGGCATAAATTTCAGCAGAGCCTGGGCCCCGATTAAGGCATCCGGGCCGGAGATCAGCGACAACGACGTGAAGTAGGTGCTGATGGCAAAGCCACCGCCCAGCAGCAACGGCCCCAGGCTGAGAATCGCCCAGTACAGCAGAAAGCTCGATACACCCCGGCGCGGCTGACGCACACGCCAGATGGTGTTGAAGGTTTTCTCGATAGTCACCAGCATCCAGAATGCCGTCGCAGCCAACACCGCCACACCAATCCAGGTCAGCTGGCGCGCCTGAGTGGTGAAGTCACGCAAGTATTGCTGCAGCGTCTCACCGGCAGAGGGCACGAAGTTGCGGAAAATAAAGCTCTGAATCTGCTCGCCAGTATCCTGAAACGCTGGAATGGCCGAGAGCATGGAAAAGGTCACCGTCATCATCGGCACCACCGCAAACAGGGTGGTGTAGGTCAAGGCCGCAGCATTGCTGGTGCCTTGGTCGGCGATAAAGCGTTGCAACAAAAAACGCCAGAACTCCAACAGGTTTTTAACACGCTGCAGCATGCCCTCTCCTTAGCCATTTGCATTCCGGCACCTGTGTTACAGGCGCAGGCGGGAATGCCGTTAGCGGTTAGAATAGCCGCCATCGAAGGTAACCGGCGACCCGAACATGACCGCTATGACGCTCTACCATAACCCGCGCTGCTCAAAATCGCGCAGTGCATTGCAATTGCTAGAAGACCGCGGACTCAACCCAACCATCGTGCGCTACCTGGAAACACCACTGAGCGCCGACCAGTTGCAGGCGCTGCTAGTTAAGCTCGGCATCGGCCCACGGCAACTGCTGCGCACTGGCGAAGATGAATACAAAACCCTCGGCCTGAATGACCCGCAACTGACTGACGCACAGCTAATTGACGCCATGCTCAGCCAGCCAAAATTGATTGAGCGGCCCATTCTGGTCGTCGGCGATAAAGCCGTCATCGGCCGCCCACCTGAAAATGTTCTGGAGATTCTGCCGTGAGCGCACCCTATATTCTGGTGCTGTATTACAGCCGCCATGGTGCCACTGCCGAAATGGCCCGGCAGATCGCCCGCGGCGTCGAGATGGGCGGTTTGGAAGCGCGCCTGCGCACGGTGCCCGCAGTGTCGACCGAGTGCGAAGCAGTGGCTGCGGATATTCCAGCTGAAGGCGCGCTGTACGCCAGCCTGGATGACCTGAAGAACTGCGCAGGCCTGGCACTCGGTAGCCCGACCCGCTTCGGCAATATGGCCGCGCCGCTCAAGTACTTTCTCGATGGCACCAGCAGCCTGTGGTTGACCGGCGGCCTGGTCGGCAAACCGGCCGGCGTATTTACCTCAACCGCCAGCTTGCACGGCGGCCAGGAAACCACCCTGCTATCGATGCTCTTGCCGCTGCTGCACCACGGCATGCTGATCACGGGCCTGCCCTACAGCGAAGCCGCGCTGCTGGAAACCCGTGGAGGCGGCACGCCCTATGGCGCCAGCCACCATGCCGGCGCGGATGGCAAACGCGCCCTCGATGAACATGAAATCGCCCTGTGCCGCGCACTCGGCCAGCGCCTGGCGCAAACCGCGGCAAAACTGGAGAGCACCCGTGGCTAAAACTGCAAAACCGCTGCCGACGCTGGAGTGGCTAGAGCCACGCCTGAACATCAGCCGCGCCGCCAGTCTGCTGAGCTTTTTTGGCCTCGGCGCATTACTGCTGGCGTGGAACCTGTGGTTCGCCAACGTCCCCGGCAAACTGCTCTGGGTGATCCTTGGCGTACAACTCGCCCCCCTGCTATTGCTCGCCCCCGGCCTGATTATGGGCAACGCCCGCGCCCACGCCTGGGCCTGCTTTGTGGTCAATCTGTACTTTATCCAGGGCGTACTCGCCGCCTTCGATCCCAGCAAGGCGGTTTACGGCTGGTTGCTGACAGGGCTGAGCTTCAGCCTGTTCTGCGCCGCACTGATGTTTACCCGCTGGCGCTTTCAGTACGAGCGCAAGTTGGCAGGGGAGGTTTGATGCGCTTGGTGCTGCTCCCCGGCCTCAATGGCAGCAGCACCCTGTTTGGGCCTTTACTGGCCCAGCTGCATCCAGCACTGGAAGTGCAGGCACTCGAACTACCAACTCAAGGTAACCAAGCGCACAAAGACTTGGCCGATCTATTGTTAAGTAAGCTCGGCGATACGCCCTACGTGCTGCTTGGCGAATCGTTTTCCGGCCCTCTTGCCTACCAATTGGCCCTACGCCGACCACCAGGCCTGAGTGGCGTTATCTTCGCGGCCTCATTTCTGAGCCGACCGCACCCACTGCTGCCACTGGCAAAGCACCTACCTCTGCCTCACTGGCTACTCGGGCAAAATACCTTGCTACGCCTGTTCTGCCTGAATGGCCAAGCTAACGCTGAAGTAACTCAGACATTGCGCGAAGAGATCAAAAAGCTGCCGCAGCGTTTGCTACGTGCGCGCTTGCATAGCCTTGATCAATTGCAAAACCCAGGACTGTCACTCGAACTGCCAGCGCTGCACCTACAAGCAAACCAAGATCGCCTGGTCACACGTAAGGCTCAGATGAGCCTGCAGAGCTGCTGTACACAGCTGACTCAAATCAGATTGAATGGCCCGCATTTTCTTTTGCAGACCCAACCACAGGCTTGCGCAAACGCTATACAGCGCTTTATTGCCGGGCTACCACTCGCCTAAACAGGTAGCTACCAGCCGAGGGTTTCTTTCAGGAAGGGGATCGTCAGCTTGCGCTGGGCCTGCAACGACGCCTGATCCAGGCGCTCAAGCAAATCGAACAAGGCGCTCATGCTGCGCTCGCCGCGGGTCAGGATAAAACGCCCGACCTCATCACTCAGGTGTAGCCCGCGACGCGACGCGCGCAGCTGCAAGGCGCGCAGCTTGTCCTCATCGGACAATGACTGCAGCTGAAACACCAGAGCCAGGGTCAGGCGTGATTGCAGGTCAGCCAGTTGCACCGGCAACTCACGCGGCGAGCTGCTGGCGGCCAGCAACAGGCGCCGGCCACTGTCACGCAGTCGGTTGAACAGGTGGAACAACGCCTCTTCCCAGTCGCTACGCCCAGCTACCGCATCCAGATCATCTAGGCAAACCAGCTCGCACTGCTCCAGGTTATCCAGCAGTGCCGGGCCGTACTCGACCACCTCGGCCAACGGCAGATACACAGCCGGCTCACCGCGCTGCTCAAAGCGCAGACACGCCGCCTGCAGCAAATGACTGCGCCCAACGCCTTCGCCACCCCACAGGTAGATCAGGCTTTCCGTCCAGCCGGCATCCGCTTCGCAAAGACGCTCGACATAGCCCAACGCCGCAGCGTTGGCTCCGGGGTAGTAATTGGCGAAAGTGGCGTCATCACGCAGACGCACACCTAAAGGCAGTTGTATGGGTGTCATGCTGGATTGGGCGGCTCGTCGGAACCGCTGGCTGGCTCACCGTAAAGATCGGAAAGTTTATAGAAATCATGCAGATGACGCACTAACACCATGATTACCGCTGCTACCGGCAGGGCCAGGAGGATGCCGGTGAAGCCGAACAGTTGGCCGCCGGCCATGATCGCGAAGATTACCGCGACCGGGTGCAGACCGATGCGGTCGCCCACCAGCATCGGCGTCAGCAGCATGCCTTCGAGCATTTGCCCAACAATAAAGACCGCTGCAATACCCATCAGCGGGTAGAAATCCAGGCCGAACTGGAACAGGCCGGCCGTCAGTGCCGCGCCGATGCCCACTACCACGCCGAGGTACGGCACGATACTGGCCAAGCCGGCCAGCACACCGATCAACAGGCCAAGCTCCAGGCCAATCACCATCAGCCCGGTGGCATACATCACACCCAGCGCCAGCATCACCAGCAACTGACCGCGCAGGAAGGCGCCGAGCACTTCGTGGCATTCGCCGAACAGCTGTACAACCAGGCCTTCACGGCCGCGCGGCAGCAAGCTGCGCAGCTTGGCGACCATCAGATCCCAATCACGCATCAGGTAGAAGCTCACCACCGGAATCAGCACCAGATTGGCCAGCCAGGCCAGCAGCGCCAGGCCTGAAGAGGTGGCGGTGGACAGCAGCATGCCGACGATATCGGTGGTTTTACCCAATTGCCCGGACAGCGCAGTTTTCAGCTGATCAAAGCGCCAGAAGCCCTCGCTCAGACCGAGCTTGAGCTGAACCCATGGCAGAGCCTGGTTCTGGGCCCAGTCGAGCATTTCCGGGATCAACTCGTACAAGCGCACCAGTTGCTTGCCCAGCATCGGCACCAAGACCAGCAGCAGGATGGCCATGATCAGGGTGATCAGCGCAAACACCACCACCACGCCCCAGGTCCGCGACAGTTTCCAGCGCTCCAGACGGTCAACCAGCGGGTCGCCCATATAGGCCAGCAGCACGCCGATCAGAAATGGCGAGAGAATCGGTGCCAGCAGGTACAACAGGCCGCACAGCAGCGCCCCGATTATCCATATCCAACGATGCGAATCGATCATGCCCTGCGCTCCATATGCCAACGTTTTATCCAGAAAACCCTCAATCCCGCGAGGCCCGCTATATAAGAAAACCGCAGCTCGATAGCTGCGGTTTTCAAGTCAGGGCACGGGGCAATCGCCGCAGTCTACCAGCGAAACCTCAGCACATTGTCACGCGGCGCAGCAGGCTCAGCGCCAGGGGCTGGCGGCGTAACGGGCTGACTGGCGTCTAGCACTGGAGCCTCTGCCGGCACTTCCTGCAAGCGCGCCAGGCCCAGTTGCGCACGCAACTGCTCGGCATTGGCATTCACGGCAAAGGTCAGCGTATCGCCCTGAACCTTACGCAGCTGCGCGGCGAACGGCTCAAGAATGCGCTGCAATTCGGCGTAACGCGCCAGGTCGACGCCCTGCACTTCCACCGTCAAGCCAGTGGCGGCGCCGGCAGCGACGATAAAGCGTGGAGCCAGACGTTGATGGACGGCCAACAGGATGGCATCGGCCAGCGCAGCTTGATCGGCGCCCTGCACAGTGCCTTGCTCACGCTCATCACCCAGCCACAGGCGCCACTCAGCCTGCCACTGGCCGTTTGCTTCGCGCGCCATAACTGCCAGCAGGGCATCGGCGGCGTAGCGTTCGGATGCTTCACGCAAGGCGGCCGGATCATTCGCGGTAAGGTTTTCCGGCACCGCCACCAGTTGTTCGGCCAGATCGGCCAACGGCAGACGCAGCGGTAGACCACGGTGCTGCGCGGCCTGATTGAGCGGCGCGGCAGCGGCTTGACCGTCACCGAGCAGACGGCTGCCCTCACTGGCATCACTCAACCACCAGAGCAAGATGCTTGGGCGATTAGCGCCCCACAGCGCCAGGCCCGCCTGACGCAGGTTGCGATCGGTGCTCAGTGGATCAAAGTCGACCAGCAGCTTGTCACCTTCATAGCCGTATTGGCTGACGATCTGTTGCGGGTCCTTACGCAGCGCCGCCAGTGCTGGGCTTTGCGCCGCATCGGTCTTGCCGGTCAGGCGCAACACCAGGGTATCCAGCGCGCGGCTCAGGGCAGCAGCGCGTTCTTCCGGTTGCTGGCTGCTGACCGCTTCGCGGACTTGGTAGAGATCACTCACCGGCGCGGCAAATGCCGGCAGGCCAGACAGTGACAAACAGGCAAGAAGCAGGCGAGCGGTCAAACGCATGGATGGATTCTCGACGGACGGAAAGCGGCACGTAGGCCAGGTTTAACAACAGTTACAGCCAATCCACGCCAAATAGTGCCGGCAGCGGTAGCTCAGAAGTGCGAGTTTAGGTGCTGTTAAGGCGCATTCCAAAGCCCTTTAAGCCACAGACGGCCAACAACAGGCAGATTTCGAGCTTAAACAGCCGCCCCAGCACCCGCAACCATCGCGCCGCCTGGGTGGTCGCTGCCGGGTAAGCCTGATAAAATCGCGCGCCTTCGCAGACCGCCGCCACAAGCGGCGGTGCCAATCCGAATTTCCCCTAAAGGCCTGGATCTATGAGCAAGCAACCCTCCATCAGCTACAAGGACGCAGGTGTAGATATCGACGCGGGCGAAGCCCTGGTCGAACGCATCAAAGGCGTGGCCAAGCGCACCGCGCGTCCGGAAGTCATGGGTGGGCTGGGCGGCTTCGGCGCGCTGTGCGAGATCCCGGCTGGCTACAAACAACCGGTGCTGGTCTCCGGCACCGACGGTGTAGGCACCAAGCTGCGCCTGGCGCTGAACCTGAACAAGCACGACAGCATCGGCCAGGATCTGGTTGCCATGTGCGTCAACGACCTGGTGGTGTGTGGCGCCGAGCCGCTGTTCTTCCTCGACTATTACGCCACCGGCAAGCTCAACGTTGACGTCGCCGCCACCGTGGTTACCGGCATCGGCGCTGGCTGCGAACTGGCGGGCTGCTCCCTGGTCGGCGGTGAAACCGCTGAAATGCCGGGCATGTACGAAGGCGAAGACTACGACCTGGCCGGCTTCTGCGTCGGTGTGGTGGAAAAAGCCGAAATCATCGACGGCTCGAAAGTCACTACCGGCGACGCGTTGATCGCCCTGCCATCGTCCGGCCCGCATTCGAACGGCTACTCGCTGATCCGCAAGATCATCGAAGTGTCCGGCACTGAAATCGAAACCACCCAGGTCGATGGCAAGCCGCTGACCGACCTGCTGATGGCGCCGACCCGTATCTACGTCAAGCCGCTGCTCAAGCTGATCAAGGACACTGGCGCAGTCAAAGCCATGGCCCACATCACCGGTGGCGGCCTGCTCGACAACATTCCGCGCGTGCTGCCCAAAGGCGCCCAAGCAGTGGTCGATGTGGCCAGCTGGACGCGCCCAGCAGTCTTCGACTGGCTGCAGGAAAAAGGCAACGTTGATGAGCACGAGATGCACCGCGTACTCAACT
The DNA here is from genome assembly GCF_029269135.1 of Pseudomonas sp. 1928-m. Classification (NCBI taxonomy): domain Bacteria; kingdom Pseudomonadati; phylum Pseudomonadota; class Gammaproteobacteria; order Pseudomonadales; family Pseudomonadaceae; genus Pseudomonas; species Pseudomonas sp. 1928-m. Next base: position 38,939 of record NZ_JARIXO010000008.1, on the reverse strand, counting down.
GCGGCGTCGGCATGGTCATCTGCGTAGCGCAGGATCAAGTCGAAGTCACCCTGCAAACCCTGACCGCCGCTGGCGAGCAGCCATGGGTGATCGGCCAGATCGGTGAAGCTGCCGAAGGTGCCGCCCAGGTCGTGCTGAACAACCTGAAACAGCACTAATGTCGGCACCGATGCCAACAGACTGCAATGTGGTGGTGCTGATCTCCGGCTCCGGCAGCAACCTGCAGGCGCTGATCGACAGCATCGCCCATGACGGCAATCCGGCACGCATCAGCGCGGTGATTTCCAACCGCGCCGATGCCTACGGCCTGGAGCGCGCCAAACAGGCTGGCATCGCCACCGCCGTACTCGACCACAAGCAGTTCGACGGCCGCGAAGCCTTCGATGCCGCGCTGGTCGAGGCCATTGATGCGTTTAATCCGCAGCTTGTCGTGCTGGCCGGCTTTATGCGCATCCTCACGCCCGGTTTCGTTCGTCACTACGCCGGCCGCCTGCTGAATATCCACCCCTCGCTGCTGCCGAAATACAAAGGCCTGCACACCCACCAGCGGGCGCTGGACGCCGGTGACAGCGAGCATGGCTGCAGCGTGCACTTCGTCAGCGAGGAACTCGATGGCGGACCACTGGTCGTACAGGCAGTGGTACCGGTACAGTCGGATGACTCGCCGAGCAGCCTGGCGCAGCGCGTGCACGAGCAGGAACACGTGATTTACCCGCWGGCCGTACGCTGGTTTGCCGCAGGCCGTTTGCAGCTGACAGCGCATGGGGCCATGTTGGACGAGCACCTGTTACCGAGTACCGGACACCTCATTCGAACTTAGGAGACACCATGGGTCGCGCCTTACTGTTCGCACTAACGCTTCTGAGCTTGCCGGCATTGGCCGTTGAGCTGAAACCCTTCTCTGCTAGCTATACCGCCGACTGGAAGCAACTACCGGTCAGCGGCAGCGCCGAACGCAGCCTGCAAGCTCTGGATAACGGCCTGTGGCAGCTGAATTTCGAAGCTTCCATGCTGGTCGCCAGCCTGACCGAACAAAGCACCCTGCGCGTGGATAAAGAAGTCTTCCTGCCGCAGACCTACCTGTACGAGCGCAACGGCCTGGGCAAAGGCAAGAAGATCGAGCATGACTTCGACTGGAGCGCCAAGCAGGTAATCGGCAGTGACCGCGACACTCCTGTGCGCCTGCCGCTGAACCGCGGCCTGCTGGACAAATCGACCTACCAGCTGGCCCTGCAGTACGACGTAGCCGCCGGCACCAAAAGCATGAGCTACCAGGTGGTCGATGGCGATGAAGTGGAAACCTACGACTTCCGCGTACTCGGCGAGGAAGTGGTGCGCACCAAGGCTGGCCTGATCGATGCGATCAAGGTCGAGCGCGTGCGCGACCCGACGCAAAGCAGCCGCAAGACCATCCTCTGGTTTGCCAAGGACTGGAACTTCCTGCTGGTGCGCCTGCATCAGGTCGAGAAAGACGGCAAGGAATACCAGATCATGCTCAAGGACGGCACAGTCGACGGCAAAGCTGTTCTAGGCCGCAAAGACTGAGTTAAATCGATGTAAAAAGCCGAGCTAAATGCTCGGCTTTTTTATGGGCGGATTTCTGCAGGTTCGGCCTGGGCCATCACCACATCAGATCGTCCGGCACCTGATAAGCCGCGTACGGATCATCAGCATCCAGGGCTTCGGTCGGGGTATTGAGCAGCACCACACGTTGCGGGTCGCGCTCTTGGATCTTCAACGCGGCTTCGCGCGGGATCACTTCGTAGCCACCGCCGTGACGGACGATGGCCAACGAACCACTGCTGAGTTTGTTGCGCATCAGGCTGTTGACCGACAGGCGCTTAACCTTCTTGTCGTCGACGAAGTTGTAGTAGTCCTCGGTGGTCAGCTTGGGTAGGCGAGACACCTCGATCAGCTGCTTGATCTGCGCGGCACGGGCCTTCTGCTCAATCTTCTCTTGCTGCTGACGGTTCAGCTCCTGGTCGCGCGCGGCCTTCTCGGCCATGGCCTGCTGAGCGGCGAGCTTTTGCGATTCGTCTTTCTCGACCTGACCTTTATGCACCAGGCGCTGCTGTTTCTGCTGCTGCTTGCCAGCCTGCTTGGCCTGCTTTTCGTTGACCAGCCCGGCTTTAAGCAACTGATCGCGTAGTGAGAGAGCCATAACCTACCTTTCCAAACTTCAATATTAAGTGGGCGTACCCAGCGCAATCGTGACGCGTTATTCGTAGGGAGGATGACGCTTCCCCCATCCACCGTGTCCCCGGCAGTGGTGGATGAAAAGAACGTCATCCACCCTAAGGGCTCAGCAACTCGGGGTCTGCTTTTCCAGCTTTTTGGCTTCGCCCCAGAGCGCGTCCAATTCATCCAGGGGGCAATCTTCCATGTTGCGCCCCGCTTCACGCAATGCCTGTTCGATAAAACGAAAGCGCCGCTCGAACTTGCCATTGGCCGCGCGCAAGGCAGTTTCCGGATCGACTTTCAGATGCCGCGCCAGGTTGCTGACCACAAACAGCAGATCACCGATCTCCTCGCTAATCGCTTCAGGGTCGTTCTCGCTCATGGCTTCGAGCACTTCATCCAGCTCTTCGCGCACCTTGTCGATCACCGGCAAGGCCTCGGGCCAGTCGAAACCGACCTGGGCGGCGCGCTTTTGCAATTTGATCGCCCGACTTAGCGACGGTAGCGCCGTGGGCACATCGTCGAGCAGCGAAAGTTGCTCGGGGGCTGCGGCCTTCTCGGCGCGCTCTTCGGCCTTGATCTCTTCCCAGCGCTGTTTGACCGCAGCCTCTTCCAGCTTGGCCACATCCACAGCGCCATACAGATCGCCATCGGGGAACACGTGGGGATGACGGCGAATCAGCTTGCTGGTGATGCCATCAACCACCTGGGCAAATTCGAAGCGCCCTTCCTCGCGGGCCAGCTGGCTGTAATACACCACCTGAAACAGCAGATCGCCCAGCTCACCAGGCAGATGATCGAAGTCGCCGCGCTCGATGGCATCGGCCACCTCGTACGCCTCTTCAATGGTGTGCGGCACGATGGTCGCGTAGTTCTGCTTTAGGTCCCACGGGCAGCCGTGCTGCGGGTCGCGCAGCCGGGTCATCAGGTGCAGCAGGTCGTCGAGTTGGTACATAGGCTTCCTTCGTAAACGTCTCCCCCGGAATTCATCCAGGATACGGCCTGAGCGTCGCGAGCGAAGGTCAGACAAGGCGAAGGGGGCGCGAAAAAGCGGAGTTGGCTTTTGCCAATGAGCATTTTTCACGTCCCCTTCAACGCAGTATCACCGAGCGCAGCAGCTCAGGAAACTCGGTGGCGACGCGCCTCAATAATATTCGGCAGCTGAGAAATACGTCCCAGCAGCCGGCCCAGTGCATCCAGACCGGGAATCTCCACAGTGATCGACATGGACGCGGTGTTGTCGTCCTTGTTCGAGCGGGTATTCACGGCCAGCACATTGAGCTTCTCGTTGAGCAGCACCTGGGTCACGTCACGCAGCAGACCGGAGCGGTCGTAGGCCTTAATGACGATTTCCACCGGGTAGGTCTGCACCGGCACCGGCCCCCAGTTGACCTGAATAATCCGCTCCGGCTCACGGCCAGCCAGTTGCAGCACCGAGGCGCAGTCCTGGCGGTGAATGCTCACACCACGGCCCTGAGTGATGTAACCGACAATCGGATCGCCCGGCAGCGGCTGACAGCAGCCGGCCATCTGCGTCAGCAAGTTGCCGACGCCCTGAATCTGGATATCGCCGCGCTTGCCCGGCTTGAAGCCCAACGCCTTACGTGGGATCAGCTCCAGCTGCTCRTTGACCCGGTCCGGCTCGACCAGTTGCTGCGCCAGGTTGACCAGTTGCGCCAGGCGCAGGTCGCCCGCGCCGAGGGAGGCGAACAGGTCCTCGCTGGTCTTCATATTGGCCTTCTCGGCCAGCTTGTCGAAGTCCACATGTGGCAACGCCAGGCGCTGCAGCTCACGCTCCAACTGCACCTTACCGGCCGCGACGTTCTGATCGCGATCCTGCAACTTGAACCAGTGGACGATCTTCGCCCGCGCCCGCGAGGTGGTGACGTAACCGAGGTTGGAGTTCAGCCAATCGCGGCTCGGCGTGCCGTGCTTGCTGGTGATGATCTCCACCTGCTCGCCGGTCTGCAGGCTGTAGTTGAGCGGCACGATGCGCCCATTGATTTTGGCGCCACGGCAGTTATGGCCGATCTCGGTGTGCACGCGGTAGGCAAAATCCAGCGGCGTCGCGCCCTTGGGCAGGTCGATGGCGTGACCGTCCGGGGTGAACACATAGACCCGATCCGGCTCGATATCCACGCGCAGCTGCTCGGCCAGGCCGCCGATATCGCCCAATTCCTCATGCCATTCGAGCACCTGACGCAGCCAGGAAATCTTCTCTTCGTAATGATTGGAGCTGGCTTTGACGTCGGTGCCCTTATAACGCCAATGCGCGCACACGCCCAGCTCGGCTTCCTCATGCATGGCCTGGGTGCGAATCTGCACCTCCAGCACCTTGCCTTCCGGACCCAGCACGGCGGTGTGCAGCGAGCGGTAGCCGTTTTCCTTGGGGTTGGCGATGTAGTCGTCGAACTCCTTGGGAATGTGTCGCCACAGGGTGTGCACGATACCGAGGGCGGTGTAGCAGTCGCGCACTTCCGGCACCAGCACGCGCACCGCGCGCACGTCGTAAATCTGGCTGAACTGCAGGCCTTTGCGCTGCATTTTGCGCCAGATCGAATAGATGTGTTTGGCCCGTCCGCTGATATCGGCCTTGACCCCGGTGGCCTCCAGCTCGGTGCGCAACTGACCCATCACTTCATTGATGTAGTGCTCGCGATCCAGCCGGCGCTCGTGCAGCAGCTTGGCGATCTGCTTGTACTGCTCGGGCTCCAGGTAGCGGAAGGACAGGTCTTCCAGCTCCCACTTGATATGGCCAATGCCCAGGCGATGGGCCAGCGGCGCATAGATATCAAACACCTCACGGGCTACGCGCTGACGCTTCTCGTCATCGGCTTCCTTCACCGCACGGATCGCGCAGGTGCGTTCGGCCAGTTTGATCAGCGCCACGCGCACGTCATCGACCATGGCCACGAGCATCTTGCGCAGGTTTTCCACCTGCGCCTGGGAGCCAAGCACTAAGGAGTCGCGCGGGTTCAAGGATGCGCTGATTGCCGCCATACGCAGCACGCCTTCGACCAGCTTGGCCACCACCGGGCCGAAGCGCTGATGCACCAGCGCCAAGGGCACCTTGCCTTCGCGCACGCAGCGATAGATTACGGCTGCGACCAGGGAGTCCTGATCGAGCTTGAGGTCGGCGAGAATTTCGGCGATTTCCAGACCAGAGCGAAAACTCGACGCGCCCTCAGTCCACAGATTCTTCGCGGCATTGGCCTGCTGCTCAGCCTCGCGGGCGAACTCGCAGGCCTCGCGCAGGGCTTCGCGATCCAGTGCCGGATCGACGCTCAGCACATGCCCGAGCCAGGCTTCAAGGTTGATGCTGCCGTCATCGTTGATCGGCTGATGCGCTCTGACCTGAACCATCTTGCTTACCTTCCCTACGGTGCGCGGCATGCACACCGAACAGTCGCCGCCTTCTATGAGGCGGTCGGTTTAACCACTTAAGGCGCACTCCCTGCGCGCCCCTGCAGCGCCGGGATACGGCGCTTCTATCTACTGCCTGACAAACAGCGCCATCGCTTCGACGTGCGCGGTTTGCGGAAACATATCGAGGATACCGGCACGTTCCAGCCGATACCCCTGCGCCAGCAACTCGGCGCTGTCGCGGGCCAGGGTCGTCGGGTTGCACGACACGTACAGCACCCGTTTGACGCCCAGCGCCGTCATTTGCTTGACCACCTGCAGCGCGCCATCACGCGGCGGGTCCAGCAGCACGGCAGCGAAACCGCCCTGGGCCCAGCTCGCATCGGCCAGCGGGTTGGACAGGTCGGCCTGGAAAAAGTGCGCATTGCCCAGACCATTGCTCACGGCATTCTCGGCGGCGCGCTCGACCATGGTTTGCACGCCCTCCACCGCCACCAGTTCCCGCACCCGCTGGGCCAGCGGCAAGGCGAAATTGCCCAGGCCGCAAAACAGATCCAGCACCCGCTCATCGGCCTGCGGCGCCAGCCAATCCAGCGCCTGCGCGACCATGGCGTCATTCACCGGCTGGTTGACCTGGACAAAATCGCCGGGCCGGTAAGCCAGGTCGAGAGCAAACGCATCCAGGCGATAACTCAGCTGCTGCGCCGACTCAAACGGCTGCGGCTCGGCAGTACCGTGCAACCAGAGCTGCGCATTCTGCGCAGTGCAGAACGCCTGCAAACGAGCCAGGTCCGCCTCACTCAATGCAGCGGTATGCCTTATCAGCACAGCACTGGAGCTGCCGCTGAACAACTCGACATGACCAATGGCCTGAGGTTTATCCAACTCACGCAACACCTGCGGTAACGCGCGCAGGATCGGCTGCAAGGGTTGTACCAGCACCGGGCAATCGCTGATGGCGATGATGTCCTGGCTGGCCGCTGCGCGAAAACCCACATCCAGGCGCTTGGCCTTGTTGTCCCAGCGCACGGCGATGCGCGCGCGGCGGCGATAACCCAGCTCTGGGCCGACCAGCGGTGCGGCCCATTCCTGCGGTTGAAGATCGGCCAGACGGCTGAGTTGCTCGGCGAGCATGCGCTGTTTCAGGGCAAGCTGATCGGCATGGGGCATATGTTGCAAGCTGCAGCCGCCACAGACCTTGGCATGCACGCAGGCCTCGCTGCGCCGCTCAGCACTGGCCGTGAGAATGCGCTCGACCCGCGCCTCAACCACCTTGCCGTGGGCACCGAGCACCCGCGCTTCGATCTGTTCGCCGGCCAGCGCACCGCTGACAAACCAGGTACGCCCTTCGCTGAACGCGATGCCACGGCCATCGTTGGCCAGACGCTCGATAGTGAGCTTCTGCTTCTTGCCCACCGGCACCTGCGGCGCCCGGGAGCCACCGCTGGGTTGAAAGCGCAGACCGCCGTCTTTCTTGGCCATCAGTTGCTTTTGCCATCAGAGCTGGGGGCGTCGTAAACGCCGCTGGACAGGTAACGGTCGCCACGGTCGCAGATGATCGCCACCATCACCGCGTTCTCGACTTCCTGGGACAGACGCAACATCGCCGCCACCGAACCGCCGGAGGACACCCCGCAGAAGATGCCTTCTTCACGCGCCAGGCGGCGCATCACGTCTTCGGCTTCCTGCTGGCCCATGTCGATAATGCGGTCCACCCGTTCGGCCTGATAGATCTTCGGCAGGTACTCCTGCGGCCAACGACGAATGCCGGGAATCGCCGCGCCTTCCATCGGCTGCAGACCGACGATCTGCACGTCCGGCTTCTGCTCTTTCAGGAAGCGCGACACGCCCATTATGGTGCCGGTAGTGCCCATGGAACTGATGAAATGGGTGATCTGCCCGCCCGTCTGCTGCCAGATTTCCGGGCCGGTGCTGGTGTAGTGAGCAATCGGGTTGTCGCCGTTGGCGAACTGATCGAGCACCTTGCCCTTGCCGTCAGCCTGCATCTGCAAGGCCAGGTCGCGCGCTTCTTCCATGCCGCCGACCAGAATCAGCTGCGCACCGTAGGCAGTCATCGCTGCTTTGCGTTCGGCGGTGGAGTTGTCCGGCATGATCAGCACCATGCGGTAACCCTTGATTGCCGCCGCCATCGCCAGGGCGATGCCGGTGTTGCCGCTGGTGGCTTCAATCAACACATCACCGGGCTGGATGTCACCGCGCTGCTCGGCGCGGGTGATCATCGACAACGCCGGGCGGTCCTTTACCGAACCGGCCGGGTTGTTGCCTTCCAGCTTCAACAGCAAGGTGTTGCTGGTGTTACCCGGCAGGCGCTGCAAACGCACCAGCGGGGTGTTGCCGATGCAATCGGCGATGGTTGGGTAATGCGGGCTCATGGCGAACGAGATGATCCAGAAGCAAAGAAGGTCGTCATGATAACGGCAAACCTCGCCCGGCCATATCGGCTAACACGTATAGAAATCGCTTGATTCAAATGGCCAACAGGTAGGCCGCGCCCCACACCGGCAACCCAGCCAACGGCCAATACACCGCCAGCCGTGGCGTATAGGGCAGCAGCCAGGCCAGTAGAAGGCCGCTCAATGACAGCAGTCCAAGCCAGCCAACCGGCCCCATCGCCCAACCCCAGGCCTGTGCGCTGGCCCAGAGGCTCGCGACCAGCAGCAACCAGCCGGCCAGGCGCAGAACACGCCGCAACCCCAAGGTCGGCGCCCTGCCCCAGACCTGCTTGTAGTGCCGCTCCAGGCCCTGACACAGCGCCAGCATGCTGCTGTAGGCCAGCAAGAGACTGCCCAAGAATGCCGTCATCATCTCAATTCACCTGTGCCTGAACGGGTTGCTGTTTGCGTGCGATGCGCTGCACCTGCGGCTGACGCAAACGCCAGACGCTCCAAGCCAGCAACAGGCCGAGCGCCACCACCGCCACTTCCAGCCACAGGCGCATGCTGTCGGCCCAGGCCTGGCCATCGCTGAGCACACTGAGCAGCGGCAAACCCAGACACAGCAACGCCGCCAGGCTCAGCTGCTCACCCCAGGCCTGCATGCGCGGGCGCAGCCAGGCATGCAGCAGACTCAGTAACCAGAGTGCGAAGAAACCCCGTACTTCCCAGCCGGCACGCTGCGCCAGCTCAACCGGTAACAAGCGGTTGAGCCATAGCAGGCCGATACAGGCCACGGCCAGACCGGCAATCGTCGCCACGTTGAGGCTTTCCACCAGGCGATAGAGCTGCTGACCCAGCGCACTCTCACTGGCGTATTTACGCCGCCGCTTGACGGTAAACAGCACCAGCCCGGTGGCGATCATCGCGCTGCTGAGCAAGCCGCAGACGAAGTACAGCCAGCGCATCGGGTAGCCGCCGAACTGCGCGAAGTGCAGGCCAAACATCACCCGCTGCGCCAGCACGCTGGGGCGCAGCTCCGGCGGCCCGGCCAGCAGCTCACCGGTGACACCGTCAAACACCATGTTGTGGCCCTTGGTCAGGGCAATGCGGTTACCCAGCACCCGGCGCATTTCGATATGCGCATCACTGCGTCCGGGGTGCTCGATCACCACACCGCTCAGCGGCCCCATGCGCGCTTCGGCCTGGGCCAGCAACGGGGCCAAAGCCGTCAGCGGCGCCGGGTGAGTCTGCGCCTGACGCGGCTCCTCCAGCACCTCGATATGCTCGCGGTAGAACGCCGCAAAATCACCCTTGTAGAGGCTATCCAGCGCCGCCGGCATATAGATCAGGGCAAAGATCGACAGGCCGGTGTAGGTGATCATCAGGTGAAACGGTAACAGCAGCACCGCCCCGGCATTGTGTGCATCCAACCAGGAGCGCTGGCCCTTGTTCGGGCGGAAGGTGAAGAATTCCTTGAAGAACTTCTTGTGGATGATGATGCCGCTAACCAGTGCCGCCAGCATGGCCATGGCGGCCAAGCCAACAATCCAGATACCCGGATTGCGTGGCATGCTCAGACTGTAGTGGAAACGAAAGAAAAACGTCCCGCCGGCCGTGTCGCGCACGACCAAGGGCTCACCGGTGAGTGGGTCCAAGTAGGTGCTGATGCCCGAGCGCCGGTCACCCGCCGTCACCCGCAAGGCGGGCATGCGCGAGCTGGGCAGGCTGATGTTCCAGGCGCTGGCATCGGCATGCTGGCGTTGCAGATAGGCCACGGCATGCTTGACGGCCTGGGCGTTGCTGACCGATGTCTGCTGGATCTCCGGCTGCATCCAGTGATCGATCTCCTGATCGAACACCGCCAGACTGCCGGTGAGAAAAATGGCGAACAACAACCAACCGAACAGCAGGCCACCCCAGGTGTGCAGCCAGGCCATGGATTGGGTCAGGGTCTGTTTCATGTCAGGCGCTCCAGCAGCTGTGGCCAGAAGCCGATCAGCATCAGCGGTGCGGCCGCTGGCAACACCGCCCAGGCGCGCCAGGCGCTGCGCGCGGCAAACGCCCAAAGAATCGCCAGGGTGTAGAAGGTGAATGACAGCAAGCTGGCGATCAGCAGCGCATCCACCCGRTCCAGCGGCAACAGCTGCGCCAGGGCAGCGGTCAATGCGTAGGTGAACCCATAACCGCCCAGCAGCCCGGCCAACACCCGTGAACAGATCGGCCACGCCTGGGTTGTTTCTCCGGCCTTACTCATCGCTGCCCTCCTGCGCCAAACCAGCCGCCATGCGCAGTGCCGGCCGCAAGGACGCGGCCAACATCGGCCCATGGCCCAACCCGGCAAATGCCTGATACTGCACCTGCATGCCCGGCCAGCGCCCCAGGCGTTCAGCCATCTGCCGCGCGGCATCGGCCGGAACCGCGGCCATGGCCTTGCGCCGCTGCTCCAGCAGCGCCGGGTCGACACCGGGTCGGGCGCTGCCTGGCAGACCTTCGTCACTGCCGCGCACGATCAACAACTGGGCAGTGGCCCCGGCAAAGTCACGCTCGGTCTCCAGCAATAGCCCGGACTGCCACCACAGCGACGGGCTGGCGGCGATGTAGCGGGTAAAGCTCGCCGGCTGGGTGAACAGGGTATTGAGCACGAATAGCCCGCCGAACGAATGCCCCCAGAGCGCCTGTTGCGCCGGATCAACCGGCTGCAGCGCGGCCACCTGCGGTTTGATGCGCTGCTCCAGCAACGCCAGAAAGGCCGCAGCACCGCCGCCCTGCACCCCATTGAAGGCCTGCATGGGCAGGCCATCGCGGCGTGCCGGGGTGTAGTCGAGGGTGCGCGCCGGCACATTGAAGGGCTGCTCACCGGCATACCCGATAAACACCAGCAGCGGCGGCGTCCCTTCCTTCAGCTCGTCCAGCCATTGCGCCTTCAGCGCTGCCAACGCGGCATGGCCATCAAGCAGATAAAGCACCGGGAAGCCGCTGGCCGGTGCTGCACGCGCCGGCACCAGCAACTGCACCTGATAGCTGCGCTGGGCATCTGCCGACGGCACCTGGAACGGCTCAAGCCGTTGGTAACCGGGATAATCCTCAGCGCTCGCTACGCTCAGCCAGAGCAAGCAGAACAACCACAACCCGCAGCGCTTCATGGCACTACCCCCAGCACTTGCCAGCCGGGCAAGGTGCGTTGCTCGAAGTGCTGCAGGCGCTCGACAACCCGCTCCACGCCAAGGCCATAACGGCGCAGCAGGGCCTGAGTGGTTTCGCTCAGCAAGCTGCCGCGTAACTGCGGATGCTCCAGCAGCACCCGGGCGGCGGCCATTTCCAGCTTGTCTGCCGGCACACTCGCGCCCAGGCTTGGCGCAGCCAGGTGCGCGTAGCCGGCGCCCTGCAACGCACCCTCAGCCAGCAGACGATTAAGCGCCTGGCAACGAGTAACATCTACCGGCGCGTGCAGCAACGGATGGGCATAGCCCGCCCAGGTCAACAGCTGTAAGGCGCCGCTGAGCTGGCCAACCTGCGCCGCCAGCTCAGGCCGCCGCGCCAGCTCGGCAAAGCTCTGCGGCCCCTCGCCGAGGGCCTGCAGCAGTGGCTGATACAACTCGGCAGCGCCCTGCAGCGGGCCGATGCGCGTTGAAAATTCCACCGCCCCCGGTGCCGGCGCTGCGGGCAAGAGTGCCCAGCAGCTGTCGAGCAAGGCTTGCCGGTGTGCCGTGGCCGACAGGGCCTGATCACCGCGCTGGTACAGATCGCTACGTTGGGCCTGGTTGCGCGCCAGGTCCTTGGCGGTTTCCCGCAGAGCCGGGTCAGCCAGGCCCTGAATCGCGGTCAGACAACTGCCGGGCAGCGACACTGCATCGATGTTTTCCAGTGGAATGGCGCTGCCAATCAACTGGCAACCGAGGCTGGCAAACTCGGCCATCACCTCGGCTACATGCAGCGGTTGCCAGTGTTCGCACAGCAGTTCATGGGCCAGGTAATCCAGCCCCTGCTCGGCGCTGCGCGCCAGCAGCCGGGCCATCTCAGGTTGCTCGACAAAATAACCAGCGCCGCCCTGCTGCAAGGCCTGCAATGTGGCCAAAGCAGCTTGCACACGCTGCTGCRGCGAACCCTCGCTACGCTGCGCATGCTGCCAGATAAACCGCTGGGCTGCTGCCAACGGCGCCATGCCGGGCTGGCACATATAACCCAGGCACAGCAGCCCATAAGGGTTGAGGCGCTGCTCGACAAAACCACGGATGGCCGCACGCTGGGCGGGTGCTACCCAGCTGTACACCCCATGGGCGACGATAAAGTCATAGCCCTCGCCCGGCTGCGCGAGCAACTCAGTGAACTCGGCCTGCACAAACTCGATATTGCTCAGCTGCGCAGCCGCCGCCAGACGCCGGCCATGCTCGATATGCTGCGGGTTGAAGTCCACCGCCACGAACTGCCCCGCCGGGTTGCTGGCCGCCAATAGCAGGCTGTTCAGGCCCTGTCCGCAGCCCAGCTCGCAGTAGCGGAAGCCCGCCCGCAGGTTGCCAGCGCGCTGGCCGAGGGCCGTTTGCAGCGCCACCAGCCAGCTGGGCGCCAACTGTGGCTGCACATGATGGGGATAGGGCAACTCAGCCAGATACCCCTGATTCCACACTTGCATTAAGCGTTTTCCTGCACTGAAAAGGCTCCGCCAGGACACGCCTGGCGGAGCCGAAACCCGCCGTAGCAGCGGGTAAGGAGCACGATGACCTAGAAGGACGCGGTAACCGAGGCGAAGTAGGCACGCCCGGCTTCGTTGTAGGTATTGGCCCCGGCTTCGGTGGCGTTGCCTTCGCGGTAGATGCGCTTGTCGAACAGGTTGTTGATGCCCATGCGCACGCTGTACTGCTCATTGAAGGCATAGCCGGCACTGACGCCCATCAGGCCGTAGGGGTCGATATCCTTCTGCGCCTGGCTGTCAATGGCGACGTTGCGCCGGGCGTTGTAGCTGGGGGATTCCTGGGTGCCGTAATAGGTGCCGCTGACCTGCAGCGACAGCTTCTCGGTGGCAGCCCAGTCCAGGCTGGTATTGACGGTGTACTCGGGGATGATGCTCAGCGGCTCGCCGCTGTCCTTGTCTTCGGACTCGATCATGTAGGTGAAGTTGGTGTTCCACTCCAGCGTCGGGCTGAGGGTGACGAACAGGTTGCCTTCAACCCCCTCGACCACCGCCTTGCCGGAGTTTTCCCAGTTCTGCACACGACGACCGTTGCTCAAACGAAACGCCGCATCGTTGCTGGAAACGATTTTGTTCTTGTAGTCATTGCGGAAGTAGGTCGCGCTGGTACGCCAGGTGCCTTTATCAAAGGCCAGGCCGATTTCCTTGTTGATACTGGTTTCCGGCTCCAGATCCGGATTACCGATCAGGTAGCAGCCACCGGCGTTGGCCTCGGCGGCGTTACAGCCAAAGCCCATGCTGTAGAGCAGGTAGTTGGGGTTGGACTGATACAGGTTGGGGGTTTTATAGGCCCGCGCAATACCGCCCTTGAGAGTCAGCTCATCGGTCAGCTTGTGGGAGGCGTTGAGGCTCGGGCTCCAGTTACCGCCGAACTCTTCATGGTCGTCGTAGCGCAGACCCGGGGTAACGATAGTGCGCGCGCCAAGCTCAATATTGTCCTCGGCGAACAGGGCAAAGCTGTGCGCGGTGGTCTTGGTCTGGTTGCGGTCAAAACCAGGAACTGCCGGCACACCACCGACACCTGGGTCCCAGGTTTGCGCACGCAGGGAACCTGGGTCATTCAGGCTTTCGTAGAGGTACTCACCGCCCAGGGTCAGCACCTGCGGCGCGCCCATCTCCAGCGGCAAGTTGACCTCGGCATTGGCGCGGGTGTTACGCAGACGAGACATAAACACCCCGGCACCCTCTGCCGGCGCGCCCTCGCCGCCCCCGGCCAGGCCTTCATTGAGGCGCTCGTTACGGGTGTAGTCATAGGCCAACGAGGCGGTAGAGCTGCCCCAGTCGTACTCGCCGTTATGCGTCAAGGCATAGCTGCTGCGCTGGATGATGTTGGTTTCCTTGCCATACAGCTGGTTCACGAACGCACCACCACCGTTAAGCATGGTGTCGCCGGCGTAGATGTTGCCCTGACGGCTGTAGGTGGCTTCCAGATCCAGGCTGTGGTCCGGGTTCAACTGCCAGCTGAGCAGGCCGCTGATGTCCTTGTTACGTACGCCTTCACGGCCCGCGACCAGAGTATCGGCACCCACCTGACGTTCGGCGTTGATGTCGGCATCGTCAGCATTGGTCTTGTTAGCGCCGCCATACAGGCGGAAGGCCAGGCTGTCGTTCAGCGCACCGCTGAGGTTGAAATTGGCACGCTGACCGGCGCCCTCGGCATCGTCTTCCGGCTGGATTGCATACAGGGTGACCGAGCCACGCAGCTGCTCGGTCGGCCGCTTGGTGATGATGTTCACCACCCCGCCCATAGCCCCCGAGCCATAGCGGGCAGCAGCCGGGCCGCGGAGGATTTCGATGCGCTCGACTTCTTCAGCCGGCACCCAGTTGGTTTCACCACGGGTATCACGATCACCCGTCCAGCCATAACGCACGGCGTTGCGTGAGCTGGACGGACGGCCATCGATAAGAATCAGGGTGTTTTCCGGGCCCATGCCGCGCAGGTCGATCTGGCGGTTGTTGCCCCGGCTGCCACTGGTGCTGTTGCCGGTCAGGTTGACCCCAGGCTCGCGGCGAATCACATCGGAGAGGTCATTGGCCGGCGGGCGCTTCTTGATGTCCTCGGCAGTAATGATCGACACACCCGGCGCCTGCTTGAGCTCCTGCTTGGCGGTGACCACGGCATCCTTGAGCTTGATCGCATCGGCGGGTTCGGCGGTTGCGCTCAGGGCATCCACCTCGACATCTACCACGTCAGCGGCAAACAGCGTGCAAGGGGAAAGACTGGCCGCAACGATGGCCAACGACAGATGACTGAGCTTGAATCGCGACTGCATGAACACCCTCTCCTGTGGCGAATGGTCCGCATACAGATTCAAGGGCTGGCAGCCACATGCTGCGCCAGCCCGGCCGGTACGCGGGAACGGCGCAGATGCTACTTATTCTTATTTGAGAGTAAAGTTCATTTACAATCTATACACTTTTCAATCGAAAATTCAGGCGCAGGCCTTCCCCCGTGTTCTCGGCCCACATCGCCCCGCCCTGCATCTGCATGGCACCTCGGGCAATCGCCAGGCCCAGACCAAAGCCATCACCACCGGGCCGGGCCGCCGACAGGCGAATAAAGGGCAAGAACATCTGCTCCAGCTCCGTGGCCGCCACGCCGCCACCCTGATCCTCCAGCCAGAACAGCCAATCACCTTGCTCCAGGCGTCCGCCCAGGCTGATCAGCGCGCCGGGGGGTGAATACCGGATGGCATTGCGCAAGCCATTCTCCAGCGCTTGCGCCAGCCCATTGAGATGCCCGCGCACACAGCAGTCCTCAGGTAGCAGACAACGTAGCTGGGCTTGCGGCCAGCCGCTTTCAAAGCAGGCATCCTCAACCAGCAACGCCCACAGTGATGGCAGGCTGATCGGTTCCAGCGGCGGTTGCGGACGCTCGGTACCCAGCCAGATCAGCTCCAGAGTGTCATCGACCAGGCGCTGCATGCCGCCGACTTCACGCTCCAGGCGCTGGCGCAGCTGCTCGGCATCCAGGCCACTTTCACAGGCCACCCGCAAACGGCTCAGGGGCGTGCGCAATTCATGGGAAAGATCGCGCAGTAGCTGACGTTGCAGGCTGAGCATGCCCTGCAGGCGCTCGGCCATATGGTCAAAAGCGCGGCCCAGCTCGCCCAGCTCATCCTGACGGGCACTGATCTGGCTTGCCATACGCACACTCAGCTGCTCTCCGCGCAGGGCGTTGGCCTGCTCACGCAGGTGCTGCAACGGGGTAATCAGCAGGCGATACAGCAAGGCACAGAGCAGCAGTGCCAGCCCACAGGGCAGCAGGCCGTGCACCAGCAGCTGGGCGTGCCAGGTAAAGCCTTCCGGCAGGAAACGCTCCGGTAACTCGATCACCAGCTGACCGTCCAGTGGCTGCTGCGGAAATGGCAAGGCAAGCACCGGCAGGCCACTGGCGCGCTTGCTCATCGGCCAGTCGATATGGCGCATGGCCGTAAGCCGCTCGGTTTCTGCCAGGCTCAAGGTCCGCGTGCCAAGGGCGCGCAAATCGCGGCCAAGCACCGTCAGCCAGACTGACTCGCGCTGCTGCATCTGCGTCTGCCAGCGCTCGACGCCTTCGGCACCGCCGCTGCGCCAGGCCTGCTCGGCTTCGGCGGCATAATCGAGCAGCAGCTGCTGCGCCGCCTCGCTGAGCAGATAACCGCGAAACTCGATGCGCCCACCCCAGGACCAACTGACCCAGATGATCAGCAGGCAGAAAGCCATAACCAGCAAAGCCAGCCGCCAGAACAGAGAGTGACGCCCAGGCATGCCTCAGACGCCCTCACGGGTGAACAGGTAGCYCTTGCCCCACACGGTTTCCAGGCGCCCAGCCGTGTAACCAAGGGCCAGCAACTTGCGCCGGATATGGCTGATATGCATGTCCAGGCTGCGGTCGTGCCGCGAATAAGCGCGGCGTAGCACCTGCTGATAGAGGAAGGCTTTGGTCATCAACCCTTCCGGATGGCGCACGAACAGCTCAAGCAGG
Source organism: Pseudomonas sp. 1928-m (assembly GCF_029269135.1). Classification (NCBI taxonomy): domain Bacteria; kingdom Pseudomonadati; phylum Pseudomonadota; class Gammaproteobacteria; order Pseudomonadales; family Pseudomonadaceae; genus Pseudomonas; species Pseudomonas sp. 1928-m. The sequence continues at coordinate 22,348 of NZ_JARIXO010000008.1, read as the reverse complement.
CGAAACTCGGTCTGGGTCAGATCAGCCCATTGGCCGCGCAGGCACACATCCGTGCGTGAATCGTCAAACTGCAACTGCGGATCCAGCCCCGGCGCAGTAAATTCACGCCGCTCATAAGCCACCCGGCGCAGCACCGCCTCGATGCGCACTTTCAGCTCATCCATGCTGAACGGCTTGGGCAGGTAGTCATCCGCGCCCTGGCTGAAACCGGCAATCCGGTCCTGCTCGCCGCCCAACGCCGACATCAGAATCACCGGCACGCCGCGCTGTTCACGCAGGCTCTGCAATACCTGCAGGCCGCTGATGCCAGGCAGCAGAATGTCCATCAGGACCAAATCGAAGTCGCCCTCGGCCGCCAGCCGCAGCCCTTCACGGCCATCACCGCTGAGACTGACGCTGTAGCCGCTGTCCTGCAGATGCTGCTGCAAATGGCTGGCCAGCAGCGGATCATCTTCAACCGCAAGAATCCGCGCGGTTGGAAGGTTACAAGTGAGCACGAGCAATTCACCGATTCAAATGAGAATAATTCTACATACTAACTGCACCACACTCACCTACAGATTCTCACCGGCTGAATCGCTACACTGCCAAAACATCACCCAAGGAGGCAGCACGTGTTAAAGGATTTAGGCATCAAAGGCCGTGTGCTCATGCTCACCCTGTTGCCCACCAGCTTGTTGGCGCTGGTGTTGGGCGGCTATTTCACCTGGGTGCAGTTGTCCGGCTTGCAGGGGCAACTGTTGCAACGTGGACAGATGATCATCGAACAGCTCGCGCCATTGGCCGCACCGGCGCTGCATGCCGGTGACAGTGAGGTGCTGCAGCGCATTGCCAGCCAGGCACTCGATCAGCCGGATGTGCGCGCCGTAAGCTTCCTCGCCGCCGAGCGCAACACCCTGGCCCACGCCGGGCCAAGCATGCTCAACCCTTCGCCGGCAGCTGGCGAGCCGCAACCCGCACAGAACAGCAACCAGAACGCCACGCGTTTTCTGTTGCCGGTGTATCAGCAGCACCTGAGTCTGACCGGCAAGACCACTGAAGAACCAAGCACGCGGTTGCTGGGCTGGGTCGAGCTGGAGCTGTCGCACCACAGCACCCTGCTCAGCGGTTACCRCAGCCTGCTGGCCAGCCTGCTGCTGATCGCCACCGGGCTGATGGTCACCGCCCTGCTCGCCGTGCGCATGAGCCGCACGATCAACGACCCGCTGCGGCAGATCAAACAAAGCGTCGCCCAGCTCAAGGACGGCCACCTGGAAACCCGCCTGCCGCCACTCGGCAGCCATGAACTGGACGAACTAGCCTCGGGCATCAACCGCATGGCCGAGTCCCTGCAGAACGCCCAGGAAGAACTGCAACACAGCGTCGACCAGGCCACCGAAGACGTGCGGCAGAACCTGGAAACCATCGAAATACAGAACATCGAGCTCGACCTGGCGCGTAAAGAAGCCCTGGAGGCCAGCCGGATCAAATCCGAATTCCTCGCCAATATGAGCCACGAGATCCGCACCCCGCTCAACGGCATCCTCGGTTTCACCAACCTGCTGCAGAAAAGCGAACTGACGCCGCGCCAGCAGGATTACCTGGGCACCATCGAAAAATCCGCCGACAGCCTGCTGGCGATCATCAACGAGATTCTCGATTTCTCGAAGATCGAAGCCGGCAAGCTGGTCCTGGAAAATATCCCGTTCAACCTGCGCGATCTGCTGCAGGACACCCTGACCATCCTCGCCCCCGCCGCCCACGCCAAGCAGCTGGAGCTGCTCAGCCTGGTCTACCGCGACACGCCGTTGTCGCTGATCGGCGACCCACTACGGCTCAAGCAGGTGCTGACCAACCTGGTAAGCAACGCGATCAAGTTCACCCGCGCAGGCACCATCGTGATCCGCGCCATGCTCGAGGACGAAAGCGCCGACCGCGCGCAGCTGCGCATCAGCGTGCAGGACACCGGCATCGGCCTGTCCGATGAAGACCTGCGCGAGCTGTTCCAGGCCTTCAGCCAGGCTGACAACTCGCTCAGCCGTCAGGCCGGCGGCACCGGCCTGGGCCTGGTGATTTCCAAGCGTCTGATCGAACAGATGGGCGGCGAGATCGGCGTCGACAGCACCCCCGAGGAAGGCTCTGAATTCTGGATCACCCTGAGCCTGCCCAAGGCCCGCGACGATGCCGAAGACCTGCCGCGACCACCGCTGCTCGGCCGCCGCGCTGCCGCCCTGGAACACCACGACCTGGCGCGGCAGGCCCTGCAGCATCAACTGGAAGACTGCGGCCTTCAGGTCAGCGGCTTCGACAACCTCGACAGCCTGCTCAGCGCCGTTGCAGAGGCGCGGCATAGCGCTCAGCCAATCGAACTGGCGGTACTCGGCGTCAGCACCCAGACCTTGCCACCGGAGCGCCTCGACCAGCGCATCTGGGAGCTCGAACGCCTGGCCTGCAAGACCCTGCTGCTGTGCCCCACCACCGAACAGTCGCTGTACCACAGCCTATTGCCAGATGCTTACAGCCAGCTGCAGGCCAAACCGGCCTGTACACGCAAGCTGCAGCGGGGCCTGGCCGAGCTGGTCAGCCCACGGCAGAACCGCGCAGAGAACAAGCAGAGCGCCCCGAGCCGCCCGCCGCTGATTCTCTGCGTCGACGACAACCCGGCCAACCTGCTGCTGGTGCAAACCCTGCTGGACGACATGGGCGCGCAGGTGAGCATCGCCAACAGCGGCTATGAGGCCGTGGAGAAAGCCGCCGAGCAGACGTTCGACCTGATCTTTATGGACGTACAGATGCCCGGCATGGACGGCCGCCAGGCCACCGAGGCCATTCGCCAACTGGAAAACGAGCGCAACCAGGGCCCAGTGCCGATTGTCGCGCTGACCGCCCACGCCCTCGCCAACGAGAAGCGCGCCCTGCTGCAAAGCGGCCTGGACGACTACCTGACCAAGCCGATCAGCGAGCGCCAGCTGGCCCAGGTGGTACTCAAGTGGACCGGCCTGGCCCTGCGCAACCAGAGCGACGAACACACCGGCATCAGCGCCACGCACAACAACCTCAGCGTGTTGGATGCCGACGAAGGCCTGCGCCTAGCTGCCGGCAAGGCGGACCTGGCTGCGGATATGCTGAGCATGCTGCTGGCCGGCCTGCCCGGCGACCGTCAGGCCATTCGCCAAGCCCGTGACAGTGGCGAGCGCAATAGCCTGATCGAACGCGTACACCGTCTGCACGGGGCGACCCGCTACTGCGGCGTGCCGCAGCTGCGCGCCGCCTGCCAGCGCAGCGAAACCCTGCTGAAACAGAATGATCCGGCCGCCCAACAAGCCCTGGATGAGCTGGATGCCGCCATCGACCGATTGGCGCGGCACGCCCAGGTCAGCGCCTGATTCAGGCGCTGCGAAGCCACACGCCAAGGAGCCCCATGCGCATCATCCTGTTCAGCAGCAAGCCTTACGACCAACAGAGCTTTCGCGCTGCAGGTTTCCCGGACGACTGGCAGCTGAGTTTTCAAGAAGCCCATCTGCGCCCAGACAGCGCCGGTCTGGCGGCCGGTTACGAGGTGGTTTGCGCCTTTATCAATGACGACCTCAGCGCCCAAGTGCTGCAACAACTGGCCGCCGGCGGTACACGACTGATTGCTTTGCGCTCGGCCGGCTACAACCATGTCGACCTGCACGCCACGCACGCCCTCGGCCTGACAGTGGTACGAGTGCCCGCCTACTCACCGCATGCCGTCGCCGAACATGCCCTGGCGCTGATCATGACCCTCAACCGGCGCACTCACCGCGCCTTCAACCGCACCCGCGAGGGCGACTTCTCCCTGCACGGGCTGATCGGCTTCGATCTGCACGACAAACAGGTCGGCATTATCGGCGCCGGGCAGATCGGCCTGACCTTCGCGCGAATAATGGCCGGTTTCGGCTGCCAGCTGCTGATCCATGACCCGGCGCACATCGCCGAGCTACCTGCCGGCGCGCAGCAGGTCGGGCTGGATCAGCTGCTAGAAAGCAGCGACATCATCAGTCTGCACTGCCCGCTCAACACCGCCACTCACCATCTGATCAACGCCTCGCGGTTGCAGCAGATGCAGCGCGGCGTGATGTTGATCAATACCGGACGCGGCGCCTTGATTGATACCCCGGCACTGATCGGCGCGCTGAAAAGCGGGCAACTGGGCTATCTGGGCCTGGATGTTTATGAGGAAGAAGCCGAACTGTTCTTCGAAGATTGCTCAGAACAACCGCTGCAGGATGATGTGCTCGCGCGCCTGCTGAGCTTCCCCAATGTGCTGATTACCGCGCACCAGGGCTTTCTCACCCGCGAAGCCCTGGCGGCGATTGCCAGCACCACCCGCGACAATATCGCCGCCTGGCTGGGAAATGCGCCGATCAATCAGCTGCTTCCTGCCGCGTGATAGCATTTACGTTTAGGGTCTGTTGACGTTTCGTCGCGAGCCGCGTTGCTGCGAAAAATCTCGCCAGGCTAGGCGGAGGACGCAGGTAATGGTGTTCCCTTGCCAAGTCCTCCAACACCGCATGGTGAGATTTTTCGCGCAACCCGAAGGGCCGGGCCTGCTTTAGCGCGATACTGCGTTTCTCGACACTCATTTGGAACGACCAAACTTCGTGTCTCGTGCCTTGCCTCGCGCTAAAGCAGGCTCCGGCGCGGCCGCGAACGAAACGTCAACAGACCCTCTTGGAGGATTCATGGCTGAACACGACTTTCGCTACAACCTGCTCAACCCCGAGCACACCCTGATCGAATGCCGCGCACTGGCACCAGGCCGCTACCAGGTGACCGGCAATGGCGGCTCGATCCAGAGCGGCGACACCCTGCTGGTCACCCTCAAGGGCAGCCGTGAGCTGTCCATGCGCCTGCAGGCCGACAAGGTTCGTCACCTGATCAACCCGCGTGGCCAGTGGGTCGCCGTGGCCACTGGCCCGGCGTTCAAGGAGCTAGCGATCTTCAATTGGCAGGCCAACTGCGACAGCTGCAATGCGCAGCTGGACTTCGAGTTCGCCGTCGACGCCGCCCTCGGCAAAAAGGCCCAGGCGCCGGCCGCCGAAGCGCGAATCAAGGAACTGGGCTGGCAGTCGAAAAACGCCAAGCACCTGTGCCCGAAATGCATCAACAAGGAGGCTATATGAAACGCGTACTGACTATCAGCCTGCTGGCTGCCGGCCTCGTGGGCTGCGCCACATCCGCACCGCAGCTGGAAACCGAGCACAGTTACCAGGTGGAATGGATTGGCGAACGTCCACTGATCGACCGCAGCCATCTGACCATCACCCTCGGTGACGACGGCCGCGCCTATGGCAACGCCGGCTGCAACCACTGGTTTGCCGGCTACACCCTCGACGGCGACAAGCTCAGCTTCAGCGCCGCCGGCAGCACCCGCAAGATGTGCGCACCGGCGCTGATGGAGCAGGAAGCGCGCTTTCTCGACAGCCTGAGCAAGGTAGAGCGCTGGGACTTCTCCGCCACCGAGCAGCTGCAGCTGTGGCCCGCCGAAGGTAAGCCGCTGCGCCTGTGGCCTGAGAACAAATAGCCACGCAGCGTTGCTGAGTGCATAAAAAAGGGAGCCCGAAGGCTCCCTTTTTATTTGCGGCTGAAACTCAGTGAATGATCTGGCTGAGGAACAGCTTGGTACGTTCGTTCTGCGGGTTGGTGAAGAAGGCGTTGGGCTCGTTCTGTTCAACGATCTCGCCCTTGTCCATAAAGATCACCCGGTTCGCCACGGTGCGGGCAAAGCCCATTTCGTGGGTTACGCAGAGCATGGTCATGCCGTCTTCAGCCAGGCCGATCATGGTATCCAGCACTTCCTTGACCATTTCCGGATCGAGGGCCGAGGTCGGCTCGTCGAACAGCATGATCTTTGGCTTCATGCACAGCGCACGGGCAATCGCCACACGCTGCTGCTGGCCGCCAGAAAGCTGGCCTGGGTACTTGTGGGCCTGCTCCGGAATGCGCACGCGCTCGAGAAAGTGCATGGCAATCTCTTCAGCCTGACGTTTGGGCATCTTGCGCACCCACATCGGCGCCAGGGTGCAGTTTTGCAGCACGGTTAGGTGCGGAAACAGGTTGAAGTGCTGGAACACCATGCCGACTTCGCGACGCACCGCTTCGATGTGTTTGAGGTCGTGGGTCAGCTCGGTGCCATCCACCACAATGCGCCCCTGCTGGTGTTCTTCCAGACGGTTGAGGCAGCGAATGGTGGTCGATTTGCCCGAACCGGACGGCCCACACAACACGATACGCTCACCGGCCTGCACATTCAGGTTGATGTCTTTGAGCACATGGAACTGACCGTACCATTTGTGCACGCCCTGCATCTGGATCATGCCGTCAGCTGCTGCCGGCTGTTTGTTTGCTTCACTCATGCTTGCTTCATTCATGGCGTGGCTCCTAACGCTTGTGGCCGGTGTCCAGCTTGCGCTCCAGATGTTGGGAGTAGCGGGACATACCAAAACAGAAAATCCAGAAAATCAGCGCGGCGAATACATAGCCTTCAGTGGCCATGCCCAGCCAAGCCGGATCGGTGGTGGCTTGCTTGATGCTGTTGAGCAGGTCGAACAGGCCGATGATGATCACCAGGCTGGTGTCCTTGAACAGCGCAATAAAGGTGTTGACGATGCCAGGAATAACCAGCTTCAGGGCTTGCGGCAGAATCACCAGGCCCATCATCCGCCAGTAGCCCAGGCCCATGGCCGCAGCAGCCTCGTACTGACCCTTGGGAATCGCCTGCAGACCACCACGCACCACTTCGGCGATATAGGCCGACTGGAACAGGATCACCCCGATCAGCGCACGCATCAGCTTGTCGAAGGAGAGGCCCTCAGGCAGGAACAACGGCAGCATCACCGAGGACATAAACAGCACGGTGATCAACGGCACCCCGCGCCAGAACTCGATAAAGGTCACGCAGATCACGCGGATCGCCGGCATCTCCGAACGACGCCCCAGCGCCAGCAGAATGCCCAACGGCAAGGCGCCGGCAATACCGACAGCGGCGATCACCAGGGTCAGCATCAGGCCGCCCCACTGGCTGGTCGACACGGTCGACAGACCGAAGAAACCACCGTGCAGCAGCCAGTACGCCAACAGCGGGTAAACCACCAGGAAGCCCAGGCCATACATGGCCTTACGCGGCATCTGCGGTACGAACAGCGGTGCAGCACCGATGATCGCCAGCCACAGGGTCAGGTCAACGCGCCAGCGCAGCTCAGTCGGGTAGAAACCGTACATAAACTGACCGAAACGCTGCTGCACAAACACCCAGCACGCCCCGCCACTGGTGCAGTCGGCACGGGTGGTACCGGTCCAGTCCGCATCGATAAAGGCCCACTGGATCAGCGGCGGCATAATCAGCCACACCAGATACGCTGCGAACAGCGTCAGCAGCGTGTTGAACCAGCTGGAGAACAGGTTGGCACGCAGCCAACCGACCACACCGACGCTGAGCGCGGGTGGCGGTAGATCAGGTTTGAACGTATGAGTTTGCATGGCTGCTCCTTACCGCTCGATCAGCGCAATGCGCTTGTTGTACCAGTTCATCAGCATGGAAATGCTGATACTGATCGCCAGGTACACACTCATGGTGATGGCAATCACCTCGATCGCTTGCCCGGTCTGGTTGAGTACCGTACCGGCGAACAGCGAGACCATGTCCGGATAACCGATACCAGCGGCCAGCGAGGAGTTTTTCGCCAGATTGAGGTATTGGCTGGTCAGCGGCGGAATGATCACCCGCAGAGCCTGGGGAATAATCACTAGACGCAGCGTCTTACCAGCCGGCAGGCCCAGAGAGCGCGCCGCTTCGGTCTGCCCGTGGCTGACCGCCATGATCCCGGAACGTACGTTCTCGGCGATAAAGGCTGCGGTGTAGATGGTCAACGCCAGGGTCAGGGCCATCAGCTCAGGGATAAGCACCCAGCCGCCACGGAAGTTGAAACCCGTCAGCTCCGGCACACTCCACTGCAGCGGGTTGCCGCCCAGCAGAATCGCCAGCCCCGGCAGGCCGATCAGCAGCGGAATAGCCCCCAGAGACACCGGGAACAGCTGACCAGTGGCTTCAAAACGCGCCTTCGACCAGCGCGCCAACAGCACCACGCCGATGATCGCCACGATCACCGCACCGGCAAACAGGCTGAAGCTGTCCGTCGGGCTTGGAGCCGGCATATACAGGCCACGGCTGTTGAGGAAGAACGTCTCGCCAACGCCCATGCTCTGCCGCGGTCCTGGCAGGGAGAGCATAACGGCGAAGTACCAGAAGAAGATTTGCAGCAGCGGCGGGATATTACGGAACGTCTCGATGTACACGGTGGCCAGCTTGCTGACCAACCAATTCGGCGACAGACGCGCCACACCCAGCAGGAAACCCAACAGCGTCGCCAGGACAATACCAATCACCGACACCAACAAGGTGTTGAGCAGGCCCACCACGAAAACACGCCCATAGGAGTTGCTTTCGTTGTAGTCGATCAGGTGCTGGGCAATGCCGAAACCGGCGCTGTTATTAAGAAAGGAAAACCCGGAGGTGATCCCGCGTTTCTCCAGGTTGGTCTGGGTGTTATCAAACAGAAACCAGCCGAGCGCCACAACGGCGATAACGGCAAGAATTTGAAATAGCCAGGCACGCGCCTTGGGGTCGGTCCAGACCGATCCACCGGGGCGCGGGACATTTGCAGTGGTTTGCATAGGAGCCCTCTTGGAACCCTCATGCCCGCATCAGCGGGCATGAGGTTCACATCAATCAGAACAATGCCAGCCACTCAGGACGAGCGGCTGGCAGCGGACGGTCAGCGCACCGGCGGTGCGTACTGCAGACCACCCTTGTTCCACAGGGCGTTGAGGCCACGTTCGATCTTCAGCTCGCTGCCGGTACCGACGTTGCGCTCGAAGCTTTCGCCGTAGTTACCCACTTGCTTGACGATCTGTACGGCCCAGTCTTTCGGCAGTTTCAGATCTTTGCCGAATTCACCTTCAGCGCCGAGCAGACGAGCTACGTCGGGGTTCTTGGTGGATTTGGCTTGCTCTTCGACGTTGGCCGAAGTCACACCCAGCTCTTCAGCGTTAACCATCGCGTAGAGCGACCAGCGCACGATGTCAAACCACTCTTCGTCACCCTGGCGTACGACCGGGCCCAGTGGCTCTTTCGAGATCACTTCCGGCAGTACCACGTAGGATTCCGGATCGGCCAGTTTGATGCGCTGTGCGTACAGCTGCGACTGGTCAGAGGTCAGCACGTCGCAACGGCCGGCTTCAACCGATTTGGCGCTCTCGTCGGAGGTATCGTAGGTGATCGGGGTGTACTTCAGGTTGTTGGCGCGGAAGTAGTCGGAGAGGTTCAGCTCGGTGGTGGTACCTGCCTGGATGCAGACAGTTGCGCCGTCGAGTTCTTTAGCGCTGGAAACGCCGAGTTTCTTGTTAACCAGGAAGCCTTGACCGTCGTAGTAGTTCACGCCGGCAAAGTTCAGACCCAGGCCGGCATCGCGCGAGCTAGTCCAGGTGGTGTTACGCGAGAGAATGTCGACTTCGCCAGACTGCAGCGCAGTGAAGCGCTCTTTAGCGGTCAGCGGGCTGTACTTGACCTTGGTGGCGTCACCGAATACTGCAGCAGCAACTGCGCGGCATACGTCAACGTCGAGGCCCAGGTAGTTACCCTTCTCATCGGCGTAGGAGAAGCCAGGCAGACCATCGCTGATACCGCACTGTACGAAACCTTTCTTCTGGATCGCGTCCAGAGTAGCGCCTGCTTGAGCAAAACTGCTGACACCGAGAACAGCGGCGGTGGTCAGTACTGCCAATGTGGATTTCACCATCTTCATTAAAACCTCCAGTTGCTTTTGTTGTGTTTGGAGTCTCGGTTCTACCACCGTACCCTTATGGGGCTCGTTGACTGTGTTGGCAGCAACACACTCAACCGGGGATCAAACCTTAGCGCGAGTTTAGTTGCCGATTGCTCCAGCGGCCATAAACTCTCACCCGCCCATTATTTGAATGGGCTAGAGACAGATAGCAAGTGACTTGTCGCACAGCATGCAGCGCCTGGCGAACCTGTGAAACGCCGGCAAAGGCATTTCAGTCTGCTCCGTGCCCAGTTTGGTGGCAGTGTTACCACTACCAGGCAACGTCATCAGTCCCTAGGGTGTATAGCAAGGCCCGTACCAGCGCCGCGCTTTGAGCACCATACGGACAGGTCAAGAGCAAAACTTGCACCCTGGCGACAACTTCTTTCTAGAATCGCCACCCCCTAAATTTTCTCGCGCACTAAATCAGCGCGCGCGCACCACAGCGGAGCCTCAGATGAGCGAACCCTTGATTCTTCAGCCCACACTTGCCGCAGACTCGTGCGTCATTTGGTTGCACGGCCTGGGTGCCGACCGCTACGACTTTATGCCGGTTGCGGAGATGCTCCAGAAGCGCTTGCACAGCACCCGCTTCGTTCTGCCCCAAGCGCCGACCCAGGCGGTAACCATCAACGGCGGCTACGCCATGCCCAGCTGGTACGACATTCTGGCCATGAGCCCGGCACGCGCGATCAACCGCGAGCAGCTGGAAGCCTCGGCGCAACAGGTAATCGCGTTGATCGAAGCGCAGCGTGACAGCGGCATTGATCCTGCGCGTATCGTTCTCGCCGGCTTCTCCCAAGGCGGCGCGGTGGTGCTGCACACCGCTTTCCTGCGCTGGCAGTTCGCCCTCGGCGGGGTGATGGCTCTGTCGACCTATGCACCGACCTTCAGCGACGACATCCAGCTGGCGGATACAAAAAAACAACTGCCGGTCCTGTGTTTGCATGGCACATTCGACGACATAGTTCTGCCGGCCATGGGCCGCGCAGCCCATGACTACCTGAGTGCCTCTGGCGTCAGCGTGCAATGGCGTGATTACCCGATGGGCCACGAAGTGGTGAATGAGGAAATCCGCGACATCACCGACTGGCTGGAGCAACGGTTCACCAGTTGACTGTCTGCGAGCGAAAACATCTATGCCTGCCATCCCTGCGATCAAGACCCTGCGTGATATCCAGCTGATTGAGCAAACCCCGCTGGCCGAGCGCGACCTTCCGGCCAGTACCTATGAGCTGATCCGCCGCAGCGCAGCGCGGCAAGCGGATGCCCCGGCACTTTCGTTTATCCTCCAGGGCACGGCAGATGAGGCGGCTTACCGCCTCAGTTATGGGCAACTGCTGGGTAAGATCACCCAGACCGCCAACGCTTTCCACCGCCTGGGCCTGCGCCCAGGCAAGGCGGTGTCGTTTCTGTTACCCAACCTGCCGCACACCCACTTCACCATCTGGGGCGGCGAAGCGGCCGGGATCGTCAATGCGATCAACCCGCTGCTCGACCCGGAACATATCGCCGAGCTGATTCAGGCCTCGGATTCCGAGCTGCTGGTGACCCTGGCGCCCTTCCCCGGCACCGACCTGTGGGCCAAGGTCGAAGGCCTGCGCAAGCAACTGCCAGCGCTCAAGGCAATTATCTGTGTGGACATGGCCAACCTGCTGCCGGAGCCACAGCGCGCCGCCATCAAGGCGCAGCGCGGGCCATTGCCGGACGGCGTGCTGGATTTCGATGAACTGATCGCCAGCTGCCCGGATGATCACCTGGAAAGCGGCCGCGTCATCGCACCCGACGACATTGCCAGCTACTTCCACACTGGCGGCACCACCGGCACGCCGAAACTGGCGCCACATAGCCACGGCAACGAAGTGGCCATGGCCTACAGCATGAATCTGGTTACCGGCTTCGCGCCGGGCGATGTCACCCTCTGCGGCCTGCCGCTGTTTCACGTAAACGGCGTGATTGTTACCGGCCTCACCGCTTTTATCGGCGGCGCCGAAGTGCTGCTGGCCACCCCACAGGGTTATCGCAACCCCAACCTGATCGGCAATTTCTGGACGATCATCGAACGCCACAAGGTCAGCTTCTTCAGCGGCGTACCGACCATCTACGCCGGCCTGCTGCAGGTACCGAGCGAAGGCCATGACCTCCGCTCGCTGAAATACGCATTGTGCGGCGCCGCACCGATGCCGGTGGAGCTGATCCGCCAGTTCGAAAGCAAAACCGGACTGACCCTTATCGAAGGCTACGGCTTGACCGAAGGCACCTGCGGCAGCTGCGCCAACCCGCCTGCTGGCGAGCGCCGCCCCGGCTCCATCGGCCTGCCGATGCCCTATTGCGAGGTGAGCATCAAAGTGCTCGATGAACAGGGCGACTACCTGAGAGAGGCCGGCCGCAATGAAATCGGCAACCTGTGCATCCGTGGCGCCACGGTGTTCAAGGGTTACCTGCAAACCAGCAAGAATGCCGGCATCTGGATCGACGGAGACTGGTTCAATACCGGTGACCTGGGCCGCGTCGACGCCGACGGCTATATCTGGCTGACCGGGCGCAGCAAGGATTTGATCATTCGCGGCGGCCACAATATCGACCCACAGATGATCGAAGAAGCGCTGCACAAGCACCCTGCTGTGGCCATGGCCGCAGCCGTCGGTAAGCCTGATGAGAAAGCCGGCGAACTGCCGGTGGTGTATGTGCAACTCAAGCCCGGCGCTGAAGTTAGCGAAGCCGAGCTGCTGGCCCATGCCGCCGAGCACATTCCCGAGCGTGCGGCGATCCCCAAGGATGCCTGGATCATCGACACCATTCCGCTGACTGCCGTGGGTAAAACCTTCAAACCGGCGCTGCGCTTCGATGCCATCGCGCGCGTATACCAAGCTGCACTGGCAGAGCTGGATGCACGCCTGCGCGTGGAGGTGCTCAGCGACGACAAGCGCGGCCAGGTCGCGCATATCCATCTGCCGGCTGGTGAAACCGCGCTGGCCGACGCCATCACTCAACGTCTGTCCGGCTTCGCCGTGGCCATAGAACTGCACCCCGCCGCGTAAGCAAGTGCTGGCGCAAGGATCGCGCCAGAATTGTGACCAACCATTCAACTTCAAGACCACTGGTCGCCCGTGCGTCTGACAAGGATTGTCAGGCCTCAGACAGCGGAATATGTTCAGGCATGGTGTTCGCCCTTAATGCAGGGAGCGTTAGCGATGCCCAACTTTCCCAACTCACAGTCACACCTGCCAATCCGATGAAAAACGCCAAGTGGCAGGCCGACCTGCAACAACTTCGCCATCTGCGACTGTTCAATAACGTCGCCGCCAGCAGCATCAGCCAGCTGCTCAAGGAATTTCGTGCCTGCGATCTGGAAGCCGGCGAAGTCTTGCTGTCGCCCTTCAACCGCAACCAGTACCTCTACCTGCTACTTAAGGGCCAACTCAAGGTCTATCTCGGCTCGCTCGACAGCCAGGCCGTCAGCACCCTGAGCGTCGGCGACTGCGCCGGCGAAATCAGCTTTATCGACAATGAACACCCGTCTGCCTATGTAGTGGCGACCGAGCCCTGCTGCGTGCTGCGCCTGCACCGCGAATCACTGTTCAACCTGTTCCGGCAATCACCCGAACTGATGCAGAACATGCTCGAACTGCTTTGCGACCGTGTGCGCAAAGGCAACCGGATCATCCTCGACAGCGAGCAGACCGCCAATATCGACGCCCTCACCGGCGCCTATAACCGCCGCTGGCTGGAACATATCTTCGAGCGCGAAAGCACCCGCAGCGCCTTCAATGGCAAACCGCTGTGCATGCTGATGCTCGATGTCGACCACTTCAAAGCCTACAACGACCAGCACGGCCACCTCGCCGGCGACTATGCCCTGTGCCTGGTGGCGCACACCCTGCGTAATCAGCTGCGCCCCAAGGACAGCCTGACCCGCTACGGCGGCGAAGAATTCGTCATCCTGCTGCCGGAAATCGGCATCGACGAGGCCCGCAGCATCGGCGAGCGACTGCGCCTGGCACTACGCAATGTCAGCTCGTTCCACTCACCGATTGGCGTGCTGCCGGGAGTGACCGTGTCCATTGGCCTGGCGCAGATGCAGCCCAAGGACAGCCTGCAAGGCGTGATCGCCCGCGCCGACAGCGCGCTGTATCAAGCCAAGCAGCAAGGCCGCGACTGCCTCTGCGGTTAGCTTGTAGCGCTGCCCCCAGCCATCACATTTCCCTCCACTCTTGCTAGAGTGCTGCGCATAACAACAACGCCCGGATGGCACCTTAATATGCGCAAAATTCTGATCGTCCTGCTGATAATCCTGTTGATCGCTGCGGGTAGTGTGCTTGCCCTGCCCTCCTTGCTTGACCGCAAGATGAACAGCGTCGAATCCCCCGCCCCCTATCCCGCCAGCGAGCCGGCCAAGCAGCTGCATCAACAGCTGTTTATCGCCGACCTGCATGACGACGTGCTGTTGTGGGAGCGCGACCTGCTCAAGCGCTATGACTTTGGCCACTCCGACCTGCCGCGCATGCTCGAAGGCCGCCTTGGCCTGCAGGTGTTCTCCACCGTGACCAAGACGCCGCGCGGCATCAACTATGAAAGCAATAGCGGCGAGACCGACAACATCACCCTGCTGGCCATGGCCCAGCGCTGGCCCAAGGGAACCTGGGGCAGCCTGCTGCAACGCGCCCTCTATCAGGCGCAGAAACTCAATGAAGCCAGTGCCAACAGCGACGGCCGCCTAGTACTGATCAAAACCCGCAGCGACCTCGCCAACTTTGTCAGCGCCTGGCAGAAAGACCCGCAGCGTGTAGCGGCAATTCTCGCCACCGAGGGCCTGCAACCGATCGAGGGCAAACTGGAGAACGTCGACGTACTCTATGACGCCGGCTTTCGCATCACCGGCCTGACCCACTTCTTCGATAACGAAATCGGCGGCTCGGCCCACGGCCTGGAAAAAGGCGGCCTGACCCCGCTGGGCCGGCAAGTGATCAAGCGTCTGGAAGAAAAAGCCATGCTGATCGACCTGGCCCACGCCTCGCGCCCGCTGATCGATGACGTGCTGGCCATCAGCACCCGCCCGGTATTGGTCTCCCACACAGGCGTGGAAGGCACCTGCAAAGGCCCGCGCAACCTCAGCGACAAACACCTGAAAGCCATCGCTGCGACTGGCGGAGTTATCGGCATCGGCTACTGGGATGCTGCCGTCTGCGCCACCTCGGTCGAGGCCATCATCAAGGCAATCCGCTATACCGCCGACTTGATTGGCGTGCAGCACGTGGCGCTGGGCTCGGATTTCAACGGCACCATCCATGCGCCGTTTGATGTAACGGGCTTGCCGCAACTGACCGAAGGCTTGCTCAAGGCCGGTTTTAGCCACGCGGACATTGCCGCCATCATGGGCGGTAACGTGCAGCGCTTGCTGCTTGCCAGCCTTCCCGGAAATTGAGTAAAAATCAGCCAATCACTGCCATCCGGCGCGGCACTTCGCCGCGCCGGCTTCTTGCTTTACACTGGCGACCGTTCACTCCTTAACCAATTGATGAGATGACCGTGCTCAAAGCACTCAAGAAAATATTCGGCAAAGCCGAGGGCGAGCAGCCCAGCCCAGCAACTCCGTCACCTGTAACGCCCAGCGCACCGCGCGTCCAGCCTGACGCCAACGCTGACAAACCCAGCCGCAGCGCCTCACCGCGCCCCACTGAAGCCGCTGAAAAACCGTTACAGAGCAAGGAAAAACCGGCGAAACCGCGCCGCGAACGCCCTGCCAAACCAGTCGACACCTGGAAACTGGAAGACTTCGCCGTAGCTCCGGCCGAGGGCAAAACCCGTTTTCATGACTTCAAGCTCTCCCCCGAGCTGATGCATGCCATCCATGATCTGGGTTTCCCGTATTGCACGCCGATCCAGGCGCAGGTGCTGGGTTACACCCTCAGCGGCCGTGACGCCATTGGCCGCGCCCAGACCGGCACGGGCAAAACCGCCGCCTTCCTGATCTCGATCATCACTCAGCTGCTGCAAACCCCACCGCCGAAAGAGCGTTATATGGGCGAGCCGCGCGCGCTGATCATCGCGCCGACCCGTGAGCTGGTGGTGCAGATCGCCAAGGACGCCGCGGACCTGACCAAATACACCGGCCTCAATGTGATGAGTTTTGTCGGTGGCATGGACTTCGACAAACAGCTCAAGCTACTGGAATCGCGCTTCTGCGACATTCTGGTAGCCACCCCGGGCCGCTTGCTCGACTTCAACCAGCGCGGCGAAGTGCATCTGGATATGGTCGAAGTGATGGTGCTCGACGAAGCCGACCGCATGCTCGACATGGGCTTTATCCCCCAGGTGCGCCAGATCATCCGCCAGACCCCGATGAAGGGCGAACGCCAGACTCTGCTGTTCTCCGCGACCTTCACCGAAGACGTGATGAACCTGGCCAAGCAATGGACTACCGAGCCTGCCATCGTCGAGATCGAGCCGGAAAACGTCGCCAGCGATACCGTCGAGCAGCACGTCTATGCCGTGGCCGGCAGCGACAAATACAAGCTGCTGTACAACCTGATCACCCAGAACGACTGGATTCGCGTGATGGTCTTCGCCAACCGCAAAGATGAAGTGCGGCGCATCGAAGAACGCCTGACCCGTGACGGCATCAGCGCCGTACAGATGTCCGGTGATGTACCGCAGCACAAACGCATCCGCGCCCTGGAAGGCTTCCGTGAAGGCAAGATCCGCGTGATGGTCGCCACCGACGTAGCCGGCCGCGGCATCCACGTCGACGCGATCAGCCACGTGATCAACTTCACCCTGCCGGAAACCCCGGACGACTACGTGCACCGCATCGGTCGTACCGGCCGCGCCGGCAGCAGTGGTACGTCGATCAGCTTTGCCGGCGAAGACGACGCCTACGCCTTGCCTGCCATCGAGGCGCTGCTGGGCCGCAAGATCGCCTGCGAAATGCCGCCGGATGAGCTGCTCAAGCCGGTCCCGCGCAAGCACTGATCCCTGCGCAACTAAAAAAGGCGAAGCCCTGCGGCTTCGCCTTTTCTATTTTCAGCGCCGCTGTCAGGGCGCAAATAACTCCAGCTGTTCGTGCTTACCGCGCAGGTCATGCAAGCGCACGCCAACGCCGAGCAGGCGCACCGCCTTGTTGCCACGGGCAAAGGCGGCGCTCATAAGCCGCGTATAACTCTCCAGATCACGCCGCGCGCCGCCCTGCTCCAGGGTGGTCTGGCTGAAGTCGTGAAACTTGATTTTGACGAACGGCTTATCCGGCCGATAACTCGAATCAAGCCGGGCCATACGGGTGGCCAGTTGCTCCAGCAGCGCCGGCAACTGCTCCAGGCAGGCGGCCAAGTCCGGCAAATCCTTATCAAAGGTGTTTTCTACGCTGACCGACTGACGCCGACTGTCGTTATGCACGACTCGCTCATCAATCCCGCGCGCCAGCCCCCACAAGCGCTCGCCGAAACTGCCGAACTCCTTAACCAACGCCAGCTTGTTCCACTCGCGCAGGTCGCTACAGGTACGAATGCCCAAACGCCCGAGCTTGTCGGCTGTGACCTTGCCCACGCCATGCAGCTTGCTCACCGGTAAGGCGGCAACAAAATCCTCAACCTGATCCGGAGTGATAACAAAGAGGCCATTAGGCTTCTTCCAGTCGCTGGCGATCTTGGCCAGGAACTTGTTCGGCGCCACGCCCGCCGAGACGGTGATATGCAGCTCCTGCGAGACCCGCCGACGAATATCCTGGGCGATGCGCGTGGCGCTGCCAGCAAAGTGCGGGCTGTCGGTTACATCCAGGTAGGCCTCATCCAGCGACAAGGGTTCGATCAGCTCGGTGTAATCGCGAAAGATCGCCTGAATCTCCCGCGACACTGCCTTATAGGCATCCATCCGTGGTTTGACGATCACCAGGTCGGGGCACAACTTCAGCGCTTGGCCGGAAGCCATGGCCGAACGCACACCATAACTGCGCGCCTCATAATTACAGGTGGCAATCACCCCGCGCCGATCCGCCGAACCACCGACCGCCAAGGGCTTGCTGGCCAGGCTCGGGTCATCCCGCATCTCAATTGCCGCGTAGAAGCAGTCGCAATCGACGTGGATTATTTTACGGCTGCTCATTGCCAGGTCTACCAACCCTGCTGCTACTGCTCAGCTGAACTAACAGGCGCTGCCGGCTTGGCCTCGCTCGCCGCATCCTCAGACTTGCCCATATAAGACTGGATAATCAGGATAACAATCAGCATAAAAGCCGCCAGCGGCACCAACTTGGTCTTCGCCGCCACGGCAGCCCCGCAACCCGGACAGGTCTTGGCATCAGCTGGCACCTGAGCACCACAGGCTTTGCATTCAACGCTCATAACTTTCCTCCCATTCAATGGGCACGGACTCTAGCCCAACAGCCCGGTTGCGGGCTATGCCGAAAGCAAAGCTGTCCGCCCAATCAGGCTCTAGCGCAGGGTTCTACAGAGAAAACCCACTCAGCACGCGGCTAAGCACCTGAATAAAAACAACTTCTAGCCACCTTTAGGTTGACAAGGAGCATTTAGACGCTAGAATTGGCGCCGCGGGATGGAGCAGTCTGGTAGCTCGTCGGGCTCATAACCCGAAGGTCGTCGGTTCAAATCCGGCTCCCGCAACCAGATACTCAGAAAAGGCCACTCAATCGAGTGGCCTTTTTTGTTTCTTGTGCCCTATGGCAGCCCTCCCTCGCCGGGCCCATCGCTGCGCGACATCAAAGACTGCCCCTGCGATTTTTTGTTTCTCCGCCAACGCATCATTTAAGTTATTGATTAAACAGCAACAATCAATTGACAAAAGATCATTCCTATATAGAATGGCCGGCGCGGGATGGAGCAGTCTGGTAGCTCGTCGGGCTCATAACCCGAAGGTCGTAGGTTCAAATCCTGCTCCCGCAACCAGATACTCAGAAAAGGCCACTCAATCGAGTGGCCTTTTTTGTTTCTCCTGCCTGCACAATCTAAGCATTTGATTAAAAACACTATTTTGTTGACAGCACGTGATTTCTATATAGAATGGCCGGCGCGGGATGGAGCAGTCTGGTAGCTCGTCGGGCTCATAACCCGAAGGTCGTAGGTTCAAATCCTGCTCCCGCAACCAGATACTCAAAAAGGCCACTCAATCGAGTGGCCTTTTTGTTTGTGCGCGATTTAAGTGATCCAGCTCAACAGCTCAGGCATTGCCTGCCTACATCGGAACAGGTCATCGCTTATCGCCTCGATGCTCACCCTGGGGCGTATCCTGGCTACACAGACCAACCACCCCACTACCAAGACGACGCTCAGCGCTGGTCAATTGCCAGCGCCGCCGCTAGAATTGCGCACTTTTTGATCAGAGGCGCGCCAAGCGCCCAGCATCCATCCGTACACGCCTGAGGTTAACGCCATGTCCACCCCCGCCACGCCGAAAGTCGGCTTCGTTTCACTCGGTTGCCCCAAGGCACTGGTGGACTCCGAGCGCATCCTGACCCAGCTGCGCATGGAAGGTTATGAAGTGGTGTCCACCTATCAGGACGCCGACGTGGTGGTGGTCAACACCTGCGGCTTTATCGACAGCGCCAAGGCCGAGTCGCTGGAAGTCATCGGTGAAGCCCTGGCCGAAAACGGCAAGGTCATCGTCACCGGCTGCATGGGCGTGGAAGAAGGCGCAATTCGCAACGTACACCCCAGCGTGCTCTCGGTGACCGGCCCGCAGCAATACGAGCAGGTACTCAACGCCGTGCATGAAGTGGTGCCGCCAAAGCAGGACCACAACCCGCTGATCGACCTGGTGCCGCCACAGGGCATCAAGCTCACGCCGCGCCACTACGCCTACCTGAAGATTTCCGAAGGCTGCAATCACAGCTGCAGCTTCTGCATCATCCCGTCGATGCGCGGCAAGCTGGTCAGCCGCCCGGTCGGCGACGTGCTCAGCGAAGCCGAGCGCCTGGTCAAAGCCGGCGTCAAAGAGCTGCTGGTGATTTCCCAGGACACCAGCGCCTATGGCGTGGACGTGAAGTACAAGACCGACTTCTGGAACGGCCAGCCGGTGAAAACCCGCATGACCGAAATGTGCGAAGCGCTCTCCAGCATGGGCGTTTGGGTGCGCCTGCACTACGTCTACCCCTACCCGCACGTCGACGAGCTGATCCCACTGATGGCCGCCGGAAAAATCCTGCCGTACCTCGACATCCCCTTCCAGCACGCCAGCCCGAAAGTGCTGAAAGCCATGAAGCGCCCCGCCTTCGAAGACAAGACCCTGGCGCGCATCAAGAACTGGCGCGAAATCTGCCCGGAACTGACCATCCGCTCGACCTTTATTGTCGGCTTCCCCGGCGAAACCGAAGAAGATTTCCAATACCTGCTCGACTGGCTGACCGAAGCCCAACTCGACCGCGTTGGCTGCTTCCAATACTCGCCGGTAGAGGGCGCGCCCGCCAACCTGCTCGACAACCCGGTACCAGATGACATCAAGCAGGACCGCTGGGACCGCTTTATGGCTCACCAGCAAGCCATCAGCACCGCCCGCCTGCAGCTCAAGGTTGGTAAGGAAATGGACGTGCTGATCGATGAAGTCGACGACCAAGGCGCAGTCGCCCGCTGCTACGCCGACGCCCCGGAAATCGACGGCAGCGTGTTTATCGCCAGCACCAACGTCAATCCGGGCGACAAGGTTCGCGTGCGCATCGTCGATGCCGATGAATACGACATGTGGGCCGAGCTGATCTAAGCGTCACGCAGCTACGCGCAGAACCCTAGAGCCCCGCCCCGTGCGGGGCTTTTGCTATCCGCTCAACATGCATAACCGAAGCGACTTTCCCGGCCTAAACACGATCAAGCGGACTGATGACTCCCAAGCCGCCACGATTGAGCACATGGGTATAAATCTGCGTCGTTTTCACATCCGCATGACCGAGCAACTCCTGCACCGTGCGGATGTCCTGACCACTTTCCAGCAGATGAGTCGCAAATGAATGGCGAAAGGTGTGTGGCGTCGCCGGCTTGATGATCCCAGCACGCCTTACCGCCTCGCGCACTGCGCGCTGAATGGTTTTCTCATGCAGGTGATGACGGAAGATCCCTTCGGAACGCGGGTCCTGCGAACGATTGGCTGACGGAAACACAAACTGCCACCCCCACTCCGCCGCCGCATTCGGGTACTTGCGCGCCAACGCGAACGGTAAGTTGGCTCGGCCAAAGCCCTCCGCCAGATCGGTGCGATGCAAAGCAGCGACTTTGAGCAGATGCTCCTGCAACGGCAACACCAAACGCTGCGGCAGCATGGTCACGCGATCCTTCTGCCCCTTACCATCACGCACCAGAACTTCACCACGGGCAAAATCGACGTCCTTGACCCGCAGTCGCAACGCCTCCAGCAAACGCAGCCCAGCGCCATAAAGCAGATTGACCACAATCCACTGCACACCTGACAACTCTACCAACACCCGCGCCACCTCATCGCGGGTCAACACAACGGGCAAGTGCTTGGACTTTTTGGCGCGGACGATGTCATCAAGCCAAGGCAATTGCATATCCAAAACATGCTTATACAGAAACAACAGCGCCGCCAACGCCTGATTCTGCGTCGAGCCTGATACATTTCTGGCGACGGCCAGATGGGTCAAAAACGCCTCAATCTCCGCAGCGCCCATTTCAGCGGGATGTCGATAGCGATGAAACCGTATGTAGCGTTTCACCCACTCGGCGTAGACAGCCTCGGTACGAATCGAATAGTTTCTCAAACGAATCTGCTGGCGCACCTGCACCAACAATTTTGGCTTGCCGTCATCCATGTCGTGTTGCTCCCTGATTGATGTCGCGTTTGTCACGACCTCTTCCAAGCTAGACAAGGACTTGCAGAACGACAAGGAACGTTATCCGACATTCTGCCGGATATTGTGCGACAGCAATGTCGTCTAATTATAGTTAGAGGCCACATCAATGTCCGGCGTTTTCCGCATCAGACTAATGTTCGAGTGGGGCGGAGGTTCTTTGTGGTGTGGAAATGAAGCAGCACTAAAAGAGTTTGATGTCGGCCCAGTGGAAGACAAATTACCTCTAAGCAATGCAATGCTCGAACGATTAAATGCATTATCGCACTGGCACGACACCGCCTTAAATTGGGAATACCCACCCGATCCGGGGCCTTGGAGTCCCGATGAATACGCAAAATTTGAGGCGGTAGCACTCGCTTTCTTATCGGAGCTTCAAGCAGAGCTTGGCCCTGAATTTGAGATCATTTATGAACCGAGCTAGGTGCCCTCTAACAASTGGTTCAAATCGTTCGCTTCGCTCACTGGGACGGGCTAAAGCCCGCCCCTTAACCAAACGTTATGATTCAGTCTTGGAATAATCTTGTGGCAGCAATATTTTTCATATACATCGCCAGCACTATGTATACCTACATTGGCTTTGAAGCATTACTTTATCTTCAACGAGGCAGGACAAAGCTTCAGACAGTAAGAGCTTTCAGAGTATTGACTTGGTTTTTTACTATTTCAGCCTTGGCTGTTCCAGTATTTATCGAGAAAAAAATTGAAGAAAATT
>NZ_JARIXO010000007.1:0-269801 GCF_029269135.1 Pseudomonas sp. 1928-m | reverse complement strand
TATGAAGACTGCAACAGCCGAAAATTTGCACAACTACAAACCAAGACATCACATACCCAATTCGAGGTAGCGAGCCGCGCAAGCAGCACGACATCTCCGCTGAATCGCTTGACGACCATAGAGCATTGGAACCACCTGATCCCATCCCGAACTCAGTAGTGAAACGATGCATCGCCGATGGTAGTGTGGGGTTTCCCCATGTGAGAGTAGGTCATCGTCAAGCACCTACACCAAAACCCCCGATCAGGAAACTGGTCGGGGGTTTTACTTTGTGCTGCGAAAAACAAACCACGCTCAGGTGAGCCTTTGATAGGCAACTAAACAGCGCGTGGCTATGATGCCTAGGCGCACTTTTATCAGGGTTCTTCTATGGCCGGTCCGGCACTCTCTGAACCACTTTCCGAACTTGAGCTTAAGCAGCTGATTGCCTGCCATGAATGCGATCTGCTGTTGCGCAAGCCTGACGCGGCGGCAGGTGAGCGGGTTGAATGCCCACGCTGCGGCTATGAGCTGTACACCCATCGTGCGCAGGTTGTGCGCCGCAGTATGGCGTTGGTGATTGCGGCGTTGTTGTTGTATGTGCCGGCTAACTTTTTACCGATCATGCAGCTCAACCTGCTCGGGCAGGCGACTGAGGACACCGTCTGGACGGGTGTACTCGGGCTGTACAACAGCGGCATGCAGAGTGTGGCCGTGGTGGTGTTTCTCTGCAGCATGGCGGTGCCGCTGCTCAAGCTGTTGTGCCAGTTTGCTGTGCTGCTGAGTATCCGCCTGGATATTGGCCGCAGTTATGGCCTACTGCTCTATCGCATTTATCACCATATGCGTGAGTGGGGCATGCTTGAGGTCTACCTGATGGGCATCCTGGTGGCCATTGTGAAACTGGTCGATCTGGCCGATCTGAGCATTGGTCTGGGGCTGCTGTGCTTTGTTGCGCTGTTACTGGTACAGGTCTGGTTGGAGGTGACGATGTCGCCGCACCAGATCTGGGGAGCCTTGTCGGGAGAAGATGCGCATGCGGGCGATTGATGCCGGGTTGTTGATTTGCCATGAATGCCACCAGCTCAACCCGCAGCAGCCGGGCAATGACAAGCAATTCTGCACGCGCTGCGGTGGGCATCTGCATGCACGACGGCCCAATAGCCTGGTGCGCACCTGGGCGTTGCTGCTGACGGCTGCGGTGCTGTATATCCCGGCCAATCTGCTGCCGATCATGACGGTCAACTCGCTGGGCAAGGGCCAGTCCGACACCATCATGTCGGGGGTTATCGAGTTGGTGAACTACGGCATGTTGCCGATTGCTGCGGTGGTATTTATCGCCAGTATTGTGGTGCCGACCTTCAAGCTGGTGGGCATTGCCTTGCTGCTGTACTCGGTACAGCGCCATCAACCGATGTCGGCACGCCAGCGCGTGTTGATGTACCGCTTTATTGAATGGATCGGGCGCTGGTCGATGCTGGACATCTTCGTCATCGCGATACTGGTGGCGGTGGTCAATTTCGGCAGTCTGGCGAGCATTGTTCCCGGCTATGGCGCTACCGCGTTTGCCAGTGTGGTGGTGTTGACCATGCTGGCGGCTTTAACTTTTGATCCCCGCTTGATTTGGGATAACACGGACTCGGATGACCACCATGAATGATTTGCCGTTGGCTAAAGCGCGTCCTGCTTCGAACTGGTCGGCTATCTGGGTATTGCCGCTGATTGCGCTGATTATTGGCGGATGGCTGGGCTGGCGTGCCTATAACGAAGCCGGTATCGAGATTCAGGTGATGTTTGCCAGCGGTGATGGCATTCAACCGGGCAAGACTGAGGTGATTTTTAAGGGTATGCCGATTGGCAAGGTCACGGCTCTGGAACTGGACGACAGCGGCGAGCGGCGTGGCGTGCGCGCAACCCTAGAAATGGATAAACGGGTTGAAGACCATCTGCGCAGCAATACGCGCTTCTGGCTGGTTAAACCGAGCGTTTCGCTGGCGGGCATCACGGGGCTGGAAACCCTGGTGTCGGGTAACTACATCAGCGCCAGTCCAGGTGATGGCGAACCGACGCGTAAATTTACCGCGCTGAACGAGCCACCACCCTTGGCCGATACTGCGCCCGGTTTGCACCTGACCCTCAAGGCCGAACGACTGGGCTCGCTCAATCGTGACAGCCCGGTGTTCTATAAGCAGATTCAGGTGGGCCGGGTGAAGAGTTATGCCCTGGTTGAGGAGCAGAACCTGATCGAGGTGAAGGTGTTTATTGAGCCGGAGTTTGCCTCTCTGGTGCGTAAACACACGCGTTTCTGGAACGCCAGCGGCGTCTCCATTGATGCCGGTTTATCTGGGGTGAAAGTGCGCACTGAATCTCTGGCGAGTATTGTCGCCGGTGGGATTGCCTTTGCCACGCCCGAGCACCGCAAGGACAGCCCGCCGACTGACCCGAGCCTGCCATTTCGCCTGTACGAAGACTTCGACAGCGCCCAGGCCGGTATTCGCGTATCGCTAAAACTGCATGAGTTCGATGGTCTGGAACCGGGCCGCACACCGGTGATGTACAAGGGCATCCAGGTTGGCCATATGAAGACTTTCAAGGTCGATCAGGACCTCAGCGGTGCACAGGTGGAGTTGATGCTCGACCCCCGCACCGAAGACTATCTGGTTGAAGGCACCGATTTCTGGGTGGTCAAACCATCGATTTCCCTGGCCGGGATAACCGGACTGGAGGCGCTGGTTAAAGGCAACTACATCGCCATCCGGCCTGGTGAGGCCGGCAATCCTGCGCAGCGTGAATTTGTCGCCAGAGCCAAGGCCCCACCGCTGGATCTGTCAGCGCCGGGCTTGCACCTGGTGTTGTTTAGCGACACACGCGGCTCGCTGGAAGTGGGCAGCCCGATCCTGTTCAAGCAGGTCAAGGTCGGCACGGTGCAGAGTTTCCAGTTGTCGCGTGATGACAAGCAGGTGGCCTTTGGCGTGCACATCGAGCCTGAGCACGCGCATCTGGTGAATAGCAGTACGCGTTTCTGGAATGCCAGCGGCATTACGCTGAAGGGGGGGCTGTCGGGCGTTGAAGTCAAGAGCGAGTCATTGCAGACCTTGCTGGCGGGCGGCATCGCTTTTGAGACACCGAACCCTAATGCGCCCAAAGGCAATAAGCGGGTCGAACGTTTTAACCTGCACAGTAGCCAGGAAGTGGCGCTGCAGAAAGGCGTAGAGCTGACTATTCGCGTACCCAGTGGTGACGGTCTCAGCCCGGGCACGGCGATTCGCTACAAGGGCCTGGACGTGGGCAAGGTGGAGCGCATCGAGCTGACGGATGATCTGCAGGCGGTGATTCTGTATGCACGGATTACCCAGGCGACGCAGCAGATTGCCCGGGCAGGCACGCAGTTCTGGGTGGTCAAGCCGGAGGTCAGCCTGACCCGAGCGGCCAACCTGGAAACCTTGGTCAGTGGGCAGTACCTGGAGGTTCGGCCAGCGAGCAAGCCTGGCGCGACGCAAGTGAGTTTCACTGCGGCTGAATCGGCCCCGACGCAGAACGCCCGTGAACAGGGGCTGCGTCTGGTGCTGAGTGCGGCGCGGCGTGGTTCGATCAAACCCGGTGTGGTGGTCAGCTACCGCGAAGTGCCGGTAGGCAAGGTTACCGATTTCGAGCTGGGGCCGACCTCGGATAGGGTGCTAATCCATATCCTGATCGAACCGCGTTATGCGCCGCTGGTACGCAGCGGCAGCCGGTTCTGGAATGCCAGCGGCATCGGCGTGGATGCTGGGCTGTTCAGTGGGGTGAAGGTGCGCACCGAATCGCTGGAGGCGTTGCTTGAGGGCGGCATCGCCTTCGCCTCGCCGAATAACCCGGAGATGGGCGGGCCAGCGCAGCCAGGACAGACCTTTGCCTTGCATGATGAGGTCAAGGATGAGTGGCTGAGCTGGGCGCCGAAGATCGCGCTGGAGCAATAACTGACAAGGGCCGCAATTGCGGCCCTTGTGCTTTATGGCGGGTGAGCCTGCGTCAGGCGGGCTCGGTTGCTGCGGTTGGGGTTTCTGCCTGGCTCTTGGCGCTGTTACGGCGCTGGATATATTTCCAATCCGCTTCATCGATATAGATGCCATTCGGCCCGCTACCGCCTTCCAGGTCGATGGCCACATGGGCCGAGACCTGCGGCTTCACCGACGCCAGGATCGGCACAAAGCCGAGCTGCAAGCTGGTTTCGATCAGCGCTTGCTGGTTCTTCTCATCGATATCCGCTGCCTCGTCCAGGTAGTAGGGCAAGCGTACCTTGCCGGCCTGATCGCGGTCCATCAGGTGCAGCAACAGGTACATGTTGGTCAGCGCCTTGATGGTCATGGTGGTGCCGTTCGACGCCGCACCATCGATATCGGTGTGGATCACCGGTTGGCCGTGCACCTTGGTGATCTCGAAGGCCAGTTCGAACAGATCCTTCAAACCCAGCTGGTTGTGGTTGGCCGCCACCAGACGCGACAGATAGTCCTTGGCTTCCTCGTTCTTGCTGTCCTGTTCGCTGCTCTGCTGCAGATCGAACACCGAGAGGGTTTCGCCTTCTTCGTACTGGCCGGCGCTGTGGATGATCTGGTCGATATGCTTAAGCGCATCCTTGTTCGGCGCGAGGACGATGCGGAAGCTCTCCAGGTTGGACACCTGGCGCTTGTTGATCTCGCGGTTGAACAGCGCCAGCTGGTGTTCCAGGTTGTCGTAGTCGCTGCGGATGTTGCGCAGGGTCCGGGCGATATCGGTGACCGCCGCGCGGCGCGCCTTGGCCAGGGTGATGGCTTCGTCCTGGCGGTGGGCGTAGGCGTTGACCAGCAGGTGCAGGCGCCGCTCGACATCATCTTCGCTGTCGAACTTGGCCACGCCTTTCAGGCGCACTTGGGCGTACAGCGCCTCGATTTGCCCGTCGATACGTTGCAGGCCTTGCCAGGCGTCCTGGTAGTCGTTGAGCAGCGGCAGCAGGTTGTCCAGGCTGTCGTCCACCGGGTCGGTAAAGGGCGTGCCGAATGGCAGGTTGGCCGGCAGCAGCTGGCGACGGCGCAGGGCGTCTTCCAGGGTGCGTTCCTTTGCTTCCAGGTCGGCCAGCTGACGGCCCACCAGTTGCAGCTTGGCGGAGAGCTGCTGCACGCGCTCGGTAAAGGCATCGGAGGCGCGCTTGAGTTCATCCTGGGCGGCTTCCAGCTGTGCCAGCTGCTCCAGTTTCTGCGGTTCTTCAACCGCCAGGGTCTGGCTTTTGCGGAAGTCTTCCAGGGCTTTCTGTGCATCCAGCACGGCCTGGTAGAACTGCTCGGCCTGGGCCTTGCTCGCGGCGCGGTCAGACGCTACCGCCTGCTGGGTTTTCAGCTGTTTGTATTCGCGGTCCAGGCGGTCTTTCTGGTCGCGCAAAGCGGCCCGGTCGGCCAAGGCTTGCAGTGCCGGTGGTTCGATATGGCTGAGGTCGATAGTCAGACCGGGAACTTCGAAGTGCTCACCCTTGAAGCGATCGAGAATGCTTTCCAGGGATTTGACCCAGGCATCGCCCTCGGCGACCTGAATGCCCTTCTCACCCAGCGGCAGGCTGAACAGCTGGCCATTGAACAGGCGCATCAGGCGGTCGACGTCCTGCTGGCTGAATTCTTCGCGCAAGCGTGAGTAGCTGTTGTTGTCGGCATGTTCGAGTTGCTGCTTCACCGACTTCAGGCGTTTTTCCAGATCGCGCAGGCGCTCATCCAGGTCCTCGGCGGAGAACTGCCGTGACTGCGCCAGGGCGCCTGCCAGTTCGTCATGGGCGTCCTTGGCAGCCAGCAGTTGTTCTTCCAGTACCTTGGCGTCGTTGACCAGGGCAAAGCGGTTTTTCAGTACCGACAGCTCGCCGAGCCAGCGCTGGATCTCGCTGATTTCGCGCTCCATACGCATCAGCTCCTGGGTGCCGCCACGTTGCTCCTGCTGCAGGCCGTCCTGCTCGCCACGATAGTGTTCGGCCTGGATCACCAGCTCCTCGCGGCGTGCGCCGGCGTAGTCCTGCCAGGTGCCGAGCAGCGAATCGAGCAGCGGCGAGAGGCGATGCAACTTGCCGCGTAGCAGCTCGCGTTGGGCCACGCCGGCGGCCAGCGCCTCAATCAAGGGGCCGGCGGTAACCAGGGCCTGGTAGTCCTGCTCCATGCGCCGCACATCGCGGAAGGCTTCTTCGGTGGCGGCGATATAGTCGACGCTGCCTGAGCGCAGGCTGTGCTCGAAGGCATCGAGGAACAGCTGCTTAAGCTTGGCGGCGGTAATTTCGCGCATATGCAGCAGGTTGATAAACAGCGCGCGGAAGGTCTTCAGACTCTGCTCGCTGGTGGAGCGCAGCGGGATTAGGGTCAGGTCCAGCGGAATCGAGGTGTGCCCGCCGACCAGCAGGCGGCGCAGCTCCTCGGGTTTCAGCTCGTAGGCTTTGATGCCCTCGCGTTCCAGGGCGTTGAACAGTTCGCGTTGACGCAGACAGGTGCCGTTCTTCTGGTAGTGCTCCAGGTCCAGGGTGCCCTGGTAGGCGAAGAACTGATGGCCGAAGCCGCCGCCTGGGCCGCGCCCGGCCACGCCGATCACATGCGGGCCGTGGGGCAGGGCGACTTCGACGAGGATATAGCTGGTATCAGAGGCGAAGTAGAATTTACGCGACTGCTCCAGGCTGTACTTGCCAAAGCTCATGTCGGACATGCGCGCCAGAATCGGGAACTGCAGGGCGTTGATCGAGGCGGATTTACCCAGGTTGTTGGCGCCGTACACCGACAGCGGGTTTTCCAGGGGGAACAGGCCGAGGCTGTAGCCGGCAGTATTCAGTAGGGCGAAGCGGCGGATGCCGTAGCGTTCCTGGCTCATGCGAGGGTCTCCTGGGCGTCACGTTCTTCGGCCATGGCGCGGGCCAGGGCGTCTTCTTCGGATTCGTCAGTATCTGGTTCGGCGAGGCTGATGATTTCGTCTTCGGCTTCATCGTTAAGCAGTACTGGCGTCGGCAGCGGCAGGCTGCTGTGCAGGGTGGCGGCCAGATCACGGTCTTGCTGCACGGACAAACAGACATCGAGGAAGCGGTGCATCGGCGCGAGGAAGCGGTAGATGCCGTTGTCTTCGCTGGCAAAACCGAGCTGGGTCAGGCGGCGCATGACTTTTTCTTCCAGTTCCTCAACGGTGGTGACTTCGGCCTGGAGGAACAGGTCGCGGTATTTTTCCAGCAGTGCCGGTAGCTCGTCGCGGCCCAGGCTGCCACCGTCAAGCACGGCCAGCGGGTCACGGCCCTGATCGGCGAGGTGCTCGACCAGGATAAAGGTGAACAGCGCCAGACGCTGAGCAGTCTTGTTGACCTGGGCACCCATCTGCTCGGGGACGAAATAGTAGAAGCCGCGGCTGTCGCAGGTCAGTTCATAACCCAGGGCCTTGAACAGGCCACGGTACTGGTCCTGCTGGCCGGCCAGCTGGGTGTAGAGCTCCGGGTTGCTGCGGCTGATGTGGTAGCCCTTGAACAGCTCGCGGAAGATTGGCGCGAGCTGGGTCAGTTCTTTCAGGTCGATATTCATAGGGCGGTGGTCCCGGCCGGCTTGATCAGGGCAAAGGAGCTCAGGCTGACCTGATGCTCGCGGGTGAGGTAGTCGCGGCGCTCCAGGCGCTCGCGCTGGAAACGGCCATCGCGGGACAGGCGCGAGAACCAGTAGAGCAATTCGTCGGTGGCGCCTTCGGGTTCCTGCTCCAGCAGCCAGACCATCAGATCCGGCAGCGGCAGGGCCTGTTCGCAGCGTTCGATCATCTCCCGCGCGGTGCGTGGCGCTCGCGGTGCTTCGCCCTTGCGGCTGCTGTGGGCCTTGGGGAACTGCGCTGGCTTGGGCTCGAAGCGGGCCAGGGCATACACATAGGCCTCAACTTGCGAGGCGGTACCGAGAAAGGTGCTTTGCGGACGACTGAACAGCGGCAGCGAGGCCTGCGGTACGGCGTCCAGGCCCTTCTTGCGAATCGCCGCCAGCGCCAGGGCCGCGCCACGGGTTACGGCGTTGTGCCGGCGCGCTTCTTCACGTAACGGCAACAGCAGCTCGCGGGCGCGGCGCAGGGTCAGCTGGGCGGTGGTCTGCATTTCCAGGATGCGCGCGTGGGTGCGCAGCAGCAGGTCGTCGTCCACCAGTTGGCCGAGGCGTTGTTGCTCGCCCAGTAGGCGCAGCAGCACGTGTTCGACGCGGTAGACGCCTTGCTCGAAGGCACCGTCGGCCGCGACCAACTGGATCATCGGCTCGACGTATTCATCCCAGGTGGCCAGTACTTCGGCGTAGCGTTGACGCAGCGGAATCTGCCGGTCACTGGTCTTGGCCCGATCAGCCACGGCGACCAGGGCCTGTTCGTCGTTGGCTAGTTTCTTCAGCACATCGCGCACGCGCATATCGAGCAAGCGCAGCTGCCGCGCCAGGTCGGCGGCATCGCGCACCTCGAAGGCGTCCTTGATATAGCCGGCCAGGCGCTCCAGATGGCGCAAGTAGGCTTCGATCTCCAGGCACAGCCCCAGGCGGTGTTCGCGGCGTAGATAAGCGAGAAAATCGTGGATCTGCGCGTTGAGCTCGAAGCGATTGGGGCTCTTGGCCACCGGCACCAGGATATCCAGGCGAATCCACTGGTCGAGCAGGGCGGTGACATCGGTGGGTGTGCCTTCGGGCAACTGCGCGGCGAGCTGATTGCGCAGCTCCACCAGGCTCAGGGTGCCCGCATCGAAGCGCTCGCACAGCGGCTCCAGCAACGTCCAGTGTTCAGCAAGGGCGCGCAGTACGCGCTTGGGATCAATCATCGGGGCATCCGCTCCGCGAGCTTTTCGCAAAAAACGCCGATTGTACTGCAAGCCGTGGCCAAGGCTTGAGTGTCAGTCATCGTCTGTTTGGCTTGCCTGCGCGCGTGTAACCCCGGTTGTGGTGATGGGTAACAGCATGGCGGCGCTTTGCTGTGCGGTCGGGGCAGATTTCCGGGGATTTCTCGACTATGGGTCGGCACATTTCGGCGGGCGGCTTTTTATAGTGCTAATCAAGGCGTGGAGTCCGCAGGGCTCTGCCAATCGAATAATAAAGACAGGGAATCAGCCATGCGTCCGACTCTCGGCTTTGCCAAAACTGCACTCGCCTTGATCTGTGCCGGGTTAATCAGCACTGCTGCTCAGGCCAAGATGGTTGAGCTGGCGGATAACGAGCTGTCAGAAGTGACCGGTCAGGCCTTTATCAACCTGACGACGGACAGCAATGCCGGGATCAACTACACCCGTATCAATTTCGGCATGAATGTCGAAACCCAGTTGAATATGAAGAAGTTACAGCTTGGCCAGTACAACGATTCGGTGACTCGCCCAGGCGAGGCTTTGGGCTCTTCTGACATTCTGATCAACAACTTTGCATTGGGTACGGTAAACGCCGACGACACCATTAACCCGTTCAAGATCGCCAACCCTTTTCTGGAGCTGGCCTATTCAGGTAACAAGGTGGTGGGCGTGCGTATTGGTTTTGGCGAAGCCAAAGGCATTCTGTCCGGGGATATTCAGAGCCTGACGGGCAATATTCCTGTTCATATCAAGGGTACGGCTGACGCTGTGTATAACAGCGCTAATGGCCTGCAGCAGACGGCATTGTTTCTGGGAGGGATTTACCGTTCCAGCGTGCTAGAGGCTGATGCTCAGTTAGTGGCATCCAACGGAACAGCGGATCCTACCCGCGCCGGCCTGGCAGGGATAAAAAACGGCGACGGTCTGAGCTGCACCAGCGGTTGTTTGCCGCTTATTTCTGATGGCGCGCTGGCCCTGCTTAAGTCCAATGGCTGTGCTTTGCTGGGTATCCAGACCTGTTTCTCGTTATCGCAATTCCAGTCGCTGCCCGTGGGCAATATGGCCGTCAACGACTCGGCCGCCACCGCTGCGATTGAAGGCGCCGCCAAAGGTTTCTTTATTTCCATGCAAACCCAGGATGTGGCCTGGCGTGACATGGACAGCAATGCGCTGATCAATACCTTGAAAGGGGCCTTTATGAACCTGCCCAAATACCGTGATGCCAACGGCAATATGGTGGCCCCAATCAATATCGATTTTGAGCAGGCGTTCAATGGCATTCCCCGGCAGGACACCTGCTTGGGCGCAGCCACTGCGGGGTGCTGATCATGCGTGCGCTGACTGTTGTTGCTTCGTTGATGCTGCTGACTGGGGCGGCCCAGGCTGAGTTGCAAGCCCTGGATGACCAGGAACTCTCGGCTGTTCAGGGCGCCGGATTTGGCTTCGTGCTGGACGGTGTGTTGCTGGATGCCTCGGGTGCGGTGATCACCATCAATGACATCAACAATGCCTCGGGACAGAACGTGCCGATTTCGGTGAAGGAGTTCTACCTTGGGGCGACCGGCAGTAATAAAGGTGCAAACCTGAATCCGGTAAATATTGGTCGTTTGGATCATCCTTTCGAGATTACTTTGGCCAAAGGGGAAACCCTGCGCACCCTGCGTGATGATGGGCAATGGGTGCAGACCACGCCGAGCAATGTCAGTGTGCTGGAGTTCAAGTTCCCCGAGCGCTTGACTGGTGCTGGCGGTCAGGCCTGCATCAGCGGTTATGCAGCGGCCGGAAGCAACTGCTCCAGCCGCGCTTCCGAGCGAGTCGATTTGGGGATTCGCTTCGACTTCCAGGTCGCCGCCGGGCGCACCGACATCATCAATCTTGATTTCAGCGAGCTGGTTATGGACGGCAGTTACCTGCGGCTATGGGGCGATGATCCACGTGGGCAGTTGGTGGGTGAGGCGCGGGTGAATCTGTTCGCCAAGAGCCTGCAACTGATGTCCTGCGCTGCCGGTACGGCCAATTGCACCACCGCCCAGGAGCAGACCGCTCGCACCCTGACGTTGAGCAATGCCTACGCCAATATTTCGCTGGGTTACGGCAAGAGCCAGCCGCTGCTGTTTGATGTCAGCAGTAACGGTCAATTTGTTCTGGAACTGCCCAATCCGGTGACTCGTGCCGCCAATGGCAGTGCGCGTCCGGTAGCTGAGCGTAATGCGATTGCCAATGACTTTTATGCTAACGCCCCACGCACCAATATCGTGATCGACAATCTCAAAGCCGGAACAGGCAGCTTTTCTACCGGTGGCTACAACTTTGGCTACAACGCCATCCAGGGACTCAGCATCAACTACCTGAAGGTGACCAGTCGTGATCTCTAAAGTCTGGTTAGCCATCAGCGCGCTGCTCGCCATGCCGGCCTTTGCCGAGATGCAGGCATTGGACGATGACACTTTGAGCAGCATGAACGGCCAGGGCGGGGTGTACCTTTCCGGTGAGTTCAGTATCAACAAGGACGGTGGCGTGCTCTGGAGCAAGCCGGCCAGCAACAACCCCAGTACCTGGACGGCCGGCCAGCGCAGCTGCGCTACGGCGGGCGCCAGCACGGCGGAAAACTGCGGCATGCGCGTGGCGATTCGCTCCGAGGCCGACGGCGGCTGGTATGTGCTGGACAATCTCAAGGGCGTGTTCAGCTTTGAAGGCCTGACTCTGCGTACGCGCACCATCAACAGTGGCTTTAACGGTGATGGCGCAGCCTTTAATCAGGATGTGCTGGAGTTCGGTTTGCCCAACGAGGTGAAGTTCAAGGACGGCAGCTTTGCCTTTGGTGTGGCCAATCAGGGCGGCTGGCAGAACAAGTCCCTGAGCGTGGCCAATGGCGGGAATCCGTCCTACCAGCAGACCAATATCTTCTCGGCGAAGATCGACGGCACCATCCGCATGCAGGGCAACGTGCTGATCTTTCCGCAGAATTGAGGAGCAGGGCCATGCACCGTCATTCGCTGTTGTTGCTCGCACTTCTCAGTCCGTTCACGCAGGCCATGCAGGCGCTGGATGATCAGGCGCTGTCATCCGTCAGCGGGCGCGACGGTATCAGCCTGCAAACCACAGGTGCAGGCTGGTCGGCAGGTAGTATTGACTACAAACAGGATGGTCAGACCCTCAGCCTCAAGGGCGTCAGCGGTACGCCGCAAACGGCAGGCAGCAGTTCGACCACCACGCTGGATGTGGTAGGTGAGCAATTGCAGGTGCAGCACAGCGGCAGTGCTCAGGTGCTGAGCATCGACAACATCGAGCTGGCCGGTAGCAGCAAAAGCTTCGGCGCCTTTCGCGCATTTTTCACCCTGGGAGCCAGCCTCAAGCTGAGTGGCGGTGGGGCCAGTGGCGTCAGCGGTTTCAGTGTGGATGACAGCCAGCTGTCGTTGAGCGCCGCGACCTTCTATTACCGCGACAATGGTTTTGACCTGATCGTTAAAGGCCTGTCGTTCGACACCTACCTGAACAACGCCTATCTGGATATCGTCAGCGGCGGCAGCGGCCAGGAAATCAAGCTGGACCTGGGTACCTCGCGCTTTGTCGGCTCGATTGCCGGCATTGGCCTCGATCTGGCCCATGGCGATCCGACTGCCGGTGTGGCGGTGACGCCGGGCACTCCCGATCTGCGTGACGTGGATGCGCAGCGTAGCTTCGGCAAGCTGAACATGGACCTGCGCCTGGGCGGTAGCATCAGCATTGCCGGTGGCGGGGCCAGCGGCGAGGGATTGCGGATCAAACCGAATATCACCATCGCCAACAGCCTGTTCCAGTATCAGGACGAAGGTGTGCTGCGTGCCGAGAACTTCGCCGGCAGCTTGATCAGCAACGCCGGGCTGACCCTGGATCTGGAACAGGACGGCGCTGGCAGCTATGCGAAAATCGCCTTTCAGGACCTCAAGTTCAACGCCACTCTCGGCGGCCTGATCATGGGCAATCCGAGCAATCAGAAGCTCGGTGGCCTGGCGGTGGATCTGAATTTTCTCGATCAGGGCGCGCGGCAGAACTGGTTGAAACTGCGTCCGGGCGGCGACCCCAACTCCGGGCAGAAAGGTATCAGCGCCGACATCAGCTGGAATATGGTCAACAGCTCGTTGGCACTCACCGATAACGGCAACACCATGTGGTTCAGCGGCCTGCGTACCCACGGTACCGGTCAGTTTACGTTTGATCTGACCAAGAGCTGCGCCGCCGGTGTTAGCACGAGCTGCTATGCCGGCAGCAACAGCGACATAAACAGCGGCGGCTACAACGGTCATTTCGATGGCATGCGCCTGGGCTTCAAGAATGTGGTCGGCAGCTACAGCTTTGATGGTCTGCGAGTGGGTACGGCTGATGCGCCACTCCAGGGCGGCACCGAGTTGCTGGTGCTGATGGAAATCTTCCCGGCCTACGATTTCACCCTCAACGGCCAGGTCACTTTGCGCGCTGGTGGTGCTGTGGGTGATGGGCTGCGCTACAACGCCGACTTCTATATTACCGAGGCCAATGCGGCGATCACCGTGGATGAAAACGGCCGCGGCCTATGGCTGTCGGGCAGCAGCTATGACATGCATTACCGCGAAGGCTCGCTGGATATCAGCAACAACGGCGTGGAGTTGCGCAAAGGCACCTACTGGTYGAAGTTGGATGTCGGCAACGTGCGTTGGGGTGACCGCCTAACCGGCAGCAGTATTGGTCGCCTGGTGCTCAAGCGTTATGAGCAGGGCTCGACCCTGGCCATCAGCTCGGGCGGTGCCGGCGCGCTGTGTGTCGGTGGTAGCGGCGGCTCGTCGGCAGCGTGCGTGGCCAGTGGCGGGCGCTGGGAGGATCGTGGCGACGAGGGCATCTCGGTCAAGCTGAAAAATGTGTTTGTGCGCGACGGTTCTGGTAACCCGGCCAATAGCGTATCGAACAACGAGAAGCGCAATCAGATCATCATCGAAACCGGGCGGGTCAATGGGGTGAACGGCACGGGCAGTCAGCTGGTGGTAGACAATTTCCACACCTCCGACGGCAACCCGAGCAACCCGAACGCCAATGCCTATGGCTTCAATGTCGACCTCAACCTCGATGTGGCGCCGACCAAGGTGTGCAATAAGACGGGCTCTGGCTGTACGCCGGTAAGCCCTGATCCGTTGGGCTTTGCGGTCAACGGCCGGGTGCACTTCAAGGAAGTGAATATCGACCGGATTCAGAACGTCCACCCCACCGGCGGTGCAGTGACCTCGATGTACGGGGTCAAGCTGCAGAACGCCGACATCCGCGCCAACCTGACGGCCACGCCGATCAACTGAACTGCAGAATAAGCGCCGCGCAGGCGCTTCCTGCCGTCATGCCCCTGTCATCCTTATTGGTCATTCTGCTGGCGCGCTGTAAGGCGCGCCGGTTGCTTCACGTTGGCCGCCCAGTCGTTGCCAATGGTCGCTGAATCGACGAAATATCCCCGTTGCTCTTTCGATATGTGCCGGTTGTCGGCACAATTCGCCTCCACTTTTTGGGGGGAGCAGCCTCTGCTCTCCGTTGGCCGACCTTGCACGGGGCACCGAAATGATCAAAACGCCTTACTACCTGATCGATAAACAGAAGCTCTTGGTTAACCTGGAGAAGATCGCCTATGTACGCGAGCACTCCGGCGCCAAGGCGCTGCTGGCGCTCAAGTGCTTTGCCACCTGGTCGGTGTTCGACCTGATGCAGCAGTATATGGACGGCACCACCTCGTCCTCGCTGTATGAGTTGAAGCTCGGTCGACAGAAGTTCGCTGGCGAAACCCACGCCTACAGCGTGGCTTGGGCGGATGACGAAATCCCTGAGATGCTCGCCAACTGCGACAAGATCATCTTCAACTCCATTGGCCAACTCGAACGCTTCGCCGAGGCCTCCGCCGACAAGGTGCGCGGCCTGCGCGTCAATCCGCAGGTGAGCAGCTCGGACTACCTGCTGGCCGACCCGGCGCGCCCGTTCAGCCGCCTCGGCGAATGGGACCCGGAGAAGATCGCTGCAGTGATGGATAAGGTCAGCGGCTTTATGTTCCACAACAACTGTGAGAACGGCAGCTTCGAGCTGTTCGACCAGATGTTGACCACCATTGAAGAGCGCTTCGGCCACCTGCTGGCGCAGGTCGAGTGGGTCAGCCTCGGCGGCGGCATTCACTTCACCGGCGACGACTATCCGCTGGATCAGTTCTGCGCACGGCTCAAGGCCTTCTCCGAGCGTTTCGGCGTGCAGGTGTACCTGGAACCCGGCGAAGCAGCCATTACCCTGAGTTCCTCGCTGGAAGTCACGGTGCTCGACACCCTGTACAACGGCAAACATCTGGCCGTGGTCGACAGCTCCATCGAAGCGCACATGCTCGATCTGCTGATTTATCGCCTGAATGCCAAGATGGACCCCTGCAACGGCGAGTACAGCTACATGGTGTGCGGCAAGTCGTGCCTGGCGGGGGACATCTTTGGTGAATACCAATTCGATAAGCCACTGGCTATTGGTGATCGCCTGTCGTTTATCGATGCCGCCGGTTACACCATGGTCAAGAAGAACTGGTTCAACGGCCTGAAAATGCCGTCCATCGTGGTCAAGCAACTCGACGGCAGCGTCGAGGTGGTGCGCGAATTTGGCTTTGACGATTACCTGTCCAGTCTGAGCTGATCCGTAGGGTGGATGGCGCTTTTCTCATCCGCCAGCGCGATCGCCAAGTGGTGGACGGAAAAAGCGCCGCCCACCCTAGCTGTTTGTAGTACCGCAACGTCTGTCTCTTAAACGCAGTACCCAGGAGGTGAAACAATTGAAGAAGAATGTTCTGATCATTGGTGCAGGAGGTGTCGCCAAGGTGGTGGCCCACAAGTGCGCGCAGCACAACGACGAACTCGGTCGGATTGCTATCGCGTCGCGCAACATCTCCAAATGCCAGGCCATCATCGACAGCGTAAAGGCCAAAGGCAGCTTGAAGCAGCCGGCCGAAATCCAGGCTTATGCCCTGAATGCGCTGGATATTGAAGCAACCAAGACGCTGATTCGTGAAACCGAATCGCAGATCGTTATCAACGTGGGTTCGGCCTTCCTCAATATGTCGGTGCTGCGCGCCTGCATCGATACCGGCGCCGCCTACCTCGACACCGCCATCCACGAAGAACCGGGCAAGGTCTGCGAAACGCCGCCTTGGTACGGTAACTACGAGTGGAAGCACCTGACCGAATGCCAGGACAAGGGCGTGACCGCTATCCTCGGCGTCGGTTTCGACCCGGGCGTGGTCAATGCCTACGCCGCACTGGCGCAACAGCAGTACTTCGACAGCATCGAGTCGATCGACATCCTCGACGTCAACGCCGGTTCGCACGGCAAGTACTTCGCTACCAATTTCGACCCGGAAATCAATTTCCGTGAATTCACCGGGCAAGTCTGGAGCTGGCAGAACAGCCAGTGGACCAGCAACACAATGTTTGAAGTCAAACGCACCGACGACCTGCCAGTGGTCGGCGAGCAGAATCTGTACCTGACCGGGCATGACGAAGTGCATTCCCTGTCCAAGCACCTGAACGTACCCAATGTGCGTTTCTGGATGAGCTTCGGCGAGCACTACATCAATGTGTTTACCGTGCTGAAAAACCTCGGCCTGCTCTCCGAGCAACCGGTAACCACGGCAGAAGGTCTGCAAGTGGTGCCGCTGAAAGTGGTCAAGGCCGTACTGCCGGACCCAGCTTCGCTGGCACCGGGCTACAGCGGTAAGACCTGCATTGGTGACCTGGTCAAAGGCACCAAGGACGGCAAACCGGCTGAGCTGTTTATCTACAACGTCGCCGACCACAAGGACGCCTATGTCGAAACTGACAGCCAGGGCATCTCCTATACCGCAGGCGTACCGCCGGTCGCAGCTGCCCTGCTGGTCGCTCGTGGCGACTGGGATGTGGCGCGCATGGCCAACGTTGAACAGTTGCCGGCTGAGCCGTTCCTCAAGCTGCTCGATGTAATGGGCCTGCCGACGCGGATTAAAGATCAGCACGGTGACCGCCCCTGGGATCAGGCGCTTTGATCGGCTGTTGCTAGCCGGACTCTAAACCGTAGGATGGGTTGAGCGAAGCGATACCCATCAGCGGTAAAGGCGCTATCCCAACAAAACGCCCGCCATCTCGGCGGGCGTTTTGCTTTCTGGTGCAAACCCCGCGTCGCCTATTGCTGGTGGATGTAAACAGCGACATCCACCTTACGTGCAGGCGTGTGTGATCAATCCGGTGAGAGGCTAGGCGGCATCCCGCTTTAGCCGCGACGTGGCATCGATGCGCGCCGCGCTTCCCGCCCGTGGCATTTCACGCGACAATCAACCCTTATCGACACGCGCCCCAACGTCGGGTGCGTGCTACGGCGACTCCGTGAGGAAACCAGCATGAGCAGCAACGACCGCGTCATTATTTTCGATACCACCCTGCGTGACGGCGAGCAGAGCCCCGGCGCGTCCATGACCGGTGAAGAAAAGCTGCGCATCGCCAAGGCCCTGGAGCGTTTGCGCGTCGACGTGATCGAGGCTGGTTTTGCCATCGCCAGCCCGGGCGACTTCGCTGCGGTCAAGGCGATTGCCGACAGCATCAAGGACAGCACCGTGTGCAGCCTGTCGCGGGCGCTGGATGCCGATATCGACCGCGCCGCCGAAGCGCTCAAGGGCGCCAATTCCGGGCGCATCCATACCTTTATCGCCACCAGCCCGATCCATATGCAGTACAAGCTGCGCATGCAGCCGGATCAGGTGGTCGAGCAGGCCGTGCACGCAGTCAAACGCGCGCGCAACCTGTGCAGCGATGTCGAGTTCTCCTGCGAGGACGCCGGCCGTTCCGAAATCGATTTCCTCTGCCGCATTATCGAAGCGGCCATCGATGCTGGCGCGCGCACCATCAATATTCCTGACACTGTCGGTTATGCGATTCCGCACCAGTACGCCGAGACCATTCGCCAGCTGCTTAGCCGCGTGCCCAACGCCGACAAGGCGGTGTTCTCCGTGCATTGCCACAACGACCTGGGCCTGGCCGTGGCCAATTCCCTGGCAGCTGTGG
This sequence comes from Pseudomonas sp. 1928-m, assembly GCF_029269135.1. Classification (NCBI taxonomy): domain Bacteria; kingdom Pseudomonadati; phylum Pseudomonadota; class Gammaproteobacteria; order Pseudomonadales; family Pseudomonadaceae; genus Pseudomonas; species Pseudomonas sp. 1928-m. The sequence continues at coordinate 251,975 of NZ_JARIXO010000007.1, read as the reverse complement.
TGGCCGGTGCCCGTCAGGTCGAGTGCACCATCAATGGCCTGGGTGAACGCGCCGGCAACGCCGCGCTGGAAGAGATCGTTATGGCGATCAAAACCCGCGAAGACCTGCTCGGCGTGCACACGCGAATCGACACTCCGCATATCCTCAGCACCTCGCGTATGGTCTCCGGCATCACCGGTTTCCCGGTGCAGCCGAACAAGGCCATCGTCGGTGCCAACGCCTTTGCCCATGAGTCCGGTATCCATCAGGACGGCGTACTCAAGCACCGCGAAACCTACGAGATCATGTCCGCGCAGTCGGTGGGCTGGAACACCAACAAGATGGTGATGGGCAAGCACTCCGGGCGCGCCGCCTTCCGCTCGCGTCTGGATGAGCTGGGCATCGCCCTGGCCGGCGAAGCCGAGCTGAACGCGGCTTTTGCCCGCTTCAAGGCGCTGGCGGACAAGAAACACGAAATCTTCGACGAAGACCTGCAGGCTCTGGTCTCCGACACCTTGGCCGAGGAAGCCCCCGAGCACTTCAAGCTGGTGACCCTGGATGTGGCGAGCAAAACCGGCGAAGTGCCGCAGGCGCAGGTGGTGGTCAGCGTCGACGGCGCCGAGTGTAGCGGTAACGCCCAAGGCTCGGGGCCGGTGGACGCGACCTTCAAGGCCATCGAGTCGATTGCCAGCTCCGAGGCCAATTTGCAGCTGTATTCGGTCAACGCCATCACCCAGGGCACCGACTCGCAAGGCGAGGTCACCGTGCGCCTGGAGAAGGGCGGGCGCATCGTCAACGGCAATGGCGCCGACACCGACATTCTGGTGGCCTCGGCCAAGGCCTATATCAATGCGCTGAACCTGATGCAGGCCGGGCAGAAGGCTCACCCACAGGCGGCTGACGTTTGATTGCAGAACTGCGCCGTCGTGCTTACCTGAGCGCCATGCAGGTGGCCAGCTGGCTGCCGCGTGTAGAGCTGCCGTTCGCTGCGCCCTCACGCCCGGAGCTGCTGCAACCGCCCGTTGAGCCTGAACCCGAGGCAGCCACAGCAGTGCCACAGGCGGTGGCTGAAGCAGCACCGGCCTATGAGCCGCCGCTTGCCGAAACACCCGTTGTTGCGCCAGCTTCCCGGCCCAAGATCGAAGTGCCACGGCCGGCGCCTCAGGGGCGCATGGCCAAGGTTGAAGCCGTTGCAGCTGACGCCGAGGCGCAGGTAACGCCCCAGCCAACGCTCGTTGCACCACCGCGCTTTGCCTTGCAATTGCTGCGTGCCGGCGCCTGTGCGGTGCTGGTCGAGCTGCCCACCGGCGAGCCGCTGCAAGGGCGTGACCCGGCTTATCTGCTGCTCAAGGATCTGCTGCGCGCCGCCGGCCTGCCGGACAGCCCACAACTGATAGGCGAACCGGTGCGCTGGCCGCTGCTGGTGCGCGGGCAGATCGATCAGGGCCCGCAAGCAGCGCTGGAATATGTGCAGAGCTTTGTTGGCGCGCGACTGGAAGAACAAGAGCCCTGCAGCTGCTTGTGGCTGGTGGGCTTGCCCGCCATTCGTTTTGCCGGTGAGGCCACTGCCGACGCCTATAACCGTGAGCTGCAGGTCGAGGGCCTGGGCGCTGCCTGGGCGCTACCGGGCCTGGAGTTGCTGATGGATGAGCCCGAGCGCAAGCGTGAGCTGTGGCAGGCCATGCGCCGCGTGCGTCAGCGCTGGTTGGCCGGCAATTGAATACATCGTTTCCCGGCCGCTCGGCCGAGGTTTCTCCTGCTTACCGAGTCAACCTGAATGAGTGATGCAATCAGCTTCCGCCCGATGACTGCGGCGGATATCGATGCGGTGCTGAAAATCGAATACGCCGCCTTCAGTCATCCCTGGACGCGCGGCATCTTTACCGACAGCCTGACCTCCTACAACTGCTGGGTGATGTTCGAGGGCGAGCAGCAGGTCGGCCACGGTGTGATCCAGATCATCATGGACGAGGCGCACCTGCTCAATATCACCGTCAAGGCGGAAAGCCAGGGCCGCGGCCTGGGCCTGAAGCTGCTCGAGCACCTGATGCAGCAAGCCCAGCAGCAGGGCGCCAATGACTGTTTTCTGGAAGTGCGCGCGAGCAATCAGGTGGCGTACCGCCTGTATGAGCGCTACGGCTTTAACGAGGTTGGCCGGCGTCGCGATTACTACCCGGCCGTCGGCGGCCGTGAAGATGCCCTGGTGATGGTCTGCCCGCTGTTCGATTAGGCCGTTGCCTCATCGTGTGCTGACACTATTGGCTACCGCCTACGGCGCTATTCGCCGCTGACCTGACGCCGGGCTTGTCGCATACTGGCGCGCGCTGCCTCTGCTGCAGCGGTATTCGGCCCATTGCCCTAAGGATTTGTCATGCGCCTGTCTGCTTCGTTGCTCGCGGTGTTCTGCCTATTCACCGCCGCTCAGGCCCTCAGTGCCGAACGCAGCTTTACCATCCTGCACACCAACGACTGGCAATCACGCCTGCTCGGCTTTGGCCCGAACAACGAATATTCCCCCGCCACCACCGGCGATGACGACACGGTCGGCGGTGTCGCACGTCTGGCTACCTTGCTTGAAAAGCGCCGCGCCGCGGCTGGTGAGCAGCCGGTGTTGCTGCTCGATGGCGGCGACTTCAGCATGGGCACGCTGTTTCACACCGTAACCCGCGAAACCGGCGGCGAGCTGCGCTTGATGACCGAGCTGGGTTATGACGCCGCGACCCTGGGCAACCACGAGTTCGATTTTCGTCCGGCCGGCTTGGCCGCGATGATCAGCTCGGCGCACAAGATCAAGGGCGATGCGCTGATGCCGCTGCTGTCGAGCAACCTCGGCTTTGACCCTGCGCGCAAAGAAGACGACAGCCTGCAGGCGCACTACGAGGCCGGGCGCATTGCGCCATACAAACTGATCGACAAGGGCGGTATCCGCTTTGGTCTGTTCGGCCTGCTCGGTAACAACGCCGTGGCAGTCAGTCCGATGATCAAGCCGGCGGTGTTTGCCGACCCGGTCACGACCGCCCAGGCCATGGTCGCCAAATTGCGCGAGGAGGGCGCCGAGGTGGTGATTCTGCTTTCGCACATGGGCGTGGTGCAGCAGGCCGATGGCAGTTGGCGCGGTGAGGAGGTCGAGCTGGTTGAGCAGGTGCCGGGCATCGATATCGTCGTTGGTGGCCACTCGCACACGGCCCTGGCGCAGCCTTTGCTGGTCAATGGGCGTACGCCAGTGATGCAGGCCGGCTCGGAGATCCAGCACCTGGGCGAGCTGCGTATGCGGTTGCCGGCAGACGGCAAGCCGCAGGTTGTTGACTACCAACTGCACCCGATCAATGACCAGATTGCTGGCAGCGCCGCGATCACTGCCAAGGTCGAGGACTTCAAACAGGTGGTCAGCGCGCAGATGCTGGCGCCCAAGGGTTACACCTTCGACCAGCCGCTGGCCAAGGTCGACAAGACTCTGACCCGCGCCCATGACGACCCGATTCTCGGCAATCTGGTTACCGATGCCCTGCGCCGGGCCACGGGCAGCGATGTGTCATTCACCGGTAATGGCACCATTCGCGACAACCTGATTATGGGTCGGCATGGCGTGCAGGCGGTGTCCGACCTGTTCCGCATCGCCCCGCTGGGCGTTGGCGAGCTGGATGATGCGCCGGGCTATCCGCTGATCAAGGTGTACGTCAGCGGTCAGGAGCTGAAGAACCTGCTTGAGGTGCTGCTATTGGCCTATCAGGTGCGTGAAAGCAAAAGCTACTACCCACGCGTGTCGGGCCTGCGCTTCAGCTACAACCCCTGGCGCGTGCCGTTTGACCGGGTCAGTCGGATTGAGCTGGGCGACCCGATCAAGGGCTATACACCGCTGGACCTGGCCGATCAGCGCCTCTACAGCATCGGCGCCACCAGTTATGTTGGCAGCTTTACCTGGCTGGTCAGCGACCTGACCAAGGGCTTGCTCAGCGTGCAGCCCAAGGATGCCCAAGGCCAGCCGCTGGCAGCGATCAAGGACGCAATCATCGATGCCGACCCGCAGCAGCCTGGTGTGCAGGAATATAAAGAGTGGCAGGGCCTGCTCGACCATATTCGCAGCCTGCCGGACCTGGACGGCGATGGCCTGGCCGATATCCCGACTCAGGGCGCGGCGGCCGAGCAGCGCATGCTGCGTGCGCCCAGCCTGCAGCCGGCCGAGCTGTACCGCTACGCCGGGCCGCTGCAGTGGGGCGTGAGCCTGGTGCTGTTGGCGGGCCTGCTGCTGATCATCTGGTTGTTGCGTCGCCGCCGCGCCTGAGCCGGCTGCTGTGATTGAAAGCCGCGCGTGCTTGTCAAAAGCCCGTGGCGCTCCTATGGTGCGCATCGACGAACCTGGGAGTGAAGCATGAGCGATCTACAACATCTCTTCGATAACAACGCACGCTGGGCCGAGGCGATCAAAGAGGAAGATCCCGAGTTCTTCGCCAAGCTGGCCAAGCAGCAGGTGCCGGAATACCTGTGGATCGGCTGCTCCGATGCGCGGGTGCCGGCCAATGAGATTGTCGGCCTGCTGCCGGGCGATCTGTTTGTGCACCGCAATGTCGCCAACGTGGTGCTGCACACTGACCTCAACTGCCTGTCGGTGATCCAGTACGCGGTCGATGTGCTCAAGGTCAAACATATCCTGGTCACTGGCCACTATGGCTGCGGCGGTGTGCGCGCCTCGATGCAGGACGGCCAGTTGGGCCTGATCGACGGCTGGCTGCGCAGCATCCGCGATCTCTACTACGAACACCGCGAGCACCTGGCGCAATTGCCCAGCGAGGAAGAGCAGGTCGACCGCCTCTGCGAACTCAACGTGATTCAGCAGGTGGCCAACGTCAGTCACACCACCATCGTGCAGAACGCTTGGCATCGCGGCCAGCCGCTGGCAGTGCACGGTTGCATCTATGGCATCAAGGACGGTCGCTGGAAAAATCTCAACGTCACCGTCAGCGGTATGGAGCAGCTACCGCCGCAATACCGTCTGCGCCCCCTCGGTCAGAACTGAAACATGCAATCCTCCGTGCGTGTGGCGCTGGCCGGTCTGCTGCTGGCAACCCTCTGCTGGTCCGGTAATGCTTTGGTGGCCCGGGCGTTTGCCGGGGAGATCCCTCCATTTGCCCTGTCATTCTGGCGCTGGAGCCTGGCTCTGGTGCTGCTGCTGCCCTTCGTGGCCAAGCCGCTGTGGCAACACCGCGCGGCATTGCGTAGCGCCGGCTGGCGCTTGCTGGTGCTCGCCGGCGTCGGTATAGCGGGCTACAACAGCCTGCTCTACGCCGCTGCGCAAACCACTGCGGCGATCAATATCACCCTGGTCAACACCTGCCTGCCGCTGATGACCTTTATCGGTGCCGGCCTACTGCTCGGCGAGTGGCCGCATCGACGCGCCTGGTGGGGCATGGCGGTGGCCGCAGGTGGCTTGCTGGTGCTGATCAGCAAAGGCAGCTGGGCCAGCCTCAGCGGCCTGGCCTTCAACAAGGGCGATCTGATCATGCTGCTGGCGGTGGCCGACTGGGCGCTCTACTCGCTGTTGCTGCGGCGCTGGTCTGCGCATCTGCTGTCGATTCCACCACTGGCCCTGCTCGGCGTGCTGATGCTGCTGGGCGTACCGCTGATTCTGCCGTTCTATCTCTACGAGCTGGCCCAGGGCGCACACTTCAACCTGACGGCAGAGAACCTGGCCGCCATCAGCTACACCGCGATCTTCGCCTCACTGCTCGCCTACCTCGCCTGGAACCACGCCATCCGTACACTCGGCGCCGCCAAGGCAGCACTCTCCAACTACCTGATGCCGGTGTTTACCGCTGTACTGGGTTGGCTACTGCTGGGGGAGGGCTTACAGAACTACCACTGGCTTGGCGCTGCGCTGATCTTTGCGGGGTTGCTGCTGGGGACGCAGGGGCGTGCGACAAAGCGTTGAGCGGCCTGTCTGACCACCAGGCTGTATTGGGTCTGACTTCGCCAATACAAATCGAAGAGGCGATGGGCGTTTACCTGCTATGTGCAGATGTTTCGAAAGCCGCGCCGCATCAGAAACAACTACTTTTTTCGCGTGGCAACAAAACGCCCGAGTGGTTTTTCAAGATCAGCCTTTGGCTCAGAGCGAGCACCAGGTTTTATAGTCGTCACTTTCAACTATTGACTTGAACAGTGGCGAATTTGGCGGCGGAGTAGGGCATCCCCTTCCAGGGTGGTTGTCTTGGAAGCTGGTGCGGCTACTCCATAAAATAATGGGGTTTCTTCCGTAGGCTTTCTCTGCTGACGCCATCAGTACACCCTCTTTTACTCTCCATACCATCAGTCCCTTTTCGAATCTTGCCCATGGGCTTTTATCCATACGTGGATAGGCGACAAGGCTCATCGATAGGTAGTTCTGCAGGTTGTCAAAGCTTCTGCTAGCGAACTCGATGCGTACGTGGTTTAGCTTTCCTTTCGCAAAGAAGAAGGTTACCAGCCGAGCTTGGATGTTGTTGTAAGCGGTACTGATATGAGCGGAGCATAGGTAGTCGTCATTCTTATCAATGCGCTCGCGATCACCCAAGTTGCCATAACACTTCAGCTTGTGGCCGCGTGCCTGCATGTCGCTGATAACCGATGCTTGGTCACGCTCCGAATAGAGATCGGGCGCTTCGACGTAGTGAGGTGCCCCAATCCGGTTATGCCAGTCAGAAATGATGTGCTTGTACTGCAGAGGGAGTCTGTCGTAGGTCGTGAGACCTGCCGCGAATAACACGACAGCGAGCAAGGCCGCTTTTAGATATCTCATTTGGCTTCCATTCCAGTAGTGGCGCGCTGTAGTCACTTTGTAGTTACTCGCGCGCACAAAAAAGGGCTTAGCTTTCGCTAAACCCTTGTTTTGTTTGGTGGCTACGCAGGGACTTGAACCCCGGACCCCAGCATTATGAATGCTATGCTCTAACCAGCTGAGCTACGTAGCCGAGTGGCGCGCATTATTCGCGTCTTGGGGTTGGGTGTCAACCCTGTTGAGCGAAAATTTCTGCGCGCGATCAAGTGCTTAGACGTTAAAGCGGAAATGCATGACGTCGCCGTCTTTAACGATGTAGTCCTTGCCTTCCAGGCGCCATTTGCCGGCTTCTTTGGTGCCGGCTTCGCCCTTGTACTGAATGAAGTCGTTGTAGGCGATGACTTCGGCGCGGATAAAGCCCTTTTCGAAGTCGGTGTGGATCACTCCAGCGGCCTGTGGAGCGGTGGCGCCGACGCGGACGGTCCAGGCGCGGACTTCTTCGACGCCGGCGGTGAAGTAGGTCTGCAGGTTGAGCAGTTCGTAGCCCGCGCGGATTACTCGGTTCAGGCCAGGTTCTTCGAGACCCAGGGCTTCGAGGAACATGTCTTTTTCTTCGCCGTCATCCAGCTCGGCGATTTCTGCTTCGATCTTGTTACATACCGGCACCACAGGAGCGCCTTCGGCGTCAGCAATGGCCTGGACGATGTCGAGCAGTGGGTTGTTCTCAAAGCCGTCTTCGGCAACGTTGGCGATGTACATCACCGGCTTGCTGGTGAGCAGGTGGAAGCCGCGTACCAGTTGCTTCTCGTCGTCACCCAGGGTCTTCATCAGGGTGCGCGCTGGCTTGCCTTCGCTGAAGTGGGGGATGAGCTTTTCTAGCAGGGCTTTCTGGGCGACCGCTTCTTTGTCGCCGCCCTTGGCATTGCGAGTGGTCTTCTGCAGTTGCTTTTCGCAGCTGTCGAGGTCAGCGAAGATCAGTTCCAGGTCGATGATTTCGATGTCGCGCTTGGGGTCGACGCTGTTGGCGACGTGAATGACGTTCTCGTCTTCGAAGCAGCGCACTACGTGGGCGATGGCATCGGTTTCGCGGATGTTGGCGAGGAATTTGTTGCCCAGGCCTTCACCTTTCGACGCGCCGGCAACCAGGCCGGCGATATCGACGAACTCCATGGTGGTCGGCAGGATGCGCTTGGGGTTGACGATTGCCGCCAGCGCTGCGAGGCGTGGGTCGGGCATCGGCACGATGCCGCTGTTCGGCTCGATGGTGCAGAACGGAAAGTTCTCGGCCGCAATACCGGATTTGGTGAGGGCGTTGAACAGGGTGGACTTGCCGACGTTGGGCAGGCCGACGATGCCGCAGTTGAATCCCATGGTGTGTCCCTCGCGCGAATGGCGGTAAAGAGTTAGGAGGTGGCTTTCTGGCTGTGCAGCTTGTGCATGGCCTTGCTCCAGTCGCCTGCGAGTATTTCCGGCAGGGTACCTAGGGCAAAGTCGATGCTGGTATCCAGCAGTTCCTGTTCGCTGCGTGGGGCGCGGCCGAGGACAAAGTTGGAGACCATGCTGCTGTGCCCGGGATGGCCAATGCCAAGCCGCAGGCGGTAAAAATTATTCTGATTGCCGAGCTGGGCGATGATGTCGCGCAGTCCGTTATGCCCGCCGTGCCCGCCACCCTGTTTGAGTTTGGCGACGCCTGGCGGCATGTCGAGTTCGTCGTGGGCCACCAGAATAGCTTCCGGCGGGATGCGGAAGAAATTCGCCAATGTCGCTACAGCCTGGCCGCTGCGATTCATAAAGGTGGTGGGGATCAATAGCCGAACATCGCGGCCCTGATGGCTGAATTTGCCAACCAGGCCAAAATACTTTTTGTCGAGGCTCAGGTTGATGCGCTGGCTGTCAGCCAGGCGCTCAACGAAAAGGGCCCCTGCATTATGCCGGGTCTGGTCGTATTCAGGGCCGGGGTTACCCAGGCCAACGATCAGTTGTACGGCAGTCATGTCAGGAGCCCTTTGGTGGAAATAGCCCGGCAGAATCGCATGCCGGGCTGGTTTCCGACGCTGCGAGGTTTACTCGGCAGCGCCTTCTTCTGCATCTTTAACAACGCGCGAGGCGTGGATGTTAGCCACGGCCAGGTCGTTACCGTGAGCCAGTGCAACCAGCTCAACGCCTTTTGGCAGTTTCAGATCGGCCAGGTGAACGATCTGACCGATTTCAACGGCGGCCATGTCGACTTCGATGAATTCCGGCAGATCTTTCGGCAGGCAGGAAACTTCTACTTCAGACAGTACGTGGGAAACTTCGCCACCTTGCTGCTTCACGCCAACCGAGGTTTCCTGGTTGAGGAAGTGCAGAGGTACGATAGCGGTCAGTTTCTGGCCAGCGACTACGCGAACGAAGTCAGCGTGCAGCACATAGCCTTTGGCTGGATGGCGCTGCAGGGCTTTGATGATCACGCTTTCGTTGCTGCCGGCTACGTTCAGGCTCAGCACGTGGCTGTAGGCTGCTTCGTTTTCCAGCAGTTTGGCCAGTTCTTTGGCCAGCAGGCTGATCGATTGTGGAGCTTTTTCGCCACCGTAAATTACGGCAGGAACCATGGCAACGTTACGACGCAGGCGGCGGCTCGCACCTTTCCCCAGGTCGGAACGCACTTCGGCATTCAGGGCAAATTCAGTCATTTCACTTCTCCAAAATAACCAAACCGTCCGTTACGCTTGCGACCAGCGACGGGACGGTTGGTTGAAAGGCCATGCCATTAGGGCAGGGCGTTTGCGCTCAGGGCGTGTACCGAATTAACGGAACATCGCGCTGATCGATTCTTCATTGCTGATGCGGCGGACCGCTTCAGCGACTACCGGGGCGATGTCCAGTTGGCGAATACGCGAACAGGATTGCGCAGCGGCGGACAGCGGGATGGTGTTAGTCACCACCAACTCGTCGAGTACGGATTTTTCAATGTTTTCGATTGCACGGCCAGACAGTACAGCGTGTGTGGCGTAGGCAAAGACTTTCGACGCGCCGTGTTCTTTCAGTGCTTTGGCGGCGTGGCATAGAGTGCCGGCGGTATCCACCATGTCGTCGACCAAGATGCAGGTACGGCCTTCAACATCACCGATGATGTGCATCACTTCGGAGTGGTTGGCTTTCTCGCGGCGCTTGTCGATGATCGCCAGGTCAACACCCAGGGACTTGGCCACAGCGCGTGCACGCACTACGCCGCCGATGTCCGGGGAGACGATCATGAGGTTTTCAAAGCGCTGGTCTTCGATATCGTCCACCAGTACTGGGGAGCCGTAGATGTTATCTACCGGGATATCGAAGAAGCCCTGGATCTGATCCGCGTGCAGGTCGACGGTCAAAACCCGGTCGATACCTACAACGGTGAGCATGTCAGCCACAACTTTGGCACTGATGGCCACGCGGGCGGAGCGCGGGCGGCGATCCTGGCGGGCATAGCCGAAGTAGGGGATAACTGCAGTAATTCGGGTCGCTGAGGAGCGGCGGAAGGCGTCGGCCATCACTACCAGTTCCATCAGGTTATCGTTGGTTGGCGCGCACGTCGGTTGAATCAGGAAGACGTCTTTACCGCGGACGTTTTCGTTGATTTCAATCATGATCTCGCCGTCGGAAAACTTACCGACAGAAGCATCACCGAGGGGAATGTGCAGCTGACGTACGATACGTCGCGCCAGATCGGGGTTAGCGTTCCCCGTAAAAACCATCATCTTGGACACGCGCAGTACCTGCCGGCTGGGGGTATACCTGGATGAGTACAGAAATGGCAGGGGCGGCTGGATTCGAACCAACGCATGCCAGGATCAAAACCTGGTGCCTTACCGCTTGGCGACGCCCCTGTATCCTGTGTAACCGAATGCTTTGAGTTGTGTATCCGCTCCAGGGCGGAAATGGCAGGGGCGGCTGGATTCGAACCAACGCATGCCAGGATCAAAACCTGGTGCCTTACCGCTTGGCGACGCCCCTATTACCGTACAACTCTGTGCTCTTAATTACTAAGAGCGAACATTCACTTCCTGACCAATGTTTCGAGCTTGCGGTGCAACATCGAAATGTTACGGCCTTGGGCAATAAAACTTGGCAAAGTGGCTGGAAGTTGGCGGGCGACTTTATCAGCATCGTCCTGGTTTGGGAAGCTCCCAAACACACAAGCTCCAGTGCCGGTTAATCTGGTTGGAACAAATTTGTTCAACAAGATCAAAGCGTTACGAACTTCTGGATAACGCTTCGTGACCACCGGCTGGCAGTCATTACGACCACCCCCCTCAAGAAGGCTGCGAACTTTAATGGGCGGCGTATCCCGTGTCAACTCGGGGTCGGAGAAAATTTCCGCTGTGCTGACAAGTACTTGCGGAATCGCGACAAGAAACCAGGGTTCGCTCAAGGTCACCGGCTGCAGCTTTTCACCCACACCTTCGGCAAAGGCCGCATGGCCGCGTACGAATACCGGCACGTCGGCGCCCAGGCTAAGTCCGAGGGCTGCCAGTTGATCTTCATTGCAACTCAGCTGCCACAGGTGGTTGAGGCCGAGCAGGGTGGTGGCGGCATCCGAGCTGCCGCCGCCGATGCCGCCGCCCATGGGCAGGCGTTTGTCGAGCCAGATGTCGGCACCCAGTGTGCAGTTTGCGTGCTGTTGCAGTAGGCGCGCGGCGCGCACGATCAGGTTGCTGTCGTGGGGCACGCTATCGATGGGCGTATGCAGGTGAATTTCACCGTCGGTGCGCAGGGCAAAGCCCAACTCGTCACCGAAGTCGAGAAACTGAAACAGGGTTTGCAGCTCGTGATAGCCATCGGCGCGGCGGCCGAGGATATGCAGCATCAGGTTGAGCTTGGCCGGCGCCGGCAGAATCAGTTCGGCAGCGGCGGGTATTGCCGGGGCGCTCATTGACCGAGCTGGCGCGGTTGCCAGTCCTTGATCACCAGAGTGACTTGCAGATCGAAACCGCTGAGCTTGATGCGCTCCGGCAGCCAGAAGCCATTCTGCTCGGCATAGCTCAGGTACTCAACGTGCCAGCCGTCCTGACTCAGTTGCGCCAGGTGGCTTTGGCTGTCGAGGTTCAGGCGGCTTTTGCTATCGGGGGAGGGCAGGCCACGAATCCACCAGAGCAGGTGGGAGACCGGCAGGTTCAGCCCGAGCTGGTCTTGCAGTAGCTGTTCCGGCGACTCGGCCTGGTAGCGGCCCTGGTTGGCGACTTCCAGCTGGATTGCGCCAGGGCGGCCGGTCAGGCGTGCAGCGCCGCGACCCAGTGGGCCGGACAGGCGGATGTCGTAGTAGTCCTGGCGTTGCAGCCAGAACAGGGTGCCGCTGCCGGAGTCTTTCGGCGCGCGGATGCCGACTTTGCCGTTGATCTGCCAGGCGTCCAGGCTGCTGATCTGCTGCTTGTGCGCTTGCCAGCTTTGCGCATTGCCCTGGCCTTCGAGGGCTTCACGGGAGGTCAGGCCGGCGCAGCCTGCCAATAATGTGATCAGGCTGAAAACTATCAGGTGGCGCGCAAACATCAGAGTGTCTCTGCTCCGGTCAGGCGCAGCAGGGTGCTGCGCAGAATTGTGCTGTCGGGTTGCTGTTTCAGGGCTTCGCGCCAGAGTTTGCGCGCTTCTTTCTGCTTGCCTTGTGCCCACAGCACTTCGCCAAGGTGCGCGGCGACTTCGTGGTCGGGGAATTCCTGCAGCGCTTGGCGCAGCAGGCGTTCAGCCTCATCCAGGTTGCCCAGGCGGTAATTTACCCAGCCGAGGCTGTCGAGAATCGCCGGGTCTTCCGGGTTGAGCTGGTGGGCCTGTTCGATCAGCTGCTTGGCTTCGGCATAGCGGGTGGTGCGGTCGGCCAGGGTATAGCCGAGCGCATTAAGGGCCATGGCGTTGTCTGGTTCGCGCTCGAGAATAAAGCGCAGGTCCTGCTCCAGCAGGGCCAGGTTGTCGCGTTTTTCCGCGAGCATGGCGCGGGTGTAGAGCAGGTTGAGGTCTTCCGGGAACTGCTCCAGGGCTTGCTGGATCAGCTTCCAGGCGCGCTCGGTGTCCTGCTGCTTGGACCAGGCCTCTGCCTCGATCAGGTACAGCTGAATGGCGTAGTCAGGTTGGCTTTCGCGGGCCTGGCGCAGGCGTTCGGAGGCTTCTTCGGCGCGTTGCTCCTTGAACAGCAAATCGCTTTGCCGAGCCTGGGCGGGCAGGTAGTCGTTGCCAGGGCCGACCATAGCGTATTCGATCAGCGCGCTCGGAGTGTCGCCGAGTTCTTCATAGGCGCGAGCCAGGTTGTAGTGCGCCGCTTCGACATGGCTGCCGCGCTCGACCAGCTCTTCTAGGTAGGCAATCGCCTCTTCCCAGGCTTTGGCTTCCAGACAGACCAGCGCCAAGGAGAAACGCAGGTCATCGTCGTTGGGGTGTTGCTGCAGCAGCGAGGCAAACTCGCCCTTGGCTTCATCCAGGCGATCTTCGGCTACCAGCAGGCGGGCGTAGGTCAGGCGCAGGCGTTTGTCATCAGGGTGCTGCTCGATGCCTTTTTCCAGCAGCGGCAGTGCATCGTCGTTGCGCTCAAGGCTTTGCAGCAGGCGCGCGTGCAGCAAGATCGACGCGATGGGGCGATCTTTGCTGGGTTGTTGCTCCAGCAGTTCCAGGGCTTCCTGCGGTCGGCCATCCTGTTGCAGCAACAGGGCTTTGCCAAATTGCAGCTGGCTATTGTCCGGATATTTCGCCTGCAGGCGGTTGAAACTTTGCAGCAGACCGGTGCGGGTATCCGGGTCTGTTTCAGCGGCGGACAGGGCGAGGAAGTCGAAATGCGTATCGCCCTGACGCTGCAGCACCTGCTCCATAAAGGTCATGGATTCGTCGTAGCGGCCGGCACGCGCCAGTTGCACGGCGGCGGCGCGCTGCGCATCGATATTCTCGGGTGCGGTCTTGGCCCACAGCAGGCTGGTTTCCAGTGCGGGCTGCTCGGCCCCCAGGTACTCGGCTATGCGAAAGCCGCGCTCGGCGACGCCAGCATCCTGGGTGGCATTGGCCTGCTCTACATAGTTTTCCAGGGCAATGTCGAAGCGGTTGCGTTGGCCGGCCAGTTCCGCGATCAGCAGCGACAGCAGGGTTTCCTGGCTGAAGGCGCGGTAGACCTGCGGCTGGGTTTCTGCGGTGACGGCAGTGGGATCTTCCACCGGTGGCGTGCCATCCGGGGCAGAGGGGGCAAACGTCTGGCAGCCGCTTAATAAGGCAGCGGCAGTCAGCAAGGCGAAGGATCTATTCATAGGAAGAGTATGTGGCCAACCTGCGGTTTGGGCATCATGACACAAGCGCTGGGGCAAGCCCATGGGCGGCCATGATGCGGATTAAGAGATAAACCTGGCTATTGGGACAATAGGCCGCAGTGGTTGTTCTCGCTTTGCCGAAGTAGGACAATTGCCGGCTTCCACTCCCTGTCAGCGACGTGCATGGCCTTTATTGCCCTCGGTATCAACCACAAGACCGCCTCGGTGGACGTCCGCGAACGCGTGGCCTTCACTCCCGAGCAGTTGGTTGAGGCGTTGCAGCAGCTGTGTCAGCGCACTAGCAGCCGCGAGGCGGCGATTCTTTCGACCTGCAATCGCAGCGAGTTGTACCTCGAGCAGGACAGCCTGAGCGCCGATGAAGTATTGGCCTGGCTGGCCAGTTATCACCGGCTAAGCCTCGAAGAGCTGCGCGCCTGTGCCTATATCCATGCCGACGACGAAGCCGTGCGCCATATGATGCGCGTGGCCTCGGGGCTGGACTCCATGGTGCTGGGCGAGCCGCAGATTCTTGGCCAGATGAAATCGGCGTTTGCCGTGGCGCGCGAGGCTGGCACCCTCGGCCCGCTGCTCGGGCGCTTGTTTCAGGCCACCTTCAGCACCGCCAAGACCGTGCGTACTGATACCGCGATTGGTGAAAACCCGGTATCTGTGGCCTTCGCCGCGGTCAGCCTGGCCAAGCAGATTTTCGCCGACCTGCATCGCAGCCAGGCGCTGTTGATCGGCGCCGGTGAAACCATCAGCCTGGTCGCGCGCCATCTGCACGACCAAGGCATCAAACGCATCGTGGTGGCCAATCGCACCCTGGAGCGCGCCAGCAGCCTGGCCGAACAATTCGGCGCACATGCTGTTTTGTTGTCAGAGATTCCCGACGAGCTGATCAACAGCGATATCGTGATCAGCTCCACCGCCAGCCAGCTGCCGATTCTCGGCAAGGGCGCGGTTGAGCGCGCGCTAAAGCAGCGCAAGCACAAGCCGATCTTTATGGTCGACATCGCCGTACCGCGCGATATTGAGCCGGAAGTCGGCGAGCTGGACGACGTTTACCTGTACACCGTCGATGACCTGCATGAGGTGATCGCGGAAAACCTCAAAAGCCGTCAGGGCGCCGCTCAGGCCGCCGAAGAGCTGGTCAGCGTCGGCGCCCAGGACTTTATGCAGCGCCTGCGCGAACTGGCGGCGGTGGATGTGCTCAAGGCCTACCGTCAGCAAGCCGAGCGCCTGCGTGACGAGGAGCTGAACAAGGCTCTGCGTCTGCTCAACAACGGCAGCTCGGCCGAGGATGTGCTGGCACTGCTGGCCCGCGGCCTGACCAACAAGCTGCTGCATGCGCCCAGCGTGCAGCTGAAAAAATTCTCTGCTGACGGCCGCGTCGATGCGCTGGGCGTGGCTCAAGAACTGTTTGCCCTCGACGAGGGCGCGCCGCCTGCTTCTACCCATAGCAGCTCGGCTAATAAATAAAGGTCTGCAATGAAAGCGTCACTGATCAATAAACTCGACCTGTTGCAGGATCGTTTCGAAGAGTTGACCGCGCTGCTCGGCGATGCCGAAGTGATCAGCAATCAGCCGCAGTTTCGCGCCTATTCCAAGGAGTACGCTGAGCTTGAGCCGGTGTACCAGGCGTTCAGTGCATTCCGCAAAGTCCAGGCCGACCTCGAAGGCGCCCAGGCGCTGCTCAAAGACAGCGATCCGGACATGCGCGAGATGGCCGAGGAAGAAGTCGCCGAGGCCAAGGAGCAGCTGATCGAGCTGGAAGCCACGCTGCAACGCATGCTGCTGCCAAAGGACCCCAACGACGGCCGTAACGTGTTCCTTGAAGTACGCGCCGGCACTGGTGGCGACGAGGCGGCGATCTTCTCCGGCGACCTGTTCCGCATGTATTCACGCTATGCCGAGAAACAGGGCTGGCGCGTCGAGGTGCTGTCGGCCAGCGAAGGCGAGCACGGAGGTTATAAGGAAGTGATTGCCCGGGTTGAGGGCGACAACGTCTACGGCAAGCTCAAGTTCGAGTCGGGCGCGCACCGCGTACAGCGCGTGCCCGAGACCGAGTCGCAAGGCCGTATCCACACCTCGGCCTGCACCGTCGCCGTGCTGCCCGAGCCGGATGAGCAGATGGCCATCGATATCAACCCGGCCGACCTGCGCGTGGACACCTACCGCAGTTCTGGCGCCGGTGGCCAGCACGTCAACACCACCGACTCGGCGATCCGCATCACCCACATTCCCACCGGCACCGTGGTGGAATGTCAGGAAGAGCGCTCGCAGCACAAGAACCGCGCCAAGGCCATGGCCTGGCTCGCGGCGAAACTCAAAGACCAGCAGGAAGCCGCCGCGCACAAGGAGATTTCCGACTCGCGCAAATTGCTGGTGGGCTCCGGTGACCGCTCCGAGCGCATCCGCACCTACAACTTCCCGCAAGGGCGAGTGACCGATCACCGCATCAACCTGACCCTGTATTCGCTCAACGAAGTGATTGCCGGCGGCGTCGAAGCGATTATCGAGCCGCTGCTGGTCGAGTATCAGGCTGATCAGTTGGCTGCGCTGGGCGATTGATTCGCGCTTTTCGTAGCCCGGATGCAATCCGGGAGCGACCGTTGACGCATGTCCCGGATTGCATCCGGGCTACGGAATAAATGCCATGGTCACCATCGAAACCCTGCTTAACACCGCCGAACTACCCGACTCGCCCACCCCACGGCTGGACGCCGAGCTATTGCTCGCCCACGCCCTGGGCAAGTCGCGCAGCTATCTGCACACCTGGCCGGAGCGCGAGCTTGAGGCCGAGCCGCTTGAGCGTTATCAGTCGATGCTGGTGCGGCGTCAGGCTGGTGAACCGGTGGCCTATATCCTTGGTCAGCAGGGCTTCTGGAGCCTGGAACTGGAGGTGGCGTCGCATACCCTGATTCCGCGTCCGGATACCGAGTTGCTGGTGGAGACCGTTCTCGCGCTGCTGCCGGCCACGCCTGCTGCGCTGCTTGATCTCGGCACCGGCACAGGTGCGATTGCCCTGGCCCTGGCCAGCGAGCGCCCAGCCTGGCGGCTTACCGGGGTGGACCGTGTGGCGGAGGCGGTGGCCCTGGCTGAACGTAATCGAGTACGGCTTAAACTGGCCAATGCCAGCTTTATTGCAAGTCACTGGTTTAGCGCCCTGGCCGGCCGGCGTTATCAGCTGATCGTCAGCAACCCGCCCTATATCGCTGCCGATGATCGGCATCTGGCAGAAGGCGATGTGCGCTTCGAGCCGAGCAGCGCGCTGGTGGCGGGCGCGGATGGCCTGGACGATATTCGCCTGATCATCCAGCAGGCTCCGGACTATCTTGAAGCGGGCGGCTGGTTGCTGCTGGAGCATGGTTTCGATCAGGCGGCGGCAGTGCGCGAGTTGCTCAGCGCGCGTGGCTTTAGCGCGGTGGAAAGCCGGCGTGACCTTGGCGGCCATGAGCGCATCAGTCTGGGACGCTTCGATAATGAGTGACGCCATGAGTGCGCAGGACATGCTGAATGACGAGGAGCTGCTGCGCTACAGCCGGCAGATCCTCTTGCAACAGATCGATATCGCCGGCCAGCTGCGCCTGAAAAACAGCCGTGCGCTGATTATCGGCCTCGGCGGCCTGGGTTCGCCGGTGGCGCTGTACCTGGCCGCCGCCGGGGTCGGTGAGTTGCATCTGGCGGACTTTGATACGGTCGATCTGACTAACCTGCAGCGGCAGATCGCCCACGACACCGCCAGCATCGGCCTGAGCAAGGTCGACTCGGCATCCAAGCGCCTGCTGGCGATCAACCCGCAGCTGCGCCTGCAAGCGCATCGTCAGGGCCTGGACAGCGATTCTCTGGCCGCAGCGGTGGCGGCGGTGGATCTGGTGCTGGATTGTTCGGACAACTTCAGCACCCGCGAAGCGGTTAACGCCGCCTGTGTAGCAGCCAAGGTGCCGCTGGTTAGCGGCGCGGCGATTCGCCTGGAAGGCCAGCTGTCGGTATTCGACCCGCGCCGTGATGACAGCCCCTGCTATCACTGCATCTACGGCCACGGCAGCGAGGCCGAGCTGACCTGCAGCGAAGCCGGTGTGGTCGGCCCGCTGGTAGGTTTGGTCGGTAGTTTGCAGGCGTTGGAAGCCTTGAAGCTGTTGGCACAATTTGGCGAGCCGCTGGTTGGCCGCTTGTTGCTGATCGATGCTCTGGGCAGCCGTTTCCGTGAGCTGCGGGTCAAGCGTGATCCGGGCTGCAGCGTGTGTGGAGTGGCCAGCGGTGAGTAACGCGCCGATTGGCGTATTCGATTCCGGCGTCGGCGGCCTGTCGGTGCTGGGCGAAATCCGCGCGTTGCTGCCGAATGAGTCGCTGCTGTATGTGGCCGACAGCGGTCATGTGCCCTATGGCGAAAAGAGCCCGGAATTTATCCGCGAGCGCTGCCGGGTGTTGGCCGAGTTTCTTCTCGCCCAGGGCGCCAAGGCGCTGGTACTGGCCTGCAATACTGCCACGGTGGCAGGGGTAGCCGAGTTGCGTGAGCTCTATCCGCAGCTGCCATTGGTGGGCATGGAACCGGCGGTCAAGCCTGCTGCTGCCGCCACGCAGAGTGGTGTGGTCGGCGTGCTGGCCACCACCGGCACGCTAAAAAGCGCCAAGTTCGCCGCCTTGCTCGACCGTTTTGCCAGCGATGTGCGGGTGATTACTCAGCCTTGTCCAGGGTTGGTCGAGCGTATTGAAGCCGGTGAGCTGGATAGCCAGGCTACCCGCGAGTTGCTACAGGACTTTGTCGCGCCGCTCCTGGCCGAGGGCTGCGACACGCTGATTCTCGGTTGCACCCATTACCCCTTTATCAAACCGTTGCTGCGCAGTTTGGTGCCGGACTCGATCAGTCTGATCGACACGGGCGCAGCAGTGGCGCGGCAAGTCCAGCGGCTGTTGGCAGGCCATAATCTACTGGCCAGCGGCCCGGCTCAGCCTGCGCAGTTCTGGTCGAGCGGCGATCCGGCAGCCATGCAGCGGGTGTTGCCGTTGCTATGGGGCGAGGCGGCACTGGTCAGCGGCTTACCCAGCACGGTTTAGCCATAGGTCGGCTTTCTCAGTAGGCAAAGATTTCTATACTCTCAAGCAGCGTCAGTACGTTTCTACTTGGGTGGATAAGGATTATTACCATGAGAAAAGTCGTTACCTTGGCTGCGTTTGCGGCCTTAGCGTTGGGGCAGGTGGGTGCATTGCAGGCGGCGGATTTGAGCGTGGCGGTCGGCCAGACAGGCGACTCGACCATGACCTATCGGCTGGGCACCCAGTTCGATTTCAAGCAGAGCTGGTTTGTCAGTGATGTCGGTCGCCTGACCGGTTACTGGGATGCGGCATACACCTACTGGGACGGCGACAAAGCCTCCAGCAACCACAGCCTTTCGCTCAGCCCGGTATTCGTCTACGAGTTTGCCGGCGAGCGCTTCAAACCCTATATCGAAGCCGGGATCGGCATTGCCGCGTTCAGCAGCACCGAGTTGGAAGACAACGATCTGGGCTCGTCTTTCCAGTTTGAAGACCGCATCGGCTTTGGGGTGCGTTTCGCCGGGCAGGAAGTCGGCCTGCGTGCTCTGCATTACTCCAATGCCGGGCTTAAACAACCTAACGACGGGGTTGAGAGCTATAGCCTGCATTACCGCATGAGTTTCTAACGCTTAGCGGTAGATGCTGCTCATGCCCTTGCGCTCGTCCAGGCATTCGGGGGAGGCGGTTTCGAATTCTCGGCAGATCAGTGGGCGCACTTCGTAAATGGTGCAGCGCATGCTGTCGCGGTCCAGCGCGGCGCACCAGCCGTCGTCTAGACGCAGCATCACTTCGCCGCCCCAGTCATCGGTGTCGATATAGCGCGGCGGCACGCCGGTATCGGTGATCAGCATGACTTCCAGCTGGCAGCAGCAGGCGGCGCAGTTGCTGCAGCTGACTGCGGGTTCGTCCGCGAGTTGGGTATGGGGGATGTTCTGACTCATGCCGCGCAGTGTACGTCATCGCTGTTATTGCGGCGCCTGCCACCGACGTAGGGAGCATGGCGTTTTGTCCATCCAGCGCAGACCCCGAACACCGTAGCCCGGATGCAATCCGGGGCATCGGTTGTGGCCATCACATCGCGTTCCCGGATTTCATCCGGGCTACAACAGCGCTGTAGGGCGGAGATGGCGGAGCCTTGTCCAGCGCTGGCTGCCCGAATGGCGTACAAGCCCTCGGCATGTACGCCCTACGCTGTTTTGCGTGCGCGCAGGCTCTGTTCGTACTGGCTGCGATAGAGCTTGGCGAAGCCATGCAGCACGGGCATCACCAGCGCCCAGATGGCGCCGATCAGTAGCAGGCTTTGCCAGGTGCCGTAGGGCAGGCCGACGCCAGCAATCTGCGCGCCGGCGTAATAGGACAGCGGCGCGCCAATCGCGCCGAGCAGACTGCCGCGCCACCAGGGTTGTGCGGTCCAGGCCAGGCAATGATTGAGCGTGGTGGCCATCAGCAGCCACAGGCAGGCCAGCCACAGCGGGATCAGCGTGCGTGGCTCGCCGAAGTCGAACACGCCGAGATTGAGCAGAAAGCTGTCCAGCGCGCTGCCGGCAAGAAACACCGTGATCAGCAGCTTGCCTTCCGCCGCCCAGTTGCTGGTCCACAGCAGATGTACCGCCAGCACCGCTGCAACAATCAGCAGCCACAGGCTGTCGCCGCCGAAGACACAGGCGAACCAGCCGAGCTGAAACAGCAGGGTGTTGACGATCAATTTAAGCATTGAGATTTCCCAGTAGCGGAGCAGGACGTGCTGCCGGCTTAGCCAGCAGCAATTGCGCGGTGCCGATGGTGCGCTCGATAAAGCCGCCCTCGCAATAGCACAGGTAGAACTCCCACAGGCGGAAGAAGTAATCGTCGTAACCCTGCTGCTCCAACTTGTGCCGCGCGTGGCGCAGGTTGTCGTGCCAGATGCGCAGGGTGCGAGCGTAGTGCAGGCCGAAGTCTTCCATGTGGTGCAGGTTCATATCGGTCTTGGCGGTGATGATTTCCAGCATCTTGTTTACCGAGGGCAGTGCGCCGCCGGGGAAGATATAGCGCTGGATAAAGTCCACAGCGTTTTTCGCCTGCTCATAGCGCTGGTCGCGGATGGTGATGGCCTGCAGCAGCATCAGGCCGTCGGGCTTGAGCAGGTTGGCGCATTGTTCGAAATAGGTGGGCAGGAAGCGATGGCCGACGGCCTCGATCATCTCGATTGATACCAGTTTGTCGTACTGCCCGGCCAGGTCGCGGTAGTCCTCCAGCAGCAGGGTGATCTGCCCCTGCAAACCCTGCTCGACAATGCGCTGCTGGGTGTAGGCGAACTGCTCGCGCGACAGGGTGGTGGTGGTGACCTTGCAGCCGTAATGGGTGGCGGCGTAAATCGCCATGCTGCCCCAGCCGGTGCCGATTTCCAGCAGGTGGTCGCTGGGCTTGAGGGCAAGCTTCTGGCAGATGCGTTCGAGCTTGTTCAGCTGTGCCTGCTCCAGGCTGTCATCGGCGCTCTGGAACATCGCCGCCGAGTACATCATGGTCGGGTCGAGGAACTGCTCGAACAGGTCGTTGCCCAGGTCGTAATGCGCCGAGATGTTCTTGCGCGAGCCTTTGCGGGTGTTGCGGTTGAGCCAGTGCAGCCCCTGGATCAGCGGGCGGCCCAGTTGCGCCAGGCCGCTTTCCATGGCGTCGAGCACCTCCAGGTTGCTGACGAATACGCGGATCACTGCGGTCAGATCCGGGGTGGTCCAGTAACCGTGGATATAGGCCTCGCCCGATCCAATCGAACCATTGCCCGCCACCAGCCCCCAGACCGCGCCATCCTGCACCTGGATCTCGGCGCTAAGGCTGGAGTGGGCATCGCCGAACTCCATGCGTTCGTCACCTTCGACTATCACCAGTTGGCCATGGCGCAGCTGTTTCAGCTGGCGCAGTACCGCACGGCGCAACAGGCTGGCACCGATGCCACTGCCGGCGCGCACCACATGTTTGGCGGAGGTCAGGCTAGAGCTTTTCATGGGGGACTTCCTTTGATGCGGGGCGGGCGACGCGGAAATCACCTTCAGCGGCCCGATGGGTGAACAGGGGAATACGTTTGAGCAGCAGGCGCAGGGCCTGCCAGTAGATGGCGGCAAGGGTTTTGCCGGTCATCCAGGGAAACTGCAGCAGGTAGCGATGCAGGCTGGCGCGGTTGAGTTGAGTGCGTTGCAGGCTGAGGCTGGCGTCGAAGAGCTTTTCCTCGCCCTGCCAGTCGGCCATATGAATACCTAGGCGCTCGCCCGCCGGGCTGAAGCTCATGCGGTATTCCAGCTCGCGCGGCAGAAACGGCGAGACGTGAAACGCCTTGGCCACGGCGACGTGCTGGTGCCCCTCGCCTTCGGCCGGCAGCACATAGTGGTAGCGCTCACGGAAGGGCGTGTTGCTGACCTCGCAGAGAATCGCCGCCAGACGGCCATCGGCCTCATGACAGTAGAAGAAGCTCGCCGGGTTGAAGGCCAGACCCCAGCTGCGTGGCTGGGTCAGCAAACAGATATGCCCCAGCGGCGTGCGCCCCAGCGCTTCCGTGACACGCTGGCGCACGGCGTCGATCAGGCTGATACCGGCACCGGTGAACTGCGGCAGGTAATCGCTTTCGCGAAAGGCAAAGGGCGCGAAGCGGCCACTGCCGGCCAGCGGCGACAGCGCGAGCACCGCATCCTGCTCGCTCAGGTCGAGGTAGAGCAGGCCCATGCGATAGCGGAAGTTATGCAGGCGCGGCGCAAACCGCCGGTGTTGCACCCAGCCGCTGTACAGGGCGCTGTTCATCACCATTGCGCTGTTCACTACAGTGCCTCACCGAATTCACGGGCCACGCGCAGCGCGCTGACCACGCCGTCTTCATGGAAGCCGTTGGCCCAGTACGCGCCGCAGAAGTAGCTGTGGTTGAGCCCCAGCAACTCTTCCCAGCGCGCCTGCGCGGCCATGCCGGCCAGGCTGTATTGCGGGTGGGCGTAGGTGTAGCGGGCGAGGATCTTGCTCGGGTCGATGGCCGCGGTCTGGTTCAGGCTGACGCAGAAAGTCGTATCGCTCTTAATACCCTGCAGGATATTCATGTCATAGGTCACGGCGGCTGGCTGATCCACCGGCCCGCCGAGGCGATAGTTCCAACTGGCCCAGGCCAGTGGCCGTTTTGGCAGCAGGCGGGTGTCGGTGTGCAGCACCACATCGTTGTCGGCATAGGGCAGCGCGCCGAGGATTTCCTTCTCGATGTGCGTGGGCTCGGCCAGCAAAGCCAGGGCTTGGTCGCTGTGACAGGCGAAGATCACCTTGTCGAAGCGCTCGGTTCCGGCGGCGCTATGCACGGTCACGCCGTCAGCATCACGCTCGACACGGGTCACCGCGCAGTTGAGGCGGATATGTTGCTTGAAGGATTCGGTCAGCGGCGCCACATAGCTGCTGGAGCCGCCTTCGACCACACACCACTGCGGCCGATCACTGACCGACAACAGGCCGTGGTTCTTGAAGAAGCGCACAAAGAATTGCAGCGGAAAACCGAGCATATCGTTTAGCGACATCGACCAGATCGCCGCGCCCATCGGCACGATGTAATGCTGGATAAAGCGCTCGCTGTAACCATTGGCCTTGAGGTAGTCGCCCAGGGTCATATCGCTGGCGATGCGCTGCAGATTGAGGTCATTCAGTGCCTCGCGGTTAAAGCGCAGGATGTCGCGCACCATGCCCCAGAACTTTGGCGAGAGCAGGTTGCGGCGCTGGGCGAACAGGCTGTTGAGGTTGTGGCCGTTGTATTCCACACCGCTGACCGGGTCGCTGACCGAGAAGCTCATCTCGGTGGCCTTGAAACCGACGCCGAGCTGGCTCAGCAAGCGGATAAAGTTCGGGTAGGTCCAGTCGTTAAATACGATAAAACCGGTATCTATGGCATAGCTCTTACCCGCCACCTCGACTTGCACGGTGTGGGTGTGTCCGCCAATCCAGGCGCCGGCCTCGAATACGCTGATCTCGTGGTTGCGGTTAAGCAGGTAGGCGCTGGTCAAACCGGCGATACCGCTGCCGATAATGGCGATCTTCATGGGTTTTCCTTGGTCTTGGCTTCAGTGCGGGCCATGCGGGCGCCGATGGCCACCTGCAAGCGCTTGGGCAAATGGCCGAGCAGCTTGAGCATGGCGATAAACGGGCCGGGGAAGCTTATTTCAAAGGGCTGCTGATGCAGGCGTTCAGCGATATAGCTGGCGGCTTTTGCCACCGGCCAGCGCATGGGCATGGGGAAGTCGTTTTTCTGCGTCAGCGGCGTGTCGACAAAGCCAGGGCTGACCAGGGTGACGGCAATGTTTTCGGCGTGCAGGTCAATGCGCAGAGCTTCCAGCAGGTAGCGCATGGCAGCCTTGGAGGCGCCGTAGGCTTCGGCGCGCGGCAGCGGCATAAAGGTCACCGAGCTGCCGACACCGACCAGGTGCGGCCGGTTGCCCTGGCGCAGCAAAGGCAGAGCAGCTTCGATGCAGTAACTGGCGGAGAGCAGGTTGGCGCGCATCACTCGCTCGACCATCGCTGCTTCAAAGGCTTTAACCTCGACATATTCGCAGGTGCCGGCATTGAGGATGGCGCAATCCAGCGCGCCCCAGACCTGCGCGATGTGCTCGCCGATGGCCTGCACTTGCGTCGCATCGCTGAGATCACCGGCGACCACCAATACCTGCTGCGGATAGCGCTTGGCCAGGTCCTGCAAGGGCTCAAGGGTGCGCGCACTGAGTGCCAGGCGATGACCTTGTTGCAGCAGTTGTTCGGCCAGGGCAGCGCCGATACCGCTACTGGCTCCAGTGAGCCAGATCCGTCGTGCGTTCGCGTTCATGCCAATCTCCGTTTTAGCCAGCGAATTGCCGAACCGAGCACGGGCAGGTGCTCATAGAGCAGGCTGCCAGCGTCGAAGTAGTCACGGTGACGATAGACCTTGTCCTGCCACAGCAGGTGCGAGCAGCCCTCCACGCGGATCAATTGACCCTTGGCCAGGCGTGGGTGGCGGTAGCTCATGGTCCAGCGCAGGTAGCCTTCACCGTCGCGCACCTGATCAAAGCCATAGAAGTCAAAGCGCAGCTCGCTGACGTTGGCGTACATTTCGCCGAAGTAGCGCTGCATATTGGCCAGCCCACGCACTTCATGCAGCGGGTCGCAAAATAGTGCGTCGTCGCTGTAGAGGCGGCCCAGGCGGTCGAGGTTGTCTTTGTTCAATCCGGCAAAGTCTTGGGCGAATTGGCGTAGGAAATCGCTCATAGCACCTCCTCGCCGGCAAGGTGCGGTAGGCTCTTGAACGCAGCCAGGGCGCGCGTGCGGCTTTTGCTCAGTTCGACAATAGGCGAGGGGTAGTCGGCGATGCCGAACAGCCCACCCATGGCCGCCGGGTTATGGATATTGGTTTTGTTCAGGCCGACCAGCTCAGGCAGCCATTGGCGGATAAAGCGGCCATCCGGGTCGAATTTCTGCGACTGGCTGAGTGGGTTGAAGATGCGAAAGTACGGCGCCGAGTCGGTACCGGTAGAAGAACTCCACTGCCAGCCGCCGTTGTTCGCCGCCAGATCACCATCGATTAGGTGATGCATAAAAAAGCGCTCGCCTTCGCGCCAGTCGATCAGCAGGTTCTTGGTCAGGAACATTGCCACGATCATGCGCAGGCGGTTGTGCATCCAGCCGGTGGCCAGCAACTGGCGCATGGCCGCATCGATGATCGGAAAGCCGGTGCGGCCTTCCTGCCAGGCCTTCAGTTCCAGCGGCGCATCGCGCCAGGCCACCGCCTCGGTTTCCGCACGGAAGGCGCGGTGCATGGACACGCGCGGGTAGCCGACCAGGATGTGTTTGTAGAACTCACGCCAGAGCAGCTCGTTGATCCAGGTGATCACCCCGACATTGCCGCTGTCGAACTCGCCCTGGTTGGCCTGCAAGGCCGCATGCAGGCACTGGCGCGGTGAGATCACGCCAGCGGCCAGATAGGTAGACAGCTGGCTGGTACCGGGTTGCGCAGGGAAGTCGCGGGCGCTCTGGTAGAAGTCGATCTGCTGCGCGGCAAAATCATCCAGACGCCGCGCAGCCTCGGCTTCACCGGCTGGCCAGAGTTCACGGAGGGCCACAGTTGGTTGGGCAAAACCTACCACTTGTTCAGGAATGGCATCGCTTTGGATCGCCAGCGGCGCCTGTGCTTTGGGTGTCGCGATCAGAGCGGGCATGGCGCTGTGCAGGCGTTGGTAGCAGACCTTGCGGAACTGGCTATAGACCTGGAAGTAGCCGCCGGACTTGGTCAGTACGCTGCCGGGCTTGAAGAACAGCTGATCCAGATGGCTGCGAAAATTCACCCCCAGGCCTTCCAGTGCCTCGGCCACGGCTTGGTCGCGGCGGGTTTCATGCACGCCGTACTCTTCGTTGACCTGCACCGTGCCGATCTGCAGCTGTTGGCACAGTTCGCCGATCACCTGCGGCGCGGCGCTCCAGTGATCGGCTTCACGTACCAGCAGCGGTACGTTGAGTTTGTCCAGCTCAGTGGCCAGTTCTTTGAGGTTGCGCAGCCAGAAGTCGACCTTGCTCGGCGCATCATCGTGGTTCAGCCACTGGCCGGGGCTGAGCAGATACAGCGCCACGGTCGGGCCGCTGCTCATGGCGGCAGCGAGGGCGCTGTTGTCCTGCACGCGCAGGTCGGTACGAAACCACATCAGTTGCAGCATGGTATTTCCCATCAGCTGTGCAGCAGGTTGAGGTCGGTCAGGCTGTGCAGCGCGGCCAGCGGGTCGGAGGCCAGGCTCAGGTCGGCGTTCTGCGCGGTGATGCTCTGCAGTTCTTCGGCATGGATTTGCACAACCTGGCCGACCAGCAGGCAGGGGCAGTCATAACCACCGAGCAGACGTTGCAGGTGGGTGCTGTTCAGCGCCTGGCTGGAATACAGCAGCACCGCGCGCGGCTGGATATGCTCGACCGCCAGGGCCAGTTC
The DNA here is from genome assembly GCF_029269135.1 of Pseudomonas sp. 1928-m. NCBI lineage: Bacteria > Pseudomonadati > Pseudomonadota > Gammaproteobacteria > Pseudomonadales > Pseudomonadaceae > Pseudomonas > Pseudomonas sp. 1928-m. The sequence goes on along the minus strand of NZ_JARIXO010000007.1, from coordinate 225,040 downwards.
GGTCGGCGGCAGCGGCCAGTCGAAGACTTCCACCGGGCAGCCGGCGCTGCTCGCCAGCCAGGCGGTCAGCCACAGACCGGGGGCCATCGGCAGGTCGGAAACGTTGATCAGCAGCAGCGGCGCGCCGTTGTGCTGACGGTTGTTGTGGTACAGGCGCGCGCCGAGCTTGCTGCGCAGCCAGGAGTAGAAGAAAACCCGCTCGGCCTGGGCGCCGAACTGGTTGCGCCAACGCAGTTCCAGATCCTCAAGCAGCGGCAAGATCAGTTGCTGGCACAGGGTGTGCGGCGGGTAGAGCGCCAGTTCGCTATTGAAGCAGTCATCCAGGCGGCGCTCATTGAGGTTGCAGATGGCTTCCTGCAACTGCTGGCGCTTGGTTTCCCACTGCGAACTGGCTTCGGCAAATGCCGGTTGGTTGGAACGCAGCAGCCCCTTGACCTGGCTGACCGAAACGCCGCGATTGAGCCAGGTGAGAATCGCCTGGATACGCGCGACATGTTCATCCGAATACAGGCGATGACCCTTGGGTGTGCGGTGCGGCACGATCAAGCCGTAACGGCGCTCCCAGGCGCGCAGGGTGACGGCGTTGACTCCGGTGATGCGCGCCACATCGCGGATCGGCATAAAACCCTGGGCGATGGCTGCCTGGTAGTCGTCGGCCGCACCTGCGCTGATTGGCTGCAGGCTCATAGGGCGTTACGCAGGCTGAGGTTTTCTGGGTGCGGTTGCAGGTAAACCTGCTGCGCGATGTAGTGATCCGGATGACGACGGAAGTGATGCTTGAGCAGGGTCATGGGCACTACCAGCGGCACCACACCATGGCGGTACTGGCCGATCAGCTGCTGCATTTCCTGCTTTTCTTCGCTGCTTAGCGACTGCTTGAGGTGGCCGCTCAGATGCTGCAGCACATTGCTGTGGGTGCGGCGGGTGGCGCAGCTTTTCAGTGCGCTCATCAGCTCGCTGAAATAGCGCGGCGCCAGCTCGTTGATGTCGTGTTGGCCAAGGTTGCCGAGCATGCGCCCGAGCAGCTTGTACTGCATGGGGTTGGTGGCCATCAGCAGGTATTTGTAGCGCGAATGAAAGTCGATCAGGCGCTTGCGGGTCAGGCCATCGCGCAGCAGCTGTTGCCATTCCGAATAGGCAAATACGCGGGTAATAAAGTTCTCGCGCAGGATTGGATCGTTGAGGCGACCGTCTTCTTCCACCGGCAGGTTGGGGTGCCGCGCGCAGAAGGCCTGGGCGAAGATGCCACGGCCTGGCTCGCTCGGGCGGCCGTTGTCCTGATAGACCTTGACCCGGTGCAGGCCGCAGGACGGCGACTGCTGCATAAAGATGTAGCCGCAGATATCCGTCAGCTCGCCGGCCATGCGCTCGCCGTATTCGGCCAGCGGTGCGGTGACATCCACCTCGCGCCTGACCGTGCCCACGGCGCGTGGCGCTAGTGGGTCGCCGACCAGGCGGATCGGTTCACGCGGAATACCCATGCCGATGGCCACTTCCGGGCACAGCGGGGCGAAGTCGAAATATTCGCTGAGGGTGCGGCTGCACAGGCGCGATTCCTTGTGGCCGCCGTTGTAGCGCACCTCGGAACCCAGCAGGCAGGCGCTGATGCCCAGTTTGGGTTTGCCGGTGGCGGTTTCGGATGGGCTCATGGGCAACCTCTGATGTACGACTTGTACAGATCCTGATGGATGTACAACTTGAGTTCATCATAGGTTTGTAATTGTACAAGTCAATATTTTTGTACAACTACTGTAGGGTTTTGTGTGTGGGCCTGTTACTTCCAACCCATGCGCCACTGCTCGGGGTTTTCCAGTGCGCGCCAGTCCAGGCGTTGGCAACGCTGGTTAAGCACGGCCTGCAACTCGATCTGCAATACCGTGCCGTCTTCGTCGCAGAACAGTTCGGTAACGAGAAAATGCTTTTCACGGTTCTGCGGCTGCGCTGCTGTCCATTTCGACAGCAGCAGCTTGCGTGGGTTAAGCCGATGTTTGGCCGGCGTTGTTGGGCGTGCCTGAACTGTCATTGCAGGTGTTCGAGCAAGCGTCGCGCCGCTTCCTGGCCGCTCAGCCAGGCGCCTTCAACCCGGCCGGACAGGCACCAGTCGCCGCAGGCATAGATGCCCAGGTCGGCATCGGCCAGTACGCCCCACTGGTGTGCGCTGGCCGGACGGGCGTAGAGCCAACGGTGCGCCAGGCTGAAGGCGGGGGCGGGTACGGCGCAGCCGATCAGCTCGGCGAAGGCGCCGAGCAGGTGTTCGATCACCGCTTCCTTGGGCATATCCAGGTGCTGCTTGGTCCACTGGCTGCTGGCATGCAGCACCCAGGTGTCGAGTTGGGTGTCGCGGCCCGGTTTGCTGCGGTTGCGCGCCAGCCAGTCGAGCGGGCTGTCCTGTACAAAGCAGCCTTCCACGCGGGTTTCCAGCGGGTTGGCAAAGGCCAGGGCCACCGCCCAGGTTGCTTCCATGGTCACGCTGGCGGCGGCGCCGGCGAGTTTCGGCACGCTGGACAGCAGCGCCGTAGCCTGTGGCGCCGGGGTGGCGACGATCACATGGCTGAACGGGCCGTGGTTGTTGCCTTCGGCATCCTGCAGGTGCCAATGCTGCTCGCCGCGAAACACTTCGGTGATGCGGCAGGAGAAGCTCACTGGCAATGCGCCGAGCATGGCGCGGGTGATTGCACTCATGCGTGGACTGCCAACCCAGCGCACCTGTTCATCCGGCGAGGCGCTGAGCTGGCCGTTATTGAAGTTGTAGAGGCTGGGGGTCCATTCGGCGACCCAGCCACGGGCTTGCCATTGTTGCACCACCTCGACAAAGCGGCGGTCGCGGGCGGTGAAGTACTGCGCGCCAAGGTCCAGCGCGCCGGCATCACTGCGCTTGCTGGCCATGCGGCCGCCACTGCCGCGGCTCTTGTCGAACAGTTGCACCGGGTGTCCGGCGGCATGCAGCGCCTGTGCGGCAGACAGCCCGGCGATGCCGGTGCCGATGATGGCGATGGGGTGTAGAGCGGTCATGGTCTACCTCGTGTTTTCAAGCGTTAGGCTACGCTTTAGACAAAAGCTATACAATATGGTTTTTGTGTATAAGCTATGCCGGAGTCGATCCTGCCTTCCTATAGTTAAGACAACCTGCAGCCGGATTGAAGCCACAAACGGCATTAATCCGTCGATTGTTAGCAACTATGCAAAGGTCATGCGAGGGCATTGTTATGCACATTCTTCTGACAGGCGGAACCGGTTTGATCGGGCGCGCGCTGTGCCGCCACTGGTTGCAGCAAGGCCACCAATTAACGGTGTGGAGCCGCAGGCCCGAGCAGGTCGCGGCGCTCTGTGGCGACGCGGTGCGCGGTATTGGCCGGCTCGATGAACTGGCTGAAGAACCCTTGGATGCCGTGATCAACCTGGCCGGCGCACCGATTGCCGACCGGCCCTGGACGCGTAAACGCAAGGCTCTGCTATGGGGCAGTCGGATTGGCCTGACCGAACAATTGCTGGCCTGGCTGGAAAGCCGCGCGCACAAGCCGCAGGTGTTGTTGTCCGGTTCGGCAGTTGGCTGGTATGGCGACGGTGGCGAGCGTGAATTGCATGAAGATTCGCCGCCCGTCAGCAAGGATTTCGCCGCCCAACTGTGCGGTGCCTGGGAAGAAACCGCCCTGCGCGCTGAGGACTTAGGCATCCGTGTGGTGTTGCTGCGCACGGGGCTGGTGCTGGCTGCTGACGGCGGGCTGCTCAAGCGCCTGCTGTTGCCGTTCAAGCTTGGCCTGGGTGGCCCGCTCGGCAATGGCCGGCAGTGGATGCCGTGGATTCATCTCAGCGACCAAATCGCCCTGATTGATTTTCTCCTGCAGCAGGACTCGGCTCGCGGTCCTTATAATGCCTGCGCGCCGACGCCTGAGCGTAACCGCGCCTTCAGCCAGGCCTTGGGCCGCGAGCTGCACCGCCCGGCCTTTATGCCGGCCCCGGCCTTTGCCCTGCGTGCGCTGCTGGGGGAGCTGTCGGTATTGCTGCTCGGTGGCCAGCGCGCGATGCCGACGCGTTTGCAGGAGGCTGGCTTCAGTTTTCGTTTTACTCATTTGGATGTGGCCCTGGCAGATTTGCTCGGCCAACCTGACTAGGACTTTGCATGACCGATCACGCCTTGCTGTTGGTAAACCTGGGCTCGCCTGCCTCCACTGACGTGGCTGATGTGCGCCGTTACCTCAACCAGTTTCTGATGGACCCCTATGTCGTCGATCTGCCCTGGTCGCTGCGGCGTCTGCTGGTTTCGCTGATTCTGATCAAGCGTCCGGCCGCCTCGGCGCATGCCTACGCCTCGATCTGGTGGGAAGATGGCTCGCCGCTGGTGGTGCTGAGTAAGCGTCTGCATCAGGCGATGAAGGCGTCTTGGACCCACGGTCCGGTGGAATTGGCCATGCGCTATGGCGAGCCGTCGTTGCAAACCGTGCTGACCCGCCTGGCCGCCCAGGGCATCAAGCAGGTCACCCTGGCGCCGCTGTACCCGCAGTTTGCCGACAGCACCACCACCACGGTGATCGAAGAGGCGCGGCGGGTGGTGCGTGAGCAGCAACTGCCAATGCGCTTTTCCATCCTGCCGCCGTTCTACGATCAGCCGGAATACCTGGATGCCCTGGTCGACAGCGCCAAGCCGTATCTTGAGCAGGATTTCGACCATCTACTGCTGAGCTTTCACGGTCTGCCGGAACGGCATCTGCACAAGCTCGACCCCAGCAATCACTGCCTGAAAGGTGATGATTGCTGCCGCACTGCCGCGCCCGAAGTGCTGGCGACCTGTTATCGCGCTCAGTGCCTGCGCAGCGCCGAGCTGTTCGCTCAGCGCATGGGGCTTAAGCCCGAGCAGTGGTCGGTGTCGTTCCAGTCACGCCTGGGCCGCGCCAAGTGGATCGAACCCTACACCGAGGCGCGCCTCGATGAACTGGCCAAACAGGGCGTGAAGAAGCTCTTGGTGATGTGCCCGGCCTTTGTCGCCGATTGCATCGAAACCCTGGAAGAAATTGGCGACCGTGGTCGCGAGCAGTTTGTCGAAGCCGGCGGCGAGAGCCTGCAGCTGGTGCCGTGCCTGAATGATCATCCTAGTTGGGTCGCCGCCCTGAAAACTTTGAGTGAGCGCGCACCGCTGATGCTCTAACCGAATGCGGCGCGGCTGTCATTCGCTCGAAGGGATGCCGCGCATTCGCCTCACTGATAACACCTAAGGGCGATACTCATCGCCCTGTATATCGGCCTAAGCTGGCAGCTCTTTCAACCGTCGTGCACCGCACCAACGGTGCCGAGGAGACTGCCAGTGCCCAACAACAATAACGGCTATCCCTCTGCTACCCGCGCCTGGGTAACTGTCGCCATCCTGATGGTGGCGTACGTGCTGTCGTTTATCGACCGGCAGATTCTCAATCTGCTGGTTGGCCCGATCCGCCGCGACCTGATGATCAGTGACACGCAGATGAGCCTGCTGATGGGGCTGTCATTCGCGCTGTTCTACACCGTCTGCGGCATTCCCCTGGGCCGACTGGCCGATACCAAGAGCCGCCGTGGGCTGATCGCCATCGGCGTGCTGTTCTGGAGTGCGGCCACCGCTGCCTGCGGCATGGCCAAGCTGTACTGGCAATTTCTGCTCTGCCGCATTGGCGTGGGCGTCGGCGAGGCGGCGCTGTCGCCTGCGGCCTATTCACTGATTGCCGACAGCTTTCCGGCCGAGCGCCGCGCCACCGCCATCAGCGTGTATTCCATGGGGGTTTACCTCGGCTCCGGCCTGGCCTTTCTGCTTGGCGGCCTGGTGATCCAGTTCGCCTCGGCGCAGGGGGACGTGACGCTACCGGTGTTTGGTGAAGTGCGCCCCTGGCAGCTGATTTTTCTGATTCTTGGTGCAGCGGGGATTCTTTTTACTCTGCTCCTGCTGGCGGTCAAGGAGCCCGTGCGGCGCGGCGTTGGTGCCGGTATCGCGGTGCCGCTGGCGGATGTTGGACGTTATATCCGCGCCAACCGGCGTACCGTGCTGTGCCATAACTTCGGTTTTGCCGGCCTGGCGTTTGCCGGTTACGGCAGCGCGGCCTGGATTCCGACCTTCTTTATCCGCACCTACGGCTGGGATGCCGGCCAGGTCGGCATCGTTTACGGCAGCATTGTTGCGGTATTTGGTTGCCTGGGTATCGTCTTTGGCGGCCGTTTGGCCGACTGGATGGCCAAGCGCGGCAGCAGCGACGCCAATATGCGCGTCGGCCTGTATGCGGCCATCGGTGCGGTGCCTTGTGTGCTGGCCTTCCCTCTGATGGAAACGGCGCTGTGGGCAGCGATTCTGACTGCACCAGCGGTGTTTTTCCTGAGCATGCCGTTCGGCGTGGCACCGGCGGCAATTCAGGAAATCATGCCCAACTCGATGCGCGGTCAGGCCTCGGCGATCTACCTGTTTGTCATCACCCTGATCGGCCTGGGCATTGGCCCGACGGCGGTGGCTCTGGTGACCGACTATGTATTTGCCGATGACATGGCGCTGCGTTACTCGCTGCTGATCGTCACCAGCATCGCCGTGTTCAGCTCCATCGTGCTGCTGAGCATGAGCCTTAAACCCTATCGCGAGAGTGTGGTGCGGTTGCAGCAGTGGTCGGCTAATCCGGCCTGAGTCGGGCTAGCAATCGCGTAATACTGTTCATTTAAGAAAAATGCCGCTTCCCTGTTACAGGCAAGCGGCATTCTTTTGCGCTTAGAACCGTAGGATGGGTGATAACCCATCAGTCAATTGATGGGTTATCACCTAGGCGGCTCCACCCATCCTACGCCTTGGCTCAACAACCAAGGCTCTCTATACAGTTAACCGCTTAAACGGTTGCGAGCTACAAATCCGGCTCTTCCAGCACGGTCTTGCTGCGCCAGCCTTGGCCACCCGGCAACACCAGGTTAAGTCCCAGGGCGCAGATAGCGCACAGCGAGATGCCGGATAGGGCGAAGTCGCTGTTGCCGATCACCATGCCGCCGATGCCGAACACCAGGGTCACCGACACGATGATCAGGTTGCGCGCTTCGGACAGATCGACTTCGTGACGGATTAGGGTGTTCAAACCGACCACCGCGATGGAGCCGAACAGCAGGCAGAGAATCCCGCCCATCACCGGTACCGGAATGCTCTGCAACGCGGTGCCGAACTTGCCGACAAAGGCCAGACCGATGGCGAAGCAGGCCGCCCAGGTCATGATCTTCGGGTTGTAGTTCTTGGTCAGCATCACCGCGCCGGTGACTTCCGCGTAAGTGGTGTTGGGTGGGCCGCCGAACAGGCCGGCGGCCGAGGTGGCCAGGCCGTCGCCGAGCAGGGTGCGGTGCAGGCCGGGCTTCTTGATAAAGTTCTTGCCGGTTACGCTGCCGATCGCCACTACGCCGCCGATGTGCTCGATGGCCGGAGCCAGGGCGACCGGGACGATGTAGAGAATCGCACCCCAGTGCAGCTCCGGCGTCACGAACGCAGGAATCGCCAGCCAGGGTGCGGCCGCGACATTGCTGGTGTCGATCACCCCGCAGAACGCAGCGACGATGCAGCCAACGATAATCCCCGCGAGGATCGGCACCAGGCGCAGCAGGCCACGGCCCATGGCGGCAACCAGCACGGTGGTGACCAGCGCTGACATGGAAATCAGCATGGCGGTTTCATACGGCACCAGCTGCGCGCTGCCATCGCCGGCCTTGCCCATGGCCATATTCACCGCCACAGGCGACAGCGCCAGGCCGATGGAAATGATCACCGGGGCAATCACCACCGGCGGCAGCAGGCGGTCGATAAAACCGGCGCCTTTAACCCGCACCACGGCGCTGAGCAGGATATACACCAGGCCCGAGGCAACGATGCCGCCGAGTACGGCCGGCAGGCCGAACTCACCCTTTGCGGCGAGAATCGGTGCGATAAAGGCAAAGCTGGAGGCCAGGAATACCGGCACCTGGCGGCCGGTCACCAGTTGGAACAGCAGGGTGCCGATACCGGCGGTGAACAGCGCGACGTTGGGGTCCATGCCGGTGATCAGCGGCATCAGCACCAGGGCGCCGAAGGCCACAAACAGCATCTGCGCGCCGGAAATGCCCTGGCGCCAGAGTGGATCGTTGTATTCGTCCTGCTTATGAGCCTGCATGCTTAGGCGTCCTTCTGCTTGGTGCCGAAGATCTTGTCGCCGGCATCACCGAGGCCGGGAATGATGTAGCCGTGTTCGTTCAGGCGCTCGTCGATGGAGGCGGTGAAGATCAGCACATCCGGGTGTGCGTCGTTGACCACCTTGATGCCTTCAGGAGCGGCGACCAGCACCATGKCGCGAATATCCTTGCAGCCGGCTTTTTTCAGCAGGTCGATGGTGGCGACCATCGAGCCGCCGGTGGCCAGCATCGGGTCGATGATCATCGCCAGACGCTCGTCGATTTCCGGCACCAGCTTTTCCAGGTAGGTATGTGCCTGCAGCGTCTCCTCATTGCGCGCCACGCCCACGGCGCTGACCTTTGCTCCCGGGATCAGGCTAAGCACGCCTTCAAGCATGCCGATGCCGGCGCGCAGGATCGGCACTACGGTGATTTTCTTGCCGGAGATTTTTTCCACCTGCACGGTGCCGCACCAGCCTTCGATCTCGCAGTTTTCCAGCGGCAGATCCTTGGTTGCCTCGTAGGTCAGCAGCGCGCCGACTTCCTGGGCCAGCTCACGAAAGTTCTTCGTGCTGATATCGGCGCGGCGCATTAGGCCGAGTTTGTGGCGGATCAGCGGGTGGCGGATCTCGAGGATGGGCATGGCGGGGTCTCCGGCAGGACGGGCGAAAAATTGCGTTAGATTAAAGCATTGGCTATGCCAAGTGCTGGGCCAAGATGGCCTAATGTCGCTAAATAGCGGCTAACGTGTCGCCGCTTGCGGGCAATTGCCGCAGTTGGTCTGCCGGGGCTTGCTCTGCATGGCGCAGATGCGTACCTTTGCCGGCTTTTATTTTGACGCATTGATCAGCTTTCTGGTCTGGCGTCCCGCTCCCAAGAGGAAACAGCATGTCCGTCGATCTCGCGCATATCCGCCAAGTTATGGCTGAAGCCGATTGCCTGCACAGCAATGCCGAGGTTGAGGTGGCCATCGACAGCATGGCGGCCGCCATCAACAACGAGATGGCCGACAGCAATCCTGTAGTGTTCTGCGTGATGAACGGCGGGCTGATCTTCTCCGGCAAGCTGCTGCCCAAGCTCAACTTCCCGCTGGAATTGTCCTATCTGCACGCCACTCGCTACCGCAATGAAACCAGCGGCGGCGAGCTGTTCTGGAAGGCCAAACCGGAAATCTCCTTTATCGACCGCGACGTGCTGATCATCGACGACATCCTCGATGAAGGGCACACCCTCGGTGCAATCATCGATTTTTGCCGGCACGCCGGCGCCAAGAACGTGCGCATCGCTGTGCTGGTAGACAAGACCCACGACCGCAAGGCACGCCCCGACCTCAAGGCTGATTACGTTGGCATGGCCTGCGTTGATCGTTACGTGTTTGGCTATGGTATGGACTACAAGGGCTACTGGCGCAATGCGCCGGGTATCTATGCAGTTAAAGGGTTGTAAGACGCATGACTGAGCCACGCTTTCTCGATCAGACCCTGTTTGGCGCACTGGCCGAGCAAGCGGCGGCCAGCTCACGGCAACGCCAGCACCATAACTTCCACCAGATGGAAGAGCCCTGCCATCGCATGGCGGTGGGGCTGCAGCCGGACACCTATATCCCGCCGCATCGCCATCTTTCGGCGGATAAGGCCGAAGCGCTGCTGGTGCTGAAAGGTCGCCTGGGCTTGCTGATCTTTAATGACAGCGGTGAGGTGCTGGATAAGCGCGTGCTGGAGGCGGGTGGCGCCTGTGTCGGCGTCGACCTGCCGCCAGGAGTGTTTCACGCCCTGGTGGTATTGGAAGCCGACAGCATTCTGTTCGAGTGCAAAGCCGGGCCCTACAAACCGGTGGGCGAGGGCGAGCAGGCCAGCTGGGCGCCGCGTGAAGGCGAGCCTGGGGTTGCCGACTACCAAGCCTGGATGCGCGCGCAATTTAGGTAGCCCGGATGCAATCCGGGAGCGGTTTATGCTGCGTTAGATTTCCCCGGATTGCATCCGGGCTACACGAGCTCTGCTTCTCCATCGGCCTTTGGCGCTAGCCAACGCAACGCTTTCTCCCTGGCTTGGGCCAGGTCGCGCACATAGGCCAGCTGTCCTTCCACTCGTACTATCCCTGCGCGGCGCAATTGCAGGCGCACCTGGGCCGTCGGCCCGCTCAATATCAGTCCGACCTGCTGCTCGCGGTAGTCGCGCAGTACGTTGTCCAGTGCGGCGATGGCGGTCATATCCAGCAGCGGCACCGCGCTGATATCGACGATCACCACCTTCACCCCAGGGGTAAAGCGTCTGAGCACGCTTAGGGCCTTTTCCGCTGCGCCGAAGAACAGCGGCCCGCGAATCGCGTAGGCCAGCACATGCTCGGGCAGGTCATTCAGCGCCTGGTGAAAGTGCTTGGGCAGCGCTTCGGTATCGGTCAGGTCGCTCATGCGTTTGATAAACAATCCGGCGGCCAGCAGCAGGCCGACGCCCACGGCCAGCACCATATCGAACAGCACGGTAAGAATCAGGCAGGTCAGCAGCACCAGCACATCACTGCGCGGGGCGATGCGCAGGGTGTGGCGCACATGTCGCGGCTCGCTCATGTTCCACGCCACTATCAGCAGCAAGGCTGCCAGCGCCGCCATCGGCAGGTAGCTGAACAGGGGCGCGAGAAACAGGATAGCGATCAGCACCACGCCGGCGTGGGCGATAGCGGCCATCGGCGAGTAAGCCCCGGCGCGCACGTTGGCGGCGCTGCGGGCAATCGCGGCGGTGGCGGTGATGCCGCCGAACAGCGGCGCGACCAGGTTGCCGATGCCCTGGCCGATCAGCTCGCCATTGGGGTCATGCTTGCTGCCGGTCATGCCATCGGCGACCACCGCGCAGAGCAGCGATTCAATCGCCCCGAGCATGGCGATGGCAAAGGCCGGGGCGAGCAGTTGGCGAAACAGCTCGAAACTCACCACCAGCGGTTGGCCATCTGCGCCAGGTAGCTGCCAGGGCCAGATAAAGCTTGGCAGAAATGGCGGAATACCGGGGTGCTCAACGCCATCCAGGCTGTAGCTGAAACGCTCGCCAATAGTCGCCACGGGAATCTGCAGGCTTTCCAGTAGCAGCCCGAGCAAGGCGCCGACCATCAGCGCCACCAGATGCCCCGGTACTTTCGGCACCCAGCGCGGCCAGATCAGCAGAGTCGCCAGGCACACCAGCGCCACCAGGCAGTCGCCCAATTGCAGGCTGGGCAGGGCGTGCAGCAGGCCGTTGAGTTGTTCGATGTAGTTGTTCGGCTCAGTGATCAGGTGCAGGCCCAGCAGATCCTTGATCTGCAGGGTGGCGATGACGATGCCGATGCCGGCGGTAAAACCCAGCGTCACCGGGTAGGGGATAAATTCGATCAAGCGGCCGGCGCGCATCAGCCCGAGGGCAATCAGGATCACCCCGGCCATCAGGGTGCACAGCAGCAGGCCGCCGAGGCCGAATTGCTGGGTGATCGGCAACAGAATCACCACAAAGGCGGCGGTCGGCCCGGAAACATTGAAGCGCGAGCCACCAAACAGGGCGATCAGCGTACCGGCCACCAGCACCGTATACAGGCCGTGCTGCGGTGCTACACCGACGGCAATCGCCAGGGCCATGGCCAGCGGAATGGCGATGATGCCCACCGTGACCCCGGCGCTCAGGTCGCTGCGCAGGTTTTTCCAGCCGTAGCCGGCGCGCAAGGTCTGGCGCCAGGCGGAGAACAGCGGCGGTAAGGGCAGCGACATAATGACTCCCTAGGGTCTGTTCCCGTTTCGTTCGCGGCCGCGCCGGAGCCTGTTTTAGCGCGAGGCAAGGCACGAGACACGAAGTTTGGTTGTTCCAAATGAGTGTCGAGAAACGCAGTATCGCGCTAAAACAGGCCCGTCCCTGCGGGTTGCGCGCAAAATCTCGCCATGCGGTGTTGGAGGACTTGGCAAGGGGGCGACCATTACCTGCGTCCTCCGCCTAGCCTGGCGAGATTTTGCGCAGCAACGCGGCTCGCGACGAAGCGAGAACAGACCCTAAGGCTGGCCGCAGTATAAGGGCGGGGAGTGGTGGGCTGTGTTGACCTAAGTCGGCTGTTACCCATGCGTGGCGCGTGTTAGAAGAGTCGGCTGAGTTGCATCCGTTGAGCCGTTGCCCACCCCGGAGGTACACTGCCGGCCCCGTGTGGCCTGGTTAGCTGGAGTGAACGATGCGTAAAGACAAGAAACAGGTGATTGGCGAAGAGATTGGTGACGAGCCGATCAAGCTGTTCCTCAGCGTAGAACCGGCCGATGCCACGCCGCCGTCGCTGCACAAGCTGGTCAAGGCCTACCGTGGCCTGCGTATCGACGATTTCGAGCGCTTTGTCGGCTTCTTTGTCGCCGCCGGCTACGACCTGAATGCCAAGGATGCCCAAGGCAATGACTTTATCGCGCTGATCCAGGATCAACGTTTTGCCGAGCCTTACATTGACGTAATCAAAGCCGCTCGCGGCTGATCCAACCCTCCGCCAGGCCGCTCTTTGGCTTGGTAGTGCGCGTTGCTCTGTGCAGCGCGCTGCGCTTCATTAAATCAGCGCTTCTATCGCGGGCATGGCCCGCTCCTACAGTCACTGACACCTGTAGGAGCGGGCCATGCCCGCGAAATCGTATGGTCGCCAGCCCTGCTCAGGCAATTACCCGCTCTACTTCTTACTGATAATCACGCAGATCAATAGTGCTGGGCGAAGCAAGACGACCGGTCATATTCTTGCCGGCATGAACTCCAGCATCCGACTCGACAAGCGTGACCTGATCCTCGCCAAAGGCGCCGAGGTGATGACCCGTCGTGGTTATCACGGTGCCGGCGTGCAGGAGATCGTGCAAGCGGCGGGGGTGCCTAAGGGCTCCTTCTACCACTACTTCGCCAGCAAAGAAGACTTTGCCCTGCAGGCCCTGCGGCAGGTTTATCAGCCGCGTTTGGCGCGTTATGCCGAAGCCTTGGCCAATCCTGCATTGAGCCCGCGTGAACGCATCCTTGGTTATTACGCCGAACTGGTGGAGCACTTCGCTCGCCAGGAGCGTCTGGAATACCACTGCTTTATTGGCAGCCTGAGTTTCGAGATGGCCGAGCTGTCGCCGACCCTGGGCGCGCAGGTTGATGCGATTCTGCAGGCCTCGGCGGACACCCTGCAGGTCTGTCTGGAACAGGCTCAGGCGGCAGGTGAACTACCCGCCGATGAAGATTGCCGCAACCTGGCGAGCTTTATTGCCAATGCCTGGCAAGGCGCGCTGACCCGACTCAAGGTGGCGAACAACACCCGCGCCCTGACTGACTTTATCCAACGCCTGCAGCTGCTGTTGCAGGCTTGATCACAAGCCCCTTTAACCAGTTGCGGCGCTCTGGCCGCCCCGAGGAATGATGATGACCGATCCCGTTAAAGCGCTGTTCCAACCCTTTACCCTGGGCAACCTGGAGCTGCCGACCCGTGTGGTCATGGCGCCGATGACCCGTTCCTTCTCCCCGGGCGGCGTACCGAATAGCAAGGTCATCGAGTACTACCGTCGCCGCGCTGCTGCTGGCGTTGGCCTGATCGTCACCGAAGGCACCACCGTTGGCCACAAGGCATCCAACGGTTACCCGAACGTGCCGCGTTTCTACGGTGAAGACGCTCTGGCCGGCTGGAAGAAAGTGGTCGATGCAGTGCACGCCGAAGGCGGCAAGATCGTTCCGCAACTGTGGCACGTAGGCAATGTGCGCAAGCTGGGCACCGAGCCGGACGCCAGCGTCCCAGGCTACGGCCCGAGCGAGAAAATCAAAGAAGGCAACGTGGTTGTGCACGGCATGACCCAGGACGACATCAAGGAGGTGATCGCCGCCTTCGCCCAAGCCGCCAAGGATGCCCAAGCCATTGGCATGGACGGCGTGGAAATCCACGGTGCCCACGGCTATCTGGTCGACCAGTTCTTCTGGGCTGGCAGCAACCAGCGCAGCGACGAATACGGCGGTGACCTGGCCCAGCGCTCGCGCTTTGCCATCGAGCTGATCCAGGCCGTGCGCGCCGCAGTAGGCCCGGAATTCCCGATCATCTTCCGTTTCTCGCAGTGGAAGCAGCAGGACTACAGCGCTCGCCTGGTGGAAACCCCGCAAGCTCTGGAAGCCTTCCTCAAGCCGCTGTCTGATGCTGGCGTAGACATCTTTCACTGCTCGACCCGCCGTTTCTGGGAGCCGGAGTTCGACGGCTCCGAGCTGAACCTGGCTGGCTGGACCCGCAAGCTGACTGGTAAGCCCACCATCACCGTCGGCAGCGTCGGCCTGGATGGTGAGTTCCTCCAGTTTATGGTCAACACCGACAAGGTGGCCGAGCCGGCCAGCCTGGAAAACCTGCTGGAGCGCCTGAACAAGCAGGAGTTCGACCTGGTGGCCGTAGGCCGTGCACTGCTGGTCGACCCGGATTGGGCGGTAAAAGTACGCGATGGCCGCGAGCAGGACATTCTGCCGTTTAGTCGTGATGCGCTGACCAGCCTGGTCTAAATACCCGTTTTATCGTGTGCGTCGCAAAACGGCGCAACACTCCTCAAGCCCCGGCACATCGGGGCTTTTTTTCGTCTGCGTATCGGCCTGCGTGTAGGCGCGGGGGGACGCCTAGTTCCATGCCCGCGAAGCCCTTATCGCTGCAATGGGCCGCTTCTACAACTGGCTGGTGCACGACGGTCACAGGCAAGCTGCGCCTCGTTGACTAGTATTGCCAGTGCCCCGCCATCAGGTCCCGAGTATGAAACGTGTTGTGCAGATATCCGTATCCCTTGTTCTGCTGTTGCTGATCAGCCTGGCCGCCGCAGTGGCCTGGAACTGGGCGCCGGATCGTTCCCTTGCCGACCTCAAGCCGCGCTGGGCCTTGCCGCCATCCGAGTTTCTGGCCATCGACGGCATGCTGGTGCACCTGCGTGACCAGGGCCCACGGGATGACCCCGCACCGATTGTGCTGCTGCATGGCACCTCGGCCAGCCTGCACACCTGGGAAGGCTGGGTGGCGGCGCTGCAGACTAAGCGTCGGGTGATCAGTCTTGATCTACCGGGCTTTGGCCTGACTGGGCCATTCCCCGATGGCGATTACCGTATAGCCCACTACAGCGTCTTCCTCTCCCATGTGCTGGATCAGTTGCAGGTGCCGCGCGCGGTGCTGGCGGGCAACAGTTTTGGCGGACAGCTGGCCTGGCAATTTGCCCTGGATTATCCGCAGCGCGTTGAACGGCTGGTGCTGGTGGATGCCGCCGGTTATCCGCGCAACGCCACCTCCATGCCCATCGGTTTTCGCCTGGCGCAGATGCCCGCGCTGGGGCCGCTGATGGCCAACCTGCTGCCCCGGCAGATGATCGAGGCAAGCATCCGCAACGTCTATGGCGACCCGGACAAGGTCAGCGATGAACTGATCGACCGTTACTACGAACTGACCTTGCGTGCCGGCAACCGCGAAGCCTTGCGTCAGCGCTTTATTCAGGTCGAAGCGGGGCAGAGCTACACCCGCATCGCCGAGCTCAAGGTGCCGACGTTGATTATCTGGGGCGGCCGCGATGAGTTGATTCCACCGGTCAACGCCGAGCGCTTCAAGCGCGATATCAAGGGCAGCCGCCTGGTGCTGTTCGACGAGCTGGGCCATGTGCCCCAAGAAGAGGACCCCGCACGCACCGTGGCGGTGCTGATGGGCTTTCTAGAGGGCTAGTCGGGTTTTTTCGGCGCTTTTCCCTGCGCACTAAGCTGCTGATATTTCAAGAGAGATTGGCCGCGTAAAAGAGCTGGCGTGCTTTGTGCTACCTCAGCTTGCGCTGATTGGCATTGGCCAATCTTGGTCTTGCAGCTTGTTGAAAAATTACCTGCGTTGCCGATACGGCGTTAAAAACAGGCTCGGAATGCTCATTTACAGCTCGTAAACTCCGCTTCCTCGCCTGTTTTTGCCTTGTCTCGGCTGCCTCGCCTACATTTTTCAACGAGCTGCTAGGCTCTCGGAATAACAATTATTCGGCAGGTGCAGTATGCCCAAGGCCATCAGGCTGTTTGTGCACGCAGTGGAGGCGCTCAACCGCGTGGTCGGGCGTTTCGCCATGTACCTGATCTTCGCCATTCTCGGCGTGCTGCTCTATTCCTCAATCAGCAAGACGTTCTTTATGCCGGCCGCCTGGACGCTGGAATCGGCGCAGTTTCTGATGGTCGCCTACTTCCTGCTTGGTGGCGCCTATTCCATGCAGCTCGATGCCCATGTGCGCATGGACCTGTTCTACAGCCGCTGGTCGCCACGGGCCCGCGCGATCATCGATGCAATCACCATCGGCTTTCTGATTTTCTACCTGGTGTTTCTGCTCTACGGCGGTATTTCCTCGACTCAGTACGCCCTTGAGTACAACGAAACCAGCTACTCGGCCTGGTCGCCGAAAATGGCGCCGATCAAGATCATCATGTGCATCGGTATTGCCCTGATGCTGCTGCAGGCCATCGCCACCCTGTTCAAGGACATCGCCGCCGCGCGGGGGGAACCGCTGTAATGGATTACGAGCTGATAGCCCTGCTGATGTTCTCCTCGATGATGTTGCTGCTGCTTACCGGAAAACGGGTATTTGGCGCGATTGGTTTTGTCGCAGTGGCGGCGGCCCTGCTGTTGTGGGGCGATGGTGGTTCGGAAATGGCCTTCAGTGCGGCCATGAAACTGATGAAGTGGTACCCGCTGCTGACCCTGCCGCTGTTCGTATTTATGGGCTACATGCTCTCCGAATCAGGGCTGGCCGAAGACCTCTACAAGATGTTCCACGTCTGGATGGGCCCGCTTAATGGCGGCCTGGCCATCGGCACCATCGGCCTGATGGTGGCGATCTCGGCGATGAATGGCCTGAGCGTGGCGGGTATGGCCATCGGCGCCAGTATTGCGCTGCCGGAGCTGCTGCGCCGTGGTTACGACAAGATCATGGTCACCGGGGTGATCCAGGCCGGTAGCTCCCTGGGCATTCTGATTCCGCCGAGCGTGGTGCTGGTGCTGTACGGCATGATCGCCCGTCAGCCGGTCGGCCAGCTGTGGTTGGCCGGGGTGTTTCCCGGCCTGCTGATGGCTGGGCTGTTTATCCTCTATATCGCCGTGCGTTGCCGCTTGCAGCCCGAGCTGGGACCTGCTTTATCCGCGGAAGAGCGCGGGCAGATCAGCCGGCGCGAGAAACTGCTGCTGCTCAAAGCCGGCTTTGCGCCGCTGTTTATCTTCTTCTGCATGACCGGGCTGTTTCTGATGGGCATTACCAGCCTGGTGGAAAGCTCGGCGGTGGGCGCGGCAGCAGCCACCCTGATGGCGCTGGTCAAGGGGCGTTTGACCCGCAGCGTGATGGAAGAAACCCTGCGCAAGACCCTCGGCATCAGCTGCATGTTTATGTGGATCATCCTCGCCGCGCTGTGCTTTGGCGCGGTGTTCGACGGCCTCGGTGCGGTCAAGGCGATTGAGGCATTCTTCCTCGAAAGTCTCGGGCTGGGGCCTTGGCAGGTGCTGATTCTGATGCAGCTGTCGTTCATCATCATGGGCATGTTCCTCGATGACACCGCCATGCTGGTGATCGTCGCCCCCCTCTATATTCCGTTGGTCGGTGCTCTGGGCTTCGACCTGGTCTGGTATGGCGTGCTCTACACCATCACCTGCCAGATCGCTTATATGACCCCGCCCTTTGGCTACAACCTGTTCCTGATGCGCGCCATGGCTCCGCCGGAAGTCTCGCTGCGCGACATCTATGTGTCGGTTACCCCATTCGTGCTGATCATGGTGCTGGCGTTGGTGCTGGTCATGGTCTTCCCGCAGATCGCCCTGTGGTTGCCACAGTGGCATTACGGCAGGTGAGCACATGAGTTTCAGCAGTAGGCCAGCGCAGTCGCACCTATAGAAGCCAGTGAGGATTGCTGCGGCATGTGCCGCTTATGCCGTACGCAATCCTCAAGGGCTTTGTCGCAATCAGGTGCAGGTTGCCCCTCTGAAAACCCTGCCAGTGCCCCGTGGGCCAGGCAGTGCGGTTGTATGCCATCTGAATCGACAAGTCTGGAGATAACAGCATGAGTACGAGACGCAGTTTTCTGAAAACCGCCGCGGTGGCCACCGGGGCAGCAGGGGCAACGGCATTGGGTTCGGCACATATCTACGCCGCCGAGCCAAAGAAAATCGTTTGGCGCCTGCAAACCTATGCCGGTGCGGCGCTGGGCGAGCATGTGATCAAACCCTCCATCGACGCCTTCAACAAGGCCGCCAATGGCGAGATGGAAATCCAGCTGTATTACGCCGACCAACTGGTGCCTACCGGCGAGCTGTTTCGCGCCATGCAGAAGGGCACCATCGATGCGGTGCAGAGCGATGACGACTCCATCGCCGCGCCCGTGGATATCTCGGTGTTCGGCGGCTACTTTCCGTTCGCCACCCGCTACAGCCTGGATATTCCCGTGCTGTTCGAGCAGTACGGGCTCAATGAAATCTGGGCCGAGGCCTATGGCGAAGTCAAAGGCGTGACCTGGCTCGGCGCTGGCGCCTGGGACCCGTGCCACTTCGCCACGGTGGAGCCGATCACCAAGCTTGAACACCTCAAGGGCAAGCGCATCTTCACTTTTCCCACGGCCGGTAAGTTCCTCACCCGTTTTGGCGTGATCCCGGTAACCCTGCCCTGGGAAGATGTCGAGGTGGCCATGCAGACTGGCGAGTTGGACGGCATTGCCTGGTCCGGCATCACCGAGGACTACACCGTCGGCTGGGCCAACGTGACCAAATACTTCCTCACCAACAATATTTCTGGCGCCTGGTGTGGCTCCTACTTCGCCAACTCGGACAAATGGGCCGAGGTGCCCGAGCACCTGAAAACCCTGTTCAAACTGTGCATGGACAGCTCCAACTACTACCGCCAGCACTGGTACTGGGGCGGTGAAGCGCAACTGCGGGTCGAGGGCGGCAAGCTGCAACTGACCTCCATCGCGGCCGAAGAGTGGGCCACGGTGGAAGCCGAGGCGCTGAAGTTTTGGGATGAAATCGCCAAAACTAGCCCACGCTGCGCCAGGGTGGTGGAGATCTTCAAGAAGTACAACGCCCTGATGGCCAAGGCCGGTGCGCCCTATCGTTGATCGCGTCGATGCGCCTGCAAAACCACGCCCGCGCCGCAAGGAGCGGGCGTTTTGTTTACACCCTGGCGTTGCCTGCGGGCTGCGCTCAATCGCTGCAATACTCTTTGCCGCGATTGATCACCCCCAGGCTTTACACTTGCCCCCGACCTTTTTGCTTACCTATCTGTTACGAGACACGCACCATGACAAGCCACTACTCCGATAACGCCCAACGCTACGGCTGGGTTACCCGCATTCTGCATTGGGCCATGGCGCTATTACTGGGCTGGCAGTTTCTAACCACCCTGGTGCGGGTATTGATGGAGGAGTCGGCCCTGGATGAATTTATGTGGGGCACGCACAAGGCCACAGGTGTGCTGCTGATGCTGTTGATCGTGCTGCGCTTGGGCTGGGCGCTGTACAACCGCAAGCAGCGCCCGCCATCACTGGGCCTGGCGTCCAGGCTGGGACATGCCGCGCTGTATGGCTTGATGCTCTGTGTGCCGCTGTTTGCCCTGCTGCGCCAATACGGTTCGGGGCGTGAACTGACGGTGTTCGGCATGCAACTGATGCCGGGCTTTAGCGGCGAGAAGATCGAATGGCTGATGCTGCCGGCCAGTCTGTTTCATGGCTGGGGCGGCTGGTTGCTGCTGTTGCTGATCATCGGCCATGCGCTGATGGTGATAGTTCACCGCCGCCAGGGCCAGGACATCCTGCCGCGCATGCTGGGCCGATAGCCCTACTTCAGATGCCTGGATTGCTGCCGTGATGTCGTTGCGGCAGTTTGATCATCTCGCGGCACCCTCTCTGCAAACGCTTACTCAAGCACTCGCAACCCCTTAGGCATTGCGCCAGAGCGGCTACGTTCAGCGCTCGGGCTACAGATATGGCGCCGGCTGCAGGTTTTTTCCCCAAGCCGCCGCCACGTTGCCAATCCTGTACCACACTCAATAGGTTTTTACCGGACGTTCTGCCAGGCAGGGTGTGAGTCAGTGGTCGCCTGCAATACGACACCGGAGGTCGTTATAACAACAAGAGACAGGTGCATTTATGCTCAATCCGCGAGACGTGAAAACCGTTCTGGATGCCAAGCGCATTGTCGAGGAGCGGGGCCTTAGCCATATCAAGGTCGGGGTGTTCGATAACGATGGGGTGATGCGCGGCAAATATCTCAGCCGCAGCAAGTTCTTCTCTGCCCTCGACAGCGGCTTTGCCTTCTGCGATGTGGTGCTCGGCTGGGACGTGAAGGACCAGCTCTACGACAACGCTCAATACACCGGCTGGCACACCGGCTACCCGGATGCGCCGGTGCGGGTGCTGCCGCATACCTGCCGCGACTTACCCTTCGAGAACGGCATGCTGCTGTTCATCTGCGAATTTGCCGAGGCGGCGGAGAAGGTCTGCCCGCGCGGCACCCTGCGTAGGGTGATTGAGCGCTGCAAGGCCATGGGTTTTGATGCCTTTGCCGCGCTGGAATACGAATTCTTTATGTTCGATGAAACCCCGGAGTCGGCCCGCGAGAAGGGCTTTCGCAACCTCAAGCCGTTTACCCCGGACTGGTTCGGCTACTCGATGATCCGCAATTCGGTGCACGCTGAGCTGTACCACGAGATTCTGGAAATGGCCGAACGCATGGACTTCCCCATCGAAGGCCTGCACACCGAAACCGGCCCCGGCGTGCTAGAGGCGGCGATTGCCTATGACCGTGCCGAAGCCGCCGCCGACAAGGGCGCGCTGTTCAAGACCTTTATGAAGGTGCTGGCCCAGCGCAACGGCCTGATGGCCACCTTTATGGCCAAGTGGTCGGGCAAGTACCCGGGGCAGAGCGGGCATATCCATGTGTCCCTGCGCGATCTGGCCAGCGGCAAGTCGGCGTTCTATGACCCGAGCCAGGCGCACAATATGAGCAAGATTCAGCGCCACTTCCTCGCCGGCCAACAGCGCCTGATGCCGGAGTTTCTGTGCATGGTGGCGCCAACGCTGAACAGCTACCGCCGTTTGATTCCCGGTTTTTGGGCGCCCACCGATGCCACCTGGGGCGTGGAAAACCGCACCGCCGCGCTGCGCGTCATTCCCGGCAGCGACAAATCCCAACGTCAGGAATATCGCCTCGGTGCGGCCGACGGAAATCCGTTTCTGGCCCTCTCGGTGGCGCTTGGCTCCGGTCTGTATGGCGTGATGCAGCAATGGGAGCCGACCGAACCGGTGGTGGGTAACGCCTACGCCATGAAGCACCCGGAAGAGCTGGCCCTGCCGCGTACCTTGTGGGATGCCGCGCAACGGCTGAAGGGGTCGACGGCGGCGCGGGAGCTGTTTGGCGATGAGTTTGTCGAGCATTTCGCCGCCAGCCGCGAGTGGGAAGAGCGCGAATACCGCCGGCATGTTAGCGACTGGGAGCTGGATCGCTACTTTGAAATTATCTGATGCCCTGCCTCGCGGCAGGCACCAATAGACACAGGGGCTAGAGGCGCTGGGTAGGGTGGATGACGCTGTTTCATCCACCAGCGTATTGGTGGATGGGTAAAGCGCCATCCACCCTACGAGATCCAGGCTTGTAGAGTCACAGATACCTATCTGTTGTTCGCAACAGGATTCTAAGGTGCAAGCAATGAGCAAACTGCAATGCATTTCCCCCATCGATGGCTCGGTGTATGTCGAGCGCCATCTGGCCTCCAATCCGGAAATTCAGGTGGCGCTGGTCAAGGCCGAGCTGGCGCAGCAGGCCTGGAAGAACACCCCGCTGGCCGAACGCATCGCCATTGGCCGCAAGGCGATTGCCGCCTTCGCCGCCAAGGAAACCCAGCTGGCTGAAGAGCTGTGCTGGATGATGGGCCGGCCGATCCGCTATGCCGCAGGTGAAGTGCGCGGCTTTGTCGAGCGCGCCAGCTATATGGCGGATATCGCCGAGCAGGCCCTGGCGGATATCCAGGTGCCGGAGAAACCCGGGTTTATTCGCTTTATCCGCCGTGAGCCGCTGGGCGTGGCGCTGGTGATCGCACCGTGGAATTACCCCTACCTGACGGCGGTAAACGCGGTGATGCCGGCGCTGCTGGCCGGCAATGCGGTGCTGCTAAAACACTCGGCGCAAACCCCGCTGTGCGCCGAGCGCATGGTCGAAGCCTTCAACGAAGCCGGCTTGCCCGACGGGGTATTCCAGTACCTGCACCTGAGCCACGGCGAAACCGAAGCGCTGATCCAGGCGCCGACCATCGCCCATGTCGCCTTCACCGGTTCAGTGCCCGGCGGCACCATGGTTGAGCGGGTGGCGGTGGGGCGCTTTCTTAGCATCGGCCTGGAGCTGGGCGGTAAGGACCCGGCCTATGTACGGGCTGATGCCGACCTGGCCCATGCTGTGGAAACCACAATCGATGGGGCGTTCTTCAACTCCGGGCAATCCTGCTGCGGCATCGAGCGCATCTATGTGCATGAATCGCTGTATGAGGCCTTCGTCGAACAGGCGGTGGCGCTGGTCAAACAGTACAAGCTCGGCCGCTCCGACGACCCGGATACCACGTTAGGCCCACTGGTGCGTGCCGAGGCGGCGGACTTCGTCCGTGGGCAGATTCACGATGCCATCGAGCAGGGCGCCACCGCCCATCTGGTGCCCGCTGACTTTGCCATGGACCACCCCGGCTCGCAGTATCTAGCGCCGCAGGTGCTGACCAATGTGCACCACAGCATGCGCGTGATGACCGAGGAATCCTTCGGCCCAGTGGTGGGCATCCAGAAGGTCAAGGATGATGAGGAAGCCTTGGCGCTGATGAACGACAGCGAGTTCGGCCTGACCGCCGCGATTTTCAGCCGTGATGTCGACGCCGCCATGTCCCTGGCCGATCGGGTGGAGGCGGGTACGGTGTTTCTCAACCGCTGTGACTACCTCGACCCGGCGCTGGCCTGGACCGGGGTGAAGAACTCCGGGCGTGGCTGCACCCTGTCCAGCGTCGGCTTCGAGCATGTCACCAGGCCGAAATCTTTCCACTTCAAAACTCAGCTGTGAGGCGCGCCATGGACCTGAATCACTACCGTATGAACTGGAATTACCCGAGCTCGGTGCGCGTCGGCGTGGGCCGTATCAGCGAATTGCCTGCGGCTTGCCGGCAACTGGGCATGAGCGCGCCGCTGCTGGTCACCGACCCTGGCCTGGCCGCCTTGCCGATGATCGACCGGACGCTGCTGCACTGCCGTGATGATGGCCTCAAGGCCGGGTTGTTTCATGGCATCAAGGGCAACCCCACCGGGCAGAACGTGATGGATGGGGTGGCTGCATTCAAGGCTGGCAAGCATGACGGAGTGATCGCCTTTGGCGGCGGCTCGGCGCTGGATGCCGGCAAGGCCATCGCCCTGATGGTCGGCCAGGACCGACCGCTGTGGGATTTCGAGGATATTGGCGACAACTGCAACCGCGTCAATGTCGCCGGCATGGCCTCGGTAGTAGCGGTACCAACTACCGCTGGCACCGGCTCGGAAGTTGGGCGCGCCTCGGTGATCACTGACGATGCCGCGCATATCAAACGCATCATCTTCCACGCGCGCATGCTGCCAGCGCTGGTAATCCTTGATCCCGAACTGACCCTTGGCCTACCGGCCAAGATCACTGCTGCAACCGGCATGGATGCGCTGTCGCATAATCTGGAGGCGTTCTGCTCGCCGCTATTTCACCCCATGGCCGAAGGCATCGCCCTGGAAGGCATGCGCCTGGTGCAGCAGTATCTGCCGCGCGCAGTGGCGCAGGGCAGCGATGTTGAAGCGCGCTTGCAGATGCTGGTGGCCTCCAGCATGGGCGCCACGGCATTCCAGCGCGGCCTGGGCGCCATGCATGCCCTGGCCCATCCGCTCGGCGCGCTGTACGACGCCCACCACGGCCTGCTCAACGCGGTGCTGATGCCCTATGTGCTGGTGGCCAACCGCGAACGTATCGAACCGCAGATGGAGAAAATGGCGCGCTACCTGAACTTGGCCAAACCCGGTTTCAGCGGCGTGCTGGAGTGGGTGCTGGCGCTGCGTGAACAGGTCGGCATTCCGCACAGCCTGGGCGAAATCGGTATTGATGACACACGTATCGAGCAGGTCGGGCAGATGGCCGAGGTCGACCCCTCAGCCGGCACCAACCCGATTGCCTTTACCGCTGCGCAATACAGTCAGCTGTTCGAAAAGGCCCTGTGCGGAACACTTTAACCTTCTGGCCAGCCTGTAGCCTGGATGCAATCCAGGGAATATTTGTGGCGGATGGATTTTCCCGGATTTCATCCGGGCTACAGGCTTAAGCGACCTCTCGTAGGGTGGGTTAGGCGCGTGCTTGTCGATAGCGATGATTCAGCAAGATCCGTCGCGCCGTAATCCACCACTGGCGCAACCGGGTATATCGCCTGGTGGGTTACGCGGCGCGCCACGATGGCGGTGCCTGATGGCTTTTCGCTTGGCACCGCTAACCCACCCTACGGTGTTCGCCTGTTAGATCAGCCGGAGGCTGTTGCTCACGCAACGCCTCGCTGCGTTGTAGCGAACAGATACATGACTCCCCGGTTCTTCGCTTGCGCTGGCCGCGCGTGACTCCTTATAGTCCGCCGGCACTTAAGCGCCCGGCTTGCGTCAGTACCGGCTGCAAGCAGGGCCTGTTACCGCAATGGTGAGAGGCCATGATCGAAATAAAAAACCTAACCAAGCGTTTTGCGCAGCACACTGCTGTCGACGACCTGTCCTTCAGTGTTCAGCCCGGTGAAGTGCTGGGCTTTCTCGGGCCCAATGGCGCCGGCAAATCCACCACCATGAAGATGCTCACCGGCTTTCTGGCGCCAACCTCAGGCAGTGCCAGCATCCTCGGCTTCGATATCCAGAAAGACACCCTCAAAGCCCAGCGGCAGATCGGTTATCTGCCCGAAGGCGCGCCGTGCTACGGCGATATGACGGTGCGCAGCTTCCTTGAATTTATCGCCGAGGTGCGCGGTTTCAAGGGTGCCGCGAAGCGTGAGCGGGTGGCCAAGGCGGTCGCTCAGGTCGAGCTGGAAGCCGTGCTTGAGCAGTCGATTGAGACCCTGTCGAAAGGTTTTAAGCGCCGCGTCGGCCTGGCCCAGGCGATTCTGCATGACCCCAAGGTGCTGATCCTCGATGAGCCTACCGATGGCCTCGACCCGAATCAGAAGCATCAGGTGCGCAAGCTGATCCAGAGCCTGGCCTACGACAAGATCGTGATCATCTCCACCCACATCCTCGAAGAGGTCTCGGCTGTCTGCACCCGCGCGGTGGTGATCGCCCACGGCAAGCTGCTGGCCGATGGCACGCCGCTGGAGCTGGAAAGCCGTTCGCGTTATCACCAGGCGGTCACGTTGGTGGCTGCAGAGCCGCTGGATCAGGCCGCACTGGCTGCCTTACCGGGCGTTGCCGGGGTGGAAGAAAACGCCCCGGAGCACAGCCTGAGCATCCTGGCCAAGCCGGGTGAGGTGATCTTCCCGCAGGTCAATGCGCTGATCGCCGAGCGCGGTTGGAAGGTCAAGGAGTTGAATGTCGAACGCGGTCGGCTGGACGAAGTGTTCCGCAGCCTGACCCGTGGGGAGGTGGTATGAGTCAGTTGTCGGTGATATTCAAACGCGAGCTGGCGAGCTACTTCGCCACGCCGCTGGCTTATGTATTTATCCTGATCTTTCTGGTGCTGTCCGGGGTGTTCACCTTCTACCTCGGCGGCTTCTTCGAGAGCGGTCAGGCCAACCTGGCGCCGTTCTTCAACTTCCATCCCTGGCTGTATCTGTTTCTGGTGCCGGCGATAGCCATGCGCCTGTGGGCCGAGGAGCGCAAGAGCGGCACCATCGAGCTGCTGATGACCCTGCCGATCACCCGTTTCGACGCGGTTACCGGCAAGTTTCTCGCCGCCTGGGCCTTCGCTGGCTTGGCGCTGCTGCTGACCTTCCCGATGATCATCACCGTCAACTACCTCGGTGAGCCGGACAACGGCGCGATCATCACCGGCTATATCGGCAGCTGGCTGCTGGCCGGCGCTTATCTGGCGATTGGTTCGTGCATGTCGGCGTTGGCGAAGAACCAGGTGATCGCCTTTATCCTGGCCGTCAGCGTGTGCTTCCTGTTTATCGTCAGTGGCTTCCCCATGGTGCTCGACGGCTTCAGTGGCTGGGCGCCGCAGTGGCTGGTGGATGCCGTGGCGTCGCTGAGCTTCCTGACCCGTTTCGATGCCATCAGCAAGGGCGTGATCGACCTGCGTGACCTGCTGTATTTCCTCACCCTGATCGCCGCCTGGTTGGCTGCGACGGCGGTGGTTATCGACCTGAAGAAAGCTGACTGAGGCCGCCCATGAAAAAGCTGATGGTTTCCAGCGTCGGGCTTGCACTCATTGCCCTGGCGTTTCTCGCCTTCAACCTGTTCTCCAGCGTCAGCTTTAGCGGTGTGCGCCTGGATCTGACCGAGCAGAAGCTCTACACCCTCTCCAGCGGCACCGAGCAGATTCTTGCCGAGCTGGACGAGCCGGTGGAGCTGAACTTCTTCTACTCCGACACCGCCACCAAGGACCTGCCGGCGCTGCGCACCTACGCCAAGCGCGTCGAGGAAATGCTCAAGGCCTACCAGCGCGAGGCCGGCGACAAACTCAAACTGAAGATCATCGACCCGGCGCCGTTCTCCGAGGACGAAGACAAGGCCGCCGAATTCGGCCTGCAGGGCATTCCGCTGCAGCAGGGCGGCGACTCGATCTACTTCGGTCTGGCCGGCAAGAATGCCGAAGGCCTGACCCAGGTGATCCCGTTTTTCGCCCTGGATCAGGAAGAGTTCCTCGAATACGAGCTCAGCCGTCTGGTGCAGAGCCTGGCCAAGCCCGAGCGGCCGGTGGTCGGCGTGCTCGCCGGTCTGCAGGTCAACGGTGGCTTCGACATGGCCGCGCGCCAGCCGACGCCGGCCTGGATGCTGATCGAGGAAATTCGCCAGCTGTTCCAGATCGAAAGCCTCAAGCGCGATGTCGACCTGATCCCTGAGAATGTCTCGGTGCTGCTGCTGATCCACCCCAAGCAGCTGCCGGAGCAGACTCTGTACGCGATTGACCAGTTCGTGCTGCGCGGCGGCAAGTTGCTGACCTTTGTCGACCCGTTCAGCGAGGCCGATACCCAGGCCGAAATGCCCGGCGAAATGGTGGTCGACAAGGCCTCCGACCTGCCGGAACTGTTCAAGGCCTGGGGCCTGCGCATGCTGCCGGATCAGGTGCTGGGCGACGGCTCCTACGCCATGTCGGTGAGCATGGGCCAAGGCCAGCGCCCGGTGCGCCACGCCGCCTGGCTGACGCTGCCCAAGCGTGCCCTGGATGCCGAGGACATCAGCACCGCCTCGCTGGAAACCATGACGGTGGCCACCGCCGGCATACTGGAGCCTTTGGAAGGCGCGAAAACCCAGTTCACTCCGCTGATTCGCAGCTCGCAGTACGCCATGCCGTTTGATGCCAAACGCTTTGGCATGCTGGCCAACCCGGAAGAGCTGATCCGCGAGCTGCAACCCACCGGCGAGCGCTACACCTTGGCGGCGCGTATCAGCGGCCCGGCGCAGTCGGCCTTCCCAGAAGGCATCGAAGGACAGAAGGATGGCCTCAAGCAGGCTGACAATATCAATGTGATCGTCGTCGCCGACACCGACATGCTCACCGACCGCATGTGGGTGCAGGTGCAGGACTTCTTCGGCCAGCGTATCCCGCAGCCCTGGGCGGATAACGCCGGTTTTGCGATCAACGCCCTGGACAACCTGGCCGGCTCCGAAGCGCTGATCAGCGTGCGCTCGCGCGGTCGCTTTACTCGGCCGTTCGAGGTGGTGGACGCCATTCAGCGTGAAGCCGAGGTCAAGTTCCGCGAGAAGGAACAGGCCCTGCAAACGCAACTGGCTGATACCGAGCAGAAGCTTGCCGCCCTGCAGCAGAGCGAGGACCCGAGCAAAGCCCTGGAACTGACGCCTGAGCAGCAGGCCGCGGTGCAGCAGTTTGTGCAGCAGAAGCTGGCGATCCGCAAGGAACTGCGCGATGTACGCTACCAGCTGAATGCCGATATCGAGGCCCTGGGCAGCACGCTCAAGTTCCTCAATATCGCCCTGGTGCCATTGGTGCTGACCCTCGGCGTGCTGGCGCTGTGGTTATGGCGCAGACGCCGTCACGGCTGATCCCGTCTGTATCTGCAAAGGGCCGCTTTATGCGGCCCTTTGTTTTTACACAGGTGAGTGATGCTCTTGTAGGAGCGGGCTTGCCCGCGATCAAAACCATAAAGCATCGCGGCCAAGGCCGCTCCTACAGGTCGTGCGGCGCAAGCCAAAAACCAGAACTCGCGCCATAATGCCCGCGCGCAATTGCGCCAAGCGGATCGCCGTGACCGATCTAACCAGTCCTGTTGCACCTGTTATGAGGATTAATTAGATGCCTACCCTCCTGGTCAAAATATTCGAAGGCCGCAGTGATGAGATCAAACGCGAGTACGCCAAAGCCCTGACCGACGCCTCGACCAAAGTGCTCGGCTGCGATGCCAGCGCGGTGGATGTGATCTTCGAGGAAGTGAAAAAAGGCGACTGGGCCACCGGTGGTGTGATGTGGTCTGAACGCGACTAAACAGGCTGTTCGCAATCTTGTGATGGGTTACGCCGCTGCGCGGCTAACCCATCCTACGCTGGCCTTTTCTCTCCGCGAATATCGCTGCATAGCTTGTCCTGTATGGCCTGTAACCGTTCTGTAAAAAGTGCTTTTCAGTCATAAACGCTGTTTTATACTCGGCCTGCGGTGATGGCCGGGCACTCGCCTGCAGGCCGCGCCAAACAATAAAAACTGCACGCTGGAGACACAGGTAATGGCTGAGCGCGAGACAGGCACCGTCAAGTGGTTCAATGATTCCAAGGGCTATGGCTTTATTCAGCGCGAGAGCGGCGCGGATGTATTCGTGCATTTCCGCGCCATCCGTGGCGAAGGCCATCGCACCCTGCTCGAAGGGCAGAAGGTCGAGTACACGGTAACCCAGGGGCAGAAGGGCCTGCAGGCTGACGACGTGTCAGCGCTCTAGGCTCCATGCCCCTCTAAAAAAGCCCATCGCTGATGGGCTTTTTGCTTTCAGCCCTTTGGTCGTTTTCCCCTAGGCAAAAATGCGACAATCGCCGCCTTCCTGCTCTTCCCCTTGACCCCATCCCGCGATTACCCGATGACCGACGCCACGCCCGCCGTTGACCAACTGCTGAAAAACCTCGACCAGACTCTGCTGGGCGACCGTCATCGCCTACGCCGCCAGTTGCATGAGTTGCGCAAACAGAGCCCGGTGGACGAGGCCAAGCTGGCGCAATGGTTGGAGCGCTTCGAGGCGTCCCGGGCCAAGGTTGAGGCGCGCCGGTTGAGCGTGCCGCCCATGCGTTACGACGATGCGCTGCCGATTGCCGCCAAGCGCGACGAGATCAAAGCCGCCATCAGCAAGCATCAGGTGGTGGTGATCGCCGGTGAAACCGGTTCGGGTAAGACCACCCAGTTGCCGAAAATCTGCCTGGAGCTGGGTCGTGGCGTGCATGGTTTGATCGGCCATACCCAGCCGCGCCGTTTGGCAGCGCGCAGCGTGGCTACAAGGGTGGCCGAGGAAATTGGCACACCGTTGGGCGAACTGGTCGGTTATCAGGTACGTTTCGAGGATCAGAGCAACGAGCGCAGTCTGATCAAGCTGATGACCGATGGCATCCTGCTGGCCGAAACCCAGCACGACCGCTACCTGGAAAAGTACGACACGATCATCGTCGACGAAGCCCACGAACGCAGCCTGAATATCGACTTCCTGCTGGGCTTTCTGAAAACCCTGCTGGTGCGCCGGCCCGACCTCAAGTTGATCATCACTTCGGCAACCATCGACCTGCAGCGCTTCTCTGCGCATTTCGATGGCGCGCCGATTGTTGAAGTGTCCGGCCGCACCTTCCCGGTGGACACCTGGTACCGGCCGCTGACCGCCGAGCAGGACGAAGATGGCAACCGGGTTGAGGAAGACCTCTCCGTCGACCAGGCGATTCTTGCCACGTTGGATGAAATCAGCGCTTTCGAGAAAGCCGAAGGCAAACGCCCCGGCGATGTGCTGGTGTTCCTGCCTGGCGAGCGCGAGATTCGCGACGCTGCTGAGGTGCTGCGCAAGGCCAACCTGCGTCTGACCGAAGTGCTGCCGCTGTATGCGCGATTGACCCCGGCCGAGCAGCAGAAGATTTTCGCGCCCATGGGCGCGCGCAAAATCGTGCTTGCCACCAACGTTGCCGAGACCTCGCTGACCGTGCCGGGCATTCGTTATGTAATCGACAGCGGCACGGCGCGTATCAGCCGCTACAGCTATCGCGCCAAGGTGCAGCGTTTGCCCATCGAGGCCGTGTCCCAGGCCAGCGCCAACCAGCGCAAGGGCCGTTGCGGGCGGGTCGAGCCGGGTATCTGCATTCGTCTCTACAGCGAGGAAGACTTCAACGGCCGCCCGGCCTTTACCGACCCGGAAATCCTCCGTACCAACCTGGCGGCGGTGATTCTGCAGATGCTCCATCTGCGCTTGGGCGAGATCGAGGCTTTCCCTTTTATCGAGCCGCCGGATGGCAAGGCCATCAGCGATGGTTTCAATCTGCTGCAGGAACTCTCGGCGGTTAACCGCGAGGGCCAGCTGACGCCGTTAGGTCGTCAGTTGGCGCGCCTGCCGGTGGACCCGCGCCTGGGTCGTATGGTGCTGGAAGGGGCGAAGCAGGGCAGTCTTGAGGAAATCCTGATTATCGCCAGTGCGCTGTCGGTGCAGGATGTGCGCGAGCGCCCATCTGACCGCCAGCAGGCCGCCGACCAGGCCCATGCGCAGTGGAAGGATGTCGATTCCGACTTCGCCGCGTTGATCAACCTCTGGCGCGGTTTCGAGGAACAGCGCCAGGCTCTCGGTTCCAGCGCGCTGCGCAGCTGGTGCCGCAAGAACTTCCTTAACTATCTGCGTCTGCGTGAGTGGCGCGACGCCCATCGCCAACTGGTGCTGATTACCCGCGACTTACAGCTGTCTGAAGGTGGTCGCGGTCAGGGTAGGAGCGGCCTTGGCCGCGATCAGCAATCTGCAGGCCAGCCCGCGATTGCCGGGGACCGTCGGAATGCCGAACCACAGCTCTCCGCCGCGCTGAAAGAAAAGGAACTGGCCGAAAAAGACCAAGCCGCCCAGCGCGCCAAAGGCTACGCCGCTGTGCACAAGGCCATCCTCGCCGGCCTGCTTAGCCAGATCGGCCAGAAGACCGAAGACGGCGACTACCTCGGCGCCCGTCAACGGCGCTTCTGGGTGCACCCATCCTCGGTGATCGGTCGCAAGAAACCCAGCTGGCTGATGGCCGCCGAGCTGGTGGAAACCACCAAGCTGTTTGCGCGCATGGTGGCCAAGATCGAGCCGGACTGGATCGAACCGCTGGCCGGCCATCTGATCAAGAAAAACCACTTGGAGCCGCATTGGGAGAAGAAGCGCGGCCAGGTGGTGGCCTTCGAGCAGATCAGCCTCTACGGCCTGATCGTGGTCGGCCGCCGTCCGGTGCATTTCGGCCCTATTGAACCGGTGGTCTGCCGCGAGCTATTTATCCGCGAGGGTCTGGTCGGTGGTGAAATCAACTCGCGCGCCAAGTGCCTGACTGCCAATCGCCAGTTGCTGGAAAAGCTCGACGAGCTGGAAGCCAAGGCACGCCGCCGCGACATTCTGGCCGACGATGAAACCCTGTTCGCCTACTACGAGGCGCGCCTGCCGGCGAACATCTATCAGAGCGCGACCTTCGACAGTTGGTACAAAACGGAAAGCGCGAAGAATCCGCAGCTATTGCTGATGCGCGAAGAGGATGTGCTCGCTCGCGATGCTAAGGAAGTTACCGCTACGCAGTACCCGGACAGCCTGCGTCTGGGCGAATTGACCCTGCCGCTCTCTTATCACTTCGAGCCCAATCACCCGCGTGACGGGGTGACCCTGCGCGTACCCGCGCCGCTGTTGCCGCAACTGCCGCCGGAACGCCTGGAATGGCTGGTGCCGGGCCTGCTGGAGGCCAAGTGCATGGCCCTGGTGCGCGGCCTGCCCAAGGCGTTGCGCAAGAACTTTGTACCGGTGCCGGATTTTGTCGGCGCCGCCCTGGGCAAGATCAGTTTCGCCGACGGCAGCCTGCCCGAGGCCCTGGGTCGCGAGCTGACGCGCATGACCGGCACGCGGGTCAGCGAGGAAGCCTGGATTGAGTCTGCCGCGCAGCTGGAGGGCCATCTGCGGATGAATATCGAAGTGGTCGACAACCAGGGTAAAC
This sequence comes from Pseudomonas sp. 1928-m, assembly GCF_029269135.1. NCBI lineage: Bacteria > Pseudomonadati > Pseudomonadota > Gammaproteobacteria > Pseudomonadales > Pseudomonadaceae > Pseudomonas > Pseudomonas sp. 1928-m. Next base: position 192,614 of record NZ_JARIXO010000007.1, on the reverse strand, counting down.
CCTTGGGTGAGGGCCGCGATCTGGCCGAGCTGACCGCGCGCTTTAGCGAGGCCACCCAGGCCGGGTTGGCCCTGCCGAAAACCGCCAAGAGCCAACAGCCGGTGGAGGCCAAGGCGTTTAGTGAGGTGGCGGCGAAAACCCAGCAACAGGTCGCCGGCCTGTCCATGACGGTTTACCCGGCGCTGGTGGAGGAGGCGGGCGTGGTCAAGGAAGGGCGCTTCCCGACTTTGGCCGAAGCCGAGTTTCAGCATCGCCGTGCGCTGCAGCGGTTGCTCTTGCAGCAGTTGGCTGAGCAGGCCAAGTTTCTGCGCGGCAAGCTGCCGGGGCTGACCGAGCTGGCATTGCTGTACCGCGATATGGGCCGGGTCGATGCGCTGGTCGAAGATATTCTGCTGGCCAGCCTCGACAGCTGCATCCTCGAAGGCAGTGAGCCGCTGCCGCGCGACGGTGCCGGTCTGGCGGCCCTGGCTGAGCGCAAGCGTGGCGACTGGACGGGCGAGGCCGAACGCCTGGCCAAGCTGACCCTGGAAATTCTCAAGCTCTGGCACGGCTTGCAGAAGCGCTTTAAGGGCAAGATCGACCTGGCCCAGGCCATGGCGCTCAACGACATCAAGCTGCAGCTGAGCAACCTGGTGTATCCCGGCTTCGTCCGCGAAACCCCGGCGCAGTGGCTTAAGGAAGTGCCGCGTTACCTCAAGGCCATTGAGCAACGCCTGGACAAGATCGCCGGCCAGGTGCAGCGCGACCGCGTGTGGAGCGGCGAGCTGGCGAGCTATTGGGAGCAGTACCAGGCGCGCCTGGGCAAACACAGCCAGGAAGGCAAGCGTGACCCGCAGCTGGTGCTGTACCGCTGGCTGCTGGAGGAATACCGCGTGTCGCTGTTCGCCCAGCAGCTGGGCACCAAACTGCCGGTATCGGACAAGCGTCTGAGTAAGCAGTGGAGCGTGGTCGAAGGCTAGCAGGTTGTTGAAAACTACCTGCCGCGCCTACGTTTTCAACGGCCTGCTCGCCGTGGCTATTCTTCGGTCGCTGCCTGGCAGTCCACCAGGTCATCGTCTTCGATCAGCCAGGTTTCCGACGCGCTCACCGTAACGCCCTGCAGTACGCACACATCTTCGTCCTCATCCACCAGGCGGATGTCCCACTCACCTGGGGTGACGCCCGTTAGCGACAGGGTCATGCCGGACTCCAGCACGTGTTCGCCGAGGTGATCTTCCCCCCAGTTCTCCTCGTCACTGGGTGAGAAATAGAGCTCGTGGATCTCCCAGGACGACTGGTTCTCCACATCAATGTCCGCCGCATGGGCGGGCAGGCTGAGCAACAGGGTTAAAACAGCAAGCGCGGTAGGTAGGGTTGGCATTGGATGATTCTCCGCGATTCAGGTCATGGCCTAACAACCATGGTTGCTGACTGCCGCGGGGTCAAATCGTGGGACGCGCCATTAGCGTTGCACGATCTCGCAACAGGCTATGCAAACCCGGCCTGTTCCACGACAAACGCCGTATTTATAGGGGTATATGGCTTGCTGGCACGCGGGACTCTGCTGCTAGACTCAGGCCACAGCCCATCGAGCCCGCGTGAGTGATGATCTTGATTGCAGTCGATGTACGCCGCTCGCCCTTACTGCGCCCCCGCTTGTTGCTTGCCCTGTTGCTGCTGGCCTGTTGGCCGGGGCTGGCGGCAGCTGCCTGTGAGAAGACGCTGCGTTGGGATGATGATCCGCCGTTCAGCATGCAGACGGCAGATGGCGCGGTGGTCGGTATCGATGTTGAAATCAACCGCGCAGCGCTGGCGCGCCTGGGCTGCCAGATCAAACTGCGCAAACTGCCTTGGGCGCGGGCGCTCAAGGAATTGGAGCTGGGCCGTCTGGATATTCTGCCTGGCGCCTTCCGCCGGCCAGAGCGCGAGGTCTATGCGCACTTCTCCGGCCCGGTGCTGCCGCCCTCGCGCAATATTCTGTTTATGCATGCCCCTGCGCTGAAGCGCTGGCCCATCACACAACTGCTGGAGCTGCAGCACAGTGAATTCCGCCTGGGCGCGCAGATCAACGTGGCCTACGGCGCGGACTATGAGCAGCTGATGGGTGATCCGGCGTTTGCTGCGCGGGTGGTGCAGGTGGCCAATCGCAGCAACCTCTGGCGCATGGTCGGCAAGGGCCGGATCGATGGGGTGATCGCCGACGAAAACACCGGTGCCTACGAAATCCAGCAACTGGGCCTCAACGAGCGGATCAAGCCCACCGCAGTAGTGGTGTCCAGTGACGCCGCAGAGGTGGCCTTCAGCAAGAAGTCGATTGAGTCCGACTTTGTTCAGGCCTATGCCGATGCGCTGCGCGAGCTGGTGGTGGATGGCCGGTATGCGCGGATTGTGCAGCGCTATATACAACCGTAAGCGCCGCAGCTTCCCCGGTATGCGCGGCCCATGGCCACGATTTTTCAATTGACATCAGGTTTCCCTGGAAACTAACATTAAGTTGTTTCCAGGGAAACCAATATGAAAAAGACACCACCACTGCCTGTCAGCCCGCTGGATGCCCACCTTGGCTTCTGGCTGCGTTTTGTTTCCAACCAAGTATCCGCTCGCTTTGAAAAGCAGCTGGAGCAGCATGACATCACCCTGTCCGAGTGGGTTGCCCTACGCACCTTGTATGAGCGCGCAGAAACCACCCATGCCGAGTTGATTACCGCCCTGGGCATGACCAAAGGGGCCGCTTCGAAGGTGGTGACCAAGCTGCAAGGCAAAGGCCTGGCCGAGCGACCGCTGGCCGAAGACCGCGCCAGGGAGCAGCGCCTGTTGCTAACCGCCGCGGGCAATAGTCTGGTACCCAAACTCGCGGCGTTGGCGGATGAGAATGACCAGCTGTTCTTTGGCCACTTGAACGATGCCCAGCGCGAGGAGTTGATGTCTCTGATGAAGGACATCGTGCTGCGGCAGAACCTCAAACAAGTCCCGATCAACTAAGCATTGAACCTGCCCGGAGCCGTTATGAATCACTCGATTGAATCCATCATCCAGATAACCTTCAGCCGCTCGAACGAGGGCAGCATCCATTTTGGTCAGGTCGTGGAGGCTTTGCTCAGCGCTGGCGTGGAATCCTACTGGGTGGATTACCGCGCCTGCCGCGCCACCTACTWCCTGCCCAATGGGCAAACCTACAGCCTGGACATGGACGCACCACAAGCGGGGATTTCCCGACCATTTTCCGCCCCGGATATCCAGGCCACGATTCGTGCGGCGCAGCAGGGCGAAGTGCTGTACCCGGAGTTCAAGCGCCGTTCGCAAGCCGCCGGCTGCATCGGCTACATGGTCTGGTTGCAGGGGCGCCATGTGAGCTACTACGGCCGCAACGGCGAGACGCATATCGAGCGCTTTCCCGACTGAATGACGGCACCGCTCAGCGCTGCAGTACCGCGCTGTGCACGGCATCCGGGGTGCGCAGATGGCGCAGCAGGTGCGGCAGGATGTATTGCGCATCTGGCCCCACACCGCGCAGGGTTGCAGAGGCAAAGTTGCGCTGTCTGGGCAGGCCGACAAAGTACAAGCCGGGCACGTGCAGGGCTCGCCCGTCGCGCTGCGCTACCTGGCCTCGTGCGTCGAGCACTGGCAGGCCTTCGAGAAAGGGCAGGTTAGGGCGATAACCGGTGGCAAATATCAGGCTATCAACGGCTTCATGCTGGCCATCGGCCCAGACGATGCCGCTTGCCGTGACCTGGGTGAACATAGCTTTTTGCGTGAAGTATCTGTTTTTAAGCGCCTTTCGGTAGGTGCCGTCATCCAGCACCGGTGTGCTCTGATCGCTTAGCCAGCGGGTTTTCTCCAGCCCCGTCCATTTCATCCAGCTATGGAAATCGGCCCCCAGTATCCGCTGTGGTGTGAAGCGGACCGCCTCCCGCGTAGCCAGCGTAACGCTGGCCACCTGGGCCAGGTCATAAGCGATCTGTACGGCCGAGTTTGCCGCGCCAATCACGATGATGCGTTGCCCATGGTAAGGCTCTGCATTGCGGTAATCGGCACTGTGCAGCCGAGTGCCGCTGAAGTGTTCGAGCCCCGGGATGTCGGGTAGGTAGGGGCGACTAAAGGCGCCCGATGCGACGATTACGGCTCCTGCCAAGAAGCGTTGGCCGTCAGCGGCCGTTACCTGAAAGCCCCCATCGTGCTGATCAATATGCGTGACCTGAATCCCTTGGCGGATGGGCAGTTGAACATGCTCGGCATACGTCGCCAGGTAGTGCACCACTTCATCGCGAGTGGGGTAGTGGCCTGGCGCTGCGGGGAAGGGCATGCCCGGCAGTGCGGAGTAGGCGGCCGGCGAGAACAGTTCGAGGCTGTCGTAGTAGTGACGCCAATTGCCACCCGGTTGCTGCTGCTCATCGAGAATCAGAAAGTGCAGGCCTTGCTGCTGCAAGTGCCAGCCGCTGGCCAACCCGGCCTGACCGGCACCGATAACGATGACATCGTAGCTTTGATTCATGTTGTTCATAAGTGCGCACCTATACACATATTTGCCTAAATAAAATCACTCCGCCCGGCCTGGGCAGCACAGCGGAGTGATGTTTTTGGTGTGGGTGAGGATGCTTTCCAGGCGCTGGATAATGGCTGGGCCATCCACTTCGTAGAACACCTGGCGGCCAACCTTCGCGGCGCGCACGATGCCGGCATCAAGCAGTACCTGCAAATGGCGCGACACCACTGAGCGCTCCTGCGGCAGTTCAGCGGCAATCTCGGTGACATCTGCGCGCCCCAGAAGCATGACGCGCTTGAGTACGGCCACGCGTGGCGCCTCGCACAGGGCTTTGAAGAACGCGCCATCGAGTGACGCGATGGCGGCTTCGATGGCTTGGGTTCGGGATAGAGGTGTATTCATGTGGCGACTATATGTGCGTGCGCGTGCACATGTAAAGCGCCATTCAAGGCTTTATGCCGTCGCCATAACCTGGGCAGGGCTGCTCAGGTGATAAAGGCCGCGCGACGCTGACGCGGCCGCTAATGCTTGGCGGCGAGCCAACGCGGCCGTTGGCGGCAGGCGAAAATCGGTCAGTAGCCATTCAATATGCCTAGCCAAGATCGATGGATTTGCCGTCCTGTTGCCGAGCGCCTGAAGGCTCTACGTGTGCTTGCGAACAGACAGCTCAAGCCAGGGCGAACAGACTGATAGGGATAACCAGATCTGCGCGTACTTCACGTTCTGGCTGGCATCACCCTGCACAGGTATTTGCGATGAATCCGCTGCATTCCATCGTTTACCGCTACATCGTTTTGGGGCTCGCGTCCACTGTGCACGCGCCAAGCGCCGCGTCGTTTGCGATGAAGTTCAAGGCGCTGTGCGGTGTGCCGGCTTCTGCGGGTTGGGCGGCATGAAGGCCGCAGACGCATTACCTTCAGCAGCAACCGCAGATGTTGCGGGTCTATCCGGCAGCGCAACACCAACCAAGATCACCGCCACACAGGCACCCGCGAAGCTCGGTCTTGGCCTGCTGGTGGCGCTGGTGGTCGGTTCAATCATCGGCAGCGGTATCTTCGGTCTGCCGCAGAACATGGCAGCCGGCGCCGGTGCTGGGGCCATCCTGATTGGCTGGACCATCACCGGCATCGGCATGTTGCTGCTGGTGCGGGTCTACCAGATGCTCTCGCTGCGCAAACCCGAACTCGACAACGGCGTTTACGCCTATGCCCGCGCGTTGTCGGGTGAGTACGTTGGCTTCAACTCCGCCTGGGGTTACTGGGTCAGCGCCTGGATCGGCAATGTCGGTTATCTGGTGGCTGCGTTCGGTGCGTTGGGCTTCTTCTTTCCCGTGTTCGGCAGCGGCAACTCGCCGGCCGCCATCGCGGGCGCTTCCACCGTGCTGTGGGTCATCCACCTGTTGGTACTGCGCGGTATTCAAGGCGCTGCGGTGCTGAATGCGGTGGTCACGCTGGCCAAGATCGTGCCGCTGCTGCTGTTTATCGCGCTGGTGGCCATGGCCTTCAAGGTGGAAACCTTCAGCCTGAACTTCTGGGGCGATGCCAGCCTCGGCTCGGTGCTTGATCAGGTCAAGAGCACCATGCTGGTGACGGTCTGGGTGTTTATCGGCATTGAGGGGGCCAGCGTGTATTCGGCCAGGGCGCGCAAGCGTGAAGACGTGGGCCGCGCCACGGTCATCGGCTTTCTGATCTGCCTGCTGCTACTGATGTCGGTGTCGTTGCTGTCGCTTGGGGTATTTAGCCAGCCGACCCTGGCCGGCCTGAAAAACCCATCAATGGCCGGCGTGCTGGAAAACGCTGTTGGCACCTGGGGCGCGGTGCTGATCTACGTCGGCCTGATTGTATCGGTGGGAGGCGGCTTCCTGGCCTGGATGCTACTGGCGGCGGAATCCCTGTTCAGCCCGGCAGGCGGTGGTGTGATGCCGAAGTGGCTGGGGCAGACCAACGACAAGCATGTGCCGGCCAATGCGCTGTGGCTCACCAACGGCATGGTGCAGCTGTTTCTGATTCTGACGCTGTTCTCCGAGGCGTCTTATCTGGCGCTGATCTCGCTGTCCACGGCGATGATTCTGCTGCCCTACCTGTTCAGCGCGGCCTACGGCCTGTTGCTGGCCTGGCGCGGTGAGGGCGTCAAAGCGGCCATCCAGCGTGCTGACGTGCCCATCGCTGCGTTGGCCACGGTCTACTGCTTATGGCTGCTGTACGCCGCCGGCTTCAAGTATCTGCTGCTCAGCGCCCTGCTTTATGTGCCGGGCGTGCTGCTCTATGCCTGGGCCAAGCGCCAGCGACAGGAACGCATGTTTACCCCTTGGGAGTGGGCGATTCTGGCCGCTCTGGTGGTGCTGGCCGGCGTAGCCGCCACGCTGCTGCTGATGGGGCGGCTCGGGCTGTAAGCGCTCTGCATTTTGCATCTGCGCATTTGTGAACAGGAATTCAATGTCATGACGACCCAAGGTTTGCACTCTGAAATTGGCCGCTTGCGCAGTGTACTGGTGTGCCGCCCAGGTCTCGCACAGCAGCGCCTGACGCCGGCCAATTGCCGCGATTTACTGTTCGACGACGTGCTCTGGGTCGAGCAGGCGCGCAACGATCACGCCGCCTTCACCAATGCCATGCTCAGCCGCGATGTTGAGGTGCTGGAGCTGCATGACCTGCTGGCTACCAGCATGGCCAACCCAGAGGCCCGCACCTGGCTGCTGGACCGCAAACTCGCCCAAGGCACTGTCGATAGCGAGTTGGCGCAGCAACTAAGGCCCTGGCTAGAAGCACTGCCGCCTATGCGCCTGGCAGAACACCTGATCGGCGGGCTGGCGCGTGCCGAGCTGCCGTTTGAGCCAGAAGGGCTGCTGGCCCGTTATGCCACAGCACATGACTTCCTTCTGCCGCCGCTGCCCAACACGCTGTTCAGCCGCGACAGCAGCTGCTGGATCGGTGACGGCGTGGTGCTGTGCCCCATGTACTGGCCGGCTCGGCGGCAGGAAACCCTGTTGACCGCAGCGGTCTATCGCTTCCATCCGCTGTTCGCTGGCAAGACGAAAATCTGGTGGGGCGACCCCGATGTCGATCATGGCGGTGCGACCTTGGAAGGCGGCGATCTGATGCCGCTGGGGCATGGCGTGGTATTGATCGGCATGGGCGAGCGCACCTCGCCGCAGGCTGTCAGTCAGCTGGCCCGCGCATTGTTTGCCCAGGGCGCAGCCACCCACGTGTTGGCCGCGCAGATTCCCAAGTCGCGCGGTGCGATGCACCTGGACACGGTATTCACCTTCTGCGACGTGGACCTGGTGACCTGCTTCCCCGAAATGGTTGACGCGATCCGCGTGCACAGCCTGCGTCCGGGCGAACGTGAAGGCAGCCTGGATGTGCGCAGCGAGAGCCAGCCCTTCCTGGAGGTCGTGGCCGCAGCACAGGGCCTGGCCAAGCTGCGTTCGGTGGCCACCGGCGGCGATGCCTGGCAATCCGAGCGCGAACAATGGGACGACGGCAACAACCTGCTGGCGCTGGCTCCGGGCGTGGTCATGGGCTATGCCCGCAATACCCACACCAACACGCTGTTGCGCAAAGCCGGTGTTGAGGTGATCACCATTCCCGGCTCGGAATTGGGCCGCGGTCGTGGTGGTAGCCATTGCATGAGTTGCCCGATTGAGCGTGACGCGCTTTGACCTCTATCCCCTATGAGAGCAGCCCATGAGCTTTAACCTGCACAACCGTAGCCTGCTGGCATTGAAGGATTTCGCCCCCGATGAGGTGCGCTACCTGCTCGACCTGGCCGCCGAACTCAAACGCTCGAAAGCGGTGGGCAACGAGCAGCCGCGCCTTACGGGTAAAAATATCGTGCTGATTTTCGAGAAACCCTCGACGCGTACCCGCTGCGCCTTCGAGGTCGCGGTGCACGACCAGGGCGGGCACGTGACCTATCTCGATGCCGGTAGCTCGCAGCTCGGCCACAAGGAATCGCTGAAGGACACCGCCCGCGTTTTGGGGCGCTACTACGACGGCATCGAGTACCGCGGCTTTCATCAGAGCGTGGTTGAGGAGCTGGCGCTTTACGCCAAGGTGCCGGTGTGGAATGGCCTGACCGATGAGATGCACCCCACACAGATCCTCGCCGACTTGCTGACCATGCAGGAGTTCGGCGAAAAGCCACTGCACGAATTGAGCTTCTGCTACCTGGGCGACGCCAGCTTCAACATGGGCAGTTCGCTGCTGGTGGGCGGCACGCAAATGGGTATGGATGTGCGCATCTGCTCGCCAACCGATCTACAGCCACCTGCCGAACTGGTGGCGCAAATGCGCGAGCTGGCCAGCCGCACCGGGGCACGCATCACCCTGGAAAGCGATCCGCTGAAGGCCGTGGCCGGCGCAGATTTTCTCTACACCGATGTCTGGGTTTCAATGGGCCAGGACGATGCTGTGTGGCAACAGCGCATCGACAAACTGCTGCCCTATCAGGTGACCACGACGCTGATGCAGGCCACTGGCAAGCCACGCAGCAAGTTCATGCACTGCCTGCCCGCGTTCCACAATCTGGAGACCGAGGTGGGCCGCGAGGTGCACGAAAAATATGGCCTGAGCGAGATTGAAGTCACCGACGAAGTGTTCGAGTCTGACGCCTCCATCGTCTTCACCCAGGCCGAGAACCGTATGCACACCATCAAGGCCGTGCTGGTAGCGACCCTCGGATGACACCGCCAGGAGCCCACTCATGAAAGTCGTCGTCGCCCTGGGCGGTAATGCCTTGCTGCGACGTGACCAGCTGCCCACAGCGGAAAACCAGTTGGCCAACATTCGCCGCGCCGCTGCCCAATTGGCGCGCGTAGCCGCCAACCACGACCTGGTGCTGACCCATGGCAACGGCCCGCAGGTGGGGCTACTGGCCCTGCAAGCGGCGGCCTACATTGACGTGGACGCCTACCCACTGGACGTACTCGGCGCGCAGACCGACGGCATGATCGGCTATCTGCTTGAGCAGGAGCTGGCCAACCTGTTGCCCGCAACGCGGGCGATCACCACGCTGATCACCCGGGTGGAAGTGGATCTGCAGGACCCGGCCTTTGGCCACCCAAGCAAACCCATCGGGCCGATCTACACCCAGGCCGAATCCGTACACGTGGCTGCTGCCAGGGGCTGGAGCATGGCGGCGGACGGTGCTGCGTTCCGCCGCGTGGTGGCCTCGCCTCAGCCGCTGCGGGTACTCGGCATACAGGCGATCCGCTGGTTATTGGAGCATGGCGCGCTGGTGATTGCGGCCGGTGGCGGCGGTATCCCGGTGGCGCGCAAGGGTGAGGGCAACGCTCTGCATGGCGTGGAAGCGGTGATCGATAAAGACCTGTGCAGCAGCTTGCTGGCGCGTGAGCTGCATGCCGAGGTGCTGGTGATTGCCACCGATGTTGCAGCGATTTACCTCGACTGGGGCCTGCCCACGCAACGCGCCCTCGGCAAGGTCACGCCACAAGAACTGAGTGAGCACGCGTTCGCCGCAGGCTCCATGGGGCCCAAGGTCGCAGCTGCGCAGGCTTTCGTCCTGGCGAGCGGTCAGCGTGCGGTAATCGGTTCGCTGGAGCAGATCGAAGAGATGCTCGCCGGCACCGCCGGCACTCAGGTCTGTCCGGCAGTGGTGGACACGGCCCCAGAGTCGGCAATGCCAACTCTCTTGATCTCTGACAAAACCTCTCGCACCTGAGCAGCGTTTACTGCTGCAAGCAACGTGTCGGTAGACGACCCAAGGTGGCTCGATGGACTTCAAGGATTACTACAAGGTGCTCGGGCTTGAACCGGGGGCAGATGACAAAGCCGTGAAGACGGCTTACCGCAAACTGGCGCGCAAATACCATCCAGACGTCAGCAAAGAAGCGGATGCGGAAAATAAATTCAAGGAAGTCGCCGAAGCCTATGAGGTGCTGAAAAGCGCGGAAAAGCGCGCCGAGTACGATGAACTGCGCAAATACGCCGAGCAGGGTCGCCCCTTTGAGCCGCCACCGGGCTGGCAACCGCAAGGCCATGCGGGTTTTTCCGAGGGTGGCCGCGCGGGCAGTGAGTATTCCGAGTTTTTCGAGTCGCTGTTTGGTGGCGCGGGGCGTTTCCAGGACGCCGGCCGCAGCCGCGCGCGCAGGGGCCAGGACGTTGAAATGGCGCTGCCGCTGCTGCTGGAAGAAACCCTGGCCGCTGAAACCAAGACCATTGCCTTCCAACTCCCGCAATACAGCGCTGACGGTCAGCCTCTGCCTGCGATCAGCAAGACCTTGAATGTAAAAATCCCGCCTGGGGTCAGCAATGGCGAACGCATCCGCCTGAAAGGGCAGGGCGCGCTGGGGGTAGGTGGCGGCGGACATGGCGACTTGGATTTGGTCATTCACTTCGTGCCCCACCCATTGTTCGATGTTGAGGGGCACAACCTGGTCCTCACCGTGCCATTGGCGCCTTGGGAGGCCGCGCTGGGCAGCCAAGTTACGCTGCCGACGCTGAGCGGCAAAATCAGCCTGCGCATACCCGCCAATACCCAAGCAGGGCAACGGCTGCGGATCAAAGGCAAGGGGCTGCGCAACAAAGCCGGCGAGCCGGGTGACCTGTATGCGTTGTTCAAGATCGTCATCCCGGCTCAAGCCGACGAGCCTGTGCGCGCGTTATGGGCACAACTGGCCGAGCAGGCCGCCTTCAATCCGCGCGCGCAGTGGAGCCAGTGATGAGTAGCCAGACCCTGCAATTAGACATTCACGAGTTCTGCCTGTGCGCTGAGCTGCCGCAGGCGGTTCTGCTGGAAATTATCGAACACGGCATCGTCGAACCCTGCGGTGCAACGCCGGAGCAATGGCGGTTTAGTAGCCATGCACTGTCCGTCGCCAAGCGGGCGTTGCGCTTACAGGTTGAGCTGCAACTTGAGTGGGCCGGTGTGGCCCTGGCGCTGCAGTTGCTTGATGAGCTGGAGCAGCTGCGTGCCGAAAACAGCCACCTGCGGCGCCGCTTGAGCCGCTTCGAACAGCCCTAGCTCGCACGGTGTGACGCCGAGTGCCGCTGTAGCCAATTCCTTTGTTTAGAGACTCAAGGTCATTATGTCAGTCAGCCGAAAATGGATCTTTCCTGCCGCCAGTGTTGCCGTCGTGGCCATTATCGCCGGCCTGCTCTGGTACACCCTGCGCCCCGAGGGCCTGGGGGATGGCTTCGCCAGCGGTAACGGGCGGATTGAAGCCACCGACGTTGACGCGGCCAGCAAGTTACCGGGGCGCATCGCCAGCATTGAGGTTGAGGAGGGCGAGTTCGTCGAGGCCGGGCAAGTGATTGCGCGCATGGACACCCAGGTACTCCAGGCGCAAGTGCTGCAGGCTCAGGCGCAAATGCGCCAGGCGCAGAACAGCCAACTGACTGCCAGCGCCCAGGTTCGCCTGCGCGAGAGTGAGAAAGTCACCGCGCAGGCCATCGTGCGCCAGCGCCAGGCGGAAGTGTCGGCCGCGCAAAAGCGCCACGCCCGCAGCGCGATCCTGGTCAAACGCAATGCCATGGCGCAGCAGCAACTGGATGACGACCTTGCCCGGCTGCAAAGCACCCAAGCCGCTCTGGCGGCCGCAGAGTCCCAGGTTATTTCGGCTGAAGCGGGCATTGCCGCCGCACAGTCCCAGGTGATTGAGGCGCAGTCGGCTGTGGAGGCCACCCAAGCCAGCGTCGAGCGCTTACAGATCGATATCGAGGATAGTCAGCTCAAGGCGCCGCGCGCAGGGCGTGTGCAGTACCGCATCGCCGAGCCGGGTGAGGTAATCGGCGCGGGCGGCAAGGTACTTAATCTGGTCGACCTGAGCGATGTCTACATGACCTTTTTCCTGCCTGAGCAGCAGGCAGGTCGGGTAGCACTCGGTGCCGAAGTTCGCCTGGTGATCGATGCCGTACCGCAGTATGTAATTCCGGCCAAGGTCAGCTACGTGGCCAGCGTTGCCCAGTTCACTCCGAAAACCGTGGCAACCGCCAGCGAGCGCGAAAAGCTGATGTTCCGGGTCAAGGCACGGATTGATCCAGAACTCTTGCAGCGCCACCTCACTCAAGTAAAAACCGGCGTCCCCGGCGTGGCTTATCTGCGGCTTGACCCACAGGCCGAGTGGCCGGCAGAACTGGCGATCAAGGTTCCGCAGTGAGCGCGCCTGCAGCGCCAGTCGCGCAGCTGCAGGATGTCAGCCTGCAGTACGGCAAAACCTGCGCCCTCAATGCCGTCAGCCTGGAAATTCCCGCGCAGTGCATGGTGGGTTTGATCGGCCCCGACGGTGTGGGCAAATCCAGCCTGCTGGCGCTGATTGCCGGCGCACGCAAAATCCAGAGCGGGCAGATCGAGGTGCTCGGTGGCGATATGGCCAGCCGCGCTCACCGCCGGCAAGTGTGCCCACACATCGCCTATATGCCTCAGGGGCTGGGTAAGAACCTCTATCCGACGCTCTCGGTGATCGAGAACCTGGACTTCTTTGCCCGCCTGTTTGGCCAGGCCGAGGCCGAACGCAAAACCCGTATTGCCGAACTGCTGCGCAGCACGGGCCTCAGTGAATTTGGTGAGCGGCCGGCGGGCAAACTGTCCGGCGGTATGAAGCAAAAACTCGGGCTGTGTTGCGCGCTGATCCACGACCCTGACTTGCTGATCCTCGACGAGCCCACCACCGGCGTTGATCCGCTGTCGCGTAACCAGTTCTGGGAATTGATCGAGCGCATTCGCCGGCAGCGCCCGCAGATGAGTGTGTTGGTGGCCACTGCTTACATGGAGGAGGCCGAGCGCTTCGACCATTTGCTGGCCATCGATGACGGCGCCGTATTGGCCACCGGCAGCCCGGCCGAGCTGCTGCAACGCACTCAATGCTCAAGTCTGGAAGAGGCGTTTATCGCCCTGATGCCGGAAGCCAAACGCCAGGGCCATAAGCAACTGGTGATCCCGCCACGCCCGGCAGGCGAACAGGAAATTGCCATTGAAGCGCGCGACCTGAGCATGCGTTTCGGCGATTTTGTTGCGGTCGACCACGTCGACTTTCGCATCGAACGCGGGGAAATCTTCGGCTTTCTCGGCTCCAATGGCTGCGGCAAAACCACCACCATGAAGATGCTTACCGGCTTGCTGCCCGCCAGCGAAGGGCAAGCCCTGCTGTTCGGTCAGGTGGTCAATGCCCGCGACATGGCCACGCGCAAGCGGGTCGGCTATATGTCGCAGTCATTCTCGTTGTATGCCGAGCTGAGTGTGCGGCAGAACCTGGTGCTGCACGCCCAGCTGTTTCACGTGCCGGCCACGGAAATCGCGGCGCGGGTGACTGCCATGGCTGAGCGTTTCAGCCTTGGCAGCGTTATGGAGCAGTTGCCCGAGCGTTTGCCGCTGGGTATTCGTCAGCGTCTTTCACTGGCTGTAGCGGTCATCCATAAGCCAGAAATTCTGATTCTTGATGAGCCGACGTCAGGCGTCGACCCCATTGCCCGTGATGCGTTCTGGCAGATGATGCTCGACCTTTCGCGCAATGACGGCGTGACGATATTTATCTCCACCCACTTTATGAACGAAGCCCTGCGTTGCGACCGCATCTCCTTGATGCACGCCGGCAAAGTGCTCGACAGCGACACGCCCAAGGCCCTGATGGCCAAGCGCGGCCTGCCAACCCTGGAGGCGACTTTTATCGCCTACCTGCAGGATGCCGTCGGCGAAAAAGCACAACAGCCCGCACCAGAAGCGGAGGCTCCAGCAGCGCAGAGCAATGAGCTGAAACGCAAGCGCTTCAGCCTGCTGCGCCTGTTCAGCTATACCCGCCGGGAAGCCCTGGAACTGCGCCGCGACCCGATTCGCGGCAGCATGGCGTTGCTCGGCAGTCTGTTGCTGCTGTTTATCATTGGCTACGGCATCAGCCTGGATGTCGAGAACCTGACCTACGCGGTGCTCGACCGCGACCAGACCACCACCAGCCAGGCGTACGCCCTCAACCTGGCCGGCTCGCGCTACTTTATCGAGCAAGCGCCGCTGCGCGATTACGACGAGCTGGACCGGCGCATGCGCAGTGGCGAGATCAGCCTGGCGGTGGAAATCCCGCCCAACTTCGGCCGTGACCTCAAGCGCGGTGGCGTACCGCAAATCGGCATGTGGCTCGACGGCGCCATGCCGATGCGCGCCGAAACCATCAAAGGCTATGTGATGGGCCTGCATGCCGGCTACTTGCAGGAGCTGGCCCGCCAGGACAGTGCGTCTACGCGAAGTAGCCTGCCGACCCTGGAGGTGCGCTACCGCTACAACCCGGACGTGGAAAGCCTGAATGCCATGGTGCCGGCGGTGATTCCGCTGCTGCTGATGCTGATTCCGGCAATGCTTACCGCCCTTGGCGTGGTACGCGAAAAGGAGTTGGGCTCGATCATCAACCTGTATGTCACGCCGGTCACCCGCCTGGAGTTTCTGCTTGGCAAGCAACTGCCTTATATCGCCCTGGGCATGCTCAATTTTGTGCTGCTGGTGGTCGCTGCGGTGTGGGTGTTCGATGTGCCGCTCAAGGGCAGCCTACTGGCCTTGCTGACCGGTGGCCTGCTGTACATCAGCTGCGCCACGGCCATGGGCTTGCTGATGTCGACCTTTACCCGCAGCCAGATTGCTGCGGTATTCGGCACGGCCATCGTCACCCTGATTCCGGCCATCCAGTTCTCCGGGCTGATCTACCCGGTGGCATCACTCGAAGGCTTTGGCGCGCTGGTTGGCCAGATTTATCCCACCTCGCACTTTCTCATCATCAGCCGTGGAGTGTTCTCTAAAGCGCTGGGTTTCACTGAGCTGTACAGCTATTTCATGGCGTTGCTGATTACCATCCCCGTCCTGCTAGCACTGTGCACCAGCCTACTGAAAAAGCAGGAGGCCTGAGATGGAACAGCTGGCGAATATCTTCCACCTGGGGCTCAAGGAACTGCGCAGCCTGCAGCGTGACCCTGCGCTGCTCTTGCTGATTATCTGGGCCTTTACCCTGGGCATCATCACGGCCGCCACCAGCATGCCGGAGAGCCTGCACAACGCCTCGATTGCAGTGGTCGACGAAGACCGCTCACCGCTCTCGGCCCGCTTGATTGATGCCTTCCAACCACCGTTTTTTCGCCCGCCGCAACGTATCGAACTGAGCGAAATGGATCACGGCATGGACTCCGGGCAGTACACCTTCACCCTGAATATCCCACCGGATTTTCAGCGCGATGTACTTGCCGGGCATAGCCCCGCTATCCAGCTCAACGTCGATGCCACACAGGTGAGCATGGCGTTTACCGGTGCGGGCTATATCCAAATGATCGGTGCCGAGGAAGTCAGCGCGTTCTTGCGTCACTATCGTGCCGACCTGCCGCAGCAGGCCGCATTGGCCGTGCGCGTCGCGTTTAACCCAAACCTGACGCGCAGCTGGTTCGGCTCGGTGATGGAGGTGATCAACCAGATCACTATGTTGTCGATCATTCTCACGGGCGCGGCACTGATCCGCGAACGCGAACACGGCACCATCGAGCACCTGCTGGTGATGCCGGTGACGCCACCCGAAATCATGCTGGCCAAGGTCTGGTCGATGGGCTTGGTGGTGCTGCTGGCCACTGCGCTGTCGCTGCTGCTGGTGGTGCAAGGCTGGCTGCACGTGCCGATTGCCGGCTCGCTGCCGCTGTTCTTGTGCGGCGCGCTGCTGCACCTGTTCGCGACCACCTCAATGGGCATTTTCTTCGGCACTATCGCGCGCTCGATGCCGCAATTGGGCCTGTTGATCATTCTGGTGCTGATCCCGCTGCAGATCCTTTCCGGCGGCACCACACCGCGCGAGAGCATGCCCGAGCTGGTGCAGCAGATTATGCTGGTGGCGCCGACCACTCACTTCGTCGATCTGGCCCAGGCGATTCTCTATCGCGGTGCCGGGTTCGCGACCGTCTGGCCGCAGTTCCTGGCGATCATCGGCATCGGCGCGCTGTTCTTTGCCGGCGCGCTGCTGCGCTTTCGCAAGACGCTGGCACAGATGTCCTGAGGGTGGCGCAGCGAGTGCTTACGCCACCACGGGGATCAACGGGTCGGCAGCGGCCAGGGCGATTGCCCTGTCCGCTGCCGGTGGGTAGATCCACTGGGTGTTGATCTGGGTTTTCAGCGCCTTGCCTTCCTGGCCGGTCAGCAGCACCTTGCGCTCCCAGCCTTCGGTAAACACCGCGCCCCAGGCACCCAGATCCAGGCAGGTGACGTACTTGTGCTGGCTATAGGCAATCGGCGCGACACCGAGCAGATCCGCGGCGGCGTTGTTGCCGGCCGAGCGACCCAGTGCAATGGCGTGCTGGCAGGTCATCAGGGCGTGATTGCCCTGCTCATCCACGGCCGCGTAAGCGGTGTCGCCGGTGGCGTAGATGGCATTCTGGCCGAGCACCTTGAGGTTGCGGTCCACGTGCAGGCGGCCATGTGCATCGCGTTCGCCGTTGATTTGCTGGGTCAGTGGCGAGGCTTTCACACCCACGGCAAAGATCACCGTACTGGCCGCAATGCGTTCGCCGTTACCCAGCTGCACACCGTGCTCATCGACCTTGGACACTGGACTGCCGAGCCGCCAGGTGACGCCTAGGCTGTCGCTGGCTGCGGCGACTATCTCGGCGATTGCCTCGCCCATGGCCGCGCCAACCTGCTTGGCCATATCCACCACGATGACGCGGATGTCGGTCTGCCCACCGAGGGTGGCGCGCAGGCGTGCCGGCATTTCGGTGGCGGTTTCGATACCGGTAAAGCCGCCGCCGACCACCACCACGGTGTTGCGTGCTGCGCTCTCTGGCTGCTGCGCCAGGCTTTGCAGGTGGGCTTCGAGTTTCTGCGCCGACTCCAGGCTGTCGACATCGAAGGTAAAGCGTTCGATACCGTCCAGTGGTGGGCGCGCCACCTGGCTGCCGGACGCGAGGATCAGACGGTCATAGTTCAGTGCAGCCTCGGCACCCGACGCGTCGCGGTAGCTGACGCGCTTGCTGGCGGTATCAATCTGCGTGGCACTGCCCTGGACGAAGCGGACACCCACGGCCTCGAACAGTGGGCCGAGCGGAGCGACTGTGCTGGCCAGGTCGGGCTCATAAAAGCGTGGACGCACGCGCAGTTCCGCCTGGGGCGCAAGCAGGGTGACATTGATGTCCAGGCGCTGCTGTTGATCGAGCAGGCGCACGGCGCTGAGTGCACTCCACATGCCGGCAAAGCCGGCACCAATGATCAGGATTTGCTGTTTCATGTTGTGAGTTCCCATGGTGAAGAGAAAGGCTGTTGGCTGACGACGGGAGTGATTCTGCCTCTGGCTTGGATCAAGGTATTGATCCATTCTTGCCTGAACTCATTGATCCACTTTGGAGCGGCCATGCCCGCCGAAAAATCGCCCCCGCAGGTGGTCTTCCTGCCATTGGGTACACCCGAGCCGGGCGTCAGCCTGCAGCGCTGGTTATATGAGGCGCTGCGCGGCGCCATTCTCGGCGGCCGTCTGCCGGCTGGCAGCAAGCTGCCCAGTACGCGCGCGCTGGCCGAGCACTACAAGCTGGCGCGGGGCACGGCCCAGGTGGCCTATCAGCAGTTGTTGTCCGAGGGCTATCTGGAGGCGCAGACCGGCAGCGGCACGCGGGTTTGCCAGGTGCTGCCGGACGCCACGCTTAACGCCGGCTATGTGCGGCGCAAGGTCGTGGCCACGCAAGAGGCGCCGCGCACGCCCCCTGCCACGCCGTGGGTCGAACGCCTTGAGGCGATCACCCCAATCTTTGCGCGGCGCTCGGTGACGCCGGGGTTGCGGCCGTTCTTCCCGCATCGGGGCGATGTTCAGGCTTTCCCGGTCGACCTGTGGCGCAAGCTACATATCCAGCAGCTGCGCGCCTCGAGGCTGTCCATCCTGCTCGACTCGGACCCCGGCGGCTTGCCGGCGCTGCGTGAAGCCATCGCCGGCTACCTGGCCATCGCCCGTGGTGTGCAAGTGCCCGCCGAGCGCATCCTGGTGCTCAACAGCGTGCAGCAGGGGCTCGACCTGTGCCTGCGCCTGTTGGCACCGGGCAACTCCAAGGTATGGATGGAAGACCCCGGCTACCCCGGCGCGCGTCAGCTGATCGATGTATCGGGTGTGCAGCGCGTGGATGTGCCGGTGGACGCTTTCGGCATTCAAGTGGAGGAGGGCGTGCGTCTGGCCCCCGATGCTCGGCTGGCCTACGTCACCCCTTCACGGCAGGCGCCGCTGGGCGGTGAGTTGTCCCCCGCGCGGCGTCTGGCGCTGTTGCAGTGGGCGGCGCAGCACGGCAGCTATATCTTCGAGGACGACTACGACAGCGAATACCGCTTTATCGCCAAGCCGATTCCGGCGCTGCGCTCGATGCCGGCGGCGGAGCAGTCGGTGATCCTCGCTGGCACCTTCAGCAAGCTGCTGTTTCCCTCCATCCGCCTGGCTTATCTGGTATTGCCGGCGCACCTGCTGGAGAGTTTCACCCGCGCCGCCGCGCTGATGTCCCGCCACGCCAACAGCCTGTCGCAAGCGGTGCTGGCCGACTTTATCCATGAAGGGCATTTCGACCGCCATGTACGGCGCATGCGCAAAATTTACGCTTCACGCGCCGAGGCCTTTGCCGAGTCGGCGCAGCGGCATTGGCAGGGGTTGATCGACGTACCGGAGATCCGTGCAGGGCTGGATATCACCTGCAACCTGCAGATGGACAATGAACAGGTCGCCTTCGCCCGCCTGCAGGCCGCCGGCATCGACACCCTGCCGCTGGCGCGCTACAGCGTGCAGCCCCGAGAACCGGGGCTGGTGCTGGGTTTTGCGCCCTACAATGAGTGCGCGATTGAGGATGCCGCCAAGGCGGTTGCTGTTGCCTTGAAGCAATAAGGCCGCGCGACTCTGACGCAGAGCAGGGCTTTAACCAACCAGGCGGGCGCTACTGCTTGGTGGCGAGTTAACGCGGCCGCTGGCGATAGGCCGAGGTTTGCCGCGCTTAAACAAATACCTGCCGAGCCATCCCACGCGGGATGCGGTTTCTACCCGGCAGTTGCTCCAGGCGTTGCTGCCATTCGGCGCGGGGTTTCAGGGTGGCGGTTGGCTTTACCAGCTCAGCCGCTGCGGCAGCGGCCTTCGCCGCTTTTGCGGCGGCTCTAAGCTCAGCGAGGCTTGGGGTTTTACGGACAGGCTCAACAGTGCCTTTTTCAACGCTGCGCAGGCACAGCTTGCATGAAACCTGAGTGACATCCTGGGTGCTGCTCAGGTTCGAGCCGGTGCGTCCACATGCGACATTTTCCGCGGACGCGGTGTAGTGAATAGCCAACGTGTTGTCTCCTGCATTTTCGGGGCGCGGGATTCTACACGCTTCGCTTAGCACGCCAACTGCTTATCGTTGCGTCGCGGCAGAATTGTGGGGAAGGCCGAATAGCCGCGCGATGTCGGAGCCTGTGCAGTTGTGCATGACAACCCTTTTGTCCTTTTACCGCGACAATTGCAGGGCGGGTTGGTAGCTGAATGCACGATAGGCCGCAGTCGGCCGATTCTGTTGAAAAAGTCCCGTTGCGATTTTTGCCAGTGAAAGTGCGTTAGCGACGTTGAAATTCGATCCGCTCAGAAGGTGGAGCTGCCTTGGTTTTTACGTAGCAACGCCGAAATCGAGCAATTTTTGAGCTGCCGAAAAGTAGCTCTCTCAGAAGACGACTTTTTCAACAGAATCGGCCAATAGCTGCCGGTTAGGGCGGGCAGCTACCGGCCAATGGAGGCGTCGGGCTAGGCTATTCGAAGCTCCCAGTACGCTCGCGCTCCTCTTCGTCCTCTCGAAGCTCTTCCGCTGCGATTCTTCGTTCGAGGCTAGCTCTAGCTGTCGCCAATACTGGCTTCAGCTGTTCCTCGTTACCGAGACTCAGAGCATCGAGAAGCGGAATCCGTTTCTTCAGGATTTCGGCCAAAGACCCGGACCAGCCTGAAGGAGCAAATCGCTTCAAATAGGCTTCGATTACAGCCTTCTTATCAGGAGCATTAGCGAGCAAAGCGAGCGCGGCATCCGAAATAACCAACTCAGAATCGTCCACAGAGTCGATATCGGTATGCTCTTCACTTGCTCGACTTCGGGTGTCGAACAGCTTGCAGCTCCGTGCCGCGAACACGTAACGATCAGGCGGCGATGCATTACACCAATCGATCAATACGTCCACTGGGACTACGCTCAGTGCTGTTTCCTTCCGGTCACTGTACGGACGTCCAATCACCGGCGACATCTGGCGGTAGTAAGCTTCTTCGCCGGGAACATAGATCGCGTCGAGCGCTCGTCGCGGCATGTGCCTGAGGAATGACGAGATGGCGACTTTGATGGCATCCCTATCGGAATAACTACATTCCCTCGTGCGCGCAAAGGCAACTAGACCGCTCAAAACCTCCAGCGCTGCTTCGGAAGAAGCTAGTCGCTTCAGTGAAAACTCCAATACGCTCTCAATGTGGTAAGCGCTATTGGCGCGCCCCCCAAGAACCTGAGCCCAGTGGGCTGAGCGCAAAAGATTCAGGCAGGTTATCGCCAGAGACTCCTTGTACGCATCATCGTGATCTGACGCGCAGTGGACGACCATAGAAAGGACGTCGAGAAACACAACACCTCCATCAGGCAGCAGTGCTATCGCAGCAAGCAACTCACCAATCTCTGCAACAGAGAATGCGTCGGTTTGTCTGCCCATTCCGAGATAGGAGTATTGCCAGGCAGGAGTAGTCCCAGCCTTGATTGATTGGTGGATACGAGCGTAAGCCGCTTGGTTCATCGGTATGCAGCAATGCAGGTCCATGATCCACTTGACCCAAACTGCATCACTTACCGCACTGTCGAGGAACTCCTCGGCAGAAGTGGGAGATGCATAGTGCCAGCCGTTGAGCAAGCCGCGTAGGAACAAGAGACCGACTGCTCCTGCCGTGGCAGTGGCGATATGTTCCTTTGCCGCATCCAAAATCCATCTCGGGTCCGCAACCTGCTTTCCAACGCCAACCCCGAAAGGAAATGCATTGGCTCCTGACTCGGTTGAGATCAATTGCGGGAGTAACTCCAAGAGAAGGCCGTCAATGGTGGCAGCAGCCTCCCCAAGCTCCTCCACGGCCTGGTTTGATCTGCGGATTCGCTCACCAGGCGTTTTAGCGAGCTGATCTGTAGCATCGCCATCAAGATCCAAGTCGAAATGGTTCGAGTCTAGAAGTCGAGCTCGAATCATGTCGGGTATAGCCTTCGGTTTGAGAAGCCCCTCCAACTCGCGCAGCTCGTTCTGAACTGACTCATCGCATTTGCCCGAGTCATAGCGAAGGATGCTTTTGACTCCAAACCAACCTTGAGGCCAGCTCACGACTGAAGCCAGTTCTATTACGGCTGCACACACTTCTGGCCTCAGACTCGTGCCAAGCCAAAGTCCTCTTAAGCGGCGACCCAAAATAGATCTGCAACTTTCAGCAAGGTCGGATTTCTGCTTACCAATGTCGAGTGCCATGCGGAGGAATGGCATAAACCACGCCTCAACGTCTGATCGGGATTCCGGAGCCCACCCCTCGCTCCGCTTTCGAGCTCCGAAATCGAATCTGCTCACGGAGGTAAAATGCCCTGCCTCAAGCGCCGCATCGAGCAGCAACAGCCCCAACTGCTCTCGCTCGGCATCGCCAGACTCAAGCAGTTTTATTACGAACTCTGCCCTTTGATTAGGGGGGGCATTCGTACCGGATAGCACGCAGAAAAACAGAGACTTCAAAATTTCTACAGTAGATTCGTGCCCCCCATTTCCCTTGGGATCCAGCAAGGCAAACCGGACGAGAATATCGGCGGCGATATCGAAGTCTTCGTATTCGAACGCGATGGCTTTCAACGTCTGCGCATATTGAGCACGCTTGCTGTTTTCGTCCGAAAGGAAGCTAGGGGTATTGGCGGCCCGTCCAATCGCCGCTAGGGCTATCTTTGGGGATACAGGCGCAATGTTGTGAAAGATCTCATGGCCAATGTCATTGAGAGTCGATAGGTCGCCAAAACGCCCAGATGGCGAGAGCCAGTCCCGTATGAGCTCGGCGGCTTTTGCACTTTCATGTAAGTAACCAAGTCGCCGCGAGAACGAACGGACAACACGGTCGGTAGCAGTTTCGACAAAGACATTCACAATTTTCGATTTGGGTATTGCTTCTAGTGCCTGGGCTGCGAGTCGATTGGCAATAGCGTGTGGCAGAACAGCACGCCATTTACCACGTTTCTGTACGAGGCCTCTTCGCTGTAGATCGACCACTTTCCGCTGCAGAGTGCTCAATGGAACGTCAGCAGCAGCGGCAATTTTGCTGAGCTCTGCCTCAGGACCATCGTCCTCGCCATCGAACGAGTACAGGATACTGGCCGCTTCCGCACATCTGAGGAGATCTTCACTCTCGACACTCTTCTGATGAAACAAGCGCTTAAACAACTCGGAGTCCCGCAGCCGCGCCAGTTCACCAGTCGTCGTCACCGTCGCTGCCAGCGCAAACGCGACGCGAGCGTTACCGTCTGAGAATGTCGTGATGGTTTCAACGTCACTGATTGATAGAACCGGATAACGCCGCTGAAGAAGTCGCTTGATTACGTCATCGGAGGAGCCTTCGAGACGGTAGCATTTCGTGGCCTCTGGTAAGTCGTCGCGAACGTCGTACTCAACAGTAACTAAGCCAATCTTGCTACCCGATTTCTTAAGCAGCTCGGTGAGTTTCTGATGAGTATCAGCTCCGCAATTGTCCACGACGAGAACACACTGACTTCCGTCTTCAATCAGAGCTTCAAGCATCGCTGAAGGTTGAGGTGACGGCCCATCTGAAAGGTCCGTGTACAGCACGTCATCAGAACTCAGCACAGCCTGATTCGTCTTTACACGCGGATCGAAGAGTGCCTGTACCAATCTCGTCTTGCCAACGCCAGATAAACCGACGATGCGTACGCTTGTCCCCTTCGACAGATCGAGTCGCAGGCGATCAATGGTGGCCGAGATATTCATACCCTTCTCGGCGCCAGGCGTGAACACTTTGACTCGCTCATCGACCAGATATTCGGAGTCGACGGTCGTCTCCTGGTAGGCCCATCCTGAATATGGGCGCCAACCCACAAGTGGTTTGCCTAGCTGGTGTTTGACCCAAGCTACGATTGCTGGGTGTTGCTCGACCCAGTCTGCAATCTTTCTTGCGTCGTAGAAGGCGATATGCGGCGAGGAGCCAAGGCCGTTGGCCGACAAGCAATCTCTCATTGCATCGAGTCGTAGACCAAGAGCGGACTCTGAGGTGTCATCTCGCGTCGCGGCAATGACGTAACTTCCTTTGGTCGTAGCCAGGTCTCGTATTGCTTGTCTTAGCACTCCCTTGGGCGCCATTTCCCCAGGTATCTTGCTGGGGGGAAATACTTCGGCCTTTACCTGAAATGCTGTGTTGTCATTGGGCAGATAGCCAGATATCTCCAGTGGCGGATTTATCTCTACCCTGACGTCCACCCCTCCATCTTTTGCTCTTTGATCGCCACCCCAGGTGACGGCTGACTCGGAGCCCCCGTGCTTGCGAATCTCAGCCCGACACAATCTTGCGATCAGTGCGCGCGCTTGCTCGTCGTTCAGGACTTTTATGTCCGCAGTGTCTACTTGAAATAGTGAGTGCATTTGGGGGCCGTCAGGCTGACTGAAGCCCTAGCATATAACCTGAGGGCGCTTTTGACGCAGAAAGGGCTGGCGAGACGAAGATAGTCGAGAGACGGATTCTATCCGGCTAGCATGACTGCAATCCAAACCGGGAAATCCAAAGTCCTCCGGGTATTCACTTCTTGCCGATAGGCCCCTCCTCGTAGTGAGGCTTGGCGTCTTCGGTGCCACTGCTTGGCAGCCTTGATGACTGCTGTTGGCCGATTCTGTTGAAAAAGTCCCGTTGCGATTTTTGCCAGTGAAAGTGCGTTAGCGACGTTGAAATTCGATCCGCTCAGAAGGTGGAGCTGCCTTGGTTTTTACGTAGCAACGCCGAAATCGAGCAATTTTTGAGCTGCCGAAAAGTAGCTCTCTCAGAAGACGACTTTTTCAACAGAATCGGCCGATAACAGCCCATCACTAAGTGGCGTTATTGGTGCTCCGCTGAACCCTAGGCTCTGGTCGGGCACATATCGCTGGTCACCGCGATTTGCCATGCACGGCGTTGCCCGACAGAATCGCGCCCCGATTCGGCTCAATGGCCGGACGTCGAGGCTGAGAAGGGGCTGGAGTTGAACGAGCAGACATTGTCTATGCGCCTGGAACGTGTGGCGGCGCATGTGCCAGCAGGGGCGCGGTTGGCTGATATTGGCTCGGATCACGCCTATCTGCCGGTGGCGTTGATGCGCCGTGGTGTCATCGAGGCAGCCGTGGCGGGGGAGGTGGCGTTGACGCCGTTCCACGCGGCTGAACGCAGCGTGCGTGAAAGCGAGCTGAGCCAACGCATCAGTGTGCGTCTGGCCGATGGTTTGGCGGCGATTGAGGCGAGCGATGCAATCACGGCAATCAGTATCTGCGGGATGGGCGGCGAGCGGATTCGCGACATCCTCGACAGCGGCAAGGCGCGCCTGAGTGGGCAGGAGCGTTTGATCCTGCAGCCCAATGGCGGCGAGCAGCCGCTGCGCCAATGGCTGATGGAAAATGGCTACCGCATCCTCTGCGAGGAGGTGCTGCGGGAGAATCGCTTTGCCTACGAAATTATCGTGGCCGAACGTTCTGGCCCGGTGAGCTACAGCGCCGAGGAGCTGTACTTTGGCCCGCTGCAAATGCAGGCGCGCAGCCCGGCGTTCCTGGCCAAGTGGCAACGCATGCTGCGTCTAAAGCAGCAGACCCTGGCCGATTTCGCTCAGGCGCGCCAGGCGGTGCCGGAAGAGAAGGTGCAGAAAGTCGCCCAACAGACGCAGTGGATTACTGAATTGCTGGCGTAAACCGGGTTCAGGCGGCCAGCATGCAGTACTAGGTAGTTGGCACCGTTCCGCCATCAATCACAAACTCACTGCCAGTGATGGCGGCTGCGCGGGGCGAGGCCAGAAAGGCAATCAGGTCAGCCACCTCTGAGGGCTTGGCAGGGCGGCCGAGCGGAATACCGCCGAGGGCACCCATGATGATCCGTTTCCCTCCCTCGTAATCGGTCCCGGCTTCCTGCGCCAGCCGCTCGGCCAAGGCCACCGACGCTTCGGTCTCGATCCAACCCGGCGACACCCGCACCACCCGCACGCCTTGCGGCGAGACTTCTTTCGACAGGCTTTTGCTGTAGGTCGACAGCGCCGCCTTGGCCGCTGCATAGGCCGTGGTGGCTTCGGGCAAGGGCAGGCGGTTCTGAATCGAGGTCACATGGATGATCACCCCGCTCTGGCGCTGCAGCATCTGCGGGAGCAGGGCGCGATCCAGACGCACGGCCGGCAGCAGGTTCAGATCGAGTTCGCGTTGCCACTGTGCGTCGTCCAGTACCGCAAAGCCGCCGCTGGGGGCCGACGAACCTCCCAGGACGTGGACGATGATGTCCACATCGCCCAGCCGTTGCCTGGCTGCGGCGACCAGGGTTGCGCAGCCTTCCGGGGTCGCGAGGTCAGCCTGCACAAACAGCCCAGCCGGCAGATCGCTGCTGGCCTGTCGGGCGCAAGTCAGCACCTGCGCCCCCTCGGCAAGAAACAGCTCGACCACCGCGCGGCCGACGCCTTTGCTGCCGCCGGTGACCAACACGCGTTTGCCGCTCAGGTCGAGGTTCATGGCGCAATCTCCAGTGAGCGGATCTGCCCGTCCTGCAGCAGAAACTGATGATTCAGTTGCAGCGGGCTGCCAGGGAAGTTACCGACCAGACGCGCCGTGACGCTCAGCGAATCGTCATTCTGCGTCGCTTCTAGCGGCTCGACGCTGTAGGTGAACGCCTGGCGGGCCTGCTGTTGCCAGGCTGCGATGGCGGCAATGCCGTGGTGTGTGCGGTTTTCGTCGCTCACCCTGGCGTCCGCGTAGAAGCAGGCAGCAAGGCGCGAGATGTCGCCGCCATTGCTGACATCGAAGTAGGTCTGTACGGCGTCAGGCAGTTGTAGGTTCATGGCCTGTTTCCTCTCACAGTGGATTGGGATTCACGACTGTGATCTTGCCGCTCAGTTGATAGTTTGCTCAACTGGGATAGATGTTAACGACCTATCCCGAATATCAGGACAATTACATGGCAGATTCGCGCCTTGGTCTCAATGAGTTGGAAGCTGTGCTGGCCGTGGCGCGGCGGGCGTCGTTTCGGCAGGCGGCCATTGATCTGGATGTTTCGACCACCGCGTTGAGCCACACCATTGCCAAGCTGGAGGCGAGCCTAGAAACGCGGCTGTTCAATCGCACCACCCGCAGTGTGTCGCTGACCGAGGCGGGCGCGATGTACCTGGAGCAGGTCGGCCCGGCGTTGCAGGAGGTGCGTGCGGCGCTGGAAGCGGTGCGCTCGCACAATGCCGGGCCGTCGGGTGTGTTGCGCATCAATGCATTCGCCAGTGCTGCCCGCGCCGCGTTGCTGCCGCTGGTGTTGGAGTTTCTGCAGCGGTATCCGAAGGTGCATATCGACCTGGTGACCGAAGGCCGCCTGGTGGACATCGTCGCGGACGGTTTCGATCTGGGCGTACGCGCCGAGAATCTTGTGCCCAGCGACATGATCGTGATCCCGCTTGGCCAGCCGCAACGCTACGCCGTGGTCGGCTCGCCTGCGTACTTCGCCCAGCACGGCCGGCCGCGTAGCCCGGCGGACTTGCTCAAGCATCAGTGCATCCGCATCCGTCTGCCCAATGGGGCGATCTACCCCTGGCATTTCGAGCGCGCGGGCGAAGTGACCCGGCTTGATGTGACTGGCCAACTCACCCTGGACGAGCCGAGTGTCGCCAAGGCGGTGGTGCAGGCAGGTGTGGGGCTAGGCTTTTTTATGCAGCAGGATGTGCAGGCTGAACTCGACGCCGGGCAGTTCGAGCGAGTGCTGGAGGCGTGGACGCCGCCCCGCGACAACCTGTGCCTGTACTACCCGAACCGGCGCAACCCTTCCGCTGCGCTCAAGGCATTTACCGCCCTGGCGCGCGCCAGTCTGCCGAGCAAAGACCAGCAGCGGTAATTCCCCGGCTGTCCCCAAGCGCCTGCGATCAGGCGATCAAGCCCAGGGTCAGCCCCTTCAAGGTGGCGGCCGCGCGGGTGGAGCAACCCAGTTTGCGGAAGATGCTTTCCATATGGGTGCGCACGGTGCTCGGGCTGATCTCCAGCCGGCGCGCCACTTCCTTGTTGCTGGCGCCACGGCTGATTTCCAGCAGAATGGCGCACTCGCGGGGGGTGAGCAGCGCGCTCTTCGGCTGCGGCAGCCGGCGTTCGCCACGTGCGGCAGCGATCACCGCAGCGCAGATTTCCGCGTCGAACAGGCCACGGCTGGCGTCCTGTTTGAGCAACCGCGCTGCCTCTGCTTCGCTATGGGCGGGCCGCCAGGGCCTGGCGCTCCTTAACGCTACCCAGGCTACCGCGCTGGCGAGCAAGCGATACGCGGCGCACTGGGCATCGGCCGGCGCGCCGCGAAAGTAGCCGCTGCCGTCGAGCCGTTCGTAGGCATGGGCGGCTATCTCGCCAGGTGCGGCCAGTTCAGTGATTTGCCGTGATGCCTTGTGCGTCCAGTAGGGCACTAGGTGGATACGTTCTGTGGCGCCGTAGGGCAGCGGCCCGGCGGTGTTCCACAGCTGATTGGAGACGGCTGCGCGGCCCAGGCCATGGATCAGCGCGGCTTTGCCAATCTCCGTTTGATCTAGCTCTGGCAGCCCCCACAAACGTGCGGCCTCGACGGCGATCTGCGCCACTTGCCGGGAATAACCTGCCAGCCAGGGCAACTTCAGATCGATCACATCGCCCACCAGGGTCAGCGATACGGGGCGTTCGAGTTGGGTGTCGTCCTGCACGTCGGGCGTTTTTTCCAGTTCCGCCAGCCAGGCCTTGGCATTGCGCACCAGCAACGTGGCGAGGGCGGCGGGGTAGCGGCGGTCGGATTGTTCGCTGATCCAGCTCAGCGCCGCGTCCAGGCCATGGGCGCGGCTGAGGATGTCCAGGTCGCCGGCCAGCACCACCTGGTAGGCCACGTCCGGGATGTGCTCGTGGCTCACGCCGAAAGGGCGGCCGGTTCCGTCATAGGTTTCAAATATCCGGCACAAGCCGGCTTCGACTGGCGCGCCGAGTTCGAGGGTTTTCGCGATCTGGCCAGACACCTCGCAATGCACCACGGCGAGTGGCGCCGCCTGGTGCACGGCGTTCATCTGTTCGGCGCCCAGGGTCTGGTCGAGCATCGCGCGGCGGCCGTCGACATCATTGCCCAGCAGATGGGCAAAACCATCGGCATTGGCGGTGCAGCCGGACCAGCGCAGCAAGGCGACCTGTTGCGCCGTCATCAGGTGCTCGCCGTCGCCGTGCATGGCGCGGGCCAGCATCTGCGCCAGGCGGGCAACGCGCTGGGAGTGGCCAAGGGGCTGGCCCATGCTGAGGTCGCCGACCTGGGAGATAGCCCCCAGTGCGCCGCTCAATGAGATGTCGAATCGCAATGCGCTATCCATGAAATAAAGCCCCTGGGTCGGATAAATGACCGATACCCGCTAAGCAGGCCCGTCAGCAGAATTTGAACTCCCAACACAGGAGTTCAGCCCATGAAAACATTCAAGTCGCAACTCGTTACCGCTGCCTTCGCCCTGACCAGCACCCTGATGGTAAGTGTCAGTCAGGCTGCCGAGGCAACGCCTTCGGTGGTCATCGTACACGGCGCCTTCGCCGACGGCTCTGACTGGGCCAAGGTAGTGCCGTACTTGCAGGCCGAAGGGGTTGCGGTGACGGTCGTACAAAACCCGCTGACCTCGCTGGCCGATGACGTTGCCGCCACGCAGCGCGTGCTGAACAACCAGCCAGGCAACGTGGTGCTGGTCGGCCACTCCTGGGGCGGCACGGTGATCAGTGAAGCCGGCGCCCACGAGAACGTCAGCGCCCTGGTGTACGTCGCCGCCTTCGCACCTGATGCAGGCCAGTTCAGTGGCGAACAAGGCAAGGGCGCGCCTACCCCGCCTGGCATCAGCCAGATCAAGGCTGACGGCAACGGTTTCCTCTACCTGACGCCAGAAGGCATGGCCAAGGACTTCGCCCAGGATCTGCCGGCGGCACAGACCGCTGTGATGACTGCTACCCAAGGCCCGATCAAGGCATCGGCCTTCGATGATCGCACCACAGTCGCTGCCTGGAAGACCAAGCCGTCCTGGTACCTGCTCGCCACTGACGACCGCATGATTCACCCCGACGTACAGCGCTCCAGTGCCAAGCGTATCGGCGCCACCCTGAGCGAAGTAAACGCCAGCCATGTGCCGCAGCAGTCGCAGCCGGCCGCAGTGGCCAAGGTGATTCTCGAAGCAGTACGCAGTGTCGATGCGCAGTGATTGCGGTTCACCGATAAGGTGCATAAAGCGCGGTAGTACGTAGGGTGGGTTAGGCCGCGCCCGCTCCCGGCGGACTTACGGCATTCACCCCATCCATGGGGATTGCGCGAACCGGGATCAGATAAACACCACCGACGCTCAACGCGCCGTAACCCACCATGGCGGTCTACCGGCAAGCCGCAATGGTGGGTTACGCGGCGCTCGAATTACGTGGCGTTCCCATAACCGCCGACGCGCCGCTAACCCACCCTACAAAATCGGCCTGCACAGATAATGGCTACATAGCCAAAATTAAGCGCTTAACCTCTCCCGTAAGGACTCGCAGCCACTGCATAGTTTCAGCAGTAGGCTGTGAGCAGGCGCTACGCTAGTAGCGCTTTATGCAATTCTTAAAGCCAATCTCGACGTTGGGCGGTGAGTGTGGATAGGTTTCAGGAGATGAAGGTGCTGCTGGCCGTTGCCGAGGCGGAAAGCTTTGCCGGTGGCGCCAAGCTGGTGGGCATGTCGCCGCCCAGCGTGACCCGGGTAATTGCCGGGCTGGAGAAGCGCTTGGGTACGCTGCTATTGGCGCGCAGCACACGCAGCCTGCGCCTGACCGAGGCGGGGCGGCGTTATGTGGAGGACTGCAAACGCATCCTGCTGGAGCTGGAAGAGGCCGAAGAGTTGGCCACCGGCAGCAGCATTCGGGCACGGGGCAACCTGACCGTGACGGCGCCGGTGATGTTCGGCGAGCTGTACCTGATTCCGCTGATTACCGAGTACCTGTCGGCCCATCCACAGGTGACGATCAATGCGCTGTTGGTGGATCGCCTGGTAAATATGGTGGAGGAGGGCGTGGACGTCGCCATCCGCATTGGTCAGTTGCCGGAAACCGGCCTGCAGGCCATCAAGGTCGGGCAAATCCGCCCGGTTATCTGTGCCGCGCCGGCCTTTCTCGAACGCTTTGGCCGGCCGCAAGAGCCCAAGGAGGTGCTGGCCGCGCCTATCGTGATGTCGTCCGCCAGCAGCCTACTTACCGATTGGCAGTTCAACCTGGGCAGCAGCTCTCTGACCCTGCACCCCAAACCGCGCCTGCTGGTGAGTTCCAATCAGGCGGCGATCAATGCCGCATGCCTGGGCTGGGGGCTGACGCGGGTGCTGTCGTATCAGGTGGCCGAGCGGGTGGCCAAGGGTGAGTTGGAGATCATCCTCGATAGCTTTGAAGCCGCCGCGCTGCCGGTGCATGTGCTCTATCAAGGCGGCGGACGGGTGCCGGCCAAGGTGCGTACCTTTGTCGACTTTTGTGCCAGTCGTTTCCTGCAGGACCCGGCGCTGCAACAGGTCGGGAGCGCCTAGCGCATGAGCCGCTATCAGCAGATGCAGGTGTTCGCTGCGGTGGTGCAAGCCGGTAGCCTGGCAGCGGCGGCGCGCCAGCTGGCGCTTTCCCCTGCGACCATCATGCGCAGCATTGCCGCACTGGAAGCACGGCTGAACAACCACCTGCTTATTCGTGGGCCGCGCGGCGTCGAGTTGAGCCCGACGGGCGAGCAGTTTGCCGTTAGCTGTCGGCAGATTCTCGAACAAGCCGCGGTTGCCGAACGCTCCGCCGCCGGCCTGCATGCATGCCCTGCCGGTCGCTTGACCCTGTCGTTACCGATGCTGATGGATCAGCAGGTATTGATGCCTATCGCCCTCGACTATCTGGCAGCGTTCCCCGACGTGCAGCTGGTTACCCGGGCCAGCGAAGGCGTGCCAAAACTGCTTGAGGAAGGCATTGATATCGCCCTGGTGGTGGGCCATTTGCCGAACTCTTCCGGCTTCGCCATGCCGGTGGGCAAGGTGCAACCGGTTGTCTGCGGCGCTCCCGGTTACTTGGCAAAGTGGGGGCGCCCGCAGACGCCGGACGACCTCAAAGCACACCGCGCGGTATTGACCACAGCCAGCGGCCAGCACAACGAATGGCGCTTTCGTTACGAGCGCGCCACGCGCCTGGTGAGGCCCGCGCCAGTGCTGACCTGCACCACCCAGCGCGCGGCCATCCATGCCGCAACCCTGGGATTGGGGCTGATTCGCT
Organism: Pseudomonas sp. 1928-m; assembly: GCF_029269135.1. Classification (NCBI taxonomy): domain Bacteria; kingdom Pseudomonadati; phylum Pseudomonadota; class Gammaproteobacteria; order Pseudomonadales; family Pseudomonadaceae; genus Pseudomonas; species Pseudomonas sp. 1928-m. The sequence goes on along the minus strand of NZ_JARIXO010000007.1, from coordinate 160,735 downwards.
GCATGAGCTACGAGGTGCACCATGAAGTGCGCAGCGGCTTGCTTGAGCCGGTATTGAGCGGCTTTGTTAGCCAGGACCTGCCTGCACAGTTGATCTACCGCGACGGCCGCCGGGCCGAGGCACGGGTGCGCACTTTTATCGACTTCGCCACGCCCAGGCTGCGCGCTCATCCGGCATTTCTTGGCTAACAACCGCATTCTTTTACAAAACGAAATTATGCATTGCTCTGCATGGTGATTCTGCTTAGCCGCGAGTGAGCGCAGCATGAACCTACCAGCGCAAAAGCCGCCAACCCGGTTTGACGCCGCTGACTACCCTGACCCCACACGGAGCCGCACCATGTCTCAGCCAGCCATCAAACTCTATCGCCACCCGCTTTCTGGCCACGCCCATCGCGTTGAACTGCTGCTCTCACTGTTAAAGCTGCCCACCGAATTGGTGTTTGTCGACCTGGCCAACGGGGCGCACAAGAAGCCTGAATTCCTCGCCATCAACGCCTTCGGTCAGGTGCCGGTTATCGACGACAACGGCACCATCCTCAGCGACTCGAATGCCATTCTGGTTTATCTGGCCAAGAAATATGGCAACGGTGCCTGGTTGGCTGAAGAGCCCCTTGCTGCTGCGCGCATTCAGCGCTGGCTGTCGGTGGCGGCTGGCCAACTGGCTTACGGCCCGGCATCGGCTCGGTTGATCACTGTGTTCGGCGCGCCATTGAATGCCGAGGATGTGATTGCGCGCTCCCATGCCTTGCTCAAAGTGATGGACAGCGAACTGGCCGCCGCGCCTTTCCTGGCAGGTAACACAGCGACCATCGCCGATGTCGCCAACTACACCTACATCGCCCATGCGCCGGAAGGCAATGTCTCGCTTGAGGCCTACCCGAACGTGCGCGCCTGGCTGCAGCGGGTCGAAGCATTGCCCGGTTTTGTGCCTATGCAACGCACTGCAGCAGGCCTGCAAGCAGCCTGAGTCGCCGCAGGCTGCCGGGCTTCCCGGCAGCCCTATCGAGGAGCGCACAGCATGGATCATCTGCCCAAACACCGCCGCTCACCCTGGCATGCCGGGGAAAAAACGCTTCAGGAAACCTACGGCGTCTCCGAACGCATGGAGGTGATCGGGCAGAAGGTCATTCGCGATTACATGCCCGCCCAGCACCGCGAGTTCTACCAGCAACTGCCGTTTATGCTGGTCGGCGCGGTCGATGCACAGCAGCGGCCCTGGGCGACCCTGCTTGAGGGGCCGGAAGGTTTCGTCACCTCGCCCGATCCGCAGCAGTTGCTAGTGGCCGTACAACCCGATGCGCAGGACCCGGCCGCTGCCGGCCTGCAAGCTGGCCAGGCCATCGGCCTGCTCGGTATCGAACTGCATACGCGGCGGCGCAATCGCATCAACGGGGTGATCCAGCAGGTCTCTGCCGCTGGCCTGGCCGTGGCGGTCGAGCATTCCTACGGCAACTGCCCCAAGTACATCCAGGCCCGCAGCTATAGCCGCACTACGGCGCCGCTGAAGCATCGCGCTGCACGCGAGGATTTCACGGAGTTAAATGCCCGCACGACTGAGATGATCCGCGCGGCTGACACCTTCTTTATCGCCAGCTACTTCGACCATGACGCGCACAGCCGCTCGGTGGACGTGTCGCATCGCGGCGGCCGCGCCGGCTTTGTCAAAGTCGAAGGCAATCGGCTGACCATCCCCGATTACGCCGGCAACCTGTTCTTCAACACCTTGGGCAACCTGCAGGCCAACCCTGTCGCCGGCTTGCTGTTTGTCGATTTCACTACGGGCGACCTGCTGCAACTCACCGGCCGCACCGAGCTGATTCTCGATAGCCCGATGATCCACGCCTTTGAAAGTGCCGAGCGTCTGTGGACCTTCGAGGTTGAGCAGGCGGTATTGCGCCCGGCTGCCGTATCGCTGCGCTGGGAATTTCACGACTACGCGCCGACCAGCCTGGCCACCGGTAATTGGGCTGACGCGGACGAGAAACTGCGCCAGAACGAGCAACGCCGACAGTGGCAGCAATGGCGCGTGACCCAGGTGCAGCAGGAGAGCCAGGACATCCGCTCGTTTTATCTCCAGCCGCTGGATAACGCGGCGGTGGCGTTCACCCCTGGGCAGCATATGCCGCTACGCCTGCAAACAGCTGGCGCTGAAGTGTCGCTGATCCGCACCTACAGCGTTTCCAGCGCGCCGTCTGACGGGCATATCCGCATCAGCGTCAAAGCCCAGGGGCCGGCCTCGTATCACCTGCACAAGCAGGTGCAGGTGGGCGATGTGCTGGAGGTTCGCCCGCCCATGGGCAGCTTCACCCTGATTGAGGAAAGCGAGCGCCCGGTGGTGTTGATCGCTGCTGGGGTCGGCATCACGCCCTTGCTCTCGATGTTCCGTGAGCTGGCCGCGCAGAATGTGCAGCAGCAGCGGCAACGCCATGTGTATCTATTCCAGAGCGCCAGAACTCTGGAGGACTTGCCGTTCCAGGCCGAACTCAAGGCGCTGCAGCAACGTGATGCCGAGCACCTGCATATCCACCGCGCACTCAGCAGCCCAGGAACTGAGGCGGTTGTTGGCCGTGACTTTGAAATCGCCGGCCGCCTCGACTTTGCCCAGGTCAAGGCGCGGCTGCCGCTGGATGACTACGACTTCTACCTGTGCGGCCCCGGCGGTTTTCTGCAGGCCATGTACGACGGGCTGCGGGCGCTGAATATTGTCGATGAGCGCATCCACGCGGAAGCATTCGGCCCCTCGACGTTGCAACGCTCAGCGGTTGAACAGTCGGCTGCACCGATTCAGCTGCCCGCCGCCAGCGTGCCGGTGCCGGTCTATTTCGCCTCGTCGGCAAAAGAGGCGCGCTGGGCACCAGGCAGCGGCAGCCTGCTGGAACTGGCGGAAAGCCGTGGCTTGAACCCCGACTTCAGCTGCCGGGGTGGTTCGTGCGGCACCTGTAAAACGCGCCTGGTCAGCGGCAACGTGCATTACCCCAACCCACCGGCACAACTGCCAGAAAGCGGCAGCGTGCTGATCTGCTGCGCCGTACCGGCGGAACTGGACGGCGCTATCCAACCCCTGGTGCTTGATCTCTAGCGAGGTGCTGCGACATGAACAGCGAAATACTTGGCGGCTACGACTCGCCCGCAGCGTTGCGGGAAACGCCAGGGGAGTGGGAGGTGAACTATCTGCTGCCACAAATGCTGCCCGGTGCGGAGTACCCGACGTACGCCACGACGGCGTGGCTATCGCACGGATTGAGGCAGCTGTTCGCCGCGTTGCGGGCGCCAAGAATGCCTCCCCGTTGGCTCAGTCGACGCGCTGTGAGTGCGCAGCCATAACCCGTTATCGCTCTCTCCATTTACAAAAAACAGGAGCAATCGCCATGTCTAACGCTGAAATTCGTCAACCGATTCCGCCCTTTACCCGCGAGTCCGCCATCTTAAAAGTCCGCCTCGCCGAAGATGGCTGGAACAGCCGCGATGCGTCGAAAGTAGCCCTGGCCTATACGCCGGATACCCAATGGCGCAACCGCGCGGAATTCGTTACCAGCCGTGCCGAGGCGCAGGCGTTTTTAGAGCGCAAATGGCGCAAAGAACTGGAGTACCGCTTGATTAAGGAGCTGTGGGCCTTTACCGATAACCGCATCGCCGTGCGTTATGCCTACGAATGGCACGACGACTCAGGCAACTGGTTTCGTTCCTACGGTAACGAGAACTGGGAGTTCGCCGAAAACGGCCTGATGGCTCACCGCTTTGCCTGCATCAACGACCTGCCCATTGATGAGTCCGAACGCAAATTCCGCTGGCCATTGGGCCGTCGCCCTGATGACCATCCGGGACTTTCGCAGTTGGGGTTGTAGGTTCAGTCGACTTCGGATGGTTAGTATTGCGCGGATGTGGGTGGTTGCCAGCTACCGGCCAGGCTTTGTCATTACGCCCCGCGAGTCTGGTTGCTCCCTCGGAACGCTTGTGAGAGGTTGAGGTGAGGTTAATTTTCCAGGGAAGATCATGGGCATTCGATCAACGGAAACAAAAGACTGGATGCTTTTAAAGCAAGTCCGACTCGCCGCACTTTTGGACACGCCAACGGCGTTTGCTGTGAGTTATCAAACGGCCGCCGCATACAGTGACGAACAGTGGAAAGACAGAGCCTCATCGGCCGGAACAGAGTTCTGGCTGGCCTTCGAGCAAGACCGACCTGTCGCCATGGTGGGTGCTGTAGTCAGTGGCGCGCAGCGCTTTAGCCTGATTGGGATGTGGGTTGAACCTGCTGCACGAGGCTCTGGTGTGGCCACTCAACTGGTCGAAGCAGTGAAAAATCGCGCGACGGAGAAAGGTTTTGATCGCGTGTATCTGGAGGTCTCCACCGATAATGCAAGAGCCTCGAATTTCTATCTGAAACAGGGTTTTACTTTCCTGGATGAATGGGAGCCGCTAGACAGTCATCCGCATATTACGGTTCAGACAATGCTTTGGATTGAACGCTGATTTACAGCGCTCCCTATTAAATAGAACAAGGAATCCCCCGGCTTTGCCGGGTGATACTTAGAGGCACGACGACTCAGGCAACTGGTTTCGCTCCTACGGCAACGAGAATTGGGAGTTCGCCGAAAACGGCCTGATGGCCCATCGCTTTGCCTGCATCAACGACCTGCCTATTCAGGAATCCGAACGCAAATTCCGCTGGCCCTTGGGCCGTCGCCCTGATGACCATCCGGGGCTTTCGCAGTTGGGGCTTTAACGGCAATCGACCTAAGCCACTCGAGTAAGACAAAACGGGATTGACGCCTTGCGCGCCAATCCCGTTTTTGCTTTCAGGCTCGTGATAGAGGCGTCATCAGGCACTTCGAACCAATGGAATCGACAGCAGCGGTAACGCTTAGCAGGGCTGAGTCGTCATAGACGCGGCCGGTGAAATGTAACTTTTCGCGCTGTGTACGCAAACGGACAGAACTCCTTGGCGTTTATCGCCATGATGCCATCGGCCTGCAAAAGAGAGCTGTGCCGTTGCTCAAAGGATGCTATGTCGACCGCTGCCAATCCACGCGAAAACCACCTGTTGGCCGCCCTACCTGACGAGGAGCTAGGACGCCTGCTGCCCTTTCTCGAACTGATCCCATTACCCAGCGGCACTGTGCTGTACGGGCCTGGGGAGCCCATGCGTTATCTCTATTTCCCAATCGATTCTATTGTTTCGTTGTTGTACGGCGTCGAGGATGGTTCTTCGGTGGAAATCGCCTTAGTCGGTAATGAAGGCGCAGTGGGCATGGCCTTGTACATGGGCGGCGAGACCACCCTCAGCCAAGCTATCGTGCAGAGTTCGGGCTCGGCCTACCGCTTGAAAGGGCAGGTGCTTATGTCGCCCTTTGATCACGCCGCCCCGCTGCAACAGTTACTGCTGCGCTACACCCAGGCGCTGCTTACGCAAATGGCCCAGCGCCTGGTGTGCGTCCGCGTGCATTCATTGGACCAGCAATTATGCCGTTGGTTATTGCAGTGCTTTGATCGCTTGCCGGTGAATCAACGACGGATGACTCAAGAGTTGATCGCCAGCATGCTCGGGGTGCGGCGCGGCGGGGTGTCCGAAATGGCCGGAAATCTCCGGCGCTCCGGGCTCATCAGCTACAGCCGTGGTTGTATTACGCTGCTCGATCGGCCGGGTCTGGAGGGGCGTTCCTGCGAGTGTTATGCGGTGGTTAGAAACGAGTTCGAGCGTCTGTTTCCGAGTGCCTTGCGCGCCGCGCAGCTGATAAAAACGGACTGATTTATTGCCCATCAGGGCTGCCGGTGGGCTTCGCTGCACTCAGCGCCGGCCTACCCATTGCCTACAGCTCCTGACGGGCTCACAGTTTTGCGTTTTCAGCCACCCTGCAAAGGCGGCGTGCGTGGTGGCACCAGACGCTTCGAGCCGGTGGACTCGAACGCGGCGGCAAAGCGCAGCAGGGCTGAGTCGTCGTAGGCGCGGCCGGCGAAGGTTAGGCCTGCGGGCATACCGATGTCGGCCATTACGCCCATCGGCACGGTGACGGTGGGTACGCCGAGGTGACGGATGGCCAGGTTGCCGTTGGCTACCCAGACACCGTTGCTCCATGCGATGTCCGCAGACGCGGGGTTTACATCGGCATCCGCCGGGCCGACATCGGCGACGGTGGGGAACAGCACGGCGTCGAGGCCGAGTTGGTCCATCCAGTCTTCCAGGTCGAGTTTGCGGGTGTGTTCCAGGCCGCGCAGGCCGTCGGGCAGGGTGTCGATCTGCTCCCAGGTCTTCAGGCCGCGCTTGGCCATATTGACGTATTCATCCATGCCGGCGGCCAGGTCGCCTTCGCGATTGGGCAGGGTGCCGGGGTCGTGGGGGAAAATCTGCGGGCCGTCGACGTCGGCGAGTTTGTTTAGCTTGGGGTCGCCATTGGCGCGCAGAAAGTCGTCAAAGGCCCAGCCGCTCAGTTCCCACAGTTCATCATGCAAAAACTCCGGGGTGACGATGCCGCGGTTGTATACGGTCGGCGCGCCGGGGCGGTCGCCTTCGCAGTTGGACACCAGTGGGAAGTCCACTTCGATGACTTCGGCGCCGGCGGCTTCCAGCGCCTTGCGTGCGGTTTCCCACAGGTCGATCACTGAGGCGCGGGTGTGGATGCGTTGACCAGTCGGGCCGCCGATGCCTGGGTTCTCGCTGGTGCCGGCGGCGTCATCCTTGTTGATAAACATACGCGGCACGCCAAAGCGTTTGCCGGCCAGAGCATCGGCCTTGGCGGCCAGGTCGGCATAGACGGCGGGGCGCACGTCGGAGGCTTTCGGGATCGCCACCCAGGGCTGCAGGCGCCAGAGGTCGCCACGGTTGTCCGGGTCATCGGCGACCACGATGTCGAGCACTTCGAGCAGATCGGCCATGGTCCGCGCGTAGGGCACCACCACGTCCATGGTCGGCGTCAGTGGCCAGTTACCGCGCACCGAGATCACTCCGCGCGACGGCGTGTAGGCGCACAGACCGTTGTTCGAGGCTGGGCCGCGACCGCTCGACCAGGTTTCTTCGGCCAGGCCAAAAGCGGCAAAGCTCGCCGCTGTGGCGGTGCCGGCGCCGTTGGATGAGCCGGAAGCGAAAGGCGCGGTGAGGTAGCCGGCGTTGTACGGGCTTTCCGCACGGCCATAGACGCCGCGCTGCATGCCGCCGTTGGCCATGGGCGGCATATTGGTTTTGCCCAGGCAGATGGCCCCGGCGCCGCGCAAGCGCTCGACGGTAAAGGCATCGCGATAGGCGACCAGGTCCTTAAAGGCCGGGCTGCCGGAGGCAGCGGTCAGGCCCTTGACCAGGTAGCTGTCCTTGGCGGTGTAGGGTATGCCGTCGAGCGGGCCGAGGGTCTCGCCACGGGCGCGGCGCGCATCGGAGGCCTGGGCTTCCTTGAGCGCATCGGGGTTGCGCACGACGACTGCGTTAAGTTGGGTCGGCGTCCCGGCGGCGTCGTAGGCATCGATGCGGGCGAGGTAGGCCTGCACCAGTTCGACCGCCGTGGTCTGGCCTGCTTCGAGCGCGGCGCGCAGTTCGGCAATGGAAAGCTCGGTTACCTCGATCATGCTGTCACCGCTGGCTGTTGCAGAAGGTTGTTCATATCGGTTCTCGTGGCACTGTTGTGTTCGCGTTGAATTAGGTCGCGGGCAGTTATTTTAGCCGCGTGCCGGGGTTACCAAGCCCTTGATAACTGCCGGGCGGGCGACAAAGGCTTGCAGCACCCGCTGCACATTGCTGAAACGCTCGAACTCCACCAGCTCGCCAGCTTCGTAGAAGCCCACCAGGTTGCGCACCCAGGGGAACACGGCGATATCGGCGATGCTGTAGTCCTCGCCCATGATCCAGCTGCGGCCTTGCAGGCGTTGATCAAGGACGCCGAGCAGGCGCTGGGATTCGGCGACGTAACGGTCGCGCGGGCGTTTGTCCGGGTAGTCCTTGCCGGCGAATTTATGGAAGAAACCCAGCTGGCCGAACATCGGGCCGATGCCGCCCATCTGCCATATCAGCCACTGCAGGGTTTCGTAGCGCATGGCGGGGTCTTGGGCCAAGAGCTGGCCGGTCTTTTCCGCCAGGTAGATCAGTATCGCCCCGGACTCGAACAGTGCCAGCGGTTTGCCGCCGGGGCCGTTGGGGTCGAGGATCGCCGGGATCTTGTTGTTGGGGTTGAGCGAGAGGAATTCTTCACTGAGCTGATCGTTAGTGTCGAAGCTGACCAGGTGCGGCTCATAGGCCAGGCCGATTTCTTCGAGCATGATCGAGGCCTTGACGCCGTTGGGCGTGGGCAGCGAATACAGCTGCAAACGCTCGGGGTGCTGGGCGGGCCATTTTTGCGTAATGGGGTAAGCGGCAAGGGCTGACATGGGCGCTCCGGATTAAGGTGGCGAAAGGCTCAGGATAACGGTGATTGGCCATTTGGTCAGGTTGCAGATTTTTCCCCGTGCGCAGAAATCGGTATGGTTGGGGCCATCTCACCCCCCGTCCACTGGAGAACCCCGATGAGCTTGCACGGCGAGTACGACAACCAGAATATCTTTGCCCAGATCATTCGCGGCGAAGCCCCTTGCTACAAGTTGTACGAGGATGAGGATGTGCTGGCCTTCCTCGATGTGTTTCCGCAGTCCTTCGGCCATACCCTGGTGATCCCCAAGCGCTCGGCGGCGCGCAATATTCTGGAAATTGATGCCGACAGCCTGAACAAGGTGATGGCCGTGGTGCAAAAGCTCACGGGGGTGATCGTTGAGGAACTTGAGCCTGCCGGGGTGCAGGTGGCGCAGTTCAATGGCGCGCCGGCCGGGCAGACGGTGTTCCATATTCACATGCATATCGTGCCGCGCTATGCCGGCGAGACGCTCAGCGTGCACGCCGGCGGCAAGGCGACTCCTGAAGAGCTGGCGGCGCTGCAGGCGCGTCTGCTCAAGCGTATCGCCGGCTAATAAAACCCTGGTTACGGCGGCGCAAAAGTCTGTACTTGAGGCCGGCCGCGCCAGGGGCAATACTCAAGCCGTTTTGGCTGTTCCCCTTTGCTGTTTTCTGCGCCCATGGAGGGCTTCCATGCGTCATATGCGATTGATTTGTGCCGTTTTACCGCTGTTGCTGTTGGCCGGCTGTTCGTCCTGGAAGCCCGCGCCAGAGAATGTAAAAGCCGTGCCGGCGGATCGCTTGCTGGGCTATCAGGAGCCGCTGGGATTGGGCGGGCAGTTGCAGGTCGATCGCGATATAGGCGGCATGGGGGCGGGCTGCTATGTGGCGGTGCTGGTCGACCGCAAGGTGGCTGCGCGCATCGGCGTGGGTGAGCAGGTGCGTTTTCAGGTGCCGGTCGGCACGCGGGTGTTGAGCATCGGTATCGACGAGATGGACGACACCCTGTGCGGCATGGGCCGTCTGCGTCGTGAGCTGGCGGTGAAGGTTGAGCCGGGCTCGCAGCAGAACTTCCGTATCGTCAGCGATAACCGCAAAGGTTTCGACATCCTGCCGATTACCCAGTAACGCGCCTCGCGCCGGTGCCTGCCCGTCAGGTGCCGGTGTGCTCGCTCAGCAACGCTTCCAACCACTGCATAAATGCCCGTACCCGCTGCGGCTGATGACGGCGCTGGGCATACAGCAGGCTGATCGGCATGGGCGGCGGCAAGTAGTCTGGCAACAGGCTGTGCAGCTGCCCGCTGGCCAGCAGCTCGCTAACCCCGATCAGCGGCGCCTGAATAATCCCCAGGCCGCCCAGGCATGCGCCTTCATAGGCATCGACGTTATTCACCGTGATATTTCCCGTCATCGGCAGTTGCTGCAGCGCGCCGCCGGCCAGGTATTCGAAACCGTCTGAGCGACTGCCGAGCACCGGCACGTAATGGATCAGCCGATGCTGGGCCAGGCCATCAAGGCTCTGCGGCGTGCCGTAGCGTGCCAAGTAGGCGCCGCTGGCGCAGTTGACCATCGGTAATTGGCCGAGCGGTCGGACGATCAGGTTGGGCTCGTTGACCACGCCGATGCGCAGCACGCAGTCGAAGCCTTCGCGCACCAGATCGACGCGCCGATCACTGCTGCTGATCTCCAGTTCGATACCTGGGTGCTGCGCGGTAAATTCCCCCAGCCGTGGTGCCACCAAGCGTCGCGCCAGGCCGGTGGGCATGTCGATGCGCAGGCGGCCGCTCAGCTGCGCGCCGTCCTGGCGGAACAAGCCTTCCAGCTCATCCATATTGGCCAGCATGTCCTTGCTGCGTTCATACAGCACCAGGCCGTCCTGAGTCGGTTGCACCTTGCGCGTGGTGCGGTGCAGCAGGCGTGTGCCGAGCAGGGTTTCCAGGCTTTGCACCTGCTGCGACACGCTCGACCTGGGCAGGCCAAGGCTGTCGGCGGCCTGGGTAAAACTGGCCAGCTCACTGACCCGGACAAAGGTGCGCAGCAGTTCCAGGGTATTCATGGGCAGCAGCTCCGCTGAATTGTTCGTGATTGATGATCAGTGTTTTCAATTTTTCTGAGTTTATCCAGTTTAAGTCGAGCAATAACCTGTGCTTACTGATTTCAACCACGGCACTGCTAATCAACTAAAGGGAGCACGCACATGACCCGTAAAATCGCACTGATCACTGGCGCAAGCCGCGGCCTGGGGCGCAACACTGCCCTGCATCTGGCGGCGCAGGGTATCGACATCATCGGCACTTACCACAGTCAGGCGGCGGATGCGCAGAGCCTGGCTGCCGAGATCGAACAACTCGGCGCGCGTGCGCTGATGCTGCAACTGGATGTCAGCCAGAGCAGCAGCTTTGCTGCGTTTGCCGCAGCAGTGACGGCGGGGCTGCAGAGCACCTTCGGCCGCAGCGATTTCGACTTTCTGATTAACAACGCCGGTATCGGCATCCACGCCAGCTTTGCCGAAACCACTGAGGCGCAGTTTGATCAGCTGGTGAATATTCAGCTCAAGGGGCCGTTCTTCCTCACCCAGCAACTGCTGCCGCTGATCGCCGAGCAGGGCCGCATCGTCAATATTTCCACCGGTCTGGCGCGTTTCAGCCTGCCGGGTTATGCCGCCTATGCGGCGATGAAGGGTGGCATCGAGGTGTGGACGCGCTACCTGGCCAAGGAGCTGGGGCCGCGTGGTATCAGCGTCAACGTGCTGGCCCCGGGCGCTATCGAGACCGACTTCGGTGGCGGCGTGGTGCGCGACAACAGTCAGGTCAATGCCTTTATCGCCGCCAATACCGCCCTGGGCCGGGTCGGCCTGCCGGACGATATTGGCGGCGCGATTGCCATGTTGCTCAGTGACGGCGGCCGCTGGATCACCGGGCAGCGGATAGAGGCATCGGGTGGCATGTTCCTCTGAGAACCTACTTACGATCTGCTGCGCGTCGGCGATACGGCGTTAGAAATGGCCTCGGGCTTGCTCATTTACAACCAGTAAACTCCGCGCCCTCGGTCATTTCTGCCTTGTCTCGCTCTAGCTCGCGAGATCGTAAACAGGTTCTGCCGCTTGCCAACATATGATGTGCGCTGGCGCTCAGACTGGCGGCAATCTATTGCTACGTATGGCGGCGCGGGGAAGTGGCAAGGGTAGAATCCGCTCGGTTAATTAACGGAGACGGGTCGTGAAGGGATTGCCGATTGCCATTGTTGGGGCCGGTACGGCAGGGTTGGCCACGGCGTTGTTCCTCGTCCGCCAGGGTTTCAGCGTGCGCCTGCTGGAGCGCGTGCCGGAGCTGCAGCCGGTGGGGGCCGGGGTGTTGTTGCAGCCCTCGGGGCTGGCGGTGTTGCAGCAACTGGGGTTGTTTGCCGAGTGCAGCGGTTTGGGGGCTGCGGTCAGCCGCTTGTACGGCACCTCGGCCAATGGCCGGGTGATTCTCGATACCCGTTACGCGCATTGGCAGCCCGGCAGTTTCGGCATGGGCATCCATCGCAGCGTATTGCTCACGGCCTTGCTCAACGCGGCGCGGCAAGCTGGGGTGCAGATTGAAACCGGTGTGCATATCAGCCGTTTCAGCCAGTACAGCAACCATGTGCAGCTCTACCGTCAGGACGAGCAGGGCGTCGAGCAGCCATTCGGCGAGTTCGCCGCGCTGGTGCTGGCCGATGGCGTGCGCTCGGCTCTGCGTGGGCAGATGCAGGTCAAACAATGGTTGCAGCCTTACCCCTGGGGCGCGCTGTGGAGCATTGTGCCGACCCCGGCTTCCTCGCCAAACGCGCCGGATGCCACGGACCTGCGCCAGTGGTATCGGGACTGCGCGCAGATGTTCGGCATCATGCCCACTGGGCGTACTCACCTGAACCGCGAGCAGGCCCTGAGTAGCCTGTTCTGGAGCCTGCCGGTGGCGCAGTTCAGTGCCTGGCGCGAAGCCGGCTTGGCCGCCTGGAAAGCCCAGGTACGGCAACTGGCTGGCAGCGCCGCCGAGCCCTTTATTGAACTGATCGAACGCCCCGAGCAACTGAGCCAGGCGGTGTATGCCGATGTACGTATGCAGCAGTGGCACGACGGCCGGGTGATCGCCATCGGCGACTGCGCCCACGCCATGAGCCCACAACTGGGCCAGGGCGCCAATATGGCCCTGGTGGATGCGGCTGCTTTATCCGCTGCGGTTACCGCACAGAACGCAGCGACGGACTGCGACTGGTCAGCAGTATTCGCCGCCTATGCCAGCAGCCGACGTGATCACCTGCGCTACTACCGCCAAGCCAGCCGCCTGCTCACGCCACTGTTCCAATCCCACAGCCGCAGCCTGGCCTGGTTGCGTGACGGCGTGCTGTTACTGGCGCGCCACAATCCGCTGGGCCGCGCGCATGCGGTCAGCACCCTGGTGGGTGGGCGCAGTGGTTGGCTGCTGGCCGGTGCCGAACGACCGTTGCAGGTCTGGAATGGGCAGCCGGAAGTTACAGCTCTAGGTGAGATTACTACTGCTTCACAGGCTGGGCAGCTGCCGGTGGTTTGAGCTGTGCGTGACGTACTGCGGGCGCTGAACACTTTGTTAAGCTGCCCGCCAATTTCAATTTGTAGCGAGGGATCGCCGTGTCGTTCCGTGTTGTGCTGAGTGGCCGGGCCTTGCCTGGGTATACGCCTGAGCAGATTGCTCAGCATCTACAGACGCAGCTGAAGTTCTCCGAGGCCCAGGTGAAGGCCTTGCTGCCTCCTGCTCACCGAGTGGTCAAAAGTGGTCTGGATCGGCCCAGTGCCGAGCGCTGGTGCAGTCGGTTGCAGCAGGCAGGCCTGGCCGTCTCGGTCGAGGAAGTTGCCGCGCCTGCGGCGGTCGACCCTCTGACGGTTTTGCAGGAACTAGCCCAGAAGGGGCTTAAGCGCGCCCGGCCCAGCCCGGCCTACGCCTTGCAGCTGTTTCTGGTCACGCTCTGCTGCCTGCTGGTGCCGACGCTTTATGCAGGGCTGGTGATTGGCCTGGGCGTGGGGCTTGCCTGGTACCTGATGCATATCCACGAATACCTCGGAGGGTTGCGCAATATCTGGTTGCTGCTTTGCATCTATGGCGTACCCGCAATCAGCGGCGGCATTCTGCTGCTGTTTATGGCTCGGCCATTCTTTCTACCCAGCCAGCGTGGTGATGAACCGCTGGAACTGGACCTGGCCTGCGAACCGCGTTTGCAGCTGGTAATCAACCAGTTGTGTCAGGCGATTGGCCTGCGCCCGCCGGTGGCGGTGCAGCTGTCCAATGAAGTGAATGCCAGCGTGCATTTTGAGAATGGCTGGAGCGGATTCTTCTCTGGCCGCAAGGTGCTGACCATCGGCATGCCACTGGTTGCCGGGATGAGCGTGCAGCAGTTTGTCGGCGTACTGGGGCACGAGTTTGGCCACTTTGCTCAGCGTCTGGGCATGCGCTGTAACTTCCTGGTCAATTCGGTCAATGCCTGGCTGGAAGTGCGCAGTAATAGCCGCGACCCTTGGGATGATCGCCTGCAGGAATGGCTGGAAAACGATCCCTGGTGGATTCTGCAGCTGGCAATCTGGGTGGCGCAGCAAGGTATCGAGTTGTCGCGGCTGCTGATGCGTGGCTGTTTCTGGCTGAGCTTTCGCCTGTCCCGCTCATTGTCGCGGCAGATGGAGTTCGACGCCGACCGCTACGAGAGTTTGCTGGCCGGTAGTGCGGCGTTTCGTGGCAGTGCCTTGCAGCTGCGTGCGTTGTCCTGGGCCTGGCGTGAAGTGGATCAGCAGAATTCCCGTACCTGGCGCGAGCGTCGTCTGCTGCGCGATATGCCGCACGCCACTGCCGAAAAGACCTCCAGCATGAGCCAGGCCACTCGGCAGCAGATGGAGCAGAGCCTCGAAGAGGGCAGTACCCGCTACTGGCACACGCACCCTGCCGATCTGGCGCGTATCCAGCACAGTGAAGCCCTGCAGGCGCCCGGCTACTTGCATGACGCCCGGCCGGCGGCAGTTCTATTCGAGCACTTCGCCGAGCATTGTAAGAGTGTCACCGAGGCTTACTACGCGGAGCTGGGTCTGGAGTATGACGAGCAGCAGTTGCAGGACAGTCAGCAGATCTTCCAGATCAGCGCTCAGCGTGAAGAGGCGCTTGATCAGCTCTGGGAGTGGACCGGCCGGCAATGGCGCAATCTGCCCTGGCTGGCGCTGCACCAGCCGGTTCAGGCGGCCCATGCCACGCTGGGCTGGCAGGCTGTGATTGACGAGTTGCGGCGCCTGTCTCCGGAAATTACCCAGGCCTGGACTCAGGCTGAGGCGCAGGAAGACCAGCGAGTGGCGCTGGCCTGGTGTGGTGAGTTGCAGCGCAATGGCGTGAATTCGCGGCTCAGTGAGAGTGAGGCGTTTGATGCCAGCAAGCACCTGCCGTTGTATCAACAGATTGACGCCGGTAAGACCCCAGCGCAGCTGCAGTTACTTCAGGCCGCTTCGTTATACCGGCGCCGCCTGGAACTGAGTTTGGCGGGTGCAACCACTGTGCTGCGTGAAACCGCCCGTCTGGCGCTGCATTTGAGCAAGCTGTATGTCGACTATGCGCGCCTGCTGGAGGCCCGTGAGCTGGCCGAACGCTTGCTGGATTGGCATCAGCAGACTCCCGACAGCCTGACTGAGCGCTTGAGCCAGGACGCCTTGTCACGCTATCAGGATCTGGCCCTGCGCTTGCTCAAAGCGGCGGATCAGATTCCACAGACCTTGCTCGATGGCAGCACTCTGGGCGGTTATCTGCGCCTGCGCTGCCCACGGCTGAATGCCCAGGCCGGCGAGCCGGTCGAGTTCCTACGCAATAGCGCGACGCTGATCGACAGCCTGGCCTATGTGCACCGTCGGGCCATGGCTGACCTGGCCAGCTATGCCTTGCAGCGTGAGCGCGAGCAGGGGCTGCGTGGCATTCGTCTGGTGCTCAAGGTTACGCAAGCGGTTTGAGTTGTCAGTCCTGTTGCAGATTGCGCAGTTCCTGCTGGCTGAGCTCCAGCCATTCTTTGTGCAGTGTGCGGTAGTGTCTGGCAGCGCGGCGGGCGTAGGTCTGGATCTGTTGTTGCATTTCACGCGCTTCACGTTGGCGGCCCAAGCTGCGCAGCAGTAAAGCGTAGCGATAGGCGGCTTCGGGGCCGGCGTAGTAGCTACTCAGCGCTTGGTATTCCTCTTCGGCCTTGAGGGTTTCGCCCAAGGCTTCGAGCGTACGGGCATAGAGCAAGTGGCCGTCGGCTGAACGGAAGTCTGGATTTTTGTTAATCAACTGCTCAAGGCTTTCGCGGCAGCCGGCGAAATCGTCGTGGGCAAAGCGGGCCTTGGCCAGGCCGAGAAGAATATCCGGCGCGTCGCTGTGAATCCCCCGCAAGGCTAGCTGATAGTGCTTGGCCGCTTCTTCGGCCAGCCCCATACGCAACAGCTCATCGGCCAGATTGACGCGCGTGTCGCGGGTGTCACGAATCTCCAACTCATCACGCAGGGCGCGCAGGTGGCGCTCGGGGTCGATGCTGTCGTGCAGGCGGTTGATGGTGCGACGCCCACGGTGACTGCCGAGCATGTCGGGCAGCATGATGCCGAGGAAGTAGATCAAGCAGCCGAGGCCCGGCAGGGCGATGATCAAGTAGATCCAGTAGCGTTCCTGACCACTGCGCACTACGTGCAGACCACAGGTGACTTGGCAGGCGATAACCAGCAGAGCGAGTAGGGGCATGGTGATGATCCAGTCCTTTGGAAATAGAGATAAGTCGCGCAAACGTGGCTATCAGATCACGGATGATAGCTGCTTGTCAGGCGCCGCCATGGTCGCTGTGGCGTGGATCACAGTGCGCCTGGCTACTGTTTTGTGGGCGTTATTCTCCGTGTCTTGGGTTTACTGCATCCCCGGCAGAAAACGCTCCAGTAAATGCTGCGCCTCACCGTTTTCCTGTTGCTCGATGATGATCTGGTTAAGTCGGTTGATCAGCTCGTGGGCGCGCGGTGAGCCTTTGCTGACCATTAAGTAGAAGGTCTTCTGTTGCGGTAGCGGCAGAGGCGTGAGCTGCCCCGGATCGCTGTAGGTGCCGATGGCAATGCCGCCGAGCAGGGGTTCGATCTCGCTGGGGAAGAAGTCACAGCGCTGGCGGTCGAGCATCTCAAGGTTCTGTTGAATGGTCGGTAGTCGCTCCAGGGGCCAGTCAATCCCATAGGGTTGGTAATTGAAACCGATCACGCCGCACACCTTGAACTGGCGTAGGTCATCAGGCAGTGCCAGTTGCGGCGGCTCGGCAAAGCGTTTGCGCGAATAGAACAACCCCAGGCGGGTTTTGTAGAGCGGTACGCTGTAGTAGAGAAAACCGGCGCGGGTGCTGTTGAAGCTGGCGTCCCAGGTCATTTCGCAGCGGCCTTTGCTGGCGAAGTCGGCCAGTTCCTGCTGGGCGCGAGCCCAGGGCATGTAGTGGATGCGGTAATCCAGGCCGAGGTTTTCCAGCGCCTTGAGCACTAGGGTGGCGGAATAACCGGTCAGCCGGCTTTGCTCTGGTTCGCCGTTGACCCGCTCCCAGAAGCTGTACGGCGGCCACTCGTAGCTGTCGCCCAGGCAGATCTGCACTGGTTGTTCGATGGCGTGGACGTTGATGGCGACGCTAAGGGCAAGCAGTGCCAGGCTAATACGCATGTAAACCTCCCATGCAGCTGACGGCGATTTGAGTGTTATTAGCGTAGTTGAGACGCGGAGAGGGCGGTCAATGATCTGCCCGTGATTGCGCTGTTTTACCGCCCTCCCGGTTACCGCGATTACAGCTGCTCTGCCAGCGCGCTCTGGTTATCCGCGACGAATCTGGCCACTTCGGCATCGCCTTGATGCAGTTTTTCGAAGCAGTGCTGGTGCAGTACGGCATACAGGTATTGCGGGTCGACTACTGGGTCTTGCGCGTTGTGCAGGCCGGCGGTGCGGGCGGCCTGGTCAAGCGTCGTGCTGCAGGCCAGAAGCGCCTTGTCGATCTCTGCCAAGAGCTGCTGTTGTGCGTCTTCCAGCAGTACGCAGAGTTGTTCTTCTTGGGCCTCGGTCATAGCGGTTGTTCCTGGGTTGGATTGAGGGGTGTGCTGTCGAGCGTTTTTAGCTGTTGCAACTGGCGCCGCAGCATCCAGATCACCACCAGGCTCAGGCAGACGTTGGACAGCGGCAGGGCCAGCCATACGCCGTTAAGGCCCAGCAGCAGTGGCATCAGCGCGAGGAAGGGCAGTTGGATCAGCATATTGCCCACCGTCACCAGGGTGGCGTAGCGGGCCTGGCCCATGGCCTGGAAGAAGCTCGCCGCGAGGATGATAAAGCCATCAAGGAACATGGCGAATAGGTGCAGGCGCAGGCCCAATACGCTGGCGTCGAGCAGGGCTGCGTCGCTGCCGCTGAAAATCCCGGCAAACAGCTTGGGCAGGATTAACAGCGCTGCAGTCATCAGTACGCCACTGCCTACCGCCGTGAGCAGACCCAGGCGCAGCACCCGGCGCACCTTGTCCGGCTCGCGGGCGCCGTAGAAGTAGCTGACCAGCGGTTGCATGCCGCCGCACACGCCTTCGGCAAACATGTAGTAGAAGGCCATCAGGTAGCCGGCGATGGCGTAGGCGGCCACCTGCAGGGGGCTGCCGTAGTGCATAAATAGCAGGTTGTGCAGCACCACTACCAGGCTCATGTAGAGGTACATCAGCATGCTGGAGAAGCCGGTGGTGAGGATGTCCAGGCTCTTGCGCAGGTTTAGCGTGCAGGCGGCCAGGGCCATCTGCAGCGGGTTGTGACGGCTGCAGATAAAGCCCAGGCAGATAAGCACCGATAGGCTTTCGCCGATCACCGTGGCCAGGGCTGCGCCGTGCAGGCCCCACTCCAATTTGATGATAAACAGGTAATCGAGCGCCACGTTGGTGAGGGCGCCCACCAGCATGGCCAGGGTCGCCAGGCGCGGTGCGCCGAGGTTGCGCACCAGCAGGGGTAGGGCGATGGAGCCGAATACCAAGGGCGTGGCCCAACCGAGCACCAGCAGGTAGTCGTTACCCAGTTGCGCCAGGTCGTTCTCGGCGCCTTGCATGGCCATAAACGCCGGGCCACTCAGCACCACCAGCACGCCTGTGGGGATGCCCAGCAGTACCAGCAACCATAAGGCTTGCGCCAGATAGCTACGTGCTTCGGGCCACTGTGCGGCACCTTGGGCCAGGGAACATTGAGCGCCGCCGCCCATGCCGATCATCATACCGATGGCCAGCATCAGCCCGGACAGCGGCCAGGCCATGTTGATCGCCGACAAACCGGTGGCACCCATGGCGTGGCCGATAAAGATGCCGTCGACGACCATGTACAGGCCGCTGATCATCAAGGCGGCGATGGCCGGGATGCTGTAGCGCCAGAAGGTGCGGGTGATGCTTTGACTGTTCATAAGGTTTTCATGGGTAAAGGGTTGCGCGGCTGTGTCAGCCGATTTCGAGGGTCTGGCAGGCTTTGGCCAGCAACTGGCTGAGCTGCTGCATTTCTTCAGGGCTGAGGTTCTGTTCAAGGCTGGCGGCGGTTTGCACGTAGACATCGCGCTCTTCCTGTTCCAGCGCATTGGATTTGGCCGTGGCCAGCAGGCGCATGGCGCGGCCGTCGTCACTGCAGGGCAGGCGCTGCAGGTAACCGCGTGCTTCCAGCTTGCTGGCCATGGCACTGGCGCTGGCCTTGCTGACGCTCATGCGCTCGGCCAGTTCGGTCAGGCGCAGGCCGTTTTCGGCGGACATCAGGGCATACAGGTAATCCAGCTCGCTGTTGCTCAGCTCCATGCTGCCGCTGTGCTGGGCGTACTGCCGCCAGTGGTGCCACATGTGCCATTGCAGGCGTTTAAGGCTGTCGGTGATGGGCATGCGTGCTCTCCGTTATATTTCGTTAGGCTAACTAACTATATGAAGTGTAGCAAGCCTGCAGTTAATCGACGGTTGCCTGTGTAGGGCTTGAGGTCAGCGGTAGCGGGCGAGTATGTCGTCGAATTCGCCAGCCTGTTTCATCTGCACCATGGCGCGCAGCAGGGCCATGGTCGGGATATCCACGGCGTCGCGGACGATACAGGCGATAGGGTCGGTAGCCACTTCGCTAAGCAGGTGCAGTTTTTCCCCGGGTGCTTGGTGGCGGTTGAACCAGTGCAGCGAGAGTTCGTTGCTGATGGCGTAGCGGTAGCGCCGGGCGCTGAGTTTGAGCAGCACCTGATCCTGGGTGCGGGCGTCTTCGCGTTGGATTTGGTTGCTGGCGAACAGCGGTTCCAGGCGCGGGTAGGTGAAGCCGAGGACGGTGCCCAGGCGCTCATTGAGCAGCTGCTCGGGTTGCAGTTTTTCGGCAGTAACGCCTGCCAGCACATCGCGCTGGGTCATAAAAGGCAGGCTCCAGATATAGCGGTAGTGGCCGCTGTTGACCCAGTTCGGGCTGACGTAGCAGCGCACATCGATCTCGCCGCTATCCAATGCATGCTGTACGCGCATGCGCGGCATCACCAGCAGCTCGGCCTTGCGCCCAACCTTGGCGGCCATGCGCTGTTGCAGGTCGACCAGAATGCCTTCCACCGCCTTGCCGTCTTCGATACGCACCATGGGCATGGCCCAGCTGTCGTTGATCGAGAAGCGCAGCGCCCGCTCGGCGGCGAATGAAGCGCCGCTCAATGTGAGCAACAGCAGGGCAGGTAACAGCTTGGGCACCAGGGCAGATCCTTTGCGCTGTGGGCGCTTCAGCGGGTCATCGGCAGGGCGGCGCCCATCAGTGCAAACATCCCGCCGCAGCAACGGTTGAAGCCTTTGCCGCTGCGTTGCAGCCAGGGCCGCACGCGATGGGCCATGCGTGCCAGCAGGTATTCGACGCTGCCTTCGACCACGGCAAAGGTCAGCGCCATGATGGCGAACTGCAGCCAGAGGTCACCGCGCGGGTCGAGAAACTGCGGCAGAAATGCGCCGAAAAACAGGATCACTTTTGGGTTGGAAATGGCTGACAGCAGGCCTTGGCGAAACAGCTTGAAAGGGCTGGTCTCGCTGGCCTTCTCGGCCATCGCAAGGTGCAGGGGCGGCGCGCGCCAGAGTTGAATGCCGAGCCAGATCAGGTAGGCGCCACCGAGCCATTTGAGAATGGTCAGGGCCTGCGCCGAGGCTTGCAGCAAGGTGCCGATACCGAGCATCGACAAGGCCATCAACAGGGTAAAACCCAGCACTCCGCCGCTGACGGTAAACAGGGTTCTGCGATGACCATATAAAGCGCCATGGCTGAGCGCGAGCAGGCCGTTGGGGCCTGGAGTCAGCGCCAGGCCAAATACCGCCGTGACAAAAAGCAGCCAGGTATGCAGAGCCATAAGACAGGTATCCAGAAGCGGGAGAGAGCAGGGCAGAGCCTGCGTGCCTCTGTTTTTTCATGCTGTGACTGGATAGTCAAGCCGCCTTAGGTCGCGTTGGCGGATATGCCGAGGCAACGGCCCCGCCGGTGAAGGCAGGGCCGTCGTTATCAGCGGTTGGCTTCCTTGAAGTTATCGTCGGACGGTTCTTTGCTGTAGGCGCCCTGATCCTGCACCAGTTTCTTGCTGCCATTCATCAGCGTGGTGATGCGGCTGTCGCTGGTTTTCGCCGAGGCGGCCTGGTTGCTGGTGCCGCTGATCAGCGGTGGGTTGCTGCTGAACGACCACAGGTAGTGCCACACGGCGGCATTGTGTTTCTCGGTCAGCTGTGTGGTGTTGAAGTACCAGGGTTTTAACTCGCTGAACGCGGTCATGTTCATCAGCCCGGTGTTGCTGTCGCCGATAAAACCGGTGCTGCTGGCCCCGGAGGTGCGGTAGGTCTCGAAGATCACGCCCTTGGTTTTCAGCTCGCTGACATAGCTGCGGCACACTTCGCCGACCCACTTGTTGCCCAGGAAGCTTTTCGCGTTGTTGGAGTAGAAGGGGTCGAGCAGGGCGACGCGCTTGGGCAGCAGCTTGCTGTTAAGCGTGCCAGCGCTGACTGCATCGCTGATCTTCTTGGTCAGCACGATGGCCATCTGGTTGCCCAGGGAATGCCCGGCAATGCGGATATTGCTGCCGCTGTAGCCAGCGAGGTTGGCTTTGTAGCTGTTGAACAGCAGGTCGCTGGCCGATTGAGTTGGACCGCTGGCGTAAACCCCGCTGCTGTTGCGCCAGCGCATGGCGCGCGGGCCGCTGGCGGTCCAGATCTTGGCTTCGGCATCCTTCACTTCGCCTTCATCGGCGAACTGGTTCCAGTACAACACGCCGACGTTGTAACCGGCGGCGAGCCAAGCGTGGGCCAGATCCAGGTCTGGGCCGCCGGCATCTTTACGGTTGAAGGTTTCGCGATTCTTCTTTTGCGTCGAGCCGTTCTGCCAACCGTGGATATAGATCAGCGTCGGCTTGCTGGCCACGTAATAGGCGTTGCTCTGGCCGGGCACGGCTTTTTGCCAGCTGTCGCCGTAACCGAACCAGTACAGGCCGTGGTCGAGATTCTGGAAGGTGCTGTCGGGGAACACACCCACGGCGGCCTGGCTCAATGGGGCAAAACTCAGCACCAGCAGTAAAAGCAGCTTGCGCATGGCGGAAACCTTTCTTGTTATTAGGGAAAGGCGAGCATATAGATTGTCCGACAATCAGCTATCACCCGGACGGGTGAGGCTGCTCAAGTGCCAGTGCGCGGGCGCTGGCGGGATGTGTCTTGCGCCACGTTGTGAGCATCTTTGCCTCAATAGCCGGCAGCTTGTTGCATCTGGCCTGACGTGCTGAGCGGACGAAGCCCCCCTGGCTGTGGCAAACTCCGTGGCTCGTAACAGGACGTTTCATGGATCGAGTTTGCTGAGCCTGTCAGCCGTTTTTTTGCCCATGGCCTAGCCTGCCCTGGGCGTATTGCATAACTGGCCGCTGCCTGCGGCGAAGAACAAGAGGAATGACTGTGCATAACGTCGTGATCAGTGGTACCGGCCTCTATACCCCGGCAAACAGTATTTCCAACGATGAGTTGGTCGAGTCGTTCAACGCCTTTGTCCAGCAATTCAATGCCGACAACGCCGCGGCCATTGCCAGCGGTGAAGTTGAAGCGCTGAGCGAGTCGAGCAGCGGCTTTATCGAAAAAGCCTCGGGCATCAAGAGCCGCTTTGTCATGGACAAGGCCGGCATCCTCGACCCCAAGCGCATGGCGCCGCGCCTGCCGGAGCGCAGCAATGAAGACTGGGGCATCCTCTGCGAAATGGCCGTAGGCGCCGCCAAGGACGCCATGGCCCGCGCCGGCAAGACTGCCGCCGATATCGACGGGGTGATCGTTGCCTGCTCCAACCTGCAGCGCGCCTACCCGGCGGTGGCGATTGAAGTGCAGGCCGCACTGGGCATCCAGGGTTTCGGTTACGACATGAACGTCGCCTGCTCCTCGGCCACCTTCGGCATCCAGGCGGCCGCCAACAGCGTGCAACTGGGCCAGGCCCGCGCGATCCTGATGGTCAACCCGGAAATCTGCACCGGCCACCTGAACTTCCGCGACCGCGACAGCCACTTTATCTTCGGTGACGCCGCCACGGCGGTAATCATCGAGCGCGCCGACCAGGCCACCTCGAATTACCAGTTCGATATCGTCGGCACCAAGCTGATCACCCAGTTCAGTAACAACATCCGCAACAACTTCGGCTTCCTCAACCGCTGTGCGGAAGAGGGCGTTGGCGCGCGTGACAAGCTGTTCGTTCAGGAAGGCCGCAAGGTGTTCAAGGACGTCTGCCCGATGGTTGCCGAGCTGATTGCCGCGCACCTGGCTGAGAACAAGCTGAACGTTGGCGACGTGAAGCGTTTCTGGCTGCACCAGGCCAACCTCAATATGAACCTGCTGATCGCGCGCAAGCTGCTCGGTCGCGACGCAGAGCCAGGCGAAGCGCCGGTGATTCTCGACACCTACGCCAACACCAGCTCGGCTGGTTCGGTGATCGCCCTGCACAAATACCAGGAAGACCTGCCGAGCGGCGCCCTGGGCGTGCTCAGCTCGTTCGGGGCGGGGTATTCGATTGGTAGCGTGATTCTGCGTAAGCATTGATGGAGTACCCGGCCGATCAGGCGCTGCTGACTCGTCTGCGGGCGGGTGAGCAGAAGGCCTACCGCGAGCTGGTCGCCACCTATCAGGGGGCGATGCGCGCGGTGGCCTTTGCCATTGTCGGCAGCCGCAATGCCGATGAAGTGGTGCAGGACGCCTGGTTGGCCGTGGTGCGCAGCCTCGATGGTTTTCAGGCGCGTTCCAGTCTGAAGACCTGGCTGCTGACCATCACCGCCAACACCGCGAAAACCCGCCTCAAGGGCAATCGCCGTGAAGTGCTACTCGACGATATTCCCTCGCCCCACGGCAGCATTGGTGATGAGCGTTTCAGCGCCGATGGCCATTGGCTGCTGGCGCCGCATGCCTGGCATCACGACTCCCCGGAAGCACTGCTGACCGAGGACGAGTTGCGCGAATGCCTGGAGAAAACCCTGGCCAGCCTGTCCGAGTTGCAGGGCAGCGTATTGCACCTGCGTGAGCGCGAAGGGCTGGAGTTGGAGGAGATCTGTAATCTTTTGCAGGTCTCGCTCTCCAATGTGCGGGTGCTGCTGCACCGTGCGCGTCTCAAGGTATTCGCCACCCTGGAGCATTTTGAGGAGACCGGCCAATGTTGAGCTGTAAGGAGTTGGTGGCCCACTCCAGCGAATTTCTCGATGGACAGCTGGGCCTGGGTAAACGCATGTCAGTGCGCCTGCACCTGGCCATGTGTCAGCACTGTCGGCGCTTTATCCGGCAGATGCGCATGAGTCAGGCGGTACTACGGCAACTGCCGCCCGGGCAGAGCGCCGAGCTGGATAAATTAGCGGCCAAGCTGGCCGAAGTTCGGCGCAATAACGGCTGATTGCCAGGCCATTGGCCTGGCTCAGTTCTCGGTTATTCGGCTTCCTGCGCAGCCTTAAGCGCCTCATAGGCCGGCGCGGCGTAGATGCCGACTTCCACCGCCAGCTCCATCACCCGTGCCAAGTCTGTGCTGTAGACCAGTACGGCTTGCAGCTCGTCATCCAGCGGCTCGCTGAAATCCAGCAAAACATAACCCTTGGTTTCCGGTGACAGGCTGGACAGCTGCACCTGGATGCGGTTTAGCGCTTTCAGCGGCTCGACCTTGGCCAACTGCTTGGCTTTGAGCACAAAGCTCACCTCAGGGCCAAACGACTCGGTGATCTGCTGGAACAGCGCGTCATAGCTGTCGGCCTGGAACAGTACGGTTTCCGGCAGGCTGCCGACCACCACCCATTCGCCCAGCGGGATGGGGAAGCTGTCGTCGAAATTGATATCCGGGTTGGCGGCGAGAAACGCCTGCGGGTCGGCATAGGCCTGGGCGGCCTCGGTGGCGATGCGCGTGACTTCTTCTGGCAGCATGCAGCCCGAGCTTATTTTGCTGATCAGTTCTTCGAGCTGGGCTTTCATTGGGGTCATCCTGCGGCATAAAAGAGGCCGGCAAGGATAGCCGCAAATGGCTGCAGAAGCTGCATGTTGGGCTATTTCGGGCCCGCACGGTGGCCAGCGTGCCACCTCTTGTAACGGCTCGGCATAGGGGCTGTCTGTACGGTACCGTACAGATATAAAAACAGATTGGATTATGCTGGTGCGTGCAGTTCAGGCTCTGTAGCGAGCGCATATCAATCGCCAACAGGCCTAAGAAGACCGGAGACAGTGATGTCCGTAGCCCCCAATCCGCAGCAAAACCACCTACTTGCCGCCTTACCTGACGAAGTGCTGGAGCGCCTGTTGCCGCACCTTGAGCTGGTGGAGATGCCGCTGGGCATGGTGCTTTACGAATCGGGCGACACGCTGCGGCATGTCTACTTTCCCACCGACTCGATTGTGTCCCTGCTGTATGTGATGGAAAGCGGCGCATCGGCGGAGATTTCCGTGGTGGGCAATGACGGGGTGATTGGCGTAGCGCTGTTTATGGGCGGCGAAAGCACCACCAGCCGGGCCATTGTGCAGAGTGCCGGCAGTGCTTACCGGGTGCTCGGCAAACGCTTCAAGGAAGAGTTCAACCGCCATGGCGACATGCTGCAGTTGATGCTGCGTTACAGCCAGGCGCTGATTACCCAGATGGCGCAGACAGCGGTGTGCAACCGCCACCACTCGATTGACCAGCAGCTGTGCCGCTGGCTATTGCTGTCGCTGGATCGCCTCTCCGGCAGTCAGCTGGCCATGACCCAGGAACTGATCGCCAATATGCTCGGCGTGCGCCGTGAGGGCGTTACCGAGGCGGCCGGCAAACTGCACCGCCTGGGTGTGATCGATTACAGCCGTGGGCTGATCACTGTGCTGGATCGCGACAAGCTCGAACGCCTGAGCTGTGAGTGTTATGCCGTGGTCAAGCGCGAAACAGACCGCCTGCTGCCTTATAAAGTGGCGCATCCGGCGCACTAACCTGTTACGCGCGCGGTTAGCAATTTAATGGCGTGGCTTGAGTGCCGTAGCGCACAGAGCTTTGCCGGGTGCTCAGGCAGACTGCAGCGGCGAGAGCGTCAGGCACCGCTGTCGTGCCATTCTTTGGCAAGCGTCGTGCTCGGGACAAGTGAATGTCTGTTAAAGCACCGCTGCATATCCTCAGCCTTCTGATCGAAGGGCTGCCGGCCAAACAACGCAAACAACTCCTTGAAAGCTGCGAACCGGTGGACCTGGTTTTCGGCAATGTGCTGCATGAGGCCAACCGGCCGATTCACCATGTGTACTTCCCCCTCAGCGGTTTTATCTCACTGGTCACCACCCTGGATGGGCATCAGCCGCTGGAAATGGGTTTGATCGGTAATGAAGGCATGCTCGGTGCGACCCTCGCTCTGGGCATCGGCCTGGCGCCCATGCGTGCGGTGGTGCAGGGCTCCGGTAGCGCCTTGCGCATCAGCAGCCAGTTGTTCAAGCAGGAGTTGCTCAGCAGCCCGGCGCTGTTGCGTTCGCTCAAACGCTACCTGTATGTGGTGCTGGCGCAGTTGTCACAGAGCGCGGCTTGCACGCATTTTCATGCAATCGAGCCGCGCCTGGCGCGCTGGCTGCTGATGACCCATGACCGCGCCCATGCCGATCATTTCCACCTGACCCATGAATTTCTCGCCGACATGCTCGGGGTGCGCCGCAGTGGGGTATCGATTGCCGCTGCGGCGTTGCAGGCGCGCGGTTTGATCAGCTACAGCCGGGGTGAGATCAATATCCTTAACCGCGCCGGGCTGGAGCGCGCGGCCTGCGAGTGTTATGCGGCGTTGCAGGCCGATTACCGCGCGCAGTTCTAACCCCGGGTGCCGGTTGCCTGGTAGAGCGTATTGATCGGCGAGCTGATGCCGCTGCGCAGCAGGTTGGCAAAGTGCTCCGCGCTGACCGGGTGGCTAAACAGAAAGCCCTGGCCTTCGCTGCAGTGATGGCTGCGCAGAAACTCCAGCTGCGCAGTTTCTTCGATGCCTTCGGCAATCACGCGCTGTTTCAGGCTGTTGCCCATGGCGATCACGGCGCTTACGATAATGCCGTTGCTGTTGTGGATGTCCTGAACAAAGGAGCGATCAATTTTCAGCACATCGATGGGGAACTGGTTGAGGTAGCTGAGGCTTGAGTAACCGGTGCCGAAGTCGTCCACCGCCAGTTGCACGCCGAGGGTCTTGAGCTGCTGCAGGATCGTGGCGCTGGCCTGGGCGTCGCGCATCAGCACGCTTTCGGTGATCTCCAGCTGCAGGTTGTGGGGGTTAAGGCCGGTGACTCGCAGGGCACTTTCCACACTGTCGACAAAGTCCTTGCGGCGAAACTCCAGGGCCGAGATGTTCACCGCCACCGAATCCAGGGCATAGCCGCAGTTCTCCCAGCGCTTGGCCTGGGCGCAGGCTTGCAGCAGCACCCAGCGGCCCAGTGGCACGATCAGCCCGCAGGCCTCGGCCACCGGAATAAAACGCGCCGGCAGAATCATGCCCCAGGCCGGGTGCTGCCAACGGATCAGTGCTTCGGCGCTGGTGATTTTGCCGCTGTGCAGGTCGATCTTCGGCTGGTAGTGAAGGACAAATTCGCTGTTTTCCATGGCTGTGCGCAGGTGCGCTTCGATCAACTGGCGTTCAACCGCGTGAACATTCATCTCGTGACGGAAGAACTGGTAGTTGTTGCGGCCTTCCTCTTTGGCCAGGTACATCGCCGTGTCGGCATTCTTGATCAGGCCTTCGGCATCCGTGGCATCGTTGGGGTAGGTGCTGATGCCGATACTGGAGGTGATGTGCAGCTGCTGCTGGCCAATGCTGTGGCTTACGGCCAGGGCGCTGAGGATTTTTTCAGCGGTGCGCGCGGCATCTTCGGCCGAGTGGCTTTCGCTTAGCAGCACAACAAATTCGTCGCCGCCCAAACGGCTGACCGTGTCGGAGCTGCGCACACAGTCGCTCAGGCGCAGCGCTACCGCTTGCAGCAGCTGGTCGCCGACGCCGTGGCCAAGCGAATCGTTGATGTGCTTGAAGTTATCCAGGTCGAGAAACAGCAGCGCCAGGTGGCTGCTGCGCCGTTCGGCCAGGGCAATCGCCTGGTTGATCCGGTCATTGAGCAGGGCGCGGTTAGGCAGGTTGGTCAGGGCGTCATGTTGCGCCAGGTGGGTCATCTTTTCGGTCATGGCGTGGGCGGCGGTCATGTCGTGGAAGACCATCACCGCGCCTTTGAGGCGCCCGGCTGAATCATGGATCGGCGCGGCGGAATCTTCGATGGCGGACTCGCTGCCATCGCGGCGGATCAGTATCGTGCCGGCCGCCAGCACTTTGCCTTCATCGTGCTGCAGCACCTTGGCGATGGGGTTGGCCACCGCCTCGCGGGTTTTATCGTTGACCAGGTGCATCACGCTGGCGATTGGCAGGCCATGGGCTTCGTCGAGTTGCCAGCCCGTCATATGTTCGGCGGCGCTGTTGAGGTAGTCGACGTTACCCTGTAGATCGGTGCTGATCACCGCATCACTGATCGAGTTGAGCGTCAGTTCGGCGCGGGCTTTTTCGACGAACAGCGCCTCTTCTACCGCTTTGCGCTGGATGATACTGCGCAGCGATTGCGGCACCAGATAGCTGTTGAAGTGTCCCTTGGACAGGCAGCCCTGGGCACCACGTTGGATGGCGTCCCAGGTTTGCTGGTCATCCTCCAGGGCGCTTAGAGTGAGGATCGGAATGCTCGAAGCGAGAACGAACAGCTTATCGAAGGTGGCCAGGCCCTGGCTGTCCGGCAGGTCGAGATCAACCATGATCGCGTCGATGGGCTCTTTGCGGTGGCTTTCCAGGCGCTGCAGGGCCTGCGCCAAGCTGGTCACCCACTCGATCAAGAACGGGCCGTCCTGGGCCCTTTCCAGCACGTCTTCCAGGGTGGCGGCGTCGTCGGTGTTGCCGGTAATGATCAGAACGCGATTAACCATGATGCTTATTCTTCCTTGCACAACATTACGCGGGGCGGGCGAGGCGCCTGCGTTGCCGATATGGCGTTAAGCATCGTGGGAGGTGCAGTGTGTTTTCGTGCTCAGAAGCGCAGCCCTGGTGGTGGCTGGTCATGCTGCGGCGCTTTTACCGGCAAGCTGATCCAGTGGCTGTTTAGCCGCGCCTGGCTACTGGCAGGCTCAGTGCTCTCTGTTTCGGGCAGCAGCCTGGTGTTGTATAGGCCGTTGCTCTCGTCCGGTTCGGCGGTTGGCGCGTACAGCGGCGCCTGGCTGAACACTTCAGGTGCAAATAGCTCGGCAGATGCGCTGCCGGCCAGCAAGGTCAGCAGTATCAGAGCGATGCTGCTGGCCATCGCGTGGATGTATCCAAGCCTGTGCATGTCATCTCTCCCTGTTCGTGGACGTGTTTCACGTGCTTTTTCCAACGCACAACGTCCGCCGCTGGGTTTGACCCGCGCTAACGTCGACAACTGCAATAGGTTTACTGCCGGTTAATCGGGCTTTCGCTCAGGGGGGCGCCGCATGGCCTTTCGTCGAGCCTGGCCGTTTGGGCGTGGGGCGGGTTGGCGCTGGGTTGGTCTGTCCATAATCACCTCTGAGCAAGTCCCATGCTGGCGCAAATAGGGTGGGGCTAAGTCTTAGATACGCTGATTGCCGGGGCGTTGTCAGTGCGCTATCGCACCTAGCGTGCATGCGGCTTAAAGCCTGCCCGGTTTAGCCAGCCAGGCTGCTAAACTGGCGCCCTTTTCACCGCCCGATCATCCTTTGGAGCCCCTTGTGAGCCCGCGCATTCACCCTTTGGCCGGTCAGCCGGCACCTGCTTCCCTGTTGACCGATATCTCTGCGCTGCTGGCGGCCTATTACGATCTGCAGCCGGACCCGAGCGTGGTCAGCCAGCGCGTTGCATTTGGCACCTCCGGGCATCGTGGCAGCTCCCTGGCGCACAGCTTCAACCAGGCGCATGTGCTGGCGATCAGTCAGGCGATCTGTGATTACCGCAGCAGCCAGGGCATCAGCGGCCCGCTGTTTATCGGCGCCGACACCCATGCGCTGTCGCAACCGGCGCTGGACAGCGCGCTTGAAGTGCTGGCGGCCAATGGCGTGCAGACCATGATCTCCGCCGGCGGTGAGTTCACCCCGACGCCGGCGATCAGTCAGGCCATCCTGGTGCACAACCAGGGCCGCAGTTCGGGCCTGGCCGATGGCATCGTCATCACCCCCTCGCACAACCCGCCGGACAGCGGCGGCTTCAAGTACAACCCCACTAATGGCGGCCCGGCTGACAGCGATATCACCACCTGGGTGCAGAACCGCGCCAATGCGCTGCTCGAAGGCGGCCTGCGCGAGGTCAAACGCATGCCCCTGGCGCAGGCGCGGCAGGCGGCCAATGTGCAGGAATACGATTACCTCGGCAGCTATGTGAATGACCTGGGCAATGTCATCGACTTCGCGCCGATCCGCGCAGCCGGTTTGCGTTTGGGCGTCGATCCGCTGGGCGGCGCCGGGGTGCATTACTGGGCGCGCATCGCCGAGCAGTACGGCCTCAATCTGCATGTGGTGAGTGAGATTATCGATCCGCAGTTCGCCTTTATGAGCCTGGACTGGGACGGGCAGATCCGCATGGACCCATCCTCCAGCCATGCCATGCAGCGTCTGATCGGCTTGAAGAATGGCTACGACATTGCCTTTGCCTGCGACACCGACTACGACCGCCACGGCATCGTCGCGCCGAGCGTCGGCCTGCTGCCGGCCAACCACTTCCTCAGCGTGGCCATCGATTACCTGTTCCAGCATCGTCCGCAGTGGAGCGCCAGCGCGGCGGTGGGTAAAACCCTGGTCAGCAGCGCGATGATTGACCGCGTCGCTGCTCGTTTGGGGCGGCCGTTGCAGGAAGTGCCGGTGGGCTTCAAATGGTTTGCTGGTGGCCTGTTCGATGGCTCCCTGGGCTTTGGCGGCGAGGAAAGCGCCGGGGCGACTTTCCTGCGCCGTGATGGCCGGGTCTGGACCACCGACAAGGACGGTATCGCCCTGGCCCTGCTGGCCGCCGAGATGACCGCCGTGACTGGGCGTGACCCGGGCGAGTTGTACCAGGGGCTGAGTGATGAGTTCGGCGCAATCTATGCCGACCGCGTCGATGCACCGGCCACACCGGCGCAGAAAAAAGCCCTGGGCAAACTCTCGCCGGCGCAGATCAGCAGCCGTGAACTGGCCGGTGATGCCATTACCCAGGTGCTCGACAAGGCGCCGGGCAATGGCGCGGCGATTGGCGGGATCAAGGTGATCAGCGCAGGCGGCTGGTTTGCCGCGCGGCCATCGGGCACTGAAGACATCTACAAGATCTACGCCGAAAGCTTCCGCGATGCGGCGCATCTGCAGCGCATCTTTAGCGAGGCGCAGCAGCTCGTCGATGGCGCCCTGACTGGCGAATAGAGCGGCGCCCGTTGGTGCGATAGCGCACCGACGGCGGCTGCAGTGGCGTACAGGATGAAAGAGCGCTTGGGTGCCATGTCGGCACCTGTTGTTCCGGCGCGCTGCAGTGACTCATCAAGGAGAACGCCATGAGCCTGGGTACCATTTTATTGATCGTGCTGGTGCTGTTGCTGGTCGGCGCCATACCGGCCTGGCCACACAGCCGCAGCTGGGGCTACGGGCCTACGGGCGGCTTGGGCGTAGTGGTGATTGTGCTGTTGGTGCTGCTGTTAATGGGCCGTATTTAAAGGCTATGTAGCCATTGCGTGTGCATGCAATGGGTAGGTTGGCGCTGAGCGCAGCGAAGCCCAACAGGCTGTGACAGGTCTCGTTGGGCTTCGTCGCGTTGCTCCTCAACCCAACCTACCCACTTGGYTGATGTGTCCCTTTCACCTGATCTGATCAGGCGTTAGTCTGCGCAGCGTATCCCCCGCTGTGGTCGCCGCATGTACCGTCTTGATCTGAAAATCCGCCTGCATAACGGCTCCGACATTGCCATCGGCCCCGGCAAGGCTGAGCTGTTGGCGGCTATYGCCCAGCACGGCTCGATCAGCGCCGCCGCGCGCGCCATGGGCATGTCCTATCGGCGTGCCTGGCTGTTGGTGGAAACCATGAACCGCAGCTTCAAGCAGCCGCTGGTCAGCACCCTGGCCGGCGGCAAGCAGGGCGGTGGCACCCAGCTTACCGCCACTGGCGAACGGGTTCTGCAGCGCTATCAGGCCGTCTGCACCGCCGCGTTGGCAGCGGTGCAGAGTGGCTGTGACGAGTTGGCTGAGCTGCTGGCCGAACCCGCTCCGCTATAGCTCAATTCGCAGGCGATGCGTGGCGCCATCCAGCGCCACTTTCAGCTGTCCTTGTGGACACTCGATGGCTTGTTCGTCCAGCCAGGCCTGGCGAATGCCCTGGCTGCGTTGCGCCGGGTTGCTCAGCTCAATCTGGTAATGGCTGCCGGCCAGCGCGATGCGTGCGCTAAAGCCTGGCCAGTCGGCCGGGATGCAGGGGTTGAGCAGCAGCCAGTCACCCTCACGGCGAATACCGAGAATCCCTTCGACCCCAGCGCGGTACATCCAGCCGGCCGCGCCGGTGTACCAGGTCCAGCCGCCGCGGCCGTTGTGCGGCGCCACCGCGTAAACATCGGCGGCCAGCACATAAGGCTCGACCTTGTAGCGCTGGCAGGCCTCAGGGCTGTTGCCGTGGTTGATCGGGTTGACCAGATCAAACAGATCGAACGCCTGCTTGGCGGAGCCGAGCTGGCAGTACGCCAAAATCGCCCACATCGCCGCATGGCTGTATTGCCCGCCGTTCTCCCGCAGACCCGGCGGATAACCCTTGATATAGCCAGGCTCCAGCGGGGTTTTGTCGAACGGCGGGGTGAACAGCAGAGCAATGCCGTCGTCCTCGCGGATGAGCTGGCGTTGCATGGCAGCCATGGCCATGTTCGCCCGCAGCGGATCGGCGCTGGCGGACAGCACCGCCCAGGACTGGGCAATCGAGTCGATCCGGCATTCGCTGCTTTGCAACGAGCCGAGCCAGGTGCCGTCATCGAAGGTCGCGCGGCGGTACCACTGGCCGTCCCAGGCATAGGTCTCCAGCGCCAGGCGCAGCTGCTCGGCATGCGCGCGCCAGCGTGCTACGCGGGCGCTGTCATGCACTTCGGCATAAGGCGCGAACAGCGCGATGCTGCGCAGCAGCAACCAGCCCAGCCATACGCTTTCGCCTTTGCCGTGCTCGCCCACGCGGTTCATGCCGTCGTTCCAGTCGCCGCCGCCAATCAGCGGCAGGCCCAGTTCGCCGGTCAGCTGCAGGCATTGGTCGAGGCCACGGGCGCAGTGCTCGAACAGCGAAGCCGGCGCATCGGCCTGCATCGGCTGGAAGAACGCATCGTGCTCGCCGGCGGCCAGCAGCGGGCCTTCGAGAAAGTCCAATTGCTCATCGAGAATCGCTGCATCGCCGCTGCACTGGATGTACTGCGCGGTGGCGTAGGCCAGCCACACCCGGTCATCGGAGATGCGCGTGCGCACGCCCTGGCCGGAATGCGGCAGCCACCAGTGCTGCACATCACCTTCGACAAACTGACGGCTGGCCGCGCGCAGGATATGCGCGCGGGTCATGGCCGGGCTGGCGAAGGTCAGCGCCATGCCGTCCTGCAGCTGGTCGCGAAAACCGTAGGCGCCGCTGGCCTGGTAGAACGCCGAGCGCGCCCAAACGCGGCAAGCCAGGGTCTGATAGAGCAGCCAGCCGTTGAGCATGATGTCCATGGCGCGGCTTGGTGTCTGCACCTGCACCGCGCCGAGCACGCGCTGCCAGTGCGCCTGCACCTGGGCCAGTACGGCGTCCAGATCGGCCTGGCGGTACTGCGCAATCAAGGCGCTGGCCTGCTGTTCGCTGGCGCATTGGCCGAGTAGCCAGAGCACTTCCACGCTTTCCCCCGGCTGCAGTTCCAGCTGGCATTGCAGCGCCGTGCAGGGGTCGAAGCCCGCGCCCAGGCTGCCGCTCAGTGGGGCCAGGCGGGCGAGGGCGGCAGGGTGCGCGAGGCTGCTGTTACGCCCGATAAACTCGCTGCGATCAGCGGTCCAGCTGCTCTGTCGGCCGCCCAGGTCGCTGAACGCGCTGCGCCCGGTAAAAGCGATGCTCCAGGGATTGCGTAGCAGAATGGCGCCGGTGGCGCTGTCCTGGCGGCTGAGGATAAACGGCGCATTAGCCGCTCGTGTGCTGCCCAGCACCCATTCGGCGTAGGCGGTAACGCTCAGGCGGCGTGGCCGGCCGGAGAGGTTACGCAGGGTCAGGCGGGAGATCTTGATCGGGTCTTCCAGCGGTACGAACTGCAGCAGTTCCATGGCAATGCCGCTGGCCTGGTGGCTGAAGCGGCTGTAACCAAAGCCATGCCGCGCTTCATAGTGGCCGCTGTCGCGCAGCGGTTGGGCGGTGGGGCTGAACAGCGCCAGGCTGTCTTCGTCGCGCACATACAGGGCTTCGCCTGGCGGGTCGCTGACCGGGTCGTTGGACCAGGGCGTGAGCTGGTTTTCCCGGCTGTTGTCGGCCCAGGTGTAGCCACTGCCTTCGGCCGAGACCTGAAAGCCGAACTGCGGGTTGGCGATCACGTTGATCCACGGCGCCGGGGTGTTGCTCCAGGCGTTCAGGCGCACCACATACTCGCGACCATCCAGGTCGAAACCGCCCAGGCCATTGGCAAACTCCAGCGGGCTGAGCGGCGGCGTGTGGCATATGGGAATAGGCTGCGCGCTGTGGTTTCCGGTGCTGGCAGGTACGGCGCTGGCGCAGGGCGGAATACGCGCCAGTTGCTCGCTGATCGGCCCGCGATGGGCCACCAGCAGCACCCGCGCCACCGCTTGCAGGTGTTCGCGGAACTCGCCACTGAGCAGGTCGGCGCGCAGTACGAACACCGAGCCCTGCGCCAGTTCGGCGGCAAAACGCGGGCGTGACTGGCTGCTGCGCACGGCGGTTTCGATGGCCACCTGCAGGTCCTGCAGGTAGGAGGAGGCGTGTTCGTTGACGATCACCAGGTCCACCGCCAGGCGCTTCATCCGCCAGTATTCGTGGGCGCGCAGCAGCTGCCGCACCTGGGCGATGTCTTCGGCGTCGCTGATGCGCAGCAGAACGATCGGCAGGTCGCCGGAAATTCCCTGGGACCACAGCACCGACTGGCTGCCGAGACCGCGCAGCAGGCTGGCGGCCGGCGCGCGGAAGCGCGCATCGGCGTACAGAATCGGCGCGGCCAGACGCTGAAAGTCGGCGGCTTCAGCTGCAAGCATATCGAGGTGGCGCAACTGCACCTGGGCTTGGGTCCAGGCCAGGGTTTTCGCCCGGTCGAAGGCGCTGCGGTCATGGTGCTTGTCGATCAGGTCGAGCAGCGCCTCACGGCTCGGCGCCACCACCGTCCAGAACGCCACGCGGGCGATCTTGCCCGGTTCGATTAGCAGGCGCTGGCGCAGCGAGAAGATCGGGTCGAGCACCGTGCCGACGCTATTGGACAGGCGTTGGCCCTGGCGAATCACCGCGGCGGCGTGCAGCGCGCAACTGCGCCCGAGAAACTTCGCGCGGTCGGATTCGTACTGTGGCTCGGCGCTCACTTCACCTTCAACCACGGCAAAGTGCGCAGCCCACAACGTCGGCTCGCTGGCGCTGCGCGGACGGCGGGTGGCAAGCAGCGCGGCGAAGGCGGGCAGGTACTCGGTGACCACAAACAGCTTGGAGAACGCTGGGTGGGCGTTGTCGCTGGCGGCACTGGCCAGTACCAGTTCGGCGTAGGAAGTCAGTTCGATTTCCCGCGCTACGCGGCCGCTGTTGGTCAGCGAAACGCGGCGCACTTCACCGTCGTCTTCGCCGGAGACCAGCACTTCCAGGCTGGTGGTGAGGTTGCCGTCGTGGCGGCTGTAGCTGGCGTAGTCCTCGGCGAACACCACTTCGTCATAGGGGTTGCCGCTGCTCGGCTGCGCGCCCAGGGACCAGTGCGTGCCGTTGCGGGTGTCCCAGAGAAAGATAAAGGAGCCGTGCTGGTCGCGGGTGCTGTCTTCCTGCCAGCGGGTGACGGCGATGTCGCGCCAGCGGCTGTAACCGGCGCCGCTGGTGGTGAGCATCACGCTGTAACGGCCGTTGCTGAGCAGGTGGGTGACGGGCGGGTTGCCATTGAAGTGGTTCAAACGGCGCTCGTTGTGCAACGTGCAGTCGGCTTCTGCGGCGCAGGCGCTGACCTCTTCGGCGCGTGGGTGGGCGACCGCGACATTGCGCGGCATGCGTTCCTGCAACAGCAGCTCGCAGGCCTGGATCATCGGTTCACGGTGAAAGCGCGCACGCATCTGGCCGTCATGCAGGGTGTTGGCAATGGCGACGATGCTCATGCCCTGGTGGTGGGCCATAAAGTTGCGCACGATGGCAAACGGCTGCTCATCCGGCAGGCGGGTGCGGGTGAAGTCCAGCGCTTCATAGAAGCCATAACGGCCCAGTGCGCCCATCTCACTCAGGCGGCGGTAGTTGGCCAGTGCGCCTTGCGGGTCGACCATGGTCGCCAGCCCCGTGGCGTAGGGGGCAATCACCCGATTGGCGGACAAGCCGCGCTTGAGGCCCAGACCCGGTACGCCGAAGTTCGAGTACTGATAGGTCTGTTCCATGTCGCGGGCGTTGTAGGCCGACTCGGAAATCCCCCAGGGGATGCCCAGTGCTTTGCCATAGGCAGCCTGACGTGCCACCACCAGGCGGTTGGTCTGCTCCAGCAGGCTGCCGGCTGGGGCGCGCATCACCAGTGAAGGCATCAGGTATTCGAACATCGAGCCGGACCAGGAAATCAGTGCCGAGCCGCTGCCCAGTGGCGTGGCGGTGCGGCCCAGGCGGAACCAGTGGCGGGTGCTGACATCGCCCTTGGCGATGGCGAACAGGCTGGCCAGGCGCGCCTCCGAGGCGAGCAGGTCATAGCAGCTGCTGTCCAGGCTGTTGTCCGCCAGGCAGAAGCCAATCGACAGCAGTTTGCGCTCCGGCTCCAGCAGGAAGGCGAAGTCCATGCCCAGGGCCATGTTGCGCGCCTGCTCGGCAACGCTGCGTAGCTCGTCGTGCAGGGTTGTGCGTTGGATATCCGTCAGCTCGGCATCCTGCTGCAGATCGCCCAGGGCCTGGGCCAATGCCTGCAGCCAGAACTGCAGGTCGCCGGCCTGGTTGTCCGTGTCCAGTGGGGCGAAACCGCTGGCCAGCTGCGCGGCTTTTTCACTCAGGCGCAGCAGGGTTGGCAGCAGGCCGTGCAGCGGCTGTGCGCCATTCAGCCCCGCTTCGATCTGTTGCAGTAATTCGTGCAGCTGTTGGCTGCGTTCACTCCCGGCGGCGGGCAGATCCGTCAGCGCGGCGCGAGCCAGTTGCAGGTTGTCGTGCAGGCCCTGGCGGGCGTCCGCGCTCACGGGGGCTTTCAGCCATTCCTCGCAGGCATTGGCGACCACCAGCAGGTGGCCGGCCAGGTTGCCGCTGTCCACCGACGACACATAGGCCGGCGCCAGCGGGCGTAAATCCTGGGTGTCGTACCAGTTGAAGAAGTGCCCGCGATGGCGCTGCAGTTGCGCCATGACCGCCAGGGTGGCTTGCAGGCGGGCGACGGTGCGCTGGGTGCCAGCCCAGCCGAAATCGCGGGCGGCGATGGCGGAGAGCAGGTACAGGCCCATATTGGTTGGCGAGGTGCGGTGGGCGATGACCGGCTTGGGGTCTTCCTGAAAGTTATCCGGCGGCAGCTGGTTGTCGGCTGGCGTGACGAAGGTTTCGAAGAAGCGCCAGGTGCGCCGGGCGATCAGCCGCAGCTCACTGGTTTGTGTCGGATCGACCAGCAGGCGTTTGGCCACGCGCGGCGAACGGCTGACCCGTAGGGCAATTGCCGGTGCGCTGAGCCAGAGCAGGGCAAAGGGCAGTACCACAGGCCAGATGGCCGGCGACCAGAGCAGGGCGGCGACGCAGAGCAACAGGCCGAGCAGCGTGCCGCCAGCCATGCCGCTGTAAAAGCCCAGCAGCTTCAGGCGCGGGCTGATCGACGCCTGCGCGGCGGTGGTCCACTCCAGCAGGTTGCGCCGGGTGATCAGCAGGCGGGTCAGGGTGCGGCTGATCGCATCGAGCATGCGCCAGCTCTGGTCGGCGAGAAACGTCAGGTTCAGCACGCTTTGCAGCAGCGCCAGCAGCAGGTCATCGCGCAGCTTGCCGAGGTGGCTGCGCCAGCGAATACCGGCGCGCGCCGGCAGCAGGCCGAAGCACAGCGGCAAAAGGGTCGGAATCAGCAGGCTGGCAATCAGCAACAGGCTGGCGCTCAGCGCTGCTGGCAACGGCAGCAGCCAACTCAGGCCCAGCGCCGCCAGGGTGGCTGGCGCCAGCAGGGAGCGGCGCAGGTTGTCGAGCATCTTCCAGCGGCCGATGCTCGGCAGCGCTTGTTTGCCGCTGAAAGGCCCGAGAATCCACGGCAGCAGCTGCCAGTCGCCACGGGTCCAGCGGTGTTGGCGCTTGCCGGCTACGTCGTAGCGCGAGGGGAACTCCTCGACTACTTCGACATCCGAGGCCAGGCCTGCGCGGGCGAAAACCCCTTCGAACAGGTCATGGCTGAGCATGCTGTTTTCCCCGACCCGGCCGGCCAGCGCGGCCTCGAAGGCATCGATGTCGTAGATACCCTTGCCGGTAAAGGAGCCTTCGCCAAACAGGTCCTGGTACACATCGGAGACAGCGGCAGCGTAGGGGTCCATGCCGCCGGGGCTGGAGAAGACCTTCTGGTACAGCGAACCTTCGCGCTGCAAGGGCAGTGACGGGGTGACCCGGGGCTGCAGAATCGCGTAGCCGCCGACCACCCGTTGTAGCTCGGTGTTGAAGCGTGGCTGGTTCAGTGGGTGAGCCATCTTGCCGATCAGGCGCAGCGCCGCATCGCGGGGCAGGCGGGTGTCGGCATCCAGGGTGATGACATAGCGCACAGCGTCCGGCACGCGCTGACTTAGCCCGGGCACCTCGGTAAAGCTGGTGTCATTGGCACCGCGCAGCAGGCGGTTGAGTTCATGCAGCTTGCCGCGCTTGCGTTCCCAACCCATCCAGACGTTTTCACTGGGGTTGAACTGCCGCCGCCGGTGCAGCAAGAGAAAACGGCTGCCGGCGATGCCGGGACCATAACGCTGGTTGAGCTGGTCGATGGCGGTGCTGGCCAGCTGCAACAGCTCGGCGTCGCTGGCCAGGTGTTCCTGGTCGGCATCCAGGCCGTCGGTTAGCAGGGCGAAGGTCAGATCGCCGCCATGCCCGGCCAGGTGATGCACTTCCAGGCGTTCGATCTGCTCAAGCAGATCGGCCTCACTGCCGAGCAGGGTCGGTACGGCAATCAGCGTGCGCAGGTTGCTGGGCACCCCTTCGCTAAGCTCCAGGCCCGGCAGGCCCATGGCGCCGAAGCTGTTACTGACCGCGCGGTTGACCAGCGCGGTGGCCACTTCGGTGGCGGGCAGAAAGCCCAGCACACCCAGCGCCAGCAGCCAGCCGGCACTGACGCCTTGGCCGGCCAGGCTGTACAGCGCCAGACCCAGTAGCAGGCTGGCCAGGCCGACGATGGCGCCGACGTAGCCGGGCATGCCGAGGTGCATGTGGCCACGGCTGATGCGCAAGCGCAGCGGCGGGCGAAAATTGATGCGCTGCTCAAGTGCCAGGCGGCCTTCGGCAATCAGGTGGTAACCGGGGTCGCTGATGCGTGGGTCGGCATGCTCGGCCTCGCCGGCCAGTTGGCTGGCCTGCAGGGCCTGTTCGGCAACTTCCAATTCACTGCAGGTGCTGCCACGGGCCAGTTGTTCGATGGCGCTGCGGTACTGGTTGCGGGTGGCGAAATCCATCGCGGCAAAGTCGCTGCGCGCGCCCAGGCGGGCATCCACCAGGCTGACGTTCTCGAACAGCTGCGCCCAGTCGATGGAGGAGATCAGGCGCATGCTGTTGATGATGTTGCGCACCGTGAGGTTGGACGCGCCCTGGCGCTGCAGGGCGTGTTGCACCACTTCCTCGATGCTGCTGCCCTGCACGCCGAGGCGCTCTTCCAGCCAGCCCAGCGCCGGCGTGGTGAGCGGGTCATGGTCGCGCAGGCGCTTGGCCAGTTGCGCGGCAAACGGCTCGCTGAGCGGTATACGGGCGCGCTCGTGCAGCTCCTTGTCGAGTGCTGCGTGCGTGGCGCTTTTGCCCAGCAGACGGCTGGCCAGGGCATCGGCGTCGGCCCGTGCGCTGCGTCCGGCGGTCATCTGGTCAGCCAGGCGACGCAGGTTCTCGATCAGCACGATGCGCAGGGTGATGGCCACCGCCCACAGCTCGCCGATGGTCAGGGGTTGCACCTGCTGATAGGCGACGAGAAAGTGCTGCAGGATGTCCGGGTCGAAGTGGCTGTCGGTGTGGGCGATAAACGCCCAGGCCATGCCCAGCACCCGTGGGTAACCGGCAAAGGGGCCGCTGGCGAGTTTCGGCAGCTGGCGGTAATAGCCGGGCGGCAGGTCATCGCGGATCTCGCGAATCTGCTCTTCGACCAGGTGGTAGTTGTCCAGCAGCCACTCGGCCGCTGGCACCACGCCGCGACCGTTGGCCAGCTCCGCAGCACTGGCGCGGTAGGCCGCGAGCAGCACCTTGGCGTTGTCATTCAGGCGGCGATGCAGCGACAGCACGGTGGGCGGCTTGCTGCTCACCGGTTGGGCAGCGGCCAGGGTGCAGGCGTGTTGTTCGAGGCGTTCGATGCCGAACAGTTCTTCGCGTACTGGGGCGTGATCAAGCCATGGCGAGGGTGCAGCGGCACGGCTGAATAGAGCAGAGAAGACTGAGGTCATAGGGCGCGGTTCCAGCCATCATTGGCATGCGCGATGGGCGTCGAGGTGCGAGACCCATCTGAGAAACCGCGACAGCGGACCTACGAAGTCACGATTGCCGTGCCCCTGTTGCTTCGCCGTGCTGATTTTGCATATTGGCCGCAGACGCTGGTGTGACCGGTCAACACCCAAGACCCGGGTACCGCGATGGCAGGGTAAACCTGCACCATCGGGAAGAATGCTGTCGCAGCATTGTCACCACCCTACAGCAGGGCCCTGGCTGGCGTCTGTTCGCTAACGGACATAGGGCGAGATACATGAGGCATGGTGGACAGTCGTTTTTATGAGCCGGGGCGACCGTGAGTGATGAGCAATGTTCTTTCGGGAGCGGTTGGCGGCGTGCTAAAAACGCGCAAAGTCCCTAGAGAGACTCTTGCGACGTATAAACAAAAGCTTCGCACTTTGGGCATACAAGGCCCATGGCTCTGGGCTGCAGTATCACTTTCTGCTCGCTTTCCAGACATACTCCACAAATGTAGTGTTTGGGCTCTTCCGTGTGGTGCTCATCTCTGAGGACATATGCGCTACTTCCTTTTGGAAACTGATGGAGGCGGTAGCGCTCGAATTTCTGTCTTTTTGTATGGGTTGCATCCAGAAGTTGCTCCAATTCGTTGACGCGTTTAAGCAGAGCCATGTGTTCTTGCTGCGCAGATATAAGATGGCCCTGCAGCTCAATCAGTATGCCGGTAAGTGCTATAGCTTTTTCTTGCACTGCTGCCCCTTCTTTAAGGTCAAGCAGGCCCTTAGTCAGGTCGTAGGCAACCTTTGCACTACCCAGTACAGCCGATACCCCATCAAGCATTTCAATACTCCTGCGCGTTATTTTGCATTGCGAGCGTACCACTAGCCGGTGGTTGATCCGCAGGATGAGCGAAGCGAGTCAAGCGGATTGGGCTCGCCTATGAGTGTACGAGCAGTACATGAGCATTACTCGTTTCACTCGCCCTCCGGGCCGCGCTGCAGCGCGTTAGCCGCAAGCGGCTTGCCGAACCGGGTTTTAACGCCGCAGGGCCGACGCGCAGCTGATCGTTGGCAGGTTCTTAGCGAAGTTGGGCTTCGGCCAGCGTCAGGCTGCGCGGAATAAGCGATGCGTCCCAGTGCTGGCTGGCCCAGTGCAGCAGTTCAGCGGGCTGGCCGTAGCTGGCGCCATCCGGCAACTGCTGGCCAAGCGCACGCAGAGCGCGTATCAGCAATGGCGTTGCTTGATCGGCCGGCAGCGGCGGCGAGCGGTAGGATTTGCCCAGCTTGTGGCCATCCGGCTGGATAATCAGCGGCACATGCAGGTAGCGCGGTTGCGAAAAGCCGAGCAGCTCCTGCAGGTACAGCTGGCGCGGGGTGGAGTCGAGCAGGTCGGCGCCACGCACTATATCGGTGATGCCCTGCCAGGCATCGTCGAGCACCACGGCCAGTTGGTAGGCATACAGGCCATCGCGGCGGCGAATCACAAAGTCACCGACCTCACGGCCCAGGTGCTGGCGGTACTTGCCTTGCACGCGGTCGACAAAGTGGTAGCTCAGCTCCGGCACGCGCAGGCGAATCGCCGCATCGGCAAAACCGTGACCGGCATTGCGGCAGGTGCCGGGGTAGATGCCCTGAGTGCCTTCCAGTTGTTTACGTGAGCAGGTACAGGCGTAGGCCAGGCCCTGGCTGAGCAGGCGTTCGACCAGTGCGGCGTATTCGTCGTGGCGCGCGCTCTGGCGCACCAGCTCGCCGTCCCACTCGAAGCCGTAGCTTTCTAGGGTGCTGAGAATGCCAGCCTGGGCGCCGGCGACTTCCCGTGGCGGGTCGAGGTCTTCCATGCGCAGCAACCAGCGGCCGTTTACCGCGCGCGCGTCAAGGTACGACGCAAGAGCTGCGACCAGTGAGCCGAAGTGCAGATAACCGCTCGGGGTGGGGGCGAAGCGGCCGATATACGCGGGTGTGTTCATGTCTGGCACACACAGGGATACAGAAACAACAGAGGGTGCCGAAGCACCCTCTGGGTCAGATCAGGAACCGATCTGTTTTTCTTTGATTTCCGCCAGCGTCTTGCAATCGATGCAAAGGGTGGCGGTGGGGCGTGCTTCCAGTCGGCGGATGCCGATTTCTACGCCGCAGGAATCGCACCAGCCGTAGTCGTTGTCTTCGATCAGTTGCAGGGTTTCGTCGATCTTCTTGATCAGCTTGCGCTCGCGATCACGGGCACGCAGTTCCAGGCTGAATTCTTCTTCCTGGCTGGCGCGGTCCGCTGGATCGGGGAAGTTGGCTGCTTCGTCCTGCATATGGTGCACAGTACGATCAACTTCCTGCATCAATTCCAGCTTCCACTTGTTGAGGATGCCGGTGAAGTGGGCGCGCATCGGCTCACCCATGTATTCCTCGCCCTTTGTTTCTTTATAGGGCTCGAAACCACGAGTCAGTTGGCTGCTTTTTGCTTTTGCTTTGGTGGGCATGGATGACCGCCTCTCACTCTCTCTAATCCACTGCGCAGGACGGTGTCCCTTGCCGATCCTACGTCGCGTAGAACTGGCCCTGCGGCTGCAAGCGGGCGAACTTACCAGAACAACTCCCGCCGCGCCACTCCCGGTTGTCGTGGTTGCGCCGGGTATGCTTTAGAATCCGCGCCTTATCTCCCACGCAGACAGTCCCATGGCTCAGTCCTACAGTGCGCGCAGCCGCGCCATAGAACCTTTTCACGTGATGGCGCTGCTGGCTCGCGCCAATCAGCTGCAGGCCGACGGCCATGATGTGATTCACCTGGAAATCGGCGAGCCAGATTTCACCACCGCCGCGCCGATTGTTGCTGCCGGGCAGGCGGCCCTGGTCGATGGGCACACCCGTTACACTGCCGCACGCGGCCTGCCGGCCCTGCGTGAGGCGATTTCCAGTTTCTATGGCCAGCGTTACGGTCTGGATATCGACCCGCAGCGCATTCTGATCACCCCTGGCGGCTCGGGCGCCTTGCTGCTGGCCACCAGCTTGCTGGTTGACCCCGGCAAGCACTGGCTGCTGGCCGACCCCGGTTACCCCTGCAATCGGCACTTTCTACGCCTGGTCGAGGGCGCGGCGCAGCTGGTGCCGGTTGGCCCGGATGTGCGTTATCAGCTGACGCCCGACCTGATCGAGCGTTATTGGGATCAAGATAGCGTTGGCGCGCTGGTGGCTTCCCCGGCCAACCCGACCGGTACTTTGCTTAGCCGTGATGAGCTGGGCGGGTTGTCCCATACGCTGAAAGCGCGTGGCGGTCATCTGGTGGTGGATGAGATCTACCACGGCCTGACCTACGGCGTAGACGCTGCCAGCGTGCTGGAAGTGGACGATGAGGCCTTTGTGCTTAATAGTTTTTCCAAGTATTTCGGCATGACCGGCTGGCGCCTGGGCTGGCTGGTGGCGCCACCGGCCGCCGTGCCGGAACTGGAGAAGCTGGCGCAGAACCTCTATATCAGCGCGCCGAGCATGGCTCAGCATGCTGCGCTGGCGTGTTTTCAGCCGCAGACCCTGGAGATTCTTGAGCAGCGTCGCCACGCGTTTCAGCACCGCCGCGATTTCCTCTTGCCGGCGTTGCGTGAGCTGGGCTTTAAGATCGCCGTGGAGCCGGAGGGCGCCTTCTATTTATATGCCGATATCAGCGCCTTCGGCGGCGATGCCTTTGCCTTCTGCCAGCACTTTCTGGAAACCGAGCACGTAGCCTTTACCCCCGGCCTGGATTTTGGTCGCTATCAGGCTGCGCAGCATGTGCGGTTTGCCTACACCCAGGATCTGCCGCGCCTGCAGCAGGCGGCGGATCGCATCAAGCGTGGCCTGAATAGCTGGAAGCCCCATGCAGTTTGAGCCGCCGCTGGAAGAGGGGCGTTTGCTACGCCGCTATAAGCGCTTTCTCGCTGATATCGAGAGTGCCAGCGGCGAGCTGCTGACCATCCACTGCGCCAATACCGGCTCGATGCTCAATTGCATGAGCGAGGGTGCGCGCATCTGGTTCAGCCGCAGCAACGACCCCAAACGCAAGCTGCCGGGCACCTGGGAGATCGGTGAGACACCGCACGGGCGTTTGGCGGTGATCAATACCGGGCGGGCTAATGCCCTGGTGGAAGAGGCGCTAAATGTTGGACTTATCACCGAGCTAAACGGCTT
Organism: Pseudomonas sp. 1928-m; assembly: GCF_029269135.1. Classification (NCBI taxonomy): domain Bacteria; kingdom Pseudomonadati; phylum Pseudomonadota; class Gammaproteobacteria; order Pseudomonadales; family Pseudomonadaceae; genus Pseudomonas; species Pseudomonas sp. 1928-m. The sequence goes on along the minus strand of NZ_JARIXO010000007.1, from coordinate 116,043 downwards.
TACCAGCCTCAAGCGCGAAGTGCCTTACGGTCAGGAGCGCAGCCGGATCGACTTTCGCCTGGACTACCCGACAGGCGCGGCGTTTGTCGAAGTTAAGAGCGTCACCCTGGGGTTCGCCGATAGCCGCGTCGCCGCCTTTCCCGACGCGCGCACCGAGCGTGGCAGCAAACACCWGCGTGAATTGGCTGCGCTGGCCCGTGAGGGGATTCGCGCGGTGCAGTTGTATTGCGTGAATCTGACGGACATCGATGCGGTGCGCCCAGCTGAGGAAATCGACCCGGCCTACGCCGCTGCGTTGCGTGAGGCAGTGAGCGCCGGTGTTGAGGTGTTGGCCTATGGTGCGGCGATCAGTGCGCAGGAAGTGCGGTTGATTAAGCGACTGGATGTGCGGTTGTAGGAACGGAGCTTTCCGTTTCAACCCGTAGCCCGAACAAGCGCAGCGCAGTCCGGGGTTGGATGTTTGCGCAGTGGCCTGTGAGTAGGATGGTGATTGCTTCCCGGATTGCGCCAAGGCTTATCCGGGCTACGGTGCCTGCTGTTGTAGGAGGGGCTGGGCGGCGTTCCGCTTTAGCCGCGAGAACTGCGGCTGAAAGCGCGCCGCTAAAGCGCCTCCCACAAATGTTCACTTCAATGCTGCGTTCTGCCGGCCGGCAGCTCCGCTACTGGTTGCATGGCAGTACGTAGATGCTGTTCGAACAGCTCGACAATCGCCGGCCAGCCCTGGCGTGAGGCATGTAGCCGGGCATTCAGGCGTACTCGGCGCAGGCCTTCGTGGTCGGTCAGCAGCCAGCTGGCGGCGTCGATAAAACCTTGTTCGTCCTCGGCCACTGCCAACGCGCCGTTATGCCCGTGGCGGATATGCTGGGCGGCCGCCGCCTGATCAAACGCCACTACGCCAAGCCCGGAAGCCAGGGCTTCGAGCACCACATTGCCGAAGGTTTCCGACAGGCTGGGAAACACAAACAGATCGCCCGAGGCGTAATGCGCGGCCAGCTCTTCACCGCGTTGCAGGCCGCAGAACACCGCATCAGGCAGTTGCTGCTGGAGGCTGGCGCGCTGTGGGCCATCGCCGACCAGAATCAGTTTCAGCCGCCGCTGCGGGTGCGCCTGCTGCAGCGCCTGAAAGCTCTTGCTGAGCAGGGCCAGGTTCTTTTCTGCGGCCAGGCGGCCGACATGCAGGATGGCGATGTCCTGTTCCGCCAGGCCCCAGCGCTCGCGCAAAGCTGTGCAGCGTTTGGCCGGGTGAAAAAGCTGGCTGTCGACGCCCCGCGAGAGCAGTTCCAGATTGTCGAAACCACGGCGTTGCAGCTCGATCTGCTGGCTGACGCTGGGCACCAGGGTCATCTGCGAGCGGTTATGGAACCAGCGCAGGTAGTTGGTCAGAACGCGGGTCAGCAGGCCGAAGCCGTAATGCCCGGTGTATTGCTGGAAGTTGGTGTGAAAACCGCTGACCACCGGGATCTGCAAACGCCGCGCGGCGCGCAGGGCGGACAGACCCAACGGGCCTTCAGTGGCGATATACAGCACATCCGGGCGCTGCCGTTGCCAGTTACGCAGCAGCTTGTGCATCGACGACTGACCCCACTGCAAACCGGGGTAGCCGGGCAGCGGCCAGCCACGGGTCAGCAGCAGGTCCTGATCGGCCGCACCGCGCGGGTCGACGCTCTGTCGCGGACGCACCAGTTGCACGCGATGGCCACTGCCGCGCAGGCCATCGACCAGGCGACCGAGGGTATTGGCCACGCCGTTGATTTCCGGCGGGAAGGTTTCGCTGATCAGCGCAATATGCAGGGAAGCTGTGCTCATGGCAGCAGTGTCCGCTGCCGTTATGTAGTGACTGTGACGCTTTGATTGCGTTTGTATTTCAGTCGAGCAGCTCGATCAGTTGCTTACGCAGCCAGGCGTGCGCAGGGTCGAGGTGTTGCTGCTGATGCCAGATCAGGCTGACCTGCACCGGCGGCATATCGAWGGGCAGCGGCGCGATTTCCAGCGCATGCACCGGAGCGAAGGCCTCGGCCAGGCGCGCGGGCACGGTGCCGAGCAGGTCGGTTTGAGCGACGATGGCTGGGATCGGCAGGTAGTTGGGTAGATGCAGCGCCGCCTGCCGCCGCACCCTGGCCGAGCCGAGGACGATTTCCAGCGGCGAGCCGCGCCCGGCGCGTGGCGTCACCGTGATATGCCGCGCCTGCTGGTAATCCTCCAGGCTTAGCCCGCCGATAAAGGCCGGGTGGCCGGTGCGGCCGATGGCCACCAGCGGTTCTTCGCGCAGCGGCGCGTAATGCAGGTCGGGCGAATCGAAGTGCAGGTAGTCGATGGCCAGGTCCAGCGCACCGCTTTCCAAACGCTGCACCAGGCTGTCGGCATCATCGGCTTGCACCAGCAGCTCGACCTGCGCGGCGACTCGCGTCAGATGCGCCTGCAACATGGGCAGCAGTGCGGCCTGGGCGTAGTCGTTAAGCGACAGGCTGAAGGCGTGCGGGGTTTGCGGGTCGAACGGCTCGGCCGGGCCCAGGCCGGTCTGCAGCAGGCGCAGCGCCTGGCGCACCGGCACATACAGAGCCTGGGCGCGGGCGGTGGGGGGCAGGCCACGGGCGGTGCGCAGGAACAGCTCTTCACCCAGTTGCTGGCGTAGGCGGGCGAGGGCGTTGCTCACCGTCGACTGGCTCAGGTGCAGGCGTTCGGCAGCGCGGGTCAGGTTGCCTTCCTGCATCAGTGCATCGAAGACCAGCAGCAGGTTGAGGTCGAGCTGACGCAAATTCGTTATCAAGAATAATGCTCTTTCTGAATATCCATTATCGGAATGATCTGGCCGCGCCTAGACTGCTGTCAATCCGCACAGGAGTCATGCCGTGGCCTATAACAACGACAATGCCCAGGCTTTCCGCACACGTTATCGGGATGCCATCCACCCGCTGTACAACCCCTGGCTGCATGCCGGCTTTGTGTTGGCCTACGGCCTGATTTGTATAAGCCTGCTGTGGCGCACGCTGGACTCGGTGGCGCTCTGGCAGTGGCTGCTGGTGCCGCTGAGCCTGGTGTTCTTCAGCTGGGGCGAATACCAGGTACACAAGCGCCTGGGACACAACAAGACGCGCTTCGGCCAGCTGTTCTACAAGCGCCACACGGGTGACCACCACAGCTTTTTTGTCGAAGGCCAGATGCGTTACGAGACGCCACGTGACTGGCGGGTGATCCTCTTTCCCGCCTGGCTGATCGTGCTCTACAGCCTGCCGCTGCTGGGCATTTGGTGGCTGCTGGCGCCTCTCGACGGCAACCTCGCCGCGCTGTTCGTCGGCAGTATGCTGCTGGGGTATATGAGCTACGAGGTGGTGCATGCCTGCGAGCATCTACCGGCCGAACATCCGCTCACGCGACTGCCGTGGATTCGCCAGATGCGCCGCCTGCATGCGCTGCACCATCGCCGTGAGCTGATGCAGGCGCGCAACTTCGGCATCGTCCATCCGCTGATGGACTGGCTGTACGGCACCCTGCATTGGGAGCCCGAGGCGACTTATCAGCAGAACCGCCAGCAGCATCGCGTGCATATCGCTCGTTCAGCTGACGAAGTGCTGAGCTATGCCGCCGCCCCGGCGCATTGGCCCGAGTGGCACCCGTCATCGCTACATATCTACGGCCGCGAGGGCGCGTTGCTCGCCGGTGAGGTATTCGAGGAAGATATCCATGCCGGTGGCCGTACCGGCCATCTGCGCTGGGATGTGCTCGACTACCAGCCGGCCCGCCGCTGGCAGGCCAGCGCTCGAGGCGATCACGGCCTGGGGCTGCTGCTGACCTACGAATGCCTGGAAGTGGAGGGCGGTTGCGAGTTTGTGCGCACCCTGGAATACGGTTTCGACGGTGCGCTGATGCGCCTGGCCAACCGCCTGCTGCTGAGTCGGCGTATCGAGCGCGAATCCCAGGCCTCGATGCAGGCGCTGCGCGCGGTACTTGAGCGCAGCCAACCTGCAGGGTGATTACTTAGGACGTGGCCGTGAGCGCCTGCTCCTGGCGTTCACGCACCCAGAACACCGTGGCACCGGCCACGGCTGCCGGCATCATCAGGATATTCAGCCCCGGCACCAGCAAGGCGGCGTAGGTGATGCCGCCAAAGCCCAGGCTTTGCCAGCGTTTCTCCCGCAGCCAGGCGAGCATGTCCTGCCAGCTCATCTTGTTGTTGTCCGCCGGGTAGTCGATGTATTGAATCGCCATCATCCACACGCCAAATAACAGCCACAGCGGTGCGGCGATCAGGTTGACCACCGGGATAAAGGTCAGGATCAGCAGGGCGATGGCGCGCGGCAGAAAATAGCCCAGTTTACGCAGCTCCCGACCCAGGGTGCGCGGCACCATGGCCATTAGCTCAGCCCAGCTGAACGGCGGAAAATCGTCCTGGCCGCGCACCACCACTTCGACCTTCTCCGCGAGAAAGCCGTTAAACGGCGCAGCGATGATATTGGCCAACAGGGTGAAGGTGAAAAACACCATCAGCAGTACCAACACCACAAACAGCGGCCACAGCACGTATTCAAGAAAGCTCAGCCAGCTCGGCAGGCTGGGCATAAAGGTATCGACCCAGCCGCCGAACTGCTGCAAGGCCAGGTAAATCAGGCCAATAAACAGGATCAGGTTGATCGTCAGGGGCAGCAGCACAAACAGCCGCAGGCCAGGGCTCAGCACCAGTTTCAGGCCTTCGCTGAGGTATTGCGGGCCGGTCAGTACGGGAGCGGGCATGGGGAGAGTCTCCGCGAGGTTGAAGTCGCGCCGACCTTACCGGCTTTGTGTGGCAGGTGAAAGCCTCTGCAACGGGCGCTAACGATTGTCTGGCGGGGTTATAGCGCTTGCCTATGCACGGTATTGGCAAAGCATATTTCCGCCGCAGGCTGGGCGGGCATAGGCTGCGCGGCAACTGATGGTTTATCCCTTTGCGGGGCTTCCACCCTTAATGCCTTCCCCAGGTCTTCGTGGGCGTCCCTTTTTATTGCCGGCTCAGCCGGGTGGAGTTGCTGATGTCTACCAATCGTCATGCCCGCGTGATCATTCTGGGCTCCGGCCCTGCCGGCTACAGCGCTGCGGTCTACGCCGCACGGGCCAATCTCAAGCCGCTGTTGATCACCGGCCTGCAGGCCGGTGGCCAATTGACCACCACTACCGAGGTGGATAACTGGCCAGGTGATGTACATGGCCTGACGGGCCCTGCACTGATGCAGCGCATGCAGGAGCATGCCGAGCGCTTCGAGACCGAGATCGTCTATGACCATATCAATGCCGTGGACCTGGCCGGCAAGCCGTTCACCCTGGTCGGCGACAGCGGAACCTACAGCTGCGATGCGTTGATCATCGCCACCGGGGCCAGCGCCCGCTACCTGGGTTTGCCGAGCGAAGAACTGTTTATGGGCAAGGGCGTTTCCGCGTGCGCCACGTGCGATGGTTTCTTCTACCGCAACCGCGAAGTCGCGGTGGTCGGTGGCGGTAACACGGCGGTGGAAGAGGCGCTGTACCTGGCCAATATCGCCAGCAAGGTGACCCTGGTGCACCGCCGTGAAACCTTCCGTGCCGAGAAGATTTTGCAGGACAAGCTGCAGGCGCGGGTGGCCGAAGGCAAGATCGTGCTCAAGCTCAACGCCGAGGTGGATGAGGTGCTCGGCAACAACATGGGCGTGACCGGCGTGCGGGTGAAGAACAACGACGGCAGTTTCGATGAGCTGAGTGTTGACGGCCTGTTCGTCGCCATTGGCCATACGCCGAACACCTCGTTGTTCGAGGGTCAGCTGGCGCTAAAGGACGGCTATCTGGTGGTCAACGGCGGCCGTGAAGGCAATGCCACCGCCACCAGCATTCCTGGTGTGTTTGCTGCCGGCGATGTGGCTGATCATGTCTACCGTCAGGCGATCACTTCCGCCGGTGCCGGCTGCATGGCGGCGTTGGATGTTGAGCGTTATCTCGACGGCCAATAAGCCTGAGAATGCAAAGACCTTGATGTAAGCCTTAATGCCGTTCACTTGGATCAAGTGAGCGGCATTTTTATGTGGTCGGCAATAGATGGCGATGGTGAAACCGCGTAGGAGGCGCTTTAGCGGCGAGCTTTTAGTGGTTGTATCGCGGCTGAAGCCCCTCCCACACCAGGTCTGCGTTTATCTGGAGTATTGCGATAGGTCCGGGGCCTTTCTGCGGCTTCTCAGACCCAGGTATTGAGCTTCAAGTCCCGCGAACTCATGCGCAGAAACTGGTCGCTGGCTTTGACCAGCAGAGCATGTTCATCGACAGTCAGTTCGCTGCTCTTTTTGCCCTGCGCTTCGCTGCGGTACAGGGTTCTTCCGCCTTCTTCGCGCAGGCGCTGGTAGCGCTGGCTGCGTGCTTCCACCTTGAGGGTCAGCAGGTCGACGTAGGCGACTTGCATCAGTTCGCTCTGCCCGGTTTCCAGGGCGCAGCGTTGTAGGGCTGGGGTGTGGGTAAAGGGCGACTCGGAAAGCATCACCTGCTGGCACTCGCTGAGGTCCGGGCGTGGTTCGCCGTTGTGGAACCAGTTGCCGCGAATGTCGCGCTTGAGGTTGAGGCTGCGTTGGCCGTGGTTGTCGACCTTCAGCCACAGGCGGCGAAAGCGCCAGCGCGGGTCGCAGTTGAGCACGTAGGTGGCGGCGATGCTGTGGCCTTGCAGGCTCTGCATCAGATGACTGGTGGCGTTGATGCCGTGTTCATCGATATTCAGGCGCAGGTTTTCCACGCCTGGGTTGTGCCATGGTTTCCATACCAAGGTCTGCTGCATCTAAGCGACTCCAAGCCAGGTAGGGTTGGAGAAACCGGGGAAGCGCGGCCATGACGCAGCACGGAGCACCTTCCCTGGTGTTCTCGTTCAAGTAATGGCGCGCAGCATAGGGGGATTCAATTGTGATGTCTGTCAGCTTTTGCCGACAGTTGCGCAAGTTTCTGCCCGTTAGCTCAAGCGAGTAGTTACAGACTGTTGCGCTGCAGCGATGGCTGCTCGAAGCGCACGCCCGCCAGGCCGGTTTCCATCAGTGCGCGGATGTTGCCATGGTCGCTACCGCTCGGGGTGGCCAGTACGCTGCGGTAATGCTCGCCAAAGCACAGCAGGGTTTCTTCCAGGCTCAGGCCTTCGAGCAGGGCCAGGCCGAGGGTCTTGCACGAGCCTTCGTTGTGCCCGGCCGCGTTGGCCACATTGCCGTTGCTGAAAGCGCTGGGCTGGTACTGGTAGTGCTCGGCGATAAACGCCAGGGTTTCGGCGAAGGTGAAGTGCTCGCCGCGCAGCTTGGCGCGAAAGTCGGTGAGGCTGCTCATTACTTGTTTCCTTTGCTGAAGGCGGCCTGCTGCTCGGCGCTGGCTTCCTTCTGGTATTTGGCTTTCCACTCGGCATACGGCATGCCGTAGACCTCTTCACGCGCCTCATCCGGGGTGATGGCGACGCCAATATCGTCGGCGGCGGCCTTGAACCACTTGGACAGGCAGTTACGGCAGAAACCGGCGAGATTCATCATGTCGATGTTCTGCACATCCGGGCGTGAGCGCAGGTGCTGCACCAGGCTGCGAAAGGAGGCGGCTTCAAGTTCGAGGCGTTCTTGCTCGGTCATGGCGATGCTCTCTAAAGGCAGGCGGGAGTGCGTGGCGGCGATGATAAGAGCATGCCCGCCTGGCGGCAACGACCCGGCGCAGGACGCACCGGGAATCATCTGAGCAATTTTTCAGCCTGTTGCTTAACGGTGCCCGGCGAGGGTGATCGACACCGATTCTGCAAAGCGCAGGGCGTGCAGCTTGTCGACTTCCACTTCGGCATAACATACCGCCTGATTTCCCATCACCAGGTCGAGGATTTCCTGGGTCAGGCGCTCTAGCAAGGCGAAGCGGTTGCCTTCGACGTGGCTAATCACTGCCTTGGTGATGGTGCGGTAGTTGAGGGCGTGGTCGATATCGTTGTCACGCACTGCTTCCACCGCCGGGTAGAGGATAGTCAGGTTGATCAACACGTCCTGCTTGTTGTTGATCTCCTCTTCCTTGATGCCGATGTAGGTGCGCAGGCGCAGGTCCTTGACGCGGATGCGCGCCATCCCAGGTTCCAGTCGCGGCATTACTTGCTCCGTCCGATCAGTTGCAGGAATTCGTGGCGAGTGTTGCAGGATTCGCGGAAGGCTCCAAGCATCACCGAAGAGGTCATCACCGAATTCTGCTTCTCCACACCGCGCATCATCATGCACATGTGTTTGGCCTCAACCACCACGGCCACGCCAGCGGCGTTGGTAACCTGCTGGATCGCATCGGCAATCTGCTTGGTGAGGTTTTCCTGGATCTGCAGGCGGCGGGCAAACATGTCGACGATGCGGGCCACTTTCGACAGGCCGAGCACCTTGCCGGTGGGGATATAGGCCACGTGAGCCTTGCCGATAAAGGGCAGCAAGTGGTGCTCGCAGAGCGAGTACAGCTCGATATCACGGACGATCACCATCTCGTCGTTATCCGACTCGAACAGCGCGCCGTTGACCACTTCGTCAAGGCTCTTGTGGTAGCCGTTGCACAGGTACTGCATGGCCTTGGCGGCGCGTTTGGGCGTGTCCAGCAGGCCTTCACGTTCGGGGTTTTCACCAACGCCGAGGAGAATCTCGCGGTAGTGGTCGGGCAGTTCTGGGGTCATTACAGGGTCCTCGCGGCCAGGCTCATTTGAGATGGCGGCCGCCGTTGACAGTCAGTGTGGTGCCGGTGACGTAGGGGTTGTCGAGCAGGTAGCGCAAGCTTTGGTAGATCACCAGCGGCCCGGGTTCGATGCCCAGTGCCGATTTGTTCAGGGTTTTGCGGCGGTAGTCGGCGTCGTCGTCCGGGTTGAATAGGATCAGCGCCGGAGCGATGCCGTTGACCTTGATCTGTGGGGCGAAGCGCGCGGCAAACGACAGGGTCAGGCTGTCCAGCCCGGCTTTGCTGGCGCAGTAGGCCGGCCGGTTGGCGCTGCCTTTGCGCGCCACGTCATCGCTGATATGCACGATATCGGCCGGCGTTGAGCGCGCCAGCAGTGCTTGGCAATGCAGGTTGATCAGGTAGGGCGCGAGCATGTGCACGCTAAACAGTTGCTGGAAGGCCGCCGCTTCTTCGCCCGGCGCCTCCACCAGCCAGTCGGAGGCGTTGTGCACAATGGCGCGCAGGCTGTCGGTGTGGTTCTTGAGCTGTTCGATAAACGCCAGGATGCCGGCTTCGCTGGCAAAGTCCGCCTGCAGGGCCAGGGCGCCGCGCTGCCGGAGCGCAGCAATGCCTTCGCGCTCGCTGCGGTAGCTGACGATCACGGCGTGACCATCATCCAGCAGGCGTTCGGCGCAGTACAGGCCGATACGCTGGCTGGCTCCGGTTATTAGGATGGGGGCGGCGCTGACGCTCATGCTCGACTCGGCAGAAAGAAAAGGGTGGGTTCAGCGATGCTGCGCCGGGTTACCTGACCAGTAGGGCGTGGCCTCGGCTGAACCAGAAGTAAAGTTATACCAGCAATAGGCTTTGTACAACCATGCGGCCTGTGCGGGTACTGGTCTGTTTCATGCCGTTTAGCCTATTTCATTGAGCTGTATCGGTATTTTTGTTCGGGAGGGCTGAATAAAATTGTTTTTATCGTGTACAAGATTGGTTTTCTTGTACAGGTATGTGCCGTTATGAAGCCTTGGCAGTTGAGCATTGCGGTGCTGTGTGGGCAGGTACGCCATGTCGAGGTGCTCACTCTGCGCTGTTGTGGCTACAAGGTGCAGGTGGTCGGCAAGGCTGGCGGCGTGCGCACGTTGGAGTATGCGCCGGGGCGAGCGCTGTGGCCTGGATTGGCATTGCTCAAGGCGCGTCTGCGTCGTTGCGGCGTGCGGCAGATGCTGTTGCTGCAGCCGGAAAGCCACGATGAAATTATTGCTCGCCCTGCCTTGCTTGAGCCTGATGCAGGGCTGTGGATCAAGCTGCGCTGATGGCTTATCGCGGGTTTCTGCTGGCAGTGCAGGCGGCGTTTCTGCAGCGCCGGCTGGCGTCCGGGTGAGGCAGCCAGTCGAGGTGTGGGCGTAGCCGGCAGAACAGTCGGTAACCCAGCTCCAGCAGCGGCCGTAATACCGGCCAGGTCAGTGGCGCGGTCCAGCGCTCAAGGCCGGCTGCGCGCCAGCTCCACAGCGTGGCATCCAGACCGGTCACCCATTGGCCATCGGCGAAGCGGGCATGCAGGCGGTTTTGCAGGGTTTCTCGGCTGTGGCCGACGGACTCGGGATGAAAGTCGTTGAGGCCGATATCGACCAGGCACAGGCGCTGTACATCGGCACGCTGACGCAGCAGTTGGATCTCGCGGGCGCACAACGGGCAGTCGCCATCGTAGTAGAGGGTCAGGGGCCAACAGGGTTGCTTGTTCATGGTCTAGCTCTTTGTATAAGTCTTGTACAAAGTATGCCGGAAATAGCTGAGTTACAATGCGTGCAACATTTTTTCTGTGATACCTGCGCCCATGTCCGATCACGTTGGTACTGTGTCCCTCGTTTCGAGTGCCCTCAAGCAGGAAGAGTTATTTCCTATCCGTGAGGTGGCGCGCCTGACCGGCGTCAATCCGGTCACGTTGCGGGCCTGGGAGCGGCGCTATGGGCTGATCCAGCCAACCCGCACCGACAGCGGCCATCGCCTGTATTCGCAGGTGGATATCGAGTCGGTGCGCAGCATCCTGGCGTGGATCGAGCGCGGTGTGGCGGTGAGTAAGGTTGGCAAGATTCTGGCCAAAAGCAGCTCGATCAAATCTGCCAGTTCACCGGTTTATGAAGAGGTCAGCGCCAGCGAGTGGGGCGAGTGGCAAGCCCAGCTGCGCCGCGCCATCAGCGCCTTCGATGAGCCGCGCCTGGATCGTCTGTACGGCCAGATTTTCTCCAGCTACCCGTTGCCGGTGGTGTTTCAGGACATCCTCATGCCGCTGTGGCAGGAGCTGTTGCTGCGCCAGGACGAGTACGGCCAGACCAGCGAGTGGCTGTTTCTCGATACCTTCCTGCGTGCCCGTACCTTGCAGCGCCTGCAGGTACTGCGTGCCCAGGTTGAGGAGCGTGTACTACTGGCAGCCTTGCCGGGCCATTGCCGCGAACTGGAACTGCTGGTTGCCGGATTGCTGCTAAGCAGTGCCGACACCGCTGTCAGCGTGCTCGGGCTGGGTCAGCCGCTGGAAGAGCTGACCCTGATCTGTGAAAAAATGCAGCCCCAGGCCCTCGTGCTGTTCTCCAATCAGCCGCCCAGCGATGACTTGCCCAAGGTGCTCTCGCGCCTGGCGTTGGCGCTGGATTGCCCGCTGGTGATGGCCGGCGATGGTGCCGACCTGGCCGAGGAAAGCCTCAGCGGTTCGCCGATTGCCTGCCTGGGCAACGAAGGTCGCCTGATGCAGCGCCGCCTGCAGCAGTTTCTGGCTGGCCACCTGGATACCTGATTTCTTCTATTAAGCACGCCTGAATAAGCGCAGTCGCCGTTATGGCAACTGCGTTTTCGCCTGCCTGCAATCTGTTGCTGATTCCGATTAGTTGTACAGCTTGTACAGAAAACTGCTTGCTATCTGGGGTTTTAGGCTATACAAAAGCTATACATTGTTTGTTTGTGTATAGCTTGTATCCACTTGTACAGCTTGAGGACTCAGCAACATGACCCAATACCGCGCACCCCTTCGTGATATGCGTTTCGTTTTTGACGAGGTGCTCGACGCTTATGCCACCCTGCAGTCGCTGCCTAGTCAGCGCGAGTTCGGAAACGACCTCGGTGGCGCCATTCTGGAAGAAGCCGCCAAGCTGGCGGAAAACGTGCTGGCCCCATTGAATGGGTCAGGCGACAAGCAAGGCTGCGCGTATGACCCGCAGAGCAAGTCGGTAAAAACCCCGGATGGCTTTCGTGCTGCCTATCAGCAGTTCGCCGAAGGCGGCTGGACCGCACTGGCCTGTTCGCCTGAGTTCGGTGGCCAGGGGCTKCCTCATGTGCTGAATATGATGGTCGAGGAGATGGTCTGCTCGGCCAACCTGTCGCTGGGCATGTACCCGGGGCTGACCCATGGCGCGATCAACGCGCTGACCGCCCACGGCGCCCGCGAATTGCAGGAGCGCTATCTGCCGAAGCTGATCAGCGGTGAATGGACTGGCACCATGTGCCTGACCGAGCCGCAGTGCGGCACCGACCTGGGTTTGATCCGCACACGCGCCGTACCGCAGGCGGACGGCAGCTATGCCATCAGCGGTACCAAGATCTGGATCACCGGCGGCGAGCACGATCTGGTCGACAATATCCTGCACCTGGTGCTGGCCAAGCTTCCCGATGCCCCGGACAGCGTGAAAGGTATTTCGCTGTTTCTGGTGCCCAAGTTTCTCGAGGACGGCAGCCGTAACCCGGCGTTCTGCGGCGGCCTGGAACACAAGATGGGCATCAAGGGTTCGGCCACCTGCGTGATGAATTTCGAAGGTGCCCAGGGCTGGTTGATCGGCGAGCCGAACAAGGGCCTCAAATGCATGTTCACCATGATGAACTCGGCGCGCCTGATGGTCGGCATGCAGGGTCTCGGCATTGCCGAAAGCGCCTATCAGGTCAGCCTCGGTTTTGCTAAAGAACGCCTGCAAAGCCGTTCGCTGTCCGGCCCGAAAGCGGCGGACAAACCGGCCGATCCGATCATCGTGCACCCGGATGTGCGGCGTATGTTGCTGCGTCAGAAGGTGATGATCGAAGGATGCCGCGCGCTGGCCTATTTCACCGGCCTGCATGAAGACGTCGCCCATGACCATGAAGACCCCGCGCTGCGCGAGCAGGCCGATGATCTGGTGCAACTGTTGACCCCAGTGGTGAAATCCTTCCTCACCGATGAAGGCTTCAACTGCGCCAACGAAGGCCTGCAAGTACTAGGCGGTTCCGGCTTCACCGAAGACTGGGGCATCGAGCAACTGGTACGTGACTCGCGGATTACCCGCATCTATGAAGGCACCAACGGCATTCAGGCGCTGGATCTGGTCGGGCGCAAGCTGGGTCTGGGTGGCGGCCGTGCGGTGCGTAATTACTTCGCCCTGGTCGAGGGTTGGCTCAAGGCCAATGCCGAGGCTGAGCACGTCACTGCGGTAGGCGCTGCCCTCAAGCAGTTGCAGCAAGCCACGCTGTGGATTGCCAGTGAGGGGATGAAAGACCCCGAACAGGCCGGCGCCGCCGCAACCCCTTACTTGCGTTTGTTTGCCCTGACCAGCCTGGCCTGGATGTGGGCGCGTATGGCGGCGGTGGCCAAGGCCAAGCTGGCGGCCGGCAGCACGGAAACCCTGTTCTACGGCGCCAAGCTGAAGTCTGCGGATTTCTTTATGGCGCGCATCCTGACTGAAACCGCCAGCCTGCTGGCTGAGGTCAAGGCCGGCAAAGCCACGCTGATGGCCTTCAACGAAGAGGAATTTGCTGCCTGAAACGACTGCGCAATCCGGTAGCCATCAGTTCCGCCCATTTTCGGCTATCGGATTTTTTTATCCCTGCTGCAGGCGTTTCGCCTGCACTTTAGGCCCGCCTGATTGCGGGTCTTTTTTTGTCCGGGATTTGCGCGGAATGTCTCGGGTCTCCGCGGCGTCCGGCATGCAGCCGTTGTTCCTGCTGCAGGTGTTGCTGGTAGATAAACTGGCGCAGCTGCTCATCACTTTGCGGGTCCAGGGTGTGCAGCTGGTAGGCCAGCAGGCCGTCTTCGGTTGCACGGACGAAAACCCCGATCACCGCAATCGGCGTGTGCTCGTCTACCGGCAACACCAGATGAAAGCGCTTGGGCGCCTTACGCCGGGCCCGATGCTCGATCAACGCACCATTCATCGACAGCTGATGAATCCACAGGTCACTCGGCTGCGCACTGGGTGTGTGCAGCGGCAATGGCTCGGGCAGGGGCGAGCGCCAGGCGCGGTTGATCTCACCTTCATCGAAAATCTGCGGGGCGCTGAGCTGCAGGCAGGGCGTGCTTTGCTCATCCTGGCTGAGGTGCAGGTCGAAGGTCAGGTGCTGGTTGGCGATATGCGCATGCAGGCTTAGCTGCTCATTGACGGCGCAGTGCGACAGCAGCTCGCTGAGCTGTTTGCCAATATCCACCGACAAGCGCGGTTGGCTGCGCTGCTCGGTGGTTGCGGGCTGGTGCAGCTGGCGGATAAAGGCCAGTTCTGCCTGGGTCAGGAGTGCCTGTTCTTGCATGGAAGCGGTCTACATCAATCCCTAGAAGCTGTTGTGACCGCTGCACTGGGGATTAGTTACTGCCGGTCGTCGCCTGCAGGCGCGCCAGTTCTGCCTTGAGTATCGCCAGTTCGGCTTCCAGCTGGGTGACCCGCTCCTGCGCCTCGACCTGCTCGGTAACGTTCTTCTGGATACCGATGTAATAGGTCAACTGGTCGGCATCATTGACCACCGGGGTGATCGACAGCTCGTTCCAGAACGGCGTGCCGTCTTTGCGGTAATTACGGATGATCTGCCGGCATGGGCGGTGCGTCTTCACCGCTTCGCGGATCGCCGCGAGGCCCGGCTGGTCGCGGTCACCGGCCTGGAGGAAGCGGCAATCCTGATAAAGGATGTCTTCGCTGGCGTAGCCGGTGAGCTTTTCAAAGGCGGGGTTGGCATAGATCAGGATGTTGTCGTCACCTTCCTGTTCGGCCACCACGATGCCGTCGTTGGAGGCGTTGATCACCAGTTGCAGCAGTTTGGCGTTGATCATGAGGCGATTTCCCAGGCTATGTCGGCTGCATTCTAAAACATCCGGGCGGGCTGTCTACTTGCGGCATAATGCTGGGCTTATCGATTTGGTTCTGACTGTTTCGGAGTTTTGCATGAAGATCGCCATCCTTTCCGGTTCGGTGTACGGCACCGCCGAGGAAGTTGCCCGCCACGCCGAGCGCCTGCTCAACGCCGCTGGCCATGAGGCCTGGCACAACCCGCGCGCCAGCCTGGCGGATATTCAGGCCTTTGCCCCCGAGGCGTTTCTGGCGGTGACCTCGACCACCGGCATGGGCGAGTTGCCGGATAACCTGCAGCCGCTGTACTTCGCTATCCGTGACCATCTGCCGGCCTGGAGCGGGCTGCCGGGCGGGGTGATTGCCCTAGGTGATTCCAGCTATGGCGATACCTTCTGCGGCGGCGGCGAGCTGGTGCGCGAGCTGTATGCCGAACTGGGCATCCGTGAAGTGCAGCCGATGCTGCGCTTGGACAGCAGCGAAAGCGTGACCCCGGAAAGCGACGCCGAGCCCTGGCTGGCCGACTTTATCGTAGCGTTGCAAGGCTGATGCACCCGCGCGCGCAGGAACTGATCAGCACGCTGCAGCTGCAGGCGCATCCGGAAGGCGGTTATTACCGCCGCTTGTATGAGTCCTCTGCGCAGCTGGACGGCGGTCGCCTGTGTGGCACGGCGATCATTTTCCTGTTGCCGGCCGGCGCGGTCAGCCGCTGGCATCGGGTGGATGCCGATGAGCTTTGGCACTTCTATGAAGGCGCGCCGCTGGAGCTGCTGCTGGCCGAGCAGCCCGACGCGGTGCGCTGTGCACGTCTGGGTCCGGTGGCTATTGGCCAACTGCCGCAGCGCCTGGTGCCGGCCTATGCCTGGCAGGCGGCGCGCAGTACCGGGGCGTTTACCCTGGTGGGCTGCACRGTGACGCCGGGTTTCGACTTTGCCGGCTTCCAGCTATTCAGTGATGACCGTGAGGCTCAGCGCGACTGGCCCATGCTCACGCAGCTGCATCCCGAACTGGTTTGACCCGCAAGGCCACCACGCTGGCCGCCAGAGCGACTCACCTTTGCGGCATCCCTCGCTAGACTCCTTGGCACTTCAATAACAAAAGCCGAGGAATCCATCATGACCGTTGCCCACGCACTGCCTGTTGTCAGCCTCAAGGATCAGGTATCCGCCGCCGAATGGCAGGCCCGGGTGGATCTTGCCGCCTGTTACCGGTTGATCGCCCTGTATGGCTGGGATGACCTGATCTTCACCCATATCTCGGCGAAGATTCCCGGCAGCGAAGATTTCCTGATCAACCCTTACGGCCTGATGTTCCATGAGATCACCGCCTCCAGCCTGGTGAAGATCGACCTGGCCGGCAAAAAGCTGATGGACAGCCCGTTCGACATCAACCCCGCCGGCTACACCATCCACAGCGCCGTGCACGAGGTGCGCCACGATGTTGGTTGCGTGCTGCATATCCACACCCCGCAGGGGATTGCGGTTTCCGCGCAGAAGCAGGGTTTGCTACCACTGTCCCAGCAGTCATTGTTCGTTCTCGCCAGCCTGGCTTACCACGGCTACGAAGGCGTAGCGCTGAACCATGATGAGAAGGCGCGCCTGCAGGCGGATCTGGGCGATAAGAACTTTATGATCCTGCCCAACCACGGCCTGCTTACCGCCTTTGGCAGCATTGCCGACGCCTTCCTTGGCATGTTCACCCTGCAGCGCGCCTGCGAGATTCAGGTGATGGCGCAGAGCGGTGGCACCGAGCTGATCCATATCCCGCAACAGGTGCTCGACGGTGCCCGCGCGATGATCGCCGGGGTGATGAAAAGCCCGCAGGGTATGGGCGGCGCCTTGCCGTGGCCGGCGCTGCTGCGCAAACTCGATCAACAGATGCCGGGTTACGCAGCATGACGGCGTTGCCAGGGATTGCCCTGGCGGATTGGCGCCGCGCGGGCCAAGACTTTCGCTTTAACGGCCATGACATCCGCTACTGGACGGCCGGGCAGGGTGAGCCGCTGTTGCTGATTCACGGCTTCCCCACTGCCAGCTGGGATTGGCATTACCTGTGGGCTGCTTTGGCTGAGCGCTATCAGGTGATTGCCTGCGATATGCTCGGCTTTGGCGACTCGGCCAAACCCCGTGGGCATGCCTACAGCCTGCTGGAACAGGCTGATCTGCAACAGGCGCTGTTGGCGCATCTGGGTATTGGTCAGCCGGTGCATCTGCTGGCCCATGACTACGGCGACAGCGTGGCGCAGGAACTGCTCGCTCGCCATCAGGACGGGCGCATGCAACTAGCCAGCTGTGTATTTCTCAACGGCGGGTTGTTTCCAGAAACCCATCACCCGGTGCTGGTGCAGAAGCTGCTGCTCAGCCCCATCGGCCCGCTGATCGGTCGGCTATTTGGCCGCAAGAAGCTGGCTGCCAGCTTTGCCAAAGTGTTCGGCCCGCACACTCAACCGAGCGCCGGTGAACTGGATGATTTCTGGAGCCTGATTGCCGCCAATAACGGCCCTGCGGTGATGCATCGACTGATCCGCTATATGCCCGAGCGCCGCGTCAACCGCGAGCGTTGGGTGGCGGCAATGCAGGCCACGGCGGTGCCGATGCGGGTGATCGACGGCGCTGTCGATCCAATCTCCGGGGCGCATATGGTGGCGCGTTACCGTGAGCTGATTGGCAAGCCGGACACTGTGCTGCTGGAAGGCATCGGTCACTATCCGCAGACCGAGGCGCCGGATCAGGTGCTCGCTCATTATTTGCAATTCCGTAATCGGCTGGAGGCCGCAATATGCAGCGACGTACTGTCCTGAAAGGTGCCGCCTTGGGCGGTGTGGCGGCTCTGGGTGCCGGGTTCTGGGCGTTGCCCAGCGGCGAGGCGCCCGCCGCAGTCAGCCTGGACGCGGCCCAGCAGCTGCTGGCCAGTTTGGTCGATCAGCCATTGCGCAGCCTCAAGGGCTGGAGTCCGGCCGAAGTGTTTAACCACTGCGCGCAGAGCATCGAGTACTCCATCAGCGGTTACCCCGAGCTTAAGCCTGGTTGGTTTCGCAGTAGCGTCGGCCCGCTGGCGTTTAGCGTATTTGCCGCGCGCGGTGCGATGCACCATCCTCTGGATGAGTTCATTCCCGGGGCGGCCCCGCTGAATGCGCCAGCCACGCAAGCCCAAGCGCTACAGCGTTTGCAGCAGGCCTTTGCCGATTTCGCTGCGTATCAGGGCGAGCTGCAGCCGCATTTTGCCTACGGCGCGCTCAGTCATGCCGACTATGCCCAGGCCCATGTGCTGCATCTATACAATCATCTCAGCCTTATTCGGCCAGCCTGACTATCCCGCTGCTTTATTGCGCACCATTCAGCGCTGCGCGTACCTATTGTGACCGGAGCACGACTGCTGGACACTCGGCGCATTGTTAATCTGCCGAGGAATGCTGCATGAGCGACGCCATCCGTTTTCAAGATCAGGTTGTAATCGTCACCGGGGCCGGCGGCGGTCTGGGCCGTGCCCATGCGCTGTTGTTCGCTAAACACGGCGCCAAGGTGGTGGTCAACGATCTCGGCGGCAGCACCCACGGTGAAGGCGCCAACGCCTCGGCGGCGGATAAAGTGGTCGAGGAAATCCGCGCCGCTGGCGGTACCGCAGTGGCCAATCATGACTCGGTGACTGACGGCGAGAAGATTGTGCAGTGCGCCCTGGATACCTTTGGCCGCATCGATGTGGTGGTAAACAACGCCGGCATTCTGCGCGACAAGACCTTCCACAAGATGGAAGACGCCGACTGGGACCTGGTTTACAAAGTCCACGTCGAAGGTGCCTACAAGGTCACCCGCGCCGCCTGGCCGCATATGCGTGAGCAGGGTTATGGTCGGGTGATTTTCACCGCTTCCACGTCGGGCATTTACGGCAACTTCGGTCAGTCCAACTACGGCATGGCCAAGCTCGGCCTGTACGGCCTGACCCGCACCCTGGGCCTCGAAGGGCGCAAGAACAACATCCTGGTTAACGCCATTGCCCCTACTGGCGGCACGCGCATGACCGAAGGCCTGATTCCGCCGCAGGTGTTTGAACAGCTCAAACCTGAGCTGGTCAGCCCGCTGGTGGTGTACCTGGCGAGCAGCGCCTGCGAAGAAACCTCCGGCCTGTTCGAAGTGGGTGGTGGCTGGATGGGCAAAGTGCGTTGGGAGCGCAGCCTGGGTGCTGGCTTCGATCCGCGTGAAGGCTACAGCCCGGAAGACGTGGCGGCCAACTTCGCGCAGATTTGCGACTTCGAGGGCGCCGCCCATCCGAAGGACAATATCGAAGCGATGAAAGAGATGATGGCCAACCTGCAGAAGTTCGCCCTCTGATTGCGCCACTCTGGTGGGGAGATCGGTCAGCAGGCTGATTTCCACCGCGCAGGGCTTTAAGGTGAAGGCCGGCTCAATGCCGGCCTTCGGCTTTTTAGGGACGGCAGGTTTGCAACACCTCCAATCGCGCTCGTGGGCCAGGGCACCACACCGATGCCGTAGCCCGAATAAGCGCCAGCGCAATCTTCCCGGACTGCGCCGTATGCCTCGGCTTATACGGGCTACGATCGGTGGCTTGGCTGTTTTATCTGTAGGAGTTTCCATGAGCGTCATTATCGAAAAGAACGGTCCCGTCACCACCCTGAGCATCAACCGCGCCGAGGTGCGCAATGCGGTTGATCGGCCGACTGCTGAGGCGCTGGCCGCTGCCTTGCGTGCCTTTGAAGCTGACGAGCAGGCGCGGGTGGCGGTGTTGACTGGGGCGGGCGGGACTTTCTGCGCTGGCGCTGATCTGGGTGCGGTGGCCGCAGGCGCTGTGCGTGCCAATCGCCTGGAAACCGAGGGTGACGGGCCGATGGGCCCCAGCCGCATGCAGCTGAGCAAACCACTGATCGCCGCCATCGAAGGCCATGCGGTAGCCGGCGGCCTGGAGTTGGCGCTGCTCGCCGACTTGCGGGTGATGGCCGATAACGCCGTACTCGGGGTGTTCTGTCGACGCTTTGGTGTGCCGCTGATCGACGGTGGCACCGTGCGTTTGCCACGAATTATCGGCCAGGGCCGCGCGCTGGATTTGATTCTCACCGGTCGCCCGGTATTGGCCGAGGAAGCGCTGAGCATGGGCCTGGTCAATCGGGTGGTCGCAGCCGGCAGTGCGTTAGCCGCGGCTCAGCAGTTGGCACTGGAGATTGCTGGCTTCCCGCAACGCTGCATGCTGGCCGACCGCGCCAGTGCTTATGCGCAGTGGGATCTACCTTTTATGCAGGCGCTGGGCAACGAGTTTGCCGGAGGCATGGCGGTGATTGCCAGCGGTGAAACCCAGGCCGGCGCACAGCGTTTCAAGGATGGCACGGGGCGACACGGCACCTTCTGATCAGCACGTTTACGGCTTGCCCGGAATCCCGTATTTGCGCAGGCGCATAGCAATCGCGCTGTGCGAGGTGTGCAGACGGGTCGCCAGTTGCCGGGTCGAGGGATGGCTGGGATAGAGCTTTTCCAGCAGGGCTTTTTCGAACTGGTCCACTGCCGCTTCCAGGCTGCTGACTTCACCCTCGGCCTGCTGCGCGGCCACTGCGGTACCGGCGATATCCAGGTCGTCGATCTGCACCAGGTTGCTTTCGCAGATCGCCGCTGCGCGGAAGATCACGTTCTGCAGCTGGCGCACATTGCCCGGCCAGCGGTTGCCCAGCAGCGCCGGGTAGGTGTCCGGCGTCAGCCGGCAGGGTAGGCGCTGGATCTGCGCGCAGGCCTGCTGCATAAAGTGCCGCGCCAGCAGCAGGATGTCCTGGCCGCGCTCGCGCAACGGCGGCACTTCCAGGTTGAGTACGTTGAGGCGGTAGAACAGGTCCTCACGGAATGCGCCTTCGTTGACCATCTTCTCCAGGTCACGGTGGGTGGCGCTGAGGATGCGCACATTGACCTTGACCTCACGCTCGCCGCCGACCCGGCGGAAAGTACCATCGCTCAAGAAACGCAGCAGCTTGGCTTGCAGGTACGGTGACATTTCGCCGATTTCATCGAGAAACACCGTGCCCTGGTTGGCCAGCTCCAGCAGCCCCGGCTTGCCGCCGCGCTGAGCCCCGGTAAAGGCGCCGGGGGCATAACCGAACAGCTCGCTTTCGGCGAGGTTCTCCGGCAATGCCGCGCAGTTCAACGCAAGAAACGGCGCGGTGCGCCGTGTGCTGATGGCATGGCAGGCGCGCGCCACCAGCTCCTTGCCGGTGCCGGTTTCACCCTGGATCAACAGCGGCGCATCCAGGGTGGCGACGCGCTGGGCGCGGGTTTTCAGGTTGCGAATCGGTGCGGAATCGCCGAGCAGTGAGTCAAAACCCTCGGCGTGATCATGGTGCAGCGCCGCCAGGCGTTCTCCTATGCGGCTCGGTGCGTACAGGCTGAGCAGGCCGCCGGCCAGGTGGCGTGCGCCGCCGTCAACGCCTTCGGTGATCGGTTGTGCGTCGAGCAGCAGGGCTTGGCCCTTGAGGGTGACCTCGCGCATTGGCAGGCGGAATTTCTGCTCGAGGAGTTCTGTCTGTAACTGGTTGTCGGCAAACAGCTCGCCAATCCCCAGGCCCTCGGGCTGCTGACCACAGAGCTCAATTAGCGCCGGGTTGGCCAGCAGCACGCGGCCCTGGCTGTCGACCGCCAGTACCGGGTCGGTCATGGCGGCGAGCAGGGCGTCGAGCTGCAGATGGCGGCGCTGGCCGGGAAGGATGTCGACAATCGTCACCGCCTGCACGCCGTGGACCTTGAACAGCGCCTCGCGCAGCTCGTCGAGCACTTCGGGGCTCAGGGTCGGCGCGTCGATATACACGTTCGGCGGCACCATCTCCACCGCATCCAGATTGAGATTGCGCCCGCCGAGCAGCGCCAGCACTTCCTGGGTGATACCAACGCGGTCGATAAAGGTGACGTGAATACGCATGGAACAGGCGGCCGACTTGCTTACGGATGCGCCAGTATGCCCGGTCTGCGGGGCTTAGTTAACCGAAGGGCGCTCAACCGCACGTCAGGCGAATGATTACTTCGCTTTCATCGATATCGATATTCAAACGCTGCGGGTTGTAATCCATGGTGGCGGCGTCGCCGGGGGCGAGTACGCGCAGGGTCTTGGCGTTGGCCTGCTGCTGCACCTGCTCGATCAATTCGGCGCTGGCGGTTTTCCCGAGCACGCCTTGCAGGTTGTCGACCGAACAGTCTCCAGTGATTTCAGCGGTTTGCTGCGCCGGAGGCTGCGAGCTGCAACCGGCCAGCAGGGCGAGGAGGGTAAGGCTGGTGAGGTGATGACGAAGAGCCATGGTCTATTTCCTTGTCTGGGTAAAACCAGGTCAGCCTAGCAGCCGCATCCGCTGTAGCTCAACGTTGACCTGGAAAATCAGCCAGGTTGCTGCATCAGCATTTCCGCAAGCCCGGCCAACTTCCCTACAATTGCGCTTTTCCCCAGAGCAGGAGGTTCTGTGCAAGCGGTGATCTCGATTCAACAGCTGAGCAAGACCTACGCCAGCGGCCATCCGGCGCTGCAGGACATCAACCTGGATATTCGCTCCGGCGAGATCTTTGCGCTGCTCGGCCCTAATGGTGCGGGCAAGACCACCCTGATCAGCATTATCTGCGGCATCGTCAACCCAGGCGGTGGTCGGGTGCTGGTGGGCGGCAAGGACATTATCAAGGACTACCGTGCGTCCCGTTCGCAGATCGGCCTGGTGCCGCAGGAACTGGTCAGCGATGTGTTCGAAACCGTCTGGGCGACGGTGAAGTTCAGCCGCGGCCTATTCGGCAAGAAACCCAATCCAGCCTACCTGGAGCAACTGCTCAAGGACCTGTCGCTGTGGGACAAGCGTGACGCGAAGATTTTCGAGCTGTCCGGTGGCATGAAGCGTCGGGTGATGATTGCCAAGGCGCTGAGCCACGAGCCGCAGATTCTATTTCTCGACGAGCCCACCGCCGGCGTCGACGTCGAGCTGCGCCGCGACATGTGGAATATGGTGCGCCGCCTGCGTGAGCGTGGCGTGACCATCATCCTCACCACCCACTACATCGAAGAGGCCGAGGAGATGGCCGACCGCATTGGGGTGATCAGCAAGGGCCGGATCATTCTGGTGGAAGACAAGCAGGCGCTGATGCACAAGCTCGGCAAGAAGCAGCTGACCCTGCAACTACAGCACCCCCTGGCGAGCGTCCCCGCCGAGCTGGCGCGTTACCCGCTGGAACTGAGCGACGAGGGCCACGCCCTGGTGTTCACCTTCGACACCCAGAGCGAGCACACCGGCATCGCCGAACTGCTCAAGGACCTCGCCCAGCACGGCATCGACTTCAAGGATCTGCAGTCCAGCCAGAGTTCGCTGGAAGAAATCTTCGTGTCGTTGGTCAAGGAGTCGCGCGCATGAATTTCTACGCAATCCGTGCCATCTACCTGTTCGAGCTGGCGCGTACCTGGCGCACCCTGCTGCAGAGCATTGCCACCCCGGTAATCAGCACTTCGCTGTATTTCGTGGTGTTCGGTTCGGCCATCGGTTCGAGCATGACCCAGGTGCAGGGCGTCAGTTACGGCGCGTTTATCGTGCCGGGGCTGATCATGCTGGCGCTGCTCACCGAGAGCATTTCCAACGCCTCGTTCGGTATCTACATGCCCAAGTATTCGGGGAGCATCTACGAGCTGTTGTCGGCGCCGGTGTCCTACCTGGAAATCCTCATCGGCTATGTTGGCGCGGCGGCCACCAAGTCGATCATTCTTGGCCTGGTGATCCTGATTACCGCGCGGCTGTTTGTCGATTTCGAGATTCTTCATCCGCTGTGGATGCTGGCGTTTCTGGTGCTGACCGCGCTGACCTTCAGCCTGTTCGGCTTCATCATCGGCGTCTGGGCCGATGGCTGGGAGAAGCTGCAGGTGGTGCCGGCGCTGATCGTCACGCCGCTGACCTTTCTCGGCGGTGCGTTTTACTCGATCAGCATGTTGCCACCGGCCTGGCAGACGGTGACTTTGTTCAACCCGGTGGTGTACCTGATCAGCGCCTTCCGCTGGAGCTTCTACGGCGTGTCCGACGTTAATGTCGGCCTGAGCCTGGCGATGATTCTCGGCTTTCTGCTGCTGTGCATTCTTGCCGTGGGCTTTATCTTCAAAACCGGTTATCGGTTGAAAAGCTGAAGCGCGCCTAATGCGGTAGGGTGAAACGGTTCTGGTTGCGCGGCAGGGGAGTAGCGCGCAACCACTGCCGTTATGGAGTGCAATGCAATGGACCATTCTGCCGCCTTGCCGGCTCTGTTGGCGCAGCTCTACCGCGATGAATCGCGCCGTGTGCTGGCCACCCTGATTCGCTTGCTGGGCGATTTCGACCTGGCCGAGGAGGCGCTGCACGAAGCCTTTCGTGCGGCCATGGAGCAATGGCCGCAGAGCGGTGTGCCGGCCAATCCACGTGCCTGGTTGGTGTCGGCGGGGCGCTTCAAGGCCATCGACAACCTGCGCCGGCAGCGGCGTTTCCAGCCGCTGGATGACCACGTTGAGTTGGCCGATGACGCACCGCTGGACGAGGGCGAGCTGCTTGAAGACGACCGCCTGCGGCTGATCTTCACCTRCTGTCACCCGGCGCTGGCCAGCGATGCCCAGGTGGCCCTGACCCTGCGCGAAGTCTGCGATCTGGGCACCGAGGAAATCGCCCGCGCCTTTCTCACCACACCTGCCACCCTGGCCCAGCGCATCGTCCGCGCCAAGGCGAAGATTCGCGACGCACACATCCCCTATGAAGTGCCCGGACGCAGCGAACTACCCGAGCGCTTGGACGCCGTATTGCGGGTGATCTACCTGGTGTTCAACGAAGGCTATTTCGCCAGCTCGGGCGATTCGCTGACCCGCGCGCACCTGTCCGATGAGGCCATCCGCCTGGCGCGCCTGCTGCTGGAGCTGCTGCCTGAGCCGGAAGTGCAGGGCCTGCTGGCGCTGATGCTGCTGCACGAGTCGCGGCGCATTGCGCGCAGCTCGGCCAGCGGCGAAGTGGTGCTGCTGGAGCAGCAGGACCGCCGCCAGTGGGACCGCGCGCTGATCGCCGAGGGCGACGCCCTGGTTTTGCAGGCTCTGCATTCGCGGCGCTTCGCTGGCTACACCCTGCAAGCCGCGATTGCTGCCGTACATGCCGAAGCTGCTAGCGCCGAGCAGACCGACTGGGCGCAGATCGTCGGGCTCTACGACGCTTTGCTGCGTCTGAATCCATCACCGGTGATCGAGCTCAACCGCGCCGTGGCGGTGGCCATGCAGCAAGGCCCCGAGGCCGGCCTGAGGCTGATCGACGCGCTGCTGGCCAGCGGCGAACTAGCCGATTACCACCTGGCTCATGCTGCCAGCGCCGATCTCAATCGCCGCCTGGGCCGCGTGGCCCCTGCCCGTGATGCCTATCAGCGAGCATTGCAACTGGCGCAGCAGGGCTCGGATCGGCAGTTTCTGCAGATGCGCCTGGACGAGTTGCCGACTGGCTAAGCCGCCATCCACCTGGCGGATAAGCGCAGCTTGGCTACCGTTGGTCGGGCCTGAAAATATTTTGTGCGGCGCTGTCGATTCAGCGCCGAGCCATTCGATTAGTCAGTAACCGCGCCACACCACCGGAGAACGCCATGAAATACCTGTGCCTGGTCTACAGCAACGAGCATGAGCTGCATAACTCGCCCGACAGCCCGCGTGACGAGGAGTGTTTCGCCTATGCCGAGTCGGTAGCAGAAAGCGGCCGCATGCTCGCCGCCGAAGCGCTGGAATCGGTGCAGACCGCCACCACGGTGCGCATGCGCGGCGGCAAGCTGTCGATCATCGACGGGCCGTTTGCCGAGACCAAGGAACAGCTGGCGGGTTTTTATCTGGTTGAAGCGCGCGACCTTAACGAAGCTATTCAACTGGCCGGGCATATTCCGGCGGCGCGCGTCGGTTGTGTGGAAGTCCGCCCGGTTCGCGAGCTGCAGGTCTAGAGCGCACGCTGCCCGCGTTGCTCAATCAACGGAAAAGGAGCACTGCATATGAGTCGTCCTGAATACCCCAAGATTGCCAGCCGTGAGCAGTGGCTGATTGCCCGCAAGGCCTTGCTGGCCAAAGAGAAGGCGCTGACCCAGCAACGCGATGCGCTGAATGTTGAGCGCCGCCAGCTGCCGATGGTCAAGGTCGAGGCCGACTACCGTTTTCAGGGGCCCGAGGGTGAGCTGAGCCTGGCCGATCTGTTCGCCGGGCGCAGCCAGCTGATCATCTACCACTTCATGTACCACATGGACCGCGGCGAGGGCTGTGACGGTTGTTCCTGCGTGGTCGACAATATCGGCCACCAGGCCCACCTGCATGCCCGCGACACCACCCTGGTGCTGGTTTCCCGCGCGCCATTGGCCGATCTGCAGGCGTTTCAGCGGCGTATGGGCTGGAGCCTGCCCTGGTATTCCTCGCTGGGCAGCGCGTTCAACTACGACTACCACGCCACCACTGACGAGCAGGTCGCCCCGGTGGAATACAACTACCGCGACAAGGCCGAACTAGAGAGCCTTGGCCTGAATTACCACGTGCAGGGCGAGCAGCCCGGCGTCAGCGTATTTCTGCGCGATGGCGCGCAGGTCTATCACTGTTACTCCAGTTACGGCCGTGGTCTGGAAATGCTGATGAGCAGCTTCCACTACCTCGACCTCACGCCCTTCGGCCGCGGTGAAGGTTGGGACGGCATGCCCGATCTGGAGGGCAAGGGTATGCACTGGACCCGCCTGCACGACGAATACCAGCAACCAGCAGCGGCGCATGCCTGCTGCGCCTCGACCCAGAAATAAGCACAAGGAGCACGACCATGAGCAACGCCCAAGCGCAGATTCAACAGCAACTGGACTCCTGGTCCGCCGCCTGCCGCAGCAAGGATGTCAGCAGCATCATGAGCCACTACGCCGAGGATGTAGTGGCTTACGACGCCATCGGCCCGCTGCGGTTTCAGGGCCGCGCGGCCTATCAGGCGCATTGGCAGGCCTGCATGGAAATGTGTCCCGGCCCGGGCTTGTTCGAGATCCATCAGCCGAGTTTTCTGCTCAGTGGCGACCTGGCCGTGGCGCATTACCTATTCCACTGCGGTGGCACCGATGACAAGGGCGAAATGCAAACCAGCTGGATGCGCGTAAGCCAGTGTTTCCGCCTGCAGGGCGGGCAATGGTTGATCGCCCATGAGCATTTCTCCATGCCGTGCGACATGGAAAGCGGAAAAGTTTTGTTTGATTTGCAGCCATAGTCTTGTAGCTCACGGGGCATAAGGCTTGTAGCGAATTGCCGGAGGGTGCATTGCAGATTTGTGGCTACGACCAACGTCTTAGGGCTTGCCTAAAGGGGGGCTTAGTGGCGTAGGCTGGAGTTGTCGCCTTGCTTGGCGACGCTTTCGCGAACAGTTGAAGAAGGAAAGCTTTATGCAAATCCAAGTTCACAGCGATAACCACATCGAAGGCAGTGCTCGTCTGGTTGAGTGGGTGAGTGCCAGTGTTGCCAGCAAGCTGGAGCGCTTCGATGACGAGTTGACCCGCATCGTTGTCCACCTGCATGACGACAACGGCGCCAAAGCCGGCGCGCACGACAAACGCTGCCAGATCGAAGCACGGCCAAAGGGCCTGCAACCTATTTCCGTCACCCACAAGGCCGAGTCACTGGAACAGGCCATCGACGGCTCAATCGAAAAACTGCACCACGCCCTTGAGCATCAATTCGGCAAACTGCGCAGCAAGCGCGTCACGCCACTGCACGCCGACGAGGCCAGCGATATTCCCGGCCAGGACGCACTGCTGCAAGAGGACTTCCTCGCCGAGGAACGCCTGCGCGCCGTCTAGCTAAACACCACGGGCAGCCGGCCAGGCTGGTTGCCCACTCACTCATTGCTCGCGCCTCCGCAGGTTTCTGCGGGGGCGCTGTCGTTTTCAGGCCTAGGTTGTGCGCGGCTTGCCAGCGGCAACGGCCTGCCTAAGGCGGCAAAGTGATTCCCCTTGGGCGAAAAATGAATGGGCAGAAAAGCCCGTTTTTACTGACTTGCAGAGGGTTGGCCCATATTC
This sequence comes from Pseudomonas sp. 1928-m, assembly GCF_029269135.1. NCBI lineage: Bacteria > Pseudomonadati > Pseudomonadota > Gammaproteobacteria > Pseudomonadales > Pseudomonadaceae > Pseudomonas > Pseudomonas sp. 1928-m. The sequence goes on along the minus strand of NZ_JARIXO010000007.1, from coordinate 88,349 downwards.
TGCAGAAATGCCTGCCAGCTGACCTAAGCAGGGATTCGCCATGACCAGTATCTCTAACAACTCGCCGCTGGCGAGCTACTTCGCCAACACCGCCAAGCCCAGCACGGCCGGTGCTGCAGGCAGTGGCAGCAGTACGGATAAACCGAGCGCCGCCACAGATCCACTTGCGGAAATCCGCCGCTTTGCCAGCGGCATGGTGGCTCACAGCCGCGGCGGCCTGCTGCGCGCGATGCATGCCGAGAGCAGCGGTGCCAGCAACGCGATTGCCAGTGATCGCTTTCTCCCGGCGGCTGAGTCGGAGAGCGATACCTCGAAAATTGCCCTGCCGGATGTCGCCGATCTGGACCGCGAAGACGCCGCCAAGCTGCTGGCGCAGATCAACAAACTGGTCGACGCCGGCCTGGACAAGACCGATAGCTTTGTCGGCTACAACGGCGACCAGCAGACCGACTCGCTGACCACCTACCGCGACTGGTTGCAGGCCAGAGGCGGCGTGAGTATTTACGTTTAAGCGTTCTGCCGCCGATTTCACCAGCCGGCTGCATACGCATCGGGCTGGTTTCAGCGCGCGAGGTGCGCCAAGATCACCCGATCACAGTTGTGGGTACGCCGCATAGGCATGCTCAGGTCGGGGGATTTATGGCTAGCAAGGAATTTATTCGGGCGTTCGCTGCCCTGGGGTTGGCGCTGGTGTGCGCTGCGGCTGCGCAGGCCGCCGAAGATGCGCAACTGGTCGGTTTGATCAACAGCTACCGCAGTGAAGTGCAGCGCTGTGGCGATCAGGCTTCCGCCGAGTTGCCGCCGCTGACGGCCGATCCGCGTCTGGTGCAACCGGTAGGTCGCTCGGGGGATTTGCAGCAGGCGATGAGTGCGGCGGGCTATCCGATGGTCAACGTGCAGGCCATCAGCCTGTCCGGCCCGCGTGATGCGGCGGCGGCGCTGAAAGTGCTGCAGGAGAGCTTCTGCAAGATTGTGCTTGATCCGCAGTTTGTCGATATCGGCGTCAAGCAGCAGGATCGTGAATGGCGCATTCTGCTGGCCCGGCCACTGCTGGCTGCGCGTCTGGGTGATTGGCAGGCGGAAGGGCAGAAGCTGCTTGAACAACTCAATAGCGCGCGCAGCACGGCTCGCCAGTGCGGCAGCCAAGCCTTTGCCGCCGCCGCGCCGCTGGTGTGGAATGCCACCCTGGGCAGCACCGCCGAAGCCCATAGCCGGGCCATGGCCAACGGCAACTTTTTCGATCATCAGGACCCTGACGGCCGCACCCCCGGCGACCGCGCAGAGTTGGCCGGCTACAGCGGCCAGCGCGTTGGCGAGAACATCGCCGCCGGCCTGGATAGCGTCAGCAAAGTACTCGCCGGTTGGCTGGCCAGCCCCGGTCACTGCGCCAACCTGATGAACCCACAATTCAGCGAACTGGGCGCCGCCTACGCCAACGATCCCAAGAGCGACGCGGGCATTTACTGGACGGCGTTGTTTGGCGCGCCGTAACGGCGGTAATGCCGATCAAGTCCGCTACTTAATCGGCGGATGAACCCTGGTTCTGGCCGTTGTGCGGGCGGCCAGGCTCATCAGCTGCTGGAATTTCGGGCACTCCAGGTGGTTTTCCGCCGGGCAGGACGCCGCGTGGCGCAGGCCGTCGCGGATGGCGCTGAGGCGTTTGATGCTGCGGTCCAGCTCGTCGGCCTTGGTTTGCAGTTGCGCGCGGTCAATCGCTGGCTGGCTGCCTGCGGCGAGCATGGTGGCGATTTCATCCAGGGAAAACCCCGCCTCACGGCCGAGCGCGATCAGCGCCAGGCGCTGGATCACTGATTCGCTGAACACGCGTTTCAGGCCGTTGCGGCCGATGGAGCGGATCAGACCTTTGTCTTCGTAATAGCGCAGGGTCGACGCCGGCAAACCGGACCAGCGCGAGACTTTGCCGATATCCATCTCTTTCATCCTTGACCTCAAGTTGACTTGAACTGGCAGGCTTATGAAAACAGCCTTTCAGACAAAGCAAAAGAGGTGGATATGAACAGTCAATTGATCCTGCATGTGCTCTTGGTGGGCGTGGGCGCAACACTGCTGATGGATGCCTGGGCGCTGGCGCGGCGGCGCTTGTTCGGCATCGCCTCGTTGGACTACGCCCTGATCGGCCGCTGGCTCGGGCATATGCGCCATGGCCGTTTCCAGCATGCGGCCATCGGTAAGGCGCAACCGGTGCGTGGCGAGCGGCTGATGGGCTGGTGCAGCCATTACCTGATCGGCGTGGCCTTTGTCGGCCTGTTTGTGGTGCTGATAGGGCCGCAGTGGCTATGCCGGCCGACCCTGCTACCGGCGTTGCTGCTGGGTGTTATTAGCGTGGCCGCACCGTTGCTGCTGATGCAGCCGGGGTTCGGCATGGGCCTGGCGGCTTCACGGATGGCCAATCCCTGGCAGGTCAGGTTGCGTGCGCTGATCACCCATCTGGTGTTCGGCCTTGGCGTGTACCTGGCCGGCTGGCTTGGGGCGCAGCTGTTTGCCTTGCCCCTCTGCCGCTAATACCGGTTACTTAGCCCAGTACCTGCGCCAAATGCTGCTCGTAGCGCGCGATATCGGCCTCAATGGCGGGGCGCTTCATCACGTCGACGCAGAGGAAGGTTGGCAGGGCGCTCATGCCGAGAAACTGGTTGGCCTTGTGGAAGGGCAGGTAGACGGCGTCCACACCCTGGCCTTCGAAGAAGTCTGTCGGGTCGTCGAAAGCTTGCTGCGGTGCGTTCCAGGTCAGTGACAGCATGTATTGCTTGCCCTGAATCAGGCCGCCGCTGCCGTATTTTTGCGAGGCGTCCGAGCGGGTGCGGCCGTCGCTGGCGTAGAGGCTGCCGTGGCCTTCGGTAAACACCTCGTCGATGTACTTTTTTACCGTCCAGGGCGCGCCCATCCACCAGCCCGGCATCTGATAGATGATCACGTCTGCCCAGAGGAATTTCTGCACTTCCTCGGCAACGTCGTAGCCGCTGTCGATATGGGTGTGCTTGAGGTCGAAGCCGGCGCGGTCGAGAAAGGCCAGCGCGGTGTCGTGCAGTGTGGTGTTGTAACGGCCGTCGGAGTGGGCGAACTGTTTACCGCCGTTGAGCAGCAGGATCTTCTTCATGGCATGTGCCTCGGTAAGTGATGGCGGCATGCTAGGGCGCGTGAGCGGGTAGAAACAGCTGCCTGAGCGCAAATGACATGTGACTAAAAGGCATGAATTGATCGGTTTTGGTTGTTGTAGGGTAAATAAACCCACCCTGCCAGGAGCCCAAGATGGCTGATCAATACGGATTTATCCTGCACGCCCATACCCGCCCGGAAAAGGCCGCCGAGTTCGCGGCGCTGTTCCGCGCCTATGTCGAGCCCAGCCGCGCCGAGGCGGGCTGCATCGCCTATCACATGCTGCGCGATAGCCGCGACCCGACGCTGTTTATCTTCTATGAGGTCTGGCAGTCGCAGGCGCATCTGGCCATCCACAGTGCCTTACCGCATATGCGCGAGTTTTATGAGCGGCGTATGGACTACCTGCGCAGTGATTTCGAGATTCGCCAGATCGAGATGCTCAGCCCGGCGGGCTGACGGCGCGCGTCTGTATGGTTATTGCTGAGCGTGTCTGTGTCTATGCCACGGCGGCGGCCGGGCAGAGAATGGCTGGACTCCATCGCGCAGGCCACGCCATGCATATCGCCATTCTCACCTTTGACGGCTTCAACGAACTGGATTCGCTGATTGCCCTGGGCATTCTCAACCGCATCAAACAGCCGGGCTGGCGTGTCTCCCTGGCGGCGCCGAGCGAAACGGTGACGTCGATGAACGGCGTGAAGCTGCATCGCCAGGCTCGGCTGGATGAGATCGAGTCATTCGATGCGGTGCTGGTCGGCAGCGGCATCAAGACTCGTGAGATCGCTCAGGACGCAGACGTGATGCAGTGGCTGGCGCGACTCGATCCTGCGCGTCAGCTGATCGGCGCGCAGTGTTCCGGCACGTTGCTGCTGGCCAAGGCCGGTTTGTTGGCAGGTATTCCAGGCTGTACTGACCTCACGACCAAGCCCTGGGTGCAGGAGGCTGGCATTGAGGTGCTGGAGCAACCCTTCTTCGCTCGTGGCAACCTGGCCACTGCGGGCGGTTGTCTGGCCTCGATCTATCTCGCCGCCTGGACGCTGGCGCGTTTGGTTGGGCGGGATGCAGCTGCTGAATCGCTGCACTATGTGGCGCCGGTCGGGGAGAAGGAGGCATACGTGGCGCGGGCGCTCGGCAATATCGAGGCTTATCTGTAGGCGCGGCTTACGGCTGTGAAGAAGCGGCTATCCGTCGCGAGAACCGCCAAGCCTTATTTCAGCGGCTTCTCGACCACCACATAACGCTTGCCGCCACTGCGTTTGGCCACGTACATGGCTTCATCCGCGTGGCGCACCAGTTGCAGCTCACTCTGGCCGTGCTCGGGGTGCACCGCGATGCCCAGGCTTGGCGCACTGATCAGGCTTTGCCCTTCCAGCAGGTAGGGCGCGCTGAGGGCGGCAATAATCTTCTCGGCCACCAGGGTGGCATCTTCCTGGCGGCCGATGTTGTCGACGATCACTGCAAACTCGTCGCCGCCCAAACGGCCCACCGTATCGGACTCACGCACACACTGGCGCAGGCGCCGCGCGACTTCCTGCAGCAGCAGGTCGCCGGCGCTGTGGCCGAAGCTGTCATTGATCTGCTTGAAGTTATCCATATCGAGATACAGCACCGCCAGGCGCAAGCTGTCGCGTTTGGCCCGCTGCAGCGCACTGCGTAAGCGATCGAGAAACAGCGTGCGGTTGGACAGCTCGGTTAGTTGGTCATACTGGGCGAGAAACTCCAGGCGCGACTGCGTGCGCTTGCGCTCTATCGCCGCCGCCACCTGGCTCGACACGAACTGCAGCAACTCCTGGTCCTGTTCGTTGTAACGGACGCTGGCACTGTGGTTCTGCAGCACCAGGGCGCCGATGGTCTGGGTGCCGGAAATCAGCGGTACGCCAAGCCAGTCGAGGGCATGCGTTGCCGTTGCGCCATGCTGGGCAAGCCACTGCGGGGCTGTGTCAGGGGTTAACAGCAGGGCAGTGCCTGAGCGAATCACTTCGGCGCAGAACGCGTTGGTGACGGCCGGTGCGCCACATGGATCGACCTGATAGGCAAGGCTGAGCTGGTCACTCGTGGCGTCGTGTAGCGCTACGTAGAAATGCTTGGCCGGCAGTAACTGCGCGATCACCTCATGCACGCGGCCGTAGAGCATGTGCAAATCGCCCACCGCGTGGGCCGCTTCCGATACCGCATACAGCGCCGCCTGCACCGCCTCGGCGCGTTTGCGCCGGGTGATATCGCGCGCCACACCGACCCGCACCTGCTCGGCCTCAAGCCACTGGGCAGACCACATGATATGCACGATATGGCCGTCTTTATGGATGTAGCGGTTCTCGTGGTCATGCGAGGGCTGGCCCGAGTTGATGCGCTTGACCAGCGCCCGGCTGGCGGCGCGGTCGTCCGGGTGCATCAGTTCAAAGGCGGTGCGGCCAATCATTTCGTCGGGCCGATAACCGAAAACCCGTTCGCTGGCCGCGCTGACGGAGAGAAAGCGGCCGTCTTTATCCACTACGCAGACAACGTCCAGTAGCAGATCCAGTAGTTTGTCGTGGGGCAGGTGCGGGTTTGACGTCATGGCCGTGAATATACTGCCCAGTCTGCGCGGTTCGCTAGCGCTATGCTTGCCCCCGATGCGTGAGTCGGTCTAAGGCCGCAATCAGTCATGGCGGTTAATCGGCATTGAGCGGGCGAGTGGGTTGAACCGCCGGCCAGAGCAACGGCAGCACATGCTCGCGCAGTAGCGGCGCCAGGGTTGCTGGCGGTACGTCACCGGGGGCGAGCCAGCGCAGTTCTTCCAGCTCGGCGGCGGCGCTGACATTGTGCGGCAGACGCGCCTGAAACACGCTGGCGTCGATCCAGGTATCGGCCTCGTTGGCTGCTGCTGCGCGGAACTGGCCGAGCGGCTGCAGGGCGTTAGCCGGTAGGCTGAGGTTAAGCTCTTCTGCCAGTTCGCGGGTCAGCGCGCTGATGGCGTCTTCACCGGGCTCAGCCTTGCCACCGGGCAGCATAAAAGCCTGGGTATCGCGTTTGCGCACCAGCAACAGGCGGCCGGCATCGTCAAGCAGGCAGGCGGCGGAAATGGTCAGAATGGTCATCGGCGTTTCGCTTGTGTGGCGCACTTAGCGCGGGGTTGTGTGGCGGCGCGGGCGTGCTGCGCTCAATGCACGATCAGCCGCTCACGCACCAGCGCCTGTGCCTGCTGGGCCATCTGGTCGAGGAGGCGGTCGCGCTGTTTCTCTGCATCACTCATGGCCCGCTTACCGTGCTGCTTCACCAGGTAGGCGTGGATCTGCCGGACCTCCGTGGATTGGAAGATCGGTGCCAGGTCCTGCACCGCCAGCATGCCGTCCGCGCTGTAGTTACGGGTGCTCATCAGCACCTGCGGCCCGCGCGCGGCCAGCACTTGAAAGCCCATGGCCTCGAAGATGGCGACCTTGCCGGCCACGCAGGCCAGTTCGGCATGCGGGTGGCGGCTGGTCATCTGCTGCAGCATGGCGCGGGCAATCCCATGGCGACGCTGGCTGGCCTGTACGGCCATATAAGCCAGGGTGCAGGACTCGGGGGCATCCTTGGCCGGCAGGTACAGGGCAAAGCCCAGCACCTGGGACGGGTCCTGATCGCTCAGGGCGAGGATCAACCGCGCGCTGCTGTCGATGGCCGTGTCCATGGCCTGCAGATACAGGTGCATCTCGTAGCCAATCACGTACTGGTACAGCTGATACAGCGGGTTGCTCGGCGTCAGCGACACCGGGCTGATGTCACTGAGGTAGTCCACCACCATCTGCAGAATCTGGCTTTTCAGCGATTCGGGTGGCGGGCTATCCAGGTGTACAAGGGTGAACATCGTCAGTCTGGCTCCGGGGCGTGCGCGTTGGTGCGGTCGGCGAGGGCGGTATTGTAGCGCCCTCGGCTGGGCGCGCAGGCATCGGCGTGCGGGTTGTTGCGTGCGGCGTGCGGACGCTGAACGGCGCAGACCTGGCTTGGGCTATGATGCGCGCCCGCGCAAGCCGCCCGCCCATCATCAGGTCACCATGTCCGTTAATGCCCTCTACACCGACCTGTCTGATTATTACGACCTGATGTGCGCGGATATCGACTACCAGGCGCAAAGCCACTGCATCCACCGGCTGCAGCAGCTGTTCGGCAACGCCGGCAGCCGCCACCTCGACCTGGCCTGCGGGACGGGGCCGCATGTGCGCCACTTTATCGATGCCGGCTATATCAGCAGCGGCCTCGACATTAACCAGCCGATGCTGGACAAGGCCGCCATACGCTGCCCGCAAGCGAGCTTCGCCTTGCAGGACATGTGCGGCTTTACCGTGAGCGAGCCGCAGGATCTGATCACCTGCTTTCTCTATTCCATCCATTACAGCGGCGGCATCGAGCGGCTGAAAGCCTGTATCGCCAGCGCCCATGCCGCGCTCGAAGTCGATGGGCTGTTCTGCTTCAACGTGGTCGACAAGGGCAAAATCGATAACAGCCTGTTTGCCGCGCACAGCACCCACTACGCGGACGACCAGTTCACCTTCAGCTCCGGCTGGCATTACGCCGGCGAGGGCGAGACGCAGGTGCTGCGGCTGCAGATTGAAAAAACCACGGCCGAGCACACCCTGGTGTGGCACGACGAACACCCGATGGTGGCGGTGGGCTTTGTTGAGCTACAGGCGCTGTTGCAGCCGTACTTTGCGGTGCATGTGTTTGAGCATGACTACCAGAAACTTATCCCGTGGGATGGGGTTTCCGGGAATGCGATTTTTGCCTGCGTAAAGCGTTAGCCCCCTAGGGTGGATGACGAGTTGTTTATCCACCGTTGCTGCGGTTGTCCGGGCTATTTGCTGTTCTTCATTCAAGGGTGCTGATTGATGGCTTAAAACAGGGTAATGGTGATGTTGGACGCGTCATTTTCAAGCTGCAGAAGAAAGTGTTAGCGCGTTTTGTCGGTGTTTCTCCGTGGTGGGATCGACCAGGATGATCCCAGTTCACAGCGAGTGACAACGATGAAACCTCCGATCAAACACTTAGGCTATTGGCTGTGTGCGCTGATGTTCACTGCCGTCGCCGGATGTGCAAGCCAAGCCCCTGAAAGAGCCAACACCATGAACAAACCACTGGTATCCCTTGCCGTACTTAAAGCCAAGCCCGGTAAACAAGAGGCGCTTAAAGCCGGCTTGTTGACCTTGATAGAACCGACGCGGGCCGAGCCGGGCAACCTTGATTACGTGTTGTTTGAACGACGGGATGAGCCCGGCACGTTCTATATGCGTGAAGCGTTCAAGGACCAGGCGGCGCTGGATGCGCATTTTGCGACGCCGTATTTTCAGCGGTTTGCCGCCACGGCTGATGATTTGCTCAGTGAGCCATTGCAGCTCATCTTCTTGGAACAGGTTTCGGACTGAGTGTTAGCCATGGGCCGTTGTCGTTTTTAAACGGCCCAAGTTGTGTACAGACGCCGCTTATATGTTGTCTGGTCGAACGGTTGACTCGCTTCGCTCGCCCTGCGGGCCAGCCTGCGGCTGTTACTCCGCTTCGCTGCGTTTCGCCCTTACGGCGGGTCACTTCAGGCAAACGCCCCAGAAGTAACCAAGAGGTCTTGCCCCTTGCATCCGGGTTTCGCTGCGCTCAACTTCCCTCGTTCCATCATTGCTCCGGGGGCCCGACCGGATGCGGCCCACCGACGAAGGGCCATCCCTGGCCCATCGCGGCTCTCGCGGCATCCATGCCGCTCAACCCCTTACGCAACGATTCCACTCGGCCTCCTGATGGGGCGTTTGGCGTCGTCTGTGAGATTGCTGATGAGTGACAGAAGGCATACCAGCGTTCCGTAGGATGGGTTGAGCTAGGCGATACCCATGCGGTCGATTACACGCTTGATGGGTATCGCTGCGCTCCACCCATCCTACGAATTGGCTGCTATCCCGTAGGGCTTGCCCGCGATGCTTCTGCTGTTGCTCTGCTTTTGCCTTTCGCTTTGCCTTCCACAAATCGCCCAAACAACGCGGTCCCCGAATCCCGTCAGGAGGCCGAGTGGAGGTGCTGTGGAGAGGGGCGTTTGGCATGGATGCCAAACGAGGAGCGGTGGGCCAGGTTGTAGGGTGGATGACGCTTTTTTCATCCACCATTGCGGTAGTTGTCCGGTTGCATGCTCACTCACCATAACCTCTATCGACCTGCTCCGGCTCAACGCACCAATCTGCTGAATAAACACCCATTGCCACAGCCCGGTGAAAGCTCGAATAGGGCCAGTCCGCCAGCCGCTCGACATACCCATGCTTGAGCGGGTTGCAATGGATGTAGTCGAAGTGGCGTTGGTAATCCCATTCATCGCGGATCAGATGTTCCCAGTAGCGCCGCTGCCAGATGCCGCGCTCGCGTCTGTGCTGTTGATTGACGGTGCGCGCCTCGGTGATTGGCAAGCGTTTGGCGAAGGCGAATTTGATGACCTTCCAGCGCAAGGCAAAGTCGGCATCGCCTGGCGGTAGCGTCCACATGCAGTGCATATGCTCAGGTAATACCACCCAGGCATCGATATGGAAGGGGTGCCGCAACCGCGTCGCGCGCACCGTTTCGCGCAATAACTCGATTTCACGGATCAGCAGATTGCTGCTGCGGTCGCGCAGGTTGACGGTGAAAAAGTACGTGGCCCCCGGTACGCGGGCGCGGCGGTAGTTGGGCATGGCGGCTCATCCTTGAGCGTTTTGGTATTTGAACCATGGTGGACAAGCTTCGCGTTGTCCACCCTACGTCGGGCATGGCGATGATCCGTAGGGTGGATGACGCTTTATCCATCCACCGTTGCGGTGGTTGTCCGGGCTACTTGCTGATGGGGCGTTTGGCGTCGTCTGTGAGTTTGCGTATTGAAAAACCAACGCATGTGATGACGCTGGTTGGTCATTGAGGTTTTGTATGCCGGTGGACAAGCTTCGCGTTGTCCACCCTACGGATACCGGGCGTAGGGTGGATGGCGCTCTATCCATCCACCGTTGCGGTGGTTGTCCGGGCATTTGCTGCAGCTAGGGATATACCTGCAGCCCGCTGTCACGGTCGAGTACAAAGGATGAGACCTTGATTTCCATCTGTTCCCTCTGAGGTGGCCCCTTGATGCTGGTAGCCGCAGACCATGTGGCGAGATAGCGCTTACCTGCCTCCAGTTCAATGCCGGTAGCGCCGAGGCCACACATGCCGCCACCGGTGCCCAGCGTATTCATGGATATCCAGCACCATTCAATTGTGTGCTTACCAGGAGCTAGACGAACGGCCTGATAGCCTGAAAAATTCAGCAAAGAGTGCCGGCCGGCATGGGGTAAACGTTTGCCGTCAACTTGAACTGCCAGCAGCAAGCGGTGAAAGGGAACCCCTAAGTCGCGGTATTGCATGGTGTCAAAATGGATCACTGGCGCATCGGCGCTAGCGCCGGACAAATCGAGGATTTTGATCGCCGGATCATCGACGTTACCCATATATGTTTTGTACTGATAGTTAGAGCAGCCTGAGGCGAAAGTAAGCAGTACTGCAATGGCTAGCCAGCGAAGGTCCATCATCAAGATTTCCTCTAATCAATCCATTTAGTTATTTTTTAAAGGCTGCTTTTTTACGTGAAAAATAAATCTGTCCCCTTTTTCCTTTTTAGCTTACTTCGATTCTCTTTCTGGATAGAGATATCTCTCTATTCATATCGAAAAGCCTATCGGAATATCTTCCGTTTGGGTTGTTTTGGGTCAATTCGTCTATTATTTTCTCTAGTCCATGAAGTATATTTTGATCTTCTTCAAAGTGACTGTTGTTTATTTTTGGGAGACAGTCCTTTGTGATGCAGTTTAAGACCCTTTGTAGATTTTGTTCATCGTCGGCGTATATGTACCTTAGGGCTGCACTGCAGAAGCTGGTTATGGCATTTTCTGGATAGGTGCTGAGCTCATGGTTTGCCTGGATATGAAATAGTCCGGCCTCTGATTTTGATATCCGTTTGTGTAGCTCTGTTTTTATTGAATTTAGTTCTTCTTCGATTTGCTTTTTTTCTTCTAGTATTGAGCTTTTTATAAGTTCTTCATTTTTTTCGTTATGTTTGCTGACTTCGTTTTCTAGTTTTTTTGATAGTAGTGAATTTTCGATCTTTAGTTGCCGGTTTTGGATGTAGGCTATGAGTATGGGTATCAGGATTCCGGCAAAGGCTAATATTGAAAATGTTAGCGTTACAAGTGTTTCAAATGAGCTTGAGTAGAAAGCGTCTACTTTTTCTAGTATTTCTAACGTTTCGTTCATGTCTTTTCTCATAAAAAGCCCCGCACTAAGCGGGGCTCTAAATTTAACTCGCCACCCCAAACATCCATTTCAGGTAAAGCGCTCTTAATCTCTCTAGTGAGTGACTGGAATCAATCCCAGCTCAACGCCCCACCAGTCTGATACTCAATAACCCGCGTCTCGAAGAAGTTCTTCTCTTTCTTCAGGTCCATGATCTCGCTCATCCATGGGAACGGGTTAGAGGTACCTGGGTACTCTTCCTTCAAACCAATCTGAGTCAAACGACGGTTGGCGATAAATTTGAGGTAGTCCTCCATCATCGCGGCGTTCATGCCCAGTACGCCGCGCGGCATGGTGTCGCGTGCGTATTCGATTTCCAGCTGGGTGCCCTGAAGGATCATCTGGGTGGCTTCGTCTTTGAGCTGGGCATCCCACAGGTGCGGGTTTTCGATCTTGATCTGGTTGATCACGTCGATGCCGAAGTTCAGGTGCATGGACTCGTCACGCAGGATGTATTGGAACTGCTCGGCAACGCCGGTCATCTTGTTGCGGCGACCCATGGAGAGGATCTGGGTGAAGCCGCAATAGAAGAAGATGCCTTCCAGTACGCAGTAGTAGGCGATCAGGTTGCGCAGCAGTTCTTTGTCGGTCTCAACCGTGCCGGTGTTGAAGGTCGGGTCGGAGATCGAGCGGGTGTACTTGAGGCCCCAGCTGGCTTTCTTCGCGACCGATGGAATCTCGTGGTACATGTTGAAGATCGCGCCTTCATCCATGCCCAGCGATTCGATGCAGTACTGGTAAGCGTGGGTGTGGATCGCCTCTTCGAAGGTCTGGCGCAGGATGTACTGGCGGCACTCCGGGTTGGTGATCAGGCGGTACACGGCCAGGGCGAGGTTGTTGGCAACCAGGCTGTCGGCGGTGGAGAAGAAGCCGAGGTTGCGCATGACGATGCGGCGCTCGTCGTCGGTCAGGCCGTCCGGAGTTTTCCACAACGCGATGTCCGCGTTCATGTTTACTTCCTGCGGCATCCAGTGGTTGGCGCAACCATCCAGATACTTCTGCCAGGCCCAGTCGTACTTGAAGGGTACGAGCTGGTTGAGGTCTGCGCGGCAGTTGATCATGCGTTTTTCGTCGACGGCTACGCGCGCGGCGGTGCCTTCCAGCTCGGCCAGGCCTTCGGCGATGTCGAGTTGGTCGAGCGAGGCTTTGGCGCGGGCGACGGCGTCGCTGTCGTCAGCGGCTACGGCGCGGGCTTCAACGGCGGCAGCACCGCCCACCTGGTCGAGTTTGTCGATGCTCATGTCTGCCAGTTGGGCAGAGGCTTTGTTGGCTACTACGGCGTCGGCGCCGTCTTCCTTGTCAAATTCATCCCAGCTCAGCATGGCTTGGCTCCTGCTTGCGGGCCGGTGAAATAACCGACCTGTGTGGATATACAGTCTTATTGTGTTCCGTTGCGCAAAGCGCGCAAGGGCAAAACGGGTACCGCTGGTCGGGGCGGCTCTAGTGACTGGCCGTTGCCCCGAAGCCCACGCCGGTTAGGGCAGGGGCAGGTAATGAGTGGGGAGGGTGGTGTTGCTTTTGCCCCTCTCCCTAACCCTCTCCCAGAGGGGCGAGGGTACTGATCGTGTGCTGCTTTGGAACTGTGCTTCGGCTTTTGCTCGACGTTCGAGCGCGTAGCTGAGCGAGTGAGCGCTAGGCGCCTGGTCGGTTGGAACCCCTGAGCATACGACTGTATGTGATGGGGGCCGACCGATCAGGCAACAACGCGCGCGCCGCTCAGATCCGCGCGCTTATTGGCACGCTTCGCAGTCGGGTTCGTCGATCGCACAAGCCTTTGGTACTGGAGCTGGGCCTGCGCTCATTTCCACTTCCGGGGCCTTGGCCGGTGCTGCGCTCAGGCCATCACTGCCACCACTGGACACGGCGTTGAGCTTGCCGGTGTTGATGGTGGACTTCTCGGTGCTGGTCGCGGCCAGGGCACGGAGGTAGTAGGTGGTTTTCAGGCCACGGTACCAAGCCATGCGGTAGGTCACGTCGAGCTTCTTGCCCGATGCGCCGGCGATGTAGAGGTTCAGCGACTGCGCCTGGTCGATCCACTTCTGGCGGCGGCTGGCGGCGTCGACGATCCACTTGGTGTCGACTTCGAACGCGGTGGCGTAGAGGTCTTTCAGCTCTTGCGGGATGCGCTCGATCTGCTGCACGGAACCGTCGTAGTACTTGAGGTCGTTGATCATGACCGAGTCCCACAGGCCGCGGGCTTTGAGGTCGCGAACCAGGTACGGGTTGATCACGGTGAATTCGCCCGAGAGGTTCGATTTCACATAGAGGTTCTGGTAGGTCGGTTCGATCGACTGCGATACGCCGGTGATGTTGGCGATGGTGGCGGTCGGTGCGATGGCCATGATGTTCGAGTTACGGATGCCTTTCTGCACACGGGCACGTACCGGAGCCCAGTCCAGGGACTCGGTCAGGTCGACGTCGATGTACTTCTGGCCACGGGACTCGATCAGGATCTGCTGCGAATCGAGCGGCAGGATGCCCTTGCTCCACAGCGAACCTTCGAAGGTGGAGTAGGCGCCGCGCTCGTCGGCCAGGTCACAGGAGGCCTGGATGGCGTAGTAGCTGACCGCTTCCATCGACTTGTCGGCGAATTCCACGGCGGCGTCGGAGCCGTACGGGATGTGCTGCAGGTACAGCGCGTCCTGGAAGCCCATGATGCCGAGGCCAACCGGGCGGTGCTTGAAGTTGGAGTTACGCGCCTGCGGTACCGAGTAGTAGTTGATGTCGATAACGTTATCGAGCATGCGCACGGCGACCTTGATGGTCTTTTCCAGCTTGGCGGTGTCCAGCTTGCCGTCGACGATGTGGTTCGGCAGGTTCACGGAACCCAGGTTGCACACGGCGATTTCGTCGGCGTTGGTGTTCAGGGTGATCTCGGTGCACAGGTTCGAGCTGTGTACCACGCCCACGTGCTGCTGCGGGCTGCGCAGGTTGCATGGGTCTTTGAAGGTCAGCCATGGGTGGCCGGTTTCGAACAGCATGCTGAGCATCTTGCGCCACAGGTCTTTGGCCTGGATGGTCTTGAACAGCTTGATCTTGCCGCCGTACTGGGTCAGGGCTTCGTAGTACTCGTAGCGCTCTTCAAAGGCTTTGCCGGTGAGGTCGTGCAGGTCTGGCACTTCGGACGGGCTGAACAGGGTCCACTGGCCGTCGTCGAACACGCGCTTCATGAACAGATCTGGAATCCAGTTGGCGGTGTTCATGTCGTGGGTGCGGCGACGGTCGTCACMGGTGTTCTTACGCAGCTCGATGAACTCTTCGATGTCCATGTGCCAGGTTTCCAGGTAGGCGCAGACCGCGCCTTTGCGCTTGCCGCCCTGGTTAACTGCAACTGCGGTGTCGTTGACCACTTTGAGGAACGGTACAACGCCTTGCGACTTGCCGTTGGTGCCCTTGATGTAGGCGCCCAGAGCACGTACTGGGGTCCAGTCGTTACCCAGACCGCCGGCAAACTTGGACAGCATGGCGTTGTCGTGGATGGCGTTGTAGATGCCCGACAGGTCATCCGGCACGGTGGTCAGGTAGCAGCTGGAGAGCTGCGGACGCAGGGTGCCGGCGTTGAACAGGGTCGGCGTCGAGGCCATGTAGTCGAAGGACGACAACAGGTTGTAGAACTCGATGGCGCGGTCTTCTTTCTGCTTCTCTTCAATCGCCAGGCCCATGGCCACGCGCATGAAGAATACTTGCGGCAGTTCGAAGCGGGTGCCGTCCTTGTGGATGAAGTAGCGGTCGTAGAGGGTCTGCAGGCCCAGGTAGGTGAACTGCTGATCGCGCTCGTGGTTGATCGCCTTGCCGAGTTTTTCCAGGTCGAAGCTGGCCAGCACCGGGTTGAGCAATTCGTACTCGATACCCTTGGCGATGTAGGCCGGCAGAGCCTTGGCGTACAGCTCGCTCATTTCGTGGTGAGTGGCGCTGGTGGCGACACCGAGGAAGCCCAGGCCTTCGGCGCGGATGTTGTCCATCAACAGGCGCGCGGTGACGTAGCTGTAGTTCGGCTCACGCTCAACCAGGGTGCGCGCGGTCATCACCAGGGCGGTGCTGACGTCGCTTTGCGCTACGCCGTCGTAGAGGTTCTTCAGGGTTTCTTTCTGGATCAGCTCGCCATCGACTTCCGCCAGGCCTTCGCAGGCTTCGGTAACGATGGTGTTGAGGCGGCCCATGTCCAGCGGCGCAACCGTGCCGTCGAGGTGGGTGACGCGAATGCTTGGGTGCGGTTCGGCAATCTCGGCGGCGCCGGTCTTGCGCGCCTGGCTGCGCGATTCACGGTAGATCACGTAGTCGCGGGCAACTTTCTGCTCGCCGGAACGCATCAGGGCCAGTTCGACCTGGTCCTGGATTTCCTCGATATGGATGGTGCCGCCGGACGGCATGCGGCGCTTGAAGGTGGCGCTGACCTGTTCGGTCAGGCGGGCCACGGTTTCATGGATACGCGACGAGGCGGCTGCGGTGCCGCCTTCAACAGCGAGAAAGGCCTTGGTGATGGCAACGGTGATCTTGTCATCGGTGTACGGCACCACGGTGCCGTTACGCTTGATCACACGCAGTTGACCCGGCGCGGTGGCGCTCAGGCTCTGGTTGTCATCGGTGGCCTGCGGCGCATTGGCCTGCGGGTTCTCGCGGGAGGTGTCGGTGTGCATGAAAGTCTCCGTTTTTCTTGATTTTAGATGGGCGCTGAGCAGTTGATCAGGGCGCCGTACCTTGGTTCATTCCATTTCAACAACGCCGCGCGAACAGCATTGAGGCCGTTCGTGCGGGACTTGCAAGCAGGGCAGGTAAGGTACGACTAAGTGCCTCCCTGGCTCTTCAAGTCTTGTACAGGCGCTGTGCCTGTACCACTAGATGTTGTGGCATGTCGCGTAATGCGGCCTGCTCTGACCAATGCGTCCTCGCTCTTCTGGCGGTTTAGCTGCCTGATCTGGATCGGTAAAGCTCAAGCGCCCATCTAAGCTGTTTTTTTGCACTTTTTTAGTCCGGTGTCTGGACTGTTTTGGGGCAAATGTGCTTGTGTGGTTCTGTGTGCTAAAACCCAATATGTAGGTGTTTATCGCGCTGGGGATACAAGATAGTGCGGTGTAGGGGTGAAGGCAAGTCGATAAATTATTCGCGCCTGTGGATAAGGCTGTGGGTTACTTTGGGGTAACTTTCGCAAGGCCCCGTAGTTACTGGTGTTGTCCCTGCTAAACCGTTCGTCGTCATGACTTTGGCTTTTTTAGCCACCCTTAAGGTGGTTTTTTAGTCAATCAGATAAACACAATATGTAGTCTTTTTGCTGGTGTGGTTGGCCCGCTCTATTGCGGCGTTTAAGCGAGTTTTCCAGCGTGGCAGCCTGGGCCGTAAACCGCGCTGTGAAGGCAGCGCTGTTCGGGCCGCATTGCTACAATGCCGGCCGTTTTCGTGTTGTCTGGGAGTCCGTTGTGGAGCAGCAGTCGTGGCACATTCTTATTGTCGAAGACGACCAGCGCCTGGCCGAGTTGACCCGTGAGTACCTGCAGAGCAATGGCCTCAACGTGTCTATCGAGATGGACGGCGCGCAGGCCGCCGCGCGGATTCTGCAGGAGCAGCCCGACTTGGTGATTCTCGACCTGATGCTGCCGGGCGAAGACGGCCTGTCGATCTGCCGCAAGGTGCGCGGGCAATACGACGGGCCGATCCTGATGCTCACTGCGCGTACCGATGACATGGATCAGGTGCTGGGCCTGGAAATGGGTGCGGACGACTATGTCTGCAAACCGGTGCGCCCGCGGGTGCTGCTGGCGCGCATCCGCGCGCTGCTGCGCCGCCATGAAGGCAGTGAGGCGCAGGTGTCCGGTGAGCGCCGGCGTCTGCAGTTCGGCCCGCTGGTGATCGACAGCGCCATGCGTGAAGCCTGGCTGGGCGAGCAGGGCATCGAGCTGACCAGTGCCGAGTTCGACCTGCTATGGCTGCTGACCTCCAACGCCGGGCGGATTCTCTCGCGCGAGGAAATCTTCAACGCCTTGCGCGGCATCGAATACGACGGCCAGGACCGTTCCATCGACGTGCGCATTTCGCGCATCCGCCCGAAAATCGGCGACGATCCGATGCATCCACGGCTGATCAAGACCGTGCGCAGCAAGGGCTATCTGTTTGTTGCCGAAGCGGCTGAAGCGCTGCCATGAATTCACAGCCATGAACTCGATCTTCCTGCGCATCTATGGCGGCATGCTTGCCGTGCTGGTTCTGGTGGCGCTGCTCGGCGTCGGCGCACTGCAGCTGCTCAACGAAGTGCGGGTGGATCAATACCGTGAGCGTCTGGCTCAGGGCACCTTCCGCCTGATGGCCGATAACCTCTCGCCGATGGTGGATATCGAGCGGCGCCGCGCGGTTACGGTGTGGGGGCGCTTGCTCGGCATTCCGCTGCGCGTCGAGACGCTGGAAAGTGCCGGGCTGGACAGCGGCGCGCGCAATAGCCTGCGCCGCGGTCAGGTGCTGGTGCAGCAGACCGGCCCGCACGAGGCGCGCATCTTCAGTCAATTGGACGAACAGCCGTTGTTGCTGATTGCCGATGTGCAGCAGGTCAGCGAACAGCTGGCCCGCGCCACCAGCTTCCTGCTGATCGATGAGCTGGTGCGCTATCCCTGGGATGAACAACCGCGCCGACTGGCGGCGTTGAAGCAGGACAAACAGTTCGGTTTCGACCTGCGCCTGGTGCGCCTCGATCAGGCCGACCTCGACCCCGATCAGCGCCGCCGGGTGGATGAAGGCGACACAGTGATGGCTCTGGGCCGGGGTGGCGACAGCATTCATGTGTTCTCCGGCATCGTCGACACGCCCTGGGTGCTGGAAATCGGTCCGCTGTATCAGATGAATCCCTACCCAGCGCAGTGGCTGGTGCTGATTGGCGCGCTAAGCCTGAGCCTGATTGGCTTGATGGTTTACCTGCTGGTGCGCCCGCTGGAGCAGCGCCTGAGTGATCTGGAAGGCGCCGCCACGCATATTGCCAGCGGCCGCCTGGATGCCCGCGTGCCGACCCGTGGCAGCGATTCGGTCGGGCGACTGGCTGCGGCCTTCAACGCCATGGCCGAGCACTTGCAGCGCTCCCTGAGTATTCAGCGTGAGATGGTCCGCGCTGTTTCCCATGAGCTGCGCACGCCGGTGGCGCGCCTGCGCTTTGGCCTGGAAATGATCGGCGACGCGGAAACCGATGCGGCGCGGCGAAAATATATGGAGGGCATGGACAGCGATATCCAGGACCTCGACAAGCTGGTCGACGAGATGCTCACCTACGCGCGTCTGGAGCAGGGGGCGCCGGCGCTGAACTTCCAGCAGGTCGACCTGGGCGAGCTGATCGATCAGGTGATCACCGAGCTGGCGCCACTGCGCGCCAGCGTGCGGGTCGAGCACGGCCCTTCACGCGATGCCCTGGATGGCGGCGGCGCCTGTGTAGAGGCCGAGCTGCGCTATCTGCACCGCGCCCTGCAGAATCTGGTAAGCAACGCCATGCGCCACGCCGAATCACGGGTGCGCGTGAGTTATCAGGTGGGTCAGCAGCGTTGCCGGCTTGATGTCGAAGATGACGGCCCGGGCGTGCCGGAAGAGGCCTGGGAGCGGATATTTACCCCCTTCTTGCGCCTGGACGATAGCCGCACCCGCGCCTCTGGCGGGCATGGCCTGGGCCTGTCCATCGTGCGCCGCATCACCTACTGGCACGGCGGTCGCGCGCAGATCAGTCGCAGCGAAGAGTTGGGCGGTGCCTGTTTTAGTCTGATCTGGCCGCGTAAGCAGGGCTAGCCGTCAGTGCGCTGTTGGGCGATGGGTTAGCGGCGGGCGACTACAGAAAACAGATGCCAGTGTTTGCTGCGGCCGACTGCGGTTTTTCCGCTTCGGTCGATTTCTTCCAGCTCAATGATTTCCCAGCCGTGCAGCAGGTTTTGCAAGTGTGCGCGGCTGTGGATGGTCAATTTGGGGCTGTTGGCCCAGTCATCGCGTTCGCCAAAGAAGTGTCCGGCAAACAAACCGCCGTCGAGAAGCGCATCGCTTATGCGTTGCCAGAGTTGCCCGAAGGCCTCGGGTGGGCAGAACGGTAGGGCGAAGCTGCTGTTGATCAAGCTGGCAGTGGGGAGCTTGAAGTGTTCAAACGCGGCGCAATGGGATTCCAGCGCTTCCCGGTGCTCGGCCGGTACTTGCGCCTGCAGGCATTCAAGGGCCTGGGGTTCATTGTCAATCGCCACTACCTGCCAGCCACGGCGCAGTAGTTCGAGGGTGTCGCGCCCTGCACCGCAGCCAAGATCCAGCGCCAAGCCGGGGGGGCTGTTGCCAGCAGTCGAGGGCACGCAGCAAGGTGGGCTGGGCAGGAGCTCCTTGGGTAGCAGCGTAGAAGCGGTTCTTATCCACGCGGTCTGTCCTTAGAACGGTGCCGGGCACTCGAAGCGCATCCGCTCGCCTGTCTGCGGGTGAGTCAGGCTAAGCATGCTGGCGTGCAGGCACAGGCGCGAGTAGGCGGCCAGGGCTTGTTCGTGGGCATACAGGCCGTCGCCGAGCAGTGGGTGGCCGATCGACAGCATATGCACGCGCAACTGATGCGAACGACCGGTGATCGGTGTCAGTTCAACGCGGCAGTAATCGGTGCTGCGCTCCAGCACTTTCCAGTAAGTCAGTGCGTGCTTGCCTTGTTCATGATCAACCACGTGGCGTGGCTTGGTCGGTGGGTCGTAGCGCAGTGGCAGGTCGATACTGCCGCTGTCCAGTTCGGGCTGGCCCCAGCACAGCGCGGTGTAGGCTTTTTCGGTTTCGCGGTCGTGGAACTGGCGGGACAGCTCGCGGTGGCTGTCGGCGTCGCGGGCCAGGACGATGATCCCCGAGGTTTCCCAGTCCAGGCGATGAACGATGCGCGCTTCCGGGTAGCCGTTTTCCTGCAGGCGGGTCACCAGGCAATCGCGGTTATCCTCGGCGCGGCCGGGCACCGAAAGCWGCAGGGTGGGTTTGTTGATCACCAGCAGGGCGGCGTCCTGGTGGAGAATTTCGACATTCGACAGCGGCATGGGCTTTCCACAAATAGAAACGGCGGCCAGGGCCGCCGTTGCATGCTCTCAACCAATTAGCGGTCGGGGAGCGTGATGTTGAGTTCCAGAATGGAACAGCTGCCCTGGTTTTCCAGTGCAACCTGTACTTGATCCGAGTCGATATTCACGTACTTGCGGATCACCTCGACCAGTTCTTGCTGCAGGGCCGGCAGGTAGTCCGGCTGGCTGCGCTGGCCGCGCTCGTGGGCGACGATGATTTGCAGACGCTCTTTCGCAATGGACGCCGTGGTTTCTTTCTTGCGCTCACGAAAGAAGTCAAAAATGTTCATTCACGACCTCCAAACAGGCGTTGCATGAATCCCTTCTTCTGCACGTCGAGGAACCGATGTGCCACTTCCTTGCCCAGCAGGCGGTCTACCGCGTCGCTGTAGGCTTGGCCCGCGTCGCTCTGGTCATCGAGGATCACCGGCACGCCCTGGTTCGAGGCCTTGAGTACGGCTTGCGACTCAGGGATCACGCCGAGCAGGCGGATGGCGAGGATTTCCTCGACGTCTTCCACGCCGAGCATTTCGCCCTTGATCACGCGCTCTGGGTTGTAGCGGGTCAGCAGCAGATGTTCCTTGATCGGCTCTTCGCCTTTCTCGGCGCGGCG
Source organism: Pseudomonas sp. 1928-m (assembly GCF_029269135.1). Lineage (NCBI taxonomy): Bacteria > Pseudomonadati > Pseudomonadota > Gammaproteobacteria > Pseudomonadales > Pseudomonadaceae > Pseudomonas > Pseudomonas sp. 1928-m. The sequence continues at coordinate 67,319 of NZ_JARIXO010000007.1, read as the reverse complement.
CGATTTACTCGCCAGCAGGCCGAGCATACGGTCCGAGTCACGTACCGAGGAGACTTCCGGGTTGGTCACGACAATCGCTTCATCGGCGAAGTACATGGCCAGGTGCGCGCCTTTTTCGATACCGGCCGGCGAGTCGCAGACCACGTATTCGAAGGTTTCGCGCAGTTCGTTGATGATTTTCTCGACGCCTTCCTGAGTCAGCGCGTCCTTGTCACGGGTCTGGCTGGCAGCCAGCACGTAGAGATTTTCCAGGCGCTTGTCTTTGATCAGCGCTTGCGACAGGGTCGCCTCGCCGTTGACCACATTGACGAAGTCATACACCACGCGGCGTTCGCAGCCCATGATCAGGTCGAGGTTGCGCAGGCCGACGTCGAAGTCGACGATGACAGTCTTGTGCCCGCGCAGGGCGAGGCCGGTACCGATGGCAGCGCTGGTGGTGGTTTTACCGACGCCACCTTTGCCGGACGTAACAACGAGGATCTTGGCCAAGGTGATTCACCCCAAAATGTAGAAAAAACGCAGGTTTCCGTGGCCTATCTCAGGCTTCCGGGTGCCCTGTCTGTGTCCTTGAAAAGTGGCGGCAGTATCCGTTAAAGGCGGGTGATGTTCAACACGTCACCCGACAGGCTGACATGCACCGCTTCGCCCCAGAGTGGGTCGCGGCGCAAGTCTTCGGCCACCTTGTACTGGCCGGCGATGGAGAGCAGTTCTGCGCCCATCTGCTGGCAGAAAATCCGCGCCTTGAGATTGCCCTTGATGCCGGCCAGTGCTCGGCCGCGCATCGGTGCGTAAACATGGATGTTGCCATCGGCGAGAAGTTCCGCGCCGGCGCTGACCGGGGCCAGGACGATCAGGTCGCCGCCCTGGGCGTACACCTGCTGGCCGCCACGCACTGGGCTGGTGATGATTTTGCTCGGTTTGAACTCAGGTTCAGCGGGTTTTTCCGGTTTTGGCGGCGCCAGGTCGATGGGGCGCTCGCGGGCGCCGGACGGCGGCAGTACGGGCAAATCCAGCGCTTCGGCGGCCGCTATATCGGCTTCGCGATTGGCGCGGATCGCCAGGGTGCGCAGGCCATGCTTGCGGCAGACCGCCATCAGCTCGGCCAAGTCGAGCACGCCTTCACCTTCCGGCAGCTTGTCCAGGGCCAGCACCAGCGGGGTATTGCTGAAGAAGGCCGGGGCCTGGGCGACTTTTTCGCTGAGCTGCTGGTCGAGGCGGGCGAGGTCGTTGTGCGCCAGCTCCATCACGGTGATGGCCAGCATGCTGCCTTTTAGCTGGAATACAGGGTCTTGTTCGAGGAGATCGGCTTGGCTCATGGTCTGCCTGATACGGCCCTTATTTAGAAACTGGGGGAAAAGTAAGCCGGACTTATAGCGAGAACGCCGCGCGCTCGCAAGTTGCGCGCCGCGAAACCAGGCAGCAAGCAAACTCCTGATAGAATGCCGCGCTTTATTGCGTGCCTCGGACCTGTGTTATGGATCGCCCTGTATTTCGCGCTTATTTCCTGCATCCACGTTTCTGGCTGTTGTGGCTGGGCCTGGGCCTGCTGTGGCTGATTGCCCAGCTGCCTTATAAGGTGCTGCTGTGGCTGGGGCGCTGTCTGGGCAGCGTGATGTATCGCCTGGCCAGTTCGCGGCGCAAGATCGCCGCGCGTAACCTGGAGTTGTGCTTTCCACAGATGCCCGCCGCCGAGCGCGAGGCGCTGTTAAAGGAAAACTTTGCTTCGACTGGCATCACCTTCTTTGAAATGGCCATTGCCTGGTGGTGGCCCGCCGAGCGCCTGCGTCGCTTGGGCAGCATCGAGGGTTTGGAGCATCTGCGTCAGGCCGAGGCTGATGGCCAGGGCGTGATCCTTATGGCGCTGCATTTCACCACTCTGGAGATGGGCGGTGGCCTGCTTGGCATGGCCCAGAACATGTACGGCATGTACCGCCCGCACAAGAATCCGCTGTTCGACTACGTGCAGCGTCGTGGCCGCGAGCAGCGTCTGCTCGGCGTGATTGGTCGTGATGATGTGCGCGGCATGCTCAAACTGCTGCGTGCCGGCGGGGTGGTCTGGTATGCGCCGGATCAGGACTACGGTGCCCAGCGCAGTGTGTTTGTGCCGCTGTTCGGTGTGCCGGCGGCCACTGTCACCGCCACCAGCAAGTTCGCCCGTATGGGTCGCGCTCAGGTGATTCCCTTTACCCAGCAGCGCCTGCCCGATGGCCAGGGCTATCGCCTGGTGATCCATCCGCCGCTGGCGGACTTCCCCACCGAGAGCGAAGAGGCAGACTGCCTGCGGGTCAATCAGTGGATCGAGCAGGCCATCAGCGTCTGCCCCGAGCAGTACCTGTGGGCGCATCGGCGCTTCAAGACGCGGCCGGAAGGCGAGCCGAAGCTCTATAAAAAGAAGCGCTAGTTTCTGACTTGGCCCGCCATCCAATTGGCGGGTTGTTCGGCTGRAGTTGGTTTTCTTGGCACCTGGTGGTTCCGCGAGCGCCTGACTGGCTCCTATACTGGCTAAAAAACAGTGGGATACAGCCTATGCCGCACACTGCTCCAACCAGTCAGCCGGTTACCGGGCTGATTCTCTCCGGCGGTGGCGCACGGGCGGCCTATCAGGTGGGCGTGCTGGCGGCGATTGCCGACCTGCTGCCCAATGCGGCGCACAATCCTTTTCCGGTTATCGTCGGCACCTCTGCGGGTGCGATCAATGCGGTGGGCCTGGCCTGCGGCGCGTTGCACTTCACCGAGGCCGTACGGCGGCTGACCAGCGTTTGGCAGGGCTTTCATACCCATCAGGTCTATCGCAGCGATTGGCCAGGCGTGCTGCGCCAGGCCAGCCGCTTTATTGGCCACAGCTTGCTCGGGTTGGGCGGCCAGGTGCCGGTGGCGCTGCTCGACAGTTCGCCGCTGGCCGATCTGCTCGGGCGCGAGCTGGATTTCAGTGGGATTGCCGCTGCTGTGCGTCACCGTCAGTTGCGCGCGGTAGCGGTGACCGCTTTCGGTTATGAAACCGGCCAGGCGGTGACCTTCTATCAAGGCCGCGCCACCATCGATCCCTGGTTCCGCCATCGACGGGTTGGTGTACCAACACGGCTGGCGCTTGAGCATCTGCTGGCCAGTGCCTCGATTCCGCTGATATTTCCGCCGGTGAAGATCAACCGTGAATACTTCGGCGATGGTGCCGTGCGGCAATCCGCACCGATCAGCCCAGCCCTGCACCTGGGGGCGACGCGGGTGCTGGTGGTCGGGGTCAGTGGCAACCCGGCTGCCGGGCCACAGGCTCAGCTGCCGGTGGTGCGCCCGCAGCACAGCCGGCCGCCGAGCCTGGCGCAGATCAGCGGGCATATGCTCAACAGCACCTTTATTGACAGCCTGGAAAGCGATATCGAGCTGCTTGAACGGCTTAATCAGATGGGCCGGCTGATTCCTGCCGAAAGCCATCCGCGTGGCCTGGGCCTTAAACCGGTGGATGTGCTGGTGATTTCCCCTAGTCAGCCGCTGGACCTGATTGCCGCGCGCCATCGCCACGAGCTGCCCAAGGCCCTGCGTTTGTTTCTGCGTGGCCCAGGGGCGACCAAGGCCAGCGGCGCCGGGGTGCTGAGTTACCTGCTGTTTGAACCGGGTTACTGCAATGAGCTGATTGAGCTGGGTTATCAGGACGCCATGGCGCAGAAAGCCCGCTTGATCGAGTTTCTCTGTCTGGACAGTCCGCCGGTGCCGGCGGTGATTCCGGTAACCGCCTAACCAGGCCATCACTCTTGTTTGATTCCGGCCGCCTGTGCGGCCAAATTCCTTTTCCGCGTGGCAGAGAAAACCGCGCCAAGGCGGGTGGCTGCATTTAAACTGCGCCTTCCCGATGCTTTCTGTCGCATTTGCGAAAGCAGCGGATTTCCTCGGGTTGGCGCTATAAGAAGTTGTCGCATGGCGGCAATGCCGGCCCCGGATCAGTCCCTACAATCCTTCACATCGCCTGCTATTGAATGCAGGTGTTCCTCGTCAGGAGAGCTCAGATGTCCGTTCAGCACGACCCGGTGCAGCGCGCCGATTTCGACCAGGTGATGGTGCCCAACTATGCACCCGCAGCCTTTATTCCAGTACGTGGCGCCGGTTCGCGCGTATGGGATCAGAGCGGTCGCGAGCTGATCGATTTTGCCGGTGGCATTGCCGTCAACGTGCTGGGCCACGCTCACCCGGCGCTGGTCAAGGCACTCACCGAGCAGGCGGGCAACCTCTGGCACGTATCCAACGTGTTTACCAACGAGCCGGCCCTGCGCCTGGCCAAAAAACTGATCGACGCCACCTTCGCCGAGCGCGTGTTCTTCTGTAACTCTGGCGCCGAAGCCAACGAGGCCGCGTTCAAGCTGGCCCGTCGCGTAGCGTTCGATAAGTTCGGCGAAGACAAGTGCGAAATCATCGCCGCGACCAACAGTTTTCACGGGCGCACCCTGTTTACCGTCAGCGTCGGTGGTCAACCGAAGTATTCCGACGGTTTCGGCCCGAAGATCCAGGGCATCAGCCACATTCCTTATAACGATATCGAGGCGCTGAAGGCCGCGGTATCCGATAAGACCTGCGCCGTGGTGCTGGAGCCGATTCAGGGTGAGGGCGGCGTGCTGCCGGCTGACCTGGCTTACCTGCAAGCGGCCCGCGAGCTGTGCGACAAGCACAATGCGCTGTTGGTGTTCGACGAAGTGCAGAGCGGCATGGGCCGCAGCGGTGAGCTGTTCGCCTATATGCACTACGGCGTCACTCCGGACATCCTCTCCAGCGCCAAGAGCCTGGGCGGCGGTTTCCCGATTGGCGCGATGCTCACCACCAGCGAGCTGGCCAAGCACCTGGCTGTCGGCACCCACGGCACCACTTACGGCGGCAACCCGCTGGCTTGCGCCGTCGGTGAAGCGGTGATCGACACCATCAACACCCCTGAAGTGCTGGCTGGCGTTAAAGCCAAGCATCAGCGTTTCAAAACCAAGCTGGAGCAAATCGGCCAGCAGTACGGCGTGTTTAGCGAAGTGCGCGGCCTCGGTCTGCTGATCGGTGCGGTGCTGTCCGATGCCTGGAAAGGCAAGGCCAAGGCAATTCTCGACGCCGCTGCGGTGGAAGGCGTGATGGTGCTGCAGGCCAGCCCGGATGTGGTGCGTTTCGCCCCAAGCCTGGTGGTTGAAGACGCCGATATCGATGAAGGTCTGGCGCGTTTCGAACGTGCCGTGGCCAAGCTGGCTCAAGCCTGATTGCCGGCCTGGTCCGTCGTTAACGCGGCGGACCAGGCTGCGCCCGCTCGACCCACGGATGGGTTGAGCTAACAGCAAGGAAGCCCGTCTCTGTGTGTGCCGCAGCGTTTGTTGCGGTTTTCTCTAGGCCGCCCGGTTTGGGCCGCTTGGAGCTTTTATCAAAAGGAGTGGCACCATGCTGGTGATGCGCCCCGCGCAAATGGCCGACCTCACTGAAGTGCAGCGTCTCGCCGCGGACAGCCCGGTTGGTGTGACTTCACTGCCGGACGACGCTGATCGTCTGCGCGAAAAGATTGCGGCCTCGGAGGCCTCGTTTTCCGCCGAAGTCAGCTTCAACGGTGAAGAAAGCTACTTCTTCGTTCTCGAGGACACGGAGAGCGGCCGCCTGGTCGGCTGCTCCGGCGTCGTCGCTTCGGCCGGCTATTCCGAGCCGTTCTACAGCTTTCGTAACGAAACCTTCGTGCACAACTCCCGCGAGCTGAAGATCCATAACAAGATCCACGTGCTCTCGTTGTGCCACGACCTCACCGGCAACAGCCTGCTGACCAGCTTCTACGTCGAGCGTCCGCTGGTGAACACCGCCTGGTCGGAACTCAATTCGCGCGGTCGCCTGCTGTTTCTCGCCAACCATCCGGAGCGCTTTGCCGATGCACTGGTGGTGGAGATCGTCGGTTACAGCGACGAGGCCGGTGATTCGCCGTTCTGGGATGCTGTGGGGCGCAATTTCTTCGATATGAACTACACCGAGGCCGAGCGCCTGTGTGGTTTGAAGAGCCGCACCTTCCTCGCCGAGCTGATGCCGCATTACCCGATCTACGTGCCGCTGCTGCCCGATGAGGCGCAAGAGGCCATGGGCCAGGTGCATCCACGGGCGCAGATCAGCTTCGACATTTTGATGCGCGAAGGCTTCGAGACTGACCACTACATCGACATCTTCGACGGTGGCCCGACCCTGCATGCGCGCACCTCGGGCATCCGTTCAATTGCCCAGAGCCGTGTGGTGCCGTTGCGCATCGGTGAGCCTGTTAAAGGTGGCCGGCCGTATCTGGTGAGTAACGGCCAGTTGCAGGATTTCCGCGCCATCGTTGTGGATCTTGATTGGGTGCCTGGCAAGCCGGTCACCCTGAGTTTGGCGGCCGCCGAGGCCCTGGGCGTCGGCGAAGGCGTCAGCGTACGCCTGGTTGCGGTTTAAGGAGTTAGCGCATGATCGTTCGTCCCGTCCGCAGCACCGATCTGCCGGCTCTGTTTCAGCTGGCCCGCAGTACCGGCGCAGGCCTGACTACGCTGCCCGCCAATGAGGAGCGCCTGGCGCACCGCGTGGGCTGGGCCGAGAAAACCTTCCGTGGTGAAGCCGCGCGTGCCGATGCCGACTACCTGTTCGTGCTCGAAGACGACAACGGCGAGGTGGTGGGTATCTCCGCCGTTGCTGGCGCCGTCGGCCTGCGCGAGCCTTGGTACAACTACCGGGTCGGCTTGACCGTCAGCGCCTCGCAGGAGCTGAACATCCACCGGCAGATCCCCACCCTGTTTCTCGCTAACGACCTGACCGGCAACTCCGAGCTGTGCTCGCTGTTTCTGCGCAGCGATCAGCGCAGCGGTCTGAATGGCCGGCTGCTGTCCAAGGCACGCTTTCTGTTTATCGCCGAATTCCGTGAGCTGTTTGGCGACAAGGTGATCGCGGAGATGCGCGGCATGTCCGATGAGCAGGGCCGTTCGCCGTTCTGGGAAAGCCTCGGTCGGCACTTCTTCAAGATGGAATTCAGCCAGGCCGACTACCTCACAGGCGTCGGCAACAAGGCTTTTATCGCCGAGCTGATGCCCAAGTTTCCGCTCTACACCTGCTTCCTTTCGGAGGATGCGCGCAACATTATCGGCCGCGTGCACCCGGACACCGAGCCGGCGCTGGCCATGCTCAAGGGCGAGGGTTTCAGCTATCAGGGCTATGTTGACATCTTCGACGCCGGCCCGGCCATAGAGGCCGAAACCGCGAAAATCCGTGCCGTGCAGGACAGTCAGGTGCTGGTGTTGGCTGTCGGTACTCCGGGCGACGACGCGCCGCGTTTCCTGATTCACAACCGCAAGCGCGAGGACTGCCGGATTACCGCAGCGCCAGCGCGCCTGGCCGCCGGCACCTTGGTGGTCGATGCGCAAACCGCCAAACGCCTGCAGATGTCGGCGGGCGATCAGGTGCGTGCGGTCGCGGTTTCCGCTCGCGGCTAAAGGCTGCTTGCCCAAGTAGTGCGACGCAGCTGTCTCTATTTGCCGATCCGGCGCAGGCCGGGTCTACACCTTGCTGGGAGTGATAAAACAAGATGAGCACTCATTACATTGCCGGTGCCTGGCACGCAGGCCAGGGTGAAGCCCTGGAATCGCTTAACCCGGTCAGCCAGGAAGCCATCTGGCAAGGCTTTGCTGCCAGCGCCGTACAGGTTGACGCTGCCGTACAGGCTGCCCGCGCCGCATTCCCTGCCTGGGCCTCGCGCTCGCTGGATGAGCGCATCGCCGTGCTTGAGCAGTTTGCCGCCACTCTGAAAAGCCATGCCGACGCCCTGGGTCACTGCATTGGCGAAGAAACCGGAAAGCCGCTGTGGGAAACCGCCACCGAAGTCACCAGCATGGTCAACAAGGTCGCCATCTCGGTGCAGAGCTACCGCGAGCGCACTGGTGAAAAGAGCGGCCCGCTTGCCGACGCCACCGCTGTGTTGCGGCACAAGCCGCATGGCGTGGTCGCAGTGTTCGGCCCTTACAACTTCCCCGGTCACCTGCCTAACGGCCATATCGTGCCGGCGCTGCTGGCGGGTAACTGCGTGGTGTTCAAGCCTAGCGAGCTGACTCCGAAAGTCGCCGAACTGACCGTCAAATGCTGGATCGAAGCCGGTCTGCCGGCAGGTGTGCTCAACCTGGTGCAAGGTGCGCGCGATACTGGTGTGGCCCTGGCTGCGCATGACGGCATCGATGGCCTGTTCTTCACCGGTTCCAGCCGCACCGGCAATCTGCTGCACAACCAATTCGCCGGTCGCCCAGGCAAGATCCTCGCCCTGGAAATGGGCGGCAACAACCCGCTGGTGGTGGATCAGGTCGCTGACCTCAACGCAGCGGTGTACACCATCATTCAGTCGGCCTTTATCTCCGCTGGCCAGCGCTGCACTTGCGCGCGCCGCCTGCTGGTGCCGCAAGGCGCGTGGGGCGATAGCCTGCTGGAGCGTCTGGTTGAGGTTGCTGCAAGTATCAAGGTCGGCAGTTTCGACGCCCAGCCTGCGCCCTTTATGGGCTCGGTGATTTCCCTGGCCGCCGCGCAGCACCTGATCAAGGCGCAGCAACACCTGCTGACCCAGGGCGCTAAACCTCTGCTGGAAATGACTCAGCCGTTGCAGGGCGCCGCCTTGCTCACCCCGGGCATCATCGATGTGACTGAGGTCGCCAATCGTCCGGATGAAGAGTTCTTCGGCCCGCTGCTGCAGGTGATTCGCTACGCCGATTTCGATGCTGCCATCGTTGAGGCCAACAACACCCAGTACGGCCTGGCCGCTGGCCTGCTGTCGGACTCCAAGGCGCGCTACGAGCAGTTCTGGCTGCAGAGCCGCGCCGGTATCGTCAACTGGAACAAGCAGCTGACCGGCGCCGCCAGCACCGCGCCATTCGGCGGTGTGGGTGCCTCTGGCAACCACCGCGCCAGCGCTTATTACGCGGCCGATTATTGCGCCTACCCGGTGGCCTCGCTGGAATCCGACAGCCTGAGCCTGCCTGCCACCCTGACACCCGGAGTTAGCCTGTGAGCAATGCATTTGAAGTGAATTTCGACGGTCTGGTCGGGCCGACTCACAACTACGGCGGCCTGTCTTACGGCAACGTTGCCTCGCAGAGCAACAGCCAGGCAGCGTCCAACCCGAAGGAAGCGGCCAAGCAGGGCCTGGCCAAGATGAAGGCCTTGATGGAAATGGGCTTCAAGCAGGGTGTACTGGCCCCGCAGGAACGCCCGAATGTCGCCGTGCTGCGCAGCCTGGGCTTTACCGGGACTGACGCGCAGGTGATCCAGAAGGCCGCGAAAGACGCCATGCCGCTGCTGGTCGCCAGCTGCTCGGCTTCCAGCATGTGGACGGCTAACGCCTGCACCGTCAGCCCGAGTGCTGATACTGCCGATGGTCGCGTGCATTTCACCGCTGCCAACCTCAACTGCAAATTCCACCGCTCGATCGAACACCCGACCACCAGCCGTGTGCTTGGCGCCATGTTCGCCAATGAGCAGCACTTCGCTCACCACGCGGCCTTGCCGGCAGTCGGTCAGTTCGGCGATGAAGGCGCGGCCAACCATACGCGCTTCTGCAAAGGCTACGGCGATGCCGGTGTGGAGTTCTTCGTATTCGGCCGCAGTGCCTTCGACAGCCGCTTCCCGGCTCCGCAGCGCTACCCGGCGCGGCAGACTCTGGAAGCTTCGCAGGCGGTTGCCCGTCTGCATGGCCTGAGCGATGAAGGCGTGGTTTACGCCCAGCAATCGCCGGCAGTGATCGATCAGGGCGTGTTCCACAACGACGTGATCGCCGTGGGCAATGGCGAGGTGCTGTTCTATCACCAGGACGCCTTCCTCGACACCGACAAGGTGCTGGCCGAGCTGAGCGAAAAGCTCGCCCGCCGTGGCGGCAGCTTCCAGGCTGTGTGCGTGCCGCGTGATGCGGTGACGGTGGAGGATGCGGTCAAGTCCTACCTGTTCAACAGCCAGCTGCTCAACCGCGCCGATGGCGGCATGTTGCTGATCGTGCCGGAAGAGTGCCGCAACAACGGCAATGTATGGCGCTACCTGGAGCAACTGACCAGCGGTAATGGGCCGATTCGCGAGGTCAAGGTCTTCGACCTCAAGCAGAGCATGCAGAACGGCGGCGGCCCGGCTTGCCTGCGCTTGCGCGTGGCGCTCAAGGAACACGAGCTGGCAGCGGTCAATCAAGGCGTGATCATGACGCCGACCCTGCACGACAGCCTCAACGTTTGGGTCGACAAGCACTACCGTGATCGCCTGAGCGAAAACGATCTGGCTGACCCACAATTGCTGAACGAATGCCGTGCGGCCTTGGACGAACTGACGCAGATCCTTAAACTGGGCGCGGTTTATCCATTCCAATTAGCTTAAATAGGGTGGCTCACGCTTTATCGATTCACCATGAGGGGTTTGTGGTGGATGTAAAAAGCGACATCCACCCTACGTCCAATACTGTGGAGATTTTATGAGCGACGCCCTGCAACTGATCCTCGAAGACACTGACGGCACCCAGCTGGAAACCTCCTGCACACGTTTTGCCGTGATCTGGCAGGGCCAGGAAATCTGGTTCCAGCAGGTTGGCAACAACCAGCTGATGATCGGTGTAGACGTGGAGGAGGGCGCTGCTGAGTACGCCAACTTGCTGCTGCGCCCACTGGCCACCAACCTGGTCAGCCTGGAGCTGGAGATGGAAGCGGCCGATCTGGCGGACGAAGATGACGATCATGTGCACGGTCCTGACTGCAACCACTAAGAACCCGTTTACGATCTGCTGCGCGTCGGCCCTGCTGCGTTAAAAGCAGGCTCGGAATGCTCATTTACAGCTCGTAAACTCCGCGTCCTCGCCTGCTTTTGCCTTGCATGGCTCTAGCTCGCGAGATCGTAAAAACGCTCTTCTGAGGAAACGCCCATGCTTGCCCTCGGCAAACTGCTTGAACTGACCCTGGCCGGCCACGAACCGGCAGCGAAGATTCAGCTGACCCCCGAGGGTACGCGTCTGCGTTGGCTGGCCGAAGGCGCGTTGGAAATAACGCCGCCGGTGGCCAGCGACAATGGCCTGGACCTGCTGCTGTCTGCCGGCATCCATGGCAACGAAACCGCGCCCATCGAGTTGCTCGACCGCCTGTTGCAGGGAATTGCCCGCAACCAGTTGAAGCCCCGCGCGCGCATTCTCTTTCTGTTCGGTAACCCCGCCGCCATGCGCAGCGGCGAGCGTTATATCGAGCAGGACATCAACCGCCTGTTCAACGGTCGCCACGATCAGCACACCGGTGCCGAAGCGTTGCGTGCCTGTGACCTGGAACATCTGGCAGCAACCTTCTTCAACAAGCCAGAACGCACCCGCCTGCATTACGACCTGCATACCGCGATTCGTGCATCGAAGATCGAGCAGTTCGCCCTTTATCCGTTTCAGGAAGGCCGCCCGCGCAGCCAACGTGAACTGGCGCGTCTCAGCGCTGCCGGAATTGAAGCGGTGCTGCTGCACAACAAAAGCTCGATCACCTTTAGCGCTTACACCTATACCCAGCTGGGGGCGGAAGCCTTCACCCTGGAGCTGGGCAAGGCGCGGCCGTTCGGGCAGAACGAGCTGGTCAACCTCGACCTGCTCGAACTGCATCTGCAGGCGCTGATCGAAGGCCGCGAGCCAGAGGGTGCTACGGATGATCTGGGCGAGCTCAAGCTGTTTGCCGTAGCGCGCGAGGTGATCAAGCACAGCGACGCCTTCAAGCTGCACTTGCCGGCCGATATCGAGAACTTCAGTGAATTGCCGCTTGGCTACTTGTTGGCCGAGGATCTGGCCGACACCCGTTGGGTGGTGGATGAGCCAGGCGCACGGATCATCTTCCCCAATCCCAAGGTCAAGAACGGCCTGCGCGCCGGCATCCTGATAGTTCCCGCCGAAGACGTGCAATTAGCCTGAGCCAGTTACGATCTGCTGCGCGTCGGCCCTGCTGCGTTGAAAGCAGGCTCGGAATGCTCATGTACAGCAGTACACTCCGCTTCCTCGCCTGTTTTCGCCTTTCATTGCTCTAGCTCGCGAGATCCTATAGCGATTTTGAGCCGCAATCTGTCCTGCTGCTAATCGCCTGATCTGTACCTTGTTTGCCTGAGGGGCGCGCTTTAGCATCGGGCTTTAGCCCCATCTAAGGACTGCCCGCCATGCCCGTTATCGACCTGCGCAGCGACACCGTCACCCAGCCGACTCCTGGTATGCGCGAGGCCATGCAAGCCGCCGAACTGGGCGATGATGTGTATGGCGAAGACCCTACGGTGAACCGTCTGGAGCAATTTCTGGCAGCCGAGTTGGGTTTCGAAGCTGCGCTGTTTGTGCCCACTGGCACCATGAGCAACTTGCTCGGGTTGATGGCCCATTGCGCGCGCGGCGACGAATATATCGTCGGCCAGCAGGCGCACACCTATAAATACGAAGGCGGCGGCGCGGCGGTACTTGGCTCGATCCAGCCGCAGCCGATTGAGGGCGAAGCCGATGGCTCGCTGGACCTGGCCAAGGTCGAAGCTGCTATTAAACAGGATGACTTCCACTTCGCCCGCACCCGCTTGCTCGCGTTGGAAAACACCATGCAGGGCAAGGTGCTGCCGCAGGCCTATCTGCAGGCCGCGCGTGAGCTGACCACGCGACGCGGCCTGGCCCTGCATCTGGACGGCGCGCGGTTGTATAACGCGGCGGTCAAGCTGGGCGTGCCAGCACGGGAAATTACTCAATACTTCGATTCGGTGTCGGTGTGCCTGTCCAAGGGCCTCGGCGCACCGATTGGCTCGGTGTTGTGTGGCTCGGTCGAGCTGATCGGCAGGGCGCGGCGTTTGCGCAAAATGGTCGGCGGCGGTATGCGCCAGGCCGGCATGCTCGCTGCGGCCGGCTTGTATGCCTTGCAACATCAGGTAGCGCGCCTGGCCGAGGACCACGCCAACGCCGAGCGCTTGGCCGCAGGCCTGCGTGAGCTGGGCTATCCGGTGGAGTCGGTGCAGACCAATATGGTCTACGCCCAGGTTGGCGAGCAGGCTAGTGCGCTGAAGGCCTTCTGCGCCGAGCGCGGGATCAAGCTCACCGCCGCGCCACGGCTGCGCATGGTCACTCACCTGGATATCTCCACTGCGGATATCGATCAGGTGGTCGCAGCTTTTGCAGAATTCCGTTCGCATTGAGCGAATAGTGAGCAGTTAATAGCTGTTATCTATCAATAAAGGCACTAGCCCCCTAGCGCAGGCCCGATATAATGCGGCCCTTTGCCGGCTTTGTCGTGGCCGCTGGTTTTTGGAAGATTCCTATGAAAAGCGCAGAAATCCGTGAAGCCTTCCTCAGCTTCTTCGAACAGAAGGGACACACCCGTGTCGCCTCCAGCTCCCTGATTCCGGGCAATGACCCGACCCTGCTGTTCACCAACGCGGGGATGAACCAGTTCAAGGATTGCTTCCTCGGCCTGGAAAAGCGCGCCTACACCCGCGCCGCCACCAGCCAGAAGTGCGTGCGTGCCGGCGGCAAGCACAACGACCTGGAAAACGTCGGTTACACCGCACGTCACCACACCTTCTTCGAAATGCTCGGCAACTTCAGCTTTGGCGACTATTTCAAGCGCGACGCCATTCACTTCGCCTGGGAGTTCCTCACCGGCGAAAACTGGCTGAAGCTGCCCAAGGAAAAGCTCTGGGTCACCGTCTACGCCACCGATGACGAGGCCTACGACATCTGGACCAAGGAAGTCGGCGTTCCTGTCGAACGCATGATCCGTATCGGCGACAACAAAGGCGCGCCGTACGCGTCCGACAACTTCTGGACCATGGGCGATACCGGCCCGTGCGGCCCGTGCACCGAGATTTTCTTCGACCATGGCGAGCACATCTGGGGTGGCCCACCCGGTTCGCCAGAGGAAGATGGCGACCGCTACATCGAAATCTGGAACAACGTCTTTATGCAGTTCAACCGCACCGCTGACGGCGTATTGCACCCGCTGCCGGCGCCGAGCGTGGACACCGGCATGGGCCTGGAGCGCGTTAGTRCGGTGCTGCAGCACGTCAATTCGAACTACGAGATCGACTTGTTCCAGAGCCTGCTCAACGCTGCGGCCAAGGCCATCGGCTGCACCAACGAAGCTCAGGCTTCGCTGAAAGTGGTGGCTGACCATATCCGTTCGTGCGGCTTCCTGATTGCCGACGGCGTGACACCGTCTAACGAAGGTCGTGGCTACGTGCTGCGCCGCATCATCCGCCGCGCCTGCCGTCACGGGAACAAGCTGGGTGCCAAGGGCAGCTTCTTCTACCAGATCGTTGCCGCGCTTGTGGCCGAGATGGGCGATGCCTTCCCTGAGCTGAAACAACAGCAGGCGCATATCGAGCGCGTGCTGAAAACCGAAGAAGAGCAGTTCGCCAAGACCCTGGAACAGGGCCTGAAGATTCTCGAGCAGGATCTGGCCGAGCTGAAAGGCACCGTCATTCCGGGCGATGTGATCTTCAAGCTATACGACACCTTCGGCTTCCCGATGGACCTCACCGGCGACATCGCCCGTGAGCGCGAGCTGACTCTGGACGAAGAAGGCTTCGAGCGCGAGATGCAGGCGCAGCGCGAGCGCGCTCGTTCCGCCAGCGCGTTCGGCATGGATTACAACAGCCTGGTCAAGGTCGACAGTGACACTGCGTTCCTCGGTTACCAGGGCACCAGCGGCAGCGGCAAGATCATTGCGCTGTTCAAAGCTGGTCAGGCAGTCGACAGTCTGGGCGAAGGCGAGGAGGGCGTTGTCGTTCTCGATCAGACGCCGTTCTATGCCGAATCCGGTGGCCAGGTCGGTGACTGTGGCTTCCTTGAGGGCGCAGGTGTGCGTTTCGATGTGCGTGATACCACCAAGGCTGGTGGCGCGTTCTTGCACCACGGCGTCGCGGCCAAAGGCGGCTTGAGCGTCGGCACCTCGGTCAAGGCCGAAGTGGACGCCAGCGTGCGTCAGGCCACTGCGCTCAATCACTCAGCGACCCACTTGCTGCATGCTGCGCTGCGTCAGGTGCTGGGTGAGCACGTGACCCAGAAGGGCTCGCTGGTCGACAGTCAGCGTCTGCGTTTTGACTTCAGCCACTTTGAGGCGATCACTCCAGCGCAACTGAAAGAGCTGGAAACCATCGTTAACCGTGAAGTACGCGGCAACAGCGAAGTGGAAACCCTGGAAACCGACATCGAAACCGCCAAGGCCAAGGGAGCCATGGCGCTGTTCGGTGAGAAGTACGGCGATCAGGTGCGTGTATTGAGCATGGGTGGTGACTTCTCCGTTGAGCTGTGCGGCGGCACTCACGTCAAGCGCACTGGCGATATCGGCCTGTTTAAGATCACCAGCGAAAGCGGTGTGGCGGCTGGTGTGCGTCGAATTGAAGCGGTCACCGGCGCCGCAGCCTTCGCTTACCTGAATGGCGCGGAAGAGCAGCTGAAAGAAGCTGCGGCGCTGGTCAAAGGCAGTCGCGACAACCTCCTGGACAAGCTCGCCGGTGTGCTGGAGCGCAACCGTCAGCTGGAAAAAGAGCTGGAGCAGCTCAAGGCCAAGGCCGCTAGCGCGGCGGGCAATGACCTGGCCGGTTCGGCTGTCGACGTCAAAGGCATCAAGGTGCTGACTGCGCGTCTCGACGGCCTGGACGGCAAGGCGCTGCTGGCGATGGTCGATCAGCTGAAGAACAAGTTGGGCAGTGCAGTCATCCTGCTCGGCGGCGTGCAGGACGACAAGGTTGTGCTGGTGGCCGGTGTAACCCAGGATCTGACTGCCAAGCTGAAAGCCGGCGAGCTGATGAAGCAGGCGGCTGCGGCTGTCGGCGGTAAGGGCGGTGGTCGCCCGGATATGGCCCAGGGCGGCGGCGTCGATGCGGCGGCTCTTGATGGTGCGCTGGCGTTGGCTGTTGCCTTCGCTGAGCAGGGGCTGTAAACGCCTGATTCCCCGGATGTACAGCCCAAGGCCCGGTATACGCCCGGCGGGCCTTGGCAGGGTATTGAGTTATCTGTTTAATGGGCGCCCTTCACGGGCTGAGGCGGCTTTGAAATGGCTTTGATCGTACAGAAATTTGGCGGCACCTCCGTCGGCACTGTTGAGCGTATTCAGCAGGTGGCCGCGAAGGTGAAGAAATTCCGCGAAAACGGCGATGACATTGTGGTTGTGGTTTCCGCCATGAGCGGTGAAACCAATCGCCTGATCGATCTGGCCAAACAGGTCAGTGATGGTCAGCCGGTACCGCGTGAACTCGACGTGATGGTTTCCACCGGTGAGCAGGTGACGATTGCCCTGTTGGCTATGGCGCTGATCAAGCTGGGCGTGCCAGCGGTGTCCTATACCGGCAACCAGGTGCGCATCCTGACGGACAGCGCGCACAACAAAGCGCGCATCCTGCAGATCGATGACCAGAAGCTGCGTGCCGACCTCAAGGCCGGTCGTGTGGTGGTGGTCGCGGGTTTCCAGGGTGTTGACGAGCACGGCAATATCACCACCCTCGGTCGTGGCGGTTCCGACACCACCGGTGTGGCGCTGGCTGCTGCGCTGAAGGCCGATGAGTGCCAGATCTACACCGACGTTGATGGTGTCTACACCACCGACCCACGTGTGGTGCCGCAGGCCCAACGTTTGGAAAAGATCACCTTCGAAGAGATGCTGGAAATGGCCAGCCTCGGTTCCAAGGTGCTGCAGATTCGCTCGGTGGAGTTCGCCGGCAAGTACAACGTCCCGCTGCGCGTGCTGCACAGCTTCCAAGAGGGGCCGGGCACCCTCATTACCCTTGATGAAGAGGAATCCATGGAACAGCCGATCATCTCCGGCATCGCTTTCAACCGCGACGAAGCCAAGCTGACCATCCGTGGCGTACCGGACATCCCGGGCGTGGCGTTCAAAATTCTCGGCCCGATCAGTGCTGCGAACATCGAAGTGGACATGATCGTGCAGAACGTTGCGCACGATAACACCACCGATTTCACCTTCACCGTGCACCGCAATGACTACACCGCGGCGCAGCAGGTGCTGGAAAACACCGCCCGCGAGCTGGGTGCGCGCGAAGTGATCGGCGACACCAAGATTGCCAAGGTGTCCATCGTTGGCGTTGGCATGCGTTCTCACGCCGGTGTTGCCAGCCGCATGTTCGAGGCGCTGGCCAAGGAAAACATCAATATCCAGATGATCTCGACCTCGGAGATCAAAGTCTCCGTGGTAATCGAGGAGAAATATCTGGAGTTGGCGGTGCGCGCCCTGCACACTGCTTTTGAACTGGATGCCCCGGCCCGTCAGGGCGACTGAGGCATTATCCGAAAGGCGCGGTTTATCCCGCGCCTTTTGTCTTTTTGGTTGGCATGAGCAGGAACTTTCTTTCTGCTCACACTAGTCAATACTTGGGTGAAGGCTCTGCTTGAGATGTTCGGGGCTGCCACCATTTTCTTTTTTGCAGACTGTTGTTGTCCTGAACTGAAATCCGTAAGGAGAAAGGAATGCTGATTCTGACTCGCCGGGTCGGAGAGACCCTGATGGTGGGTGACGAAGTCACTGTCACCGTGTTGGGCGTTAAAGGTAATCAGGTGCGCATTGGCGTTAACGCGCCGAAAGAGGTTGCCGTGCACCGCGAAGAAATTTACCAGCGCATCCAGAAAGAGAAAGGCGAAGAACCAAGCCACTAATTTTTATCGAAATTTTGGCTTTGCAAACGGGGAAAACATGGTTATCATGCGCCCCGTGTTGCGGAGAGGTGGCCGAGTGGCCGAAGGCGCTCCCCTGCTAAGGGAGTACATCTCAAAAGGGTGTCGGGGGTTCGAATCCCCCCTTCTCCGCCATTATTTAGTGCTGTAGGCGTTGATTTAGAAGTCTACAGTGCAAGCGTTACATGCACTCATAGCTCAGCTGGATAGAGTACTCGGCTACGAACCGAGCGGTCGGAGGTTCGAATCCTCCTGAGTGCACCAAATCGGAATGGCTTGCAGCGATGCAGGCCATTTTGTTTCAGCCAGCGGTGATCTGGTTAAAAAGCGCCACTTGCACTCATAGCTCAGCTGGATAGAGTACTCGGCTACGAACCGAGCGGTCGGAGGTTCGAATCCTCCTGAGTGCACCAAATCGGAATGGCTTGCAGCGATGCAGGCCATTTTGTTTCAACCAGCGGTGATCTGGTTAAAAAGCGCCATTTGCACTCATAGCTCAGCTGGATAGAGTACTCGGCTACGAACCGAGCGGTCGGAGGTTCGAATCCTCCTGAGTGCACCAAACAAGAAGGGCCTGCAGCGATGCAGGCCCTTTTTTATTGGTCAAATTCAGCGTTTGGTCTTGCCTTTGACGCAGCCGGCTTCATCAAAACTCACATTGCGCTTGTTGCCTTTCTTGCCCTGGTAAACGTAGCGCGTCTGGCCGTTCTGTTCGGTGACCTTGTCAGGCTTGCCGAGGCTGCTCTCGACATCGCTGCGGCTCATGCCCAGGCGTATCTGCTGCTTGATGATGGCGGCGCGTCGTTCGCTGCTGCTCAGGTGGTTGCCGCAACCGTCCTGCTTCACGCCGATCACTGTCAGCTCATACTCATCTTTCTTCTTGTTCTCGCGGCTCGCCTTGCGCGGTTTGGCCAGTGGCACCGGTTTACCGCTGCCGGGTGTGGGGTTGTAGGCCTGCTGCAAGCTCTGGTTGTGCGCGTCGGGGCAGCCTTGGCGGGTGAAGGTGACGTGGCCTTTGGCGTCTTCGCAGCGAAATACCGTTGAGCTGAGTGTGGGCAGCGGGCAAAGCAGAATGGCGCAGAAAGCTGCGCAGCGCAGTCCATGCATGGTGCGTCCTCCGTGACGGTCCATGTGCAAGGGTAGTTCATGCCTTTGTCTGCGCCAGGCGTGCCTTTGCCAATGTCTGGCACGTCGCAGTTACAGATGTGCAGGCGCGCTTAAGTTTGTCGTGCAAGCGCTTGTTCTAGGATTGTTTTTGTCACATGCAAAGCGCCTGGGCGGTGGTATCATTCGCCGCGTCAGCCCCGCCGGGGCTTGTGGAAAACCACCATGGACTTACCCAGTAGTTACTCTGAATCTCGATTGTGCAATCACGTGTTGACTGATTGACCCTCCGTGGCGTGCGCTGCCGCTGGGGGTGGAGCGCGCCATGACTGAAGTAGAAGCAAAAAAACCGCAGGAAAGCCTGCAGCATCGCCTGGCCCAGGTGGTCGAGCTGCTGCATCGGCACAAATTGGTCGAAGACCTGACTCACCGTCAGGAAGGCCAGCACCACGGCCGGGTGGAAAACCTGGTGCATCGGCAGAACCTCGCCGAATTGCAACGCAAGCTCGATGAGCTGCACTCCGCCGACGTTGCCCACATTCTCGAAGCCTTGCCGCTTGATGACCGTCTGACTGTCTGGCAGCTGGTCAAAGTCGAGCGCGACGGCGATATCCTCCTCGAAGTGTCCGACGCGGTGCGTGAAACCCTGCTCGCGGACATGGACGACCACGAAATTCTCGCCGCCGCCAGGGACATGGACGCCGACGAACTGGCCGACCTGGCCTCCGAGCTGCCGCGCGATGTTGTGCATGAGCTGATGGAAACCCTCGATGCGCAGCAGCGTGAGCGCGTGCGCTCGGCGTTGTCCTACGAGGAAGATCAGGTCGGCGCGCTGATGGACTTCGAGATGGTCACCATCCGCGAAGACGTCAGCCTGGAAGTGGTTTTGCGTTATCTGCGCCGCCTCAAGGAGCTGCCGGGGCACACCGACAAGCTGTTTGTGGTCGACTACGACGGCGTGCTCAAGGGTGTGCTGCCGGTCAAGCGTTTGCTGGTCAATGATCCGGAGAAGCTGGTCAGCGAGGTTATGGCCACCGACCCGGTAAGTTTCCATCCGGATGAGGACGGCTACGACGCCGCGCAGGCGTTCGAGCGTTACGACCTGATTTCTACGCCGGTGGTGGACAAGAACGGCAAGCTGATCGGCCGTTTGACCATCGATGAAATGGTCGACCTGATCCGTGAGGAGAGCGAAAGCGAAGTCCTCAATATGGCCGGTCTGCGCGAGGAAGAAGACATCTTCGCCTCGGTGTGGAAATCCCTGCGCAACCGCTGGGCCTGGCTGGCGATCAACCTGGTAACGGCCTTTATGGCGTCACGGGTGATCGGCCTATTCGAGGATTCCATCGAGAAGCTGGTGGCTCTGGCAGCGCTGATGCCGATTGTTGCGGGCATCGGTGGTAACTCGGGTAACCAAACCATCACCATGATCGTACGCGCCATGGCGCTGGATCAGGTCAGTACCGGTAATACCTCGCGGCTGATTCGCAAGGAACTGGGCGTTGGCCTGGTCAATGGCATCGTCTGGGGTGGGGTGATTGGCGTGGTGGCCTACCTGCTCTATGACAGCTGGTCGCTGGGCGTGGTGATGACTGCTGCGATGATCCTGAACCTACTGTTGGCGGCGTTGATGGGGGTGTTGATCCCGATGACGCTGGTGCGTATGGGGCGTGATCCGGCTTTGGGCGCGAGTGTGATGATCACTGCGGTAACCGATAGCGGTGGCTTCTTTATCTTCCTGGGCTTGGCCAGCCTGTTCCTGCTCTAGCGGCCTGCTGGGGTATGACGCTTTCTCTACAGAAAATGTCTCATTAGGCTGCTCTGGGTTTGCTTCAAACGCTCGTTTCACGCTAAGGTTCGCCAGCTTTGCCCGGGATCAGTTCCCGGGCGCTCCTATCTAATAATTAACGCAGCTCACACGTAGCTGGTAATGGAGCCAAGATGACCCCTAGTGAACTCCTCCTCGAGGGTGTCGAGCTCATGCTGTTCGGCCTGGGCACCGTATTTCTCTTCCTGATTCTATTGGTGCTGATGATCCGCGTGATGTCGTGGGTTATCGAGCGTTTTACCGTGAAAGCGCCAATTCCCGTATCTGTGCCATCAGCAGTCAAGCCGGCCTCCGACGAGCCGAGCGCTGATGTGCTAGCCGCTATCCAATCCGCTATTCACCAGCACCGCGCCCGCCGCGGGTGAGCCAGGTTCGACAGGGAGCATCTGTATGACTGCCGTAAAGAAAGCACTCGGAATTACTGATGTGGTGCTGCGTGACGCCCACCAGTCGATCCTGGCCACCCGCGTGCGCCTGGAAGACATGTTGCCAATCGCACCCAAGCTCGATCAGGTCGGCTTCTGGTCCGTAGAGTCCTGGGGCGGCGCGACCTTCGATGCGTGCATCCGTTACCTGGGTGAAGATCCATGGCACCGCATTCGCGAGCTGAAAAAGGCCATGCCCAACACCCGACAGCAAATGCTGCTGCGCGGGCAGAATCTGCTGGGCTACCGCCATTACGCCGATGACGTGGTGGAAAAATTCGTCGAGCGCGCTGCCTTCAATGGCGTTGATGTGTTCCGCGTATTCGATGCGATGAACGATCCGCGCAATTTGCAGACTGCTCTCAAAGCGGTCAAGCAGCTGGGCAAGCATGCTCAGGGCACCATCTCCTATACCACCAGCCCGGTGCATACCCTGGAAATGTGGGTTGATCTGGCCAAGCAGATCGAAGACATGGGCGCCGACTCGGTGGCCATCAAGGACATGGCCGGTATTCTGACGCCCTACACCGCGTTCGAGCTGGTGACGCGCCTGAAGGCAACCCTGTCGATCCCGATTCATATGCAGTGTCACGCCACTGCTGGGCTGTCGTCTGTGGCCATTCTTAAGGCCGTGGAAGCTGGCATCGACAATGTCGACACCGCCATTTCCTCGTTGTCGATGACCTATGGCCATTCGCCGACCGAGTCCGTAGTGGCGATGTTCCAGGGTACTGAGCGCGATACCGGCCTGGATCTGTTGCTGCTGGAAGAAATCGCTGCCTATTTCCGTGAAGTGCGGAAGAAATACGCCAAGTTCGAGGGCAACCTCAAGGGTGTCGATTCGCGGATTCTGGTTGCCCAGGTGCCAGGCGGCATGTTGACCAATATGGAAGGCCAGCTGAAAGAGCAGGGCGCCCAGGACAAGTTTGATGAAGTGCTGGCTGAGATCCCGCGCGTACGCGAAGACCTCGGCTTTATCCCGCTGGTGACCCCAACTTCGCAGATCGTTGGCACCCAGGCGGTGATCAACGTGCTGACCGGTGAGCGTTACAAATCGATCACCAAGGAAACCGCCGGCATCTTGAAAGGTGAATACGGCGCAGCGCCGGCGCCTTTCAATAAAGAACTGCAGGCGCGGGTGCTCGATGGTGCTGAAGCGGTTACCTGCCGTCCGGCTGATCTGCTTGAAGCCGAGATGGACAAGCTGACTGCTGAACTCAAGGGCATTGCCAAAGAGAAGGGCATCAAGCTTGCTGCTGATGAAATCGACGACGTGCTGACCTATGCCCTGTTCCCGCAGATCGGACTGAAGTTTCTGGAAAACCGCGGCAATCCGGCAGCCTTCGAACCGATGCCGACTGGTAAGGAAACCCTTGCTCGTGAAGCCGGCAAACCTGAGGTCTACACCGTTGAGGTGAACGGCAAGTCTTATGTGGTGCAGGTCAATGAAGGTGGTGATATCGCAGGGCTCAAGGCTGTCGGCGGCGCGACTTCCGCTGCAGCAGTGGTAGCTGCGCCGGTTGGCGCTGGCGAGCCGCAGAATGCCCCGCTGGCCGGCAATATCTTCAAGGTGCTGGTGCAGCCAGGTCAGGCCGTTGAAGAAGGGCAGCTGGTGATCATCCTCGAAGCCATGAAGATGGAAACCGAGATCCGTGCGTTCAAGGCTGGCACCGTCGGTGCGGTCAACGTCAAGGTCGGTGATGCGGTGGCGGTGGGCGACAGCCTGCTGACCATCGGTTAAGGGAGCGCGGTAATGGAAAAGCTCCTCAAGCTTTGGCACAGCACTGGCCTGTACCACGTCGAGGTCGGTCAGCTGTTTATGATCGCGGTGTGCATCCTGCTGATCTATCTGGCGATCAAGAAGGGTTTCGAGCCCTTGCTGCTGTTGCCTATTGGTTTTGGTGGTCTGCTGGCAAATATCCCGGTGGCCAACATGGCCGAGGGTGCGGGCTTCCTGCATATGATCTACGAGGTGGGCCTGCCCACCAGTATCTTCCCGCTGTTGATCTTCCTTGGCGTGGGGGCCATGACCGACTTCGGGCCGATGCTGGCTAACCCCAAGACCTTGCTGCTCGGGGCTGCGGCGCAGTTCGGGATTTTCGGCACCCTGATGGGCGCGCTGGCGCTGACTGCCTTGGGTATTCCGGGGCTTGAGTTCACCCTCAAGGAGGCTGCTTCCATCGCCATCATTGGCGGTGCCGACGGCCCAACCTCGATTTTCGTGACCTCCAAGCTGGCTCCGCATCTGCTCGGTCCGATTGCCGTGGCGGCCTATGCCTATATGGCGCTAGTGCCGCTGATTCAGCCGCCGATTATGCGCGCACTGACCACCAAGGAAGAGCGCGCCATCGTTATGCAGCAACTGCGCCCTGTGGGTCAGGCCGAGAAGATTATCTTCCCGATTGTGCTGTGCCTGCTGATCGGCATGCTGCTACCTGATGCGGCGCCGCTGATTGGTATGTTTGCCCTGGGTAATCTGCTGCGCGAGGCCGGTGTGGTCGAGCGTCTGGCTGATACCTCGCGTAATGCGCTGATCAATATCGTCACCATCTTCCTCGGTCTGACCGTGGGCTCGAAGCTCTCGGCCGACTCCTTCCTGCAGCTGAAAACCCTGGGCATTCTCAGCTTGGGTATGGTGGCGTTCTGTGCCGGTACGGCTGCCGGGGTGTTGATGGCCAAGCTGATGAACCTGTTCAGCAAGAACAAGATCAACCCGCTGATTGGTTCGGCCGGGGTGTCTGCGGTGCCGATGGCGGCGCGGGTATCGAACAAGGTCGGCCTGGAAGCCAACCCGCAGAACTTCCTGCTGATGCACGCCATGGGCCCTAACGTGGCCGGGGTGATCGGCTCGGCAGTGGCGGCGGGTGTACTGCTCAGCTTTGTCGGCTGATTAACACGGCCAATAAAAACCGCCTAAGGGCGGTTTTTATTGCCTGCAAAACGGGCAGCAAAAAAACCGGCCTCGGCCGGTTTTTTCAGGGTGCAGCGCAATCAGGCTTCTTCTGCGGCCATCTCGGCGTCGTGAGCAATCAATGCCACCAGGGCATTTTGCTGACGGCGCGACAGCTGGCGAAAGCGTTGCAGCAGCTCACGCTCGTGCAAGGACAGGTCTGGGCTGTCCAGGCGCATATTAAGGTCATCACCCAGAGCGCTTTCCTGGAGCATGCTTTGCTCAAGGCGAGCAATGATCTCCGAGTTCATGCTGCGGTGATGGTTGCGTGCGACATCCGCAATACGTTCGCGCATGCCATCGGGCAGACGAACTACGAATTTGTCAGCGGTGCGGCTGGAATAGAGTGCTGGTTTCATAGGGCGCGTACATTAAACCGGTTAGTTCAGGAAAGCGATACTGGCAATGGGCTATAGGATTGTCACCGGTTTGACCACCTTTAGCACTAACCGTTCAGCCAGAAAGCCGCTTGATCGCATGTGACTATACAGTCGCGAGGTCGATAAATTGACGCCAATCGCGTGTCGCATTTTGCGTTGGATAAAGGCGTTATGCCAGCACCAGTCATCAGAAATGCGCCGTGCTGTGCAAAAAGCAAGGAAATTCGCCCGCGCGTAGAAAAAACTTCAAGCAATGGTCACGTAAGTGTCACGGCCCATTAATCGGCCTGACACAGGATTTGCCTACCTTGGTCTACACCAGAAGGCGGCTGTTAGCCGCGGTGTAACCGCTAATAAAAGGAGGCATTCCATGAGCGCAGTGATCCGGGTTGAGAGCCTGAACAAAACGTTCGGCCGCAAGCAGGCGCTGTTTGATCTGGCGCTGTCCGTCGAACCCGGTGAAATGGTGGCGCTGATCGGAGCCTCGGGTTCCGGCAAGTCGACCTTGCTGCGTCATGTTGCCGGCCTGGCCTGCTGCGATCGCGGCGGCGGTGGCAGCATTCAAGTGCTGGGCCGTGAAGTGCAGGCCGCAGGCCGCCTAAATGGCGAAGTGCGTCGTCTGCGCGCCGACATCGGCTACATCTTTCAGCAGTTCAATCTAGTCGGCCGCCTTAGCGTGCTGCAGAACGTGCTGCTCGGTTGCCTGGGGCGCATGCCGCGCTGGCGAGGCACCCTCGGCCTGTTCAATGCCGAAGAAAAGCAGCGTGCGCTACAGGCTTTGGCCCGTGTGGGTCTGGCCGATCTGGCGCAGCAGCGCGCCTCGACCCTGTCTGGCGGCCAGCAGCAGCGCGTGGCGATTGCCCGTGCCCTGTGTCAGCGCGCCAAGGTAATCCTGGCCGACGAGCCGATTGCCTCGCTCGACCCCGAATCCGCGCGCAAGGTCATGCAGATTCTTGCCGACATCAACCGCGAAGACGGCACCACCGTGGTGGTCACCCTGCATCAAGTCGACTACGCCATGCGCTATTGCCAGCGCGCCGTAGCGTTGAAAGCGGGGCGTATTCATTACGACGGCGCGGCCGCCGAGCTGCACCCCAACTTCCTTAACGATCTTTACGGCGCCGAGCTGCTAGTCGAGCCGCAAGCCGATGAGAAACCGCGCCGTGCGCGCAAGCCGAAAGTCCCGCTGGCTCTGGCCAAGGCCTGAGCTGCTTCCCTGTTATGCCAACCCCTGTATGTCCATCTGCACTAGGAGTGCTTTGCATGTTCAAACGTATCAGTCGCGTTCTCGCCGCGTCCACGCTGCTGGCCGGCTCGGTTCTGGGCGCTGCCCAGGCCGCTGAGCAGGAAGTCAATTTCGGCATCATCTCCACCGAGTCCTCGCAGAACCTGAAAAGTATGTGGGACCCCTTCCTGGCGGATATGAGCCAGCAGACCGGCCTGAAGATCAAAGCCTTCTTCGCCCCTGACTATGCCGGGATTATCCAGGGCATGCGTTTCGACAAGGTCGACATGGCCTGGTACGGCAACAAGGCCGCGATGGAAGCTGTGGACCGCGCCGGTGGGCAGATCTTCGCCCAGACCGTCGCCGCCAACGGCACCCAGGGCTATTACAGCCTGATGGTGGCGCACAAGGACAGCCCGATCAATTCGATCGAAGACATGCTGAAAAACGCCAAGACCCTGACCTTCGCCAACGGCGATCCGAACTCCACCTCGGGCTATCTGGTGCCGGGCTACTACGTGTTTGCGCAGAACAATGCCGACGCCAACAAGATCTTCAAGCGCGCGCTTAACGGCAGCCATGAAGTCAACGCCCTGTCGGTGGCCAACAAGCAGGTCGATGTCGGCACCTTCAACAGCGAAGGCATGGAGCGTCTGGAAGTGACTGCGCCGGACAAGGCCGCCCAGCTGAAAGTGATCTGGACCTCGCCGCTGATCCCATCCGACCCGATGGTATGGCGCAAGAACCTGGACGACGCCACCAAGAACAAGCTGCGCGAATTCTTTATGACCTACGGCGACCAGCCAGCCGAGCAGAAAGTGCTGGAAGGTCTGCAGTGGGCCAAGTTCAAGGCTTCCGATGACGATCAGCTGCTGCCGATCCGCCAGCTGGAACTGTTCAAGAAGCGCACCGAAGTGGCCAACAACGACAAGTTGAATGCCGCCGACAAGCAGGCTCAGCTCAAGGAGCTGGATGCCGAGCTGGCCAAGCTGGAAAAACGCATGGCTGAAATTGCCAAGCAGAGCCCTGCCAGCGCTGGTTAATCGCAGTTCTCGACCCGCCGCCCACGGCGGGTCGTTTTCTTCTGCCGCTTGATTCGAGATGTTGTTATGACCACTTTGACCACCGCACCCACGCCCGACCTGATTGCCAAGCGTTCCTGGCTGCAGCTGATCGGCTGGGGGCTGTTCTTCGTTGTGTTGGCCTGGTCCTGGCAGGGCGCGGAGATGAATCCGCTGGCGCTGATCCGCGACTCCAGCAACATGGCGACCTTTGCCGCGGACTTCTTTCCGCCCGATTTCAGCAACTGGGAGCTGTACCTCAAGGAGATGATCGTCACCGTGCAGATCGCCCTGTGGGGCACGGTGCTGGCGATTGTTCTGGCTATCCCGTTGGGCATTCTCTGCTCGGAAAACATCGTGCCGTGGTGGGTTTACCAGCCGATTCGCCGAGTGATGGACGCCTGCCGTTCGATCAATGAAATGGTCTTCGCCATGCTCTTTGTGGTGGCGGTTGGCCTGGGTCCCTTTGCCGGGGTGCTGGCGTTGTTTATCGGCACCACCGGGGTGCTCGCCAAACTCTTTGCCGAGGCGGTCGAGGCCATCGATCCCGGCCCGGTTGAAGGCGTACGCGCCACCGGCGCCAGCGCGCTGCAGGAAGTCATCTACGGGGTGATTCCGCAGGTTCTGCCGCTGTGGATTTCCTACTCGCTGTACCGCTTCGAGTCCAACGTGCGCTCGGCCACCGTGGTCGGCATGGTCGGCGCCGGCGGCATCGGGGTGATTCTCTGGGAAGCGATTCGCGGCTTCCAGTTCGCCCAGACCTGCGCCTTGCTGATCGTGATCATCCTGGTGGTCAGCCTGCTGGACATCATTTCGCAGCGCCTGCGTAAACAATTTATCTGACGGAGAGCGGGCATCTGCGGATGCCCTTTTTTAGCCATGCACTTGTCTAGACAACCCGAGCCGCTGTACCGCGAACTGGCCGCCGTGCTGCGCGATGAGCTGCAGCGCATGAGCCCCGGTGATTACCTGCCGGCCGAGGTGCAGCTGGCCGCGCGCTTTGCGGTCAACCGCCACACCCTGCGCCGCGCGGTGGATGAGCTGGTACTCGAAGGCCGCCTGCTGCGCCAGCAGGGCAAGGGCACGCGGGTGTTGGCCAAACCGTTGATCTACCCGATGCAGGCCGGCAGTGCCTACAGCGCCTCGCTCTCGGCGCTTGGCCACAAGGTTGAGGCGCAATTGCTGGAAAGCCGCCTGCGCCCGGCCGCATGTGAGGAGCGCGAATACCTGCAGCTGGCCAGTGGTGCGCAACTGCTGGAGCTGAGCACTTTGCGCCTGATTGAAGGCCAGCCGGTCAGCCTGATTCGGCATGCCTTCAGCACCGAATACGCCGAGCTGCTCGCCGACTACCAGGGCGGCTCGCTGCGCCAGTACCTCAGTCAGCGCGGCCTGCCGTTGACTCGCACCTTCAGCCTGATCGGCGCGCGCCTGCCCAGCCGTGATGAGGCCGCGCGCCTGTTGATGCCCCGGCACGCGCCGCTGCTTAGCGTGCAAACCCTTTCCCGCGATCTGGCCGGACGGCCGGTGGAGCTGTCGTTATCGACCAGCCGCGCCGACCGCTTCCAGTACCAGCTCGCCCTTTGATGGAGGCTTGTTGATGAACCGCGCACGACCGCAAAGCAACCTGCTGCACAGCGACCCGCAGATCGCCACCCGCCAGCGCTGGATGGGCGTACTCGCCCGCGCCGGCGGTCAATTGGCGGCTTATGAGTCGGCGTTGAAGGAAGCCGAGTACCGCCTGATTCGCGCCCCGGAAATCGGCATGACCCTGGTACGCGGGCGCATGGGCGGCACCGGCAGCCCGTTCAACCTCGGCGAGATGAGCGTGACCCGCTGCGTGGTGCGCCTGGCTGATGGCCGCACGGGCTACAGCTACGTGAGCGGCCGCGACAAGCAACATGCCGAACTGGCGGCCCTGGCCGACGCGCATTTGCAGGGTGCCGAACAGCCGCACTGGTTGAGCCGGCTGATCGAACCCCTGGCGGCAGCGCAACAAGCCCAACAGGCGGCCAAGGCCGCAGAAACCGCAACCACCCAGGTGGAATTCTTCACCCTGGTCAGAGGAGAAGACTGATGAACGCGGCGAATAGCTCGCAATGGCTGCAACCGGCCTTCAATGATCCGGTGCTGGACGCCCAGACCAGCTTCCGCAGCGCCCTCAAGGCCCTGGCCGAGCCAGGCCTGGCGCAACCGCTGAACCGCGCCCTGGCCCTGGAAAACCTGCATCCGGCGACCTACGCCCTGTGCCTGGCGTTTCTCGATGGCGACACGCCGCTGTGGCTGGCGCCGCGTTTCGATACCCCGGCAATCCGCGCCAACCTGTCGTTCCACTGCGGCTGCCCGATTGTCGCCGAGCGTGAGCTGGCGCTGTTTGCCCTGCTTGATGAGCGCGAGCTGGCCGACCTGTCGGCCTTCGACAATGGCAGTGAGCGCTATCCGGACCAGTCCTGCACCTTGCTGATTCAGCTCGATGCGTTGAGCGCCGGGCCGGCATTGCGCTGGCGCGGCCCTGGCATCAAGGACGTGCGCAGCGTCGAGCTGCCGCTGCCGGCGGTGTTCTGGCAGCAGCGCCAGGCGCGCAGCGCCTTTCCCCGAGGTCTGGATGCCTTCTTCGCCGCCGGCGAGCAGGTGATCGGCCTGCCGCGCAGCACCCGCGTGCTGATCAATGCCGAGGAGGCTGCCTGATGTACGTCGCCGTCAAAGGTGGCGAGCGCGCCATCGACAATGCTCACTTGCTACTGGCGAAGAAACGCCGTGGCGATACTGCCATTCCCGAACTCAGCGTCGAGCAAGTCCGTGAGCAGATGCCCCTGGCGGTCGCTCGGGTGATGAGCGAAGGCTCGCTGTATGACCCGCAGCTGGCCGCCCTGGCGATCAAACAGGCGGCCGGTGACTTGATGGAGGCGATCTTCCTGCTGCGCGCCTACCGCACCACGCTGCCGCGTTTCGGTGCCAGCGCTGCACTGGAGACCACGCAGATGCAGCTGACCCGGCGCATCTCGGCAACCTTCAAAGACCTGCCCGGCGGCCAGTTGCTCGGCCCGACCTTCGATTACAGCCACCGTCTGCTGGATTTCGCTCTGCTGGCCGAAGGCGAGCAGCCAGGGCCGAAGATCGACCCGCAGGCTGAACTGTCGCCGTGCCCACGGGTGCTGGATTTTCTCGCCGACGAAGGCCTGATGGCCCGCGAGGCGGATGACGGCGCAGCGGTGGCGGATATCACCCGCGAGCCGCTGGATTTTCCCGCTAGTCGTGCTCAGCGCCTGCAAGCGTTGGCTCGGGGCGACGAAGGTTTTCTGCTGGCTCTGGGCTATTCCACCCAGCGCGGCTATGGGCGCAATCACCCCTTTGCCGGGGAGATTCGCATCGGCGAGGTCGAGGTCTGGCTGGAGCCGGAAGAACTCGGCTTTGCCGTGCCGCTGGGCGATATCGAAGTCACCGAGTGCGAGATGGTCAACCAGTTCGTCGGTGAGAGCGCCGAGCAGGCGCAGTTTACCCGTGGCTACGGCCTGGCCTTTGGCTATGCCGAGCGCAAGGCCATGGGCATGGCTCTGGTTGACCGCTCGCTGCGCGCGGCGGAATACGCCGAGGAAGTGGAAGGCCCGGCGCAGCAGGAAGAATTCGTGCTGATGCACTGCGACAACGTCGAGGCCGCGGGCTTCGTCTCGCACCTGAAATTGCCGCACTACGTCGACTTCCAATCCGAGCTGGAACTGATCCGCAAACTGCGTAAGCAGGCCTGCGAGCAGCCCGCCGCCGAGGAGCAACGCGCATGAATGCCCAGGCCCAAACGCAGTATGCAACTGAGGTTGGCTATAACTTTGCCTACCTCGACGAACAGACCAAACGCATGATCCGCCGTGGCCTGCTCAAGGCCGTGGCGATTCCCGGTTACCAGGTGCCGTTCGGTGGCCGCGAGATGCCGCTGCCCTATGGCTGGGGCACTGGTGGTATGCAGCTGACCGCCGCGATTCTTGGCGCAGATGATGTGCTCAAGGTGATCGACCAAGGCGCGGATGACACCACCAACGCAGTGTCGATCCGCCGTTTCTTCGCCCGCACCGCCAGGGTCAAAACCACCACGCGCACGCCCGAGGCGACGGTGATTCAGACCCGCCACCGCATTCCGGAAACGCCGCTCAGTGGCGATCAGATCATGGTTTACCAGGTGCCGATCCCCGAGCCGCTGCGCTTTATCGAACCCTCGGAAACCGAGACCCGCACCATGCATGCGCTGGAGGATTACGGCGTGATGCACGTCAAGCTGTACGAGGACATCGCCACCTTCGGCCATATCGCCACCAGCTACGCCTACCCGGTGACGGTTGATGAGCGCTACGTGATGGACCCCTCGCCCATCCCTAAATTCGACAACCCCAAGCTGCATATGAGTCCGGCGCTGATGTTGTTTGGTGCCGGCCGCGAGAAGCGCCTGTATGCCGTGCCGCCCTACACCCAGGTGGTGAGTCTGGACTTCGAAGATCACCCGTTCGAGATCCAGCGCTGGGACGAGTGCTGCGCCTTCTGCGGCAGCCAGGATTCCTACCTGGATGAGCTGATCGTCGACGACGCCGGCAGCAAGCGCTTTGTCTGCTCCGACACCGACTACTGCATGCAACGCCGTGACCTTGAAGAGGAGGGCGAGCAATGAGTGCTGCCGAGAAAATGCACCTGCACACCGACACGGCGCAGCCGCTGTTTAGCGTGCGTGACCTGACCCGCCTGTACGGCCTGGAGAAGGGCTGCCAGGGCGTGTCGTTCGATCTGTATCCGGGCGAGGTGCTGGGCATCGTCGGCGAGTCCGGTTCGGGCAAGTCGACCCTGCTTAGCCTGCTCTCCGGGCGCTGCCCGTCGGATCGCGGTTCAGTCAGTTATCGCGATACGGCCGGCAACTGGGTCGATCTATACAGCGCCAGTGAAGCGCAGCGGCGCACGCTGCTGCGCACCGAGTGGGGCTTTGTCGAGCAGAACCCGCGTGATGGCCTGCGTATGGGCGTGTCGGCCGGGGCCAATATCGGCGAGCGACTGATGGCCCAGGGCGTGCGCCATTACGGCGAGCTGCGCGCGGCCGGCATCGACTGGCTGAAACAGGTGGAGATCGACCCGCTGCGCATCGACGACCTGCCGCGCACCTTCTCCGGCGGCATGCAGCAGCGTTTGCAGATCGCTCGCAATCTGGTCTCCAGCCCACGGCTGATCTTTATGGACGAACCCACCGGCGGCCTTGATGTATCGGTGCAGGCGCGCCTGCTCGACCTGTTGCGCGGCCTGGTGCGCGAACTGGACCTGGCGGTGGTGATCGTCACCCACGACCTGGCGGTGGCGCGCTTGCTGGCAGACCGGCTGATGGTGATGCGCCGCTCCCATGTGGTCGAGTCCGGTCTCACCGACCAGATTCTCGATGACCCGCAGCATCCCTATTCGCAGTTGCTGGTGTCGTCTGTCCTGCAGCCCTGACGTGTGTGCAGCCCGGATTGCATGCGGGCTGCCGGTCAATATGAGGTCAATCATGAATACGCTTATCGAGGTCTCCGGCCTCAGCAAGACCTTCACCCTGCATCAGCAGCATGGCGTGGTGCTGAATGTATTGAGCGGGCTGCATTTCAGCGTGCGCGCTGGCGAGTGCCTGGTGCTGCATGGCCAATCCGGTGCAGGTAAATCGACTTTGCTGCGCACCCTGTACGGCAATTACCTGGCCGCTGGCGGCAGCATTCGCGTGTTGCACAACGGCGAATGGGTCGAGCTGGTTGGCGCCGAACCGCGCCAAGTGCTGGCGGTACGCCGGCAAACCCTGGGTTATGTCAGCCAGTTTCTGCGGGTTATTCCGCGCGTGGCGACCCTGGATGTGGTGATGGAACCGGCCCTGGCCCGTGGCTGGAGCAAGGCCGATGCCGAGGCGCGGGCGAAAAGCCTGCTCAGCCGTCTGAATATCCCTCAGGCCCTGTGGCAGCTGGCCCCTGGCACCTTCTCCGGCGGCGAGCAGCAGCGGGTGAATATCGCCCGCGGCTTTATGGTCGCCTGGCCGCTGATGCTGCTGGACGAACCCACCGCGTCCCTGGACGACGCCAACCGCCAGGTGGTGCTGGAACTGATCGCTGAAGCCAAGGTCGCCGGTAGCGCGCTGATCGGCATCTTCCACGACCGCGCCGCCCGTGAGGCGGTGGCCGATCGCAACCTTGATATGAGCGCTGCGGCGCAGCAGGAGTATGTATATGCCGGTTGAACTGATTCTGACCAACGCGCGGATCGTCACTGCCGAGCAGGAGTTTGTCGGCACCCTGGTGCTGCGCGACGGCCTGATTGCCCAGGTGGAAGAGGGCGTTAGCGGTTTGCCCCAGGCGCAGAACTTGAACGGTGATTACCTGCTGCCCGGCCTGGTCGAGCTGCACACCGACAACCTGGAAAAGTACATGAGCCCACGGCCGGGGGTGGATTGGCCATCGGCCTCGGCAGTACTGACTCACGATGCGCAGATCGCCTCGGCCGGCATCACCACGGTGTTTGATGCCCTGGCGATTGGCGACGTCAATCCGCGCGGCAAGCGCATGCAGCAACTGCCGGCGATGCTTGAAGCCATCGCCGAAGCGGCAGCGGTCGGGCATATACGCGCGGATCACCGCCTGCACCTGCGTTGCGAGGTCTGCCACCCGGAGACCCTCGCGGTGTTTCGCGATCTGGTCGAGCACCCGCTGGTGCAGCTGGTGTCGGTGATGGACCACGCGCCGGGCCAGCGTCAGTTTGCCAAGGAAGACAAATACCGCGAGTACTACATGGGCAAGTACCACCTCAGCGAGGCGGAGATGAATGCCTTTATCGTCGAGCAGGTGGACAACTCGCGGCAGTACAGCGATCGCCAGCGCCGCAGCATTGTTGCCGACTGCCAGGCCCGTGGTATTTCCGTGGCCAGCCATGACGACGCGACCCTGGCCCATGTGCAGGAGTCGGCGAGCTTTGGCATGTCCATCGCCGAATTTCCCACCACCCTGGAGGCGGCCAAGGCCAGCCACGAACTGGGCTTGAAGGTGCTGATGGGCGCGCCGAATATCGTGCGCGGCGGTTCGCACTCCGGCAATATCGCCGCCGCCGAACTGGCCCAGCATGGAGTGCTGGATATCCTTTCCAGCGACTACTACCCGTCCAGCCTGTTGCAGGCCGCTTTGCTGCTGGCCGGGCAGGATAACGGCTATGATCTGCCGCGCGCGATTGCCACCGTCAGCCGCGTGCCGGCACAGGCGGCGGGGCTGCATGATCGCGGCGAAATCCGCGTCGGCCTGCGTGCCGACCTGGTGCAGGCGCAGGTGCATGCGGGCCAGGCGGTGATCCAGCAAGTCTGGCGACAAGCGAAAAGGGTGTTCTGATGAGCGGCCGGTTGATCTATCTGATGGGGCCTTCGGGCTCGGGCAAGGACAGCCTGTTGAATGCCGCGCGCGAGCGCCTGGCTGAACGTGGTTGTGTGATCGCCCGCCGGGTGATCACTCGCTCGGCGGAAGCGGTGGGTGAGGACGCCATCGGGGTGTCGCCTGCCGAGTTCGACCAGCAGGAAGCCGCCGGCGCTTTTGCCCTGAGCTGGCGCGCCAACGGCCTGGCCTATGGCATTCCCCGGCAGATCGATGACTGGCTGGTGGCGGGGCAGGATGTGCTGGTCAACGGCTCGCGCGGCCATCTGGCCCAGGCCCGGCAGCGTTATCCCGAGTTGCTGGCAATCCTGTTGCAGGTGGATGAAGCGGCATTGCGCCTGCGCTTGCAAGCGCGCGGTCGGGAAAGCGCCGAGCAGATCGAGGCACGCCTGGCGCGCAGTCGTTCGCTCCAGCCCCCTCTCCCCTTAGGGGAGAGGGCTGGGGAGAGGGGAGAGGCCGAATCGCAATACCTGCTGAATAACTCCGGCCCACTCGACCAAACCGTCACCCAGTTGCTGCAACTGCTTAGCGATGCGCGCGCATGCGCCTGACCCTGCTCGGCACCGGCGATGCGCGTCAGGTGCCGGTGTACAACTGCAGCTGCGCGGCCTGCGACAGCGCACGTCTGAATCCTGCACGTCGTCGTGGGCCCTGTTGCGCGCTGATTGAATGCGGCGCGCAGCGCTGGCTGATCGACTCGGGCCTGAGCGATCTGTGTGAGCGCTTCCCGCCCCATAGCCTGAGCGGCATTCTGCAAACCCATTATCACGCCGACCACGCCCAGGGCTTGCTGCACCTGCGCTGGGGTCAGGGGCTGATTATTCCGGTGCATGGCCCGGATGATCCGGAAGGCCTGGCCGATCTGTACAAGCACCCCGGCATTCTCGATTTCAGTCAGCCCTTTGCGCCCTTCGAGCGGCGGCAACTGGCTGAGTTAAGCGTCACCGCGCTGCCGCTTAATCACTCCAAGCCGACATTTGGTTATCTACTGCAAGGCTTAACGGCGAGTGGCGAACAACGGCGTATCGCCTACCTCACTGACACCCTCGGCGTACCAGACGCCAGTGCTGAGGTACTGCGCAAGCAGCCGCTGGATCTGCTGGTGCTGGATTGCTCCACCGCACCGCAGCCCATCGCCCCGCGCAACCACAACGACCTGACCCGCGCGCTGGAAGTGGTCGAGCAGTTGCAACCGAGAGAAACCGTGCTGACCCATATCGGCCATAGCTTCGACGCCTGGCTGCTGGAACACCCCGATGCCTTGCCTGCGGGGGTTAGCCTAGCCTTTGATGGGCGAGTGCTATGAACGCCCGCCGCGTGACGCTGCTGCTGTGCGGCTCGGAAACCCTGGGCATGGCTGGCTTTGCCCTGTTCGCCGCCTTGCTGCCGGATTTTCAGGCGCTGTGGGGGCTGACTAATACCCAGGCGGGCTGGATTGGTGGCGGGTTCTTTCTCGGTTATATGGTTGCAGTGCCGATCCTTACCGGGCTGACCGACAAATACGATGCGCGGCTGATCTATCTGGCGGCGATGCTGCTGACTGCCGTGGCCAATGCCGGTTTTGTCTTCGCCGATGGTTTCTGGTCGGCCCTGGCCTGGCGAGTGCTGGCGGGCGTTGGTTTGGCCGGCACCTATATGCCGGGGCTCAAGGCGCTGTCCGAACGTATCGAAGGGCCGGCGCAGTCGCGCGCGGTGGCGTTCTATACGGCGAGCTTCGGTTTGGGTACGGCACTGTCGTTTATTCTCGCCGGCGAGCTGGCCAAGTTCGGCGGCTGGCAGTTGCCGACTCTGCTCAGTGGCGTCTGCGCCTTGCTGGCCTGGGCCATGGTCTATTGGGGTTTGCAGCCAAAAGCGGTGGTGCAGCATGCGCCGCGCAAGCTACTGGATTTGGCCCCATTAAAGAGCCGCGCAGTGGCGGCTTACTGCCTGGCCTATGCGGTGCATAACCTTGAACTGTTTGCCCTGCGCGCCTGGGTGGTGGCTTTTGTGGTGTTCTCCGGGCATTTGCAGGGCAGCGATCCCTGGCTGTCCGGCACCTGGGTGGCGATGCTGGTGACCCTGATCGGTATGCCGGCGAGCATCTTCGGCAACGAGCTGGCGCTGCGTTTTGGTCGGCAGCGCTGGTTGATCGCAGTGATGCTCAGCTCGACGGCTCTGGCGCTGTTTATCGGCCTGAGTGCAGCCTTGCCGTTCTGGCTGATGCTGGTGCTGGTGCTGCTCTACAGCATTACCGTCACCGCCGATTCGTCATCCCTGACGGCTGGTCTGATCGCTGTGGCCCCGGCCAGTCACCGCGGCACGGCCATGGCGCTGTATTCCTGCACCGGCTTTAGCGGCGCCTTTCTCGGCCCGCTACTGTTTGGCATCAGCCTGGATGTGTTGGGCGACAAGAGCCTGCTCGGCTGGTGGGCGGCGTTTGCCCTGATGGGCCTGCTATTGCTGCTCGGCCCGCTGGCATTGTGGTGGGCGGGCAAAGCGCAGTCGGAATGCGCCCTGCGGCAGCCGCGTGCGGAGGCGGCATAGGCAAGGCGATCTCACGCCTCAATCCAGCGGCAATTCAGTAGTGCGTTTGACCTCGCTCATGGCGATATGCGAGTGCGCTTCGTGCACATGCGGGCGTTGCAGCAGGTGGTCGCGCAGAAAGCGTTCATAGCTGGCGATGTCCTTGGCCACCACCTTGAGCAGGTAATCCGAGCCGCCGGCCATGGTGAAACACTCCAGCACCTCGGGGTAACCGACCACCGCCTGCTCGAACTCTTCCAGGTTGCTGCGCCCGTGCGCCGACAGTTTGATATCGACAAACACGGTGATGCTAAAGCCCAGTTGCTTGTGGCTGAGCAGGGCAACCTTGCGCTCGATAATGCCTTCTTCCTGCATGCGATGAATCCGCCGCCAGCAGGGCGATTGTGACAATTCCACCTTCTCGGCGATCTCGGCGGCAGAGAGGTCGGCGTTGTGTTGCAGCAGGCGGAGAATCTTGCGGTCGATGGGGCTGAGTTTTTCTTGCATGACTGTTCCGGGTTTTTTGTTCTTGTTGGATTAATCATGCGCAGTATCTGCAAAACGGCCAGCAAAAAGAAATAAAAAAGCCGCGCGCTCCGTTCATATTCTTGGCCATGCGCCTTGTGTGGTGATCCCGCACTAGGCTTAACAAGGGTGGCATTCACCGTTGCCAACCCAGCTCTCGATAAAAATAACAGGAGCACCACCATGTCTCTGGCCGAGATCCGCCTGGATGACAAGTACCGCCTTGCCACTGGTCACCTGTACCTCACCGGCACCCAGGCACTGACCCGCCTGCCCATGCTGCAGAAGCAACGCGACGCCGCCCATGGCCTGAATACCGCGTGCTTTATTTCCGGCTACCGTGGCTCGCCCCTGGGCAACCTCGACAAGAGCTTGTGGGACGCCAAGCAGTACCTCAAGGACAACCACATCCACTTCCAGCCGGGGGTCAACGAAGAGTTGGCCGCCACCTCGGTGTGGGGCAGCCAGCAGACCAGCCTGTTCCCCGGTGCGCGCTACGACGGCGTGTTTGCCATGTGGTACGGCAAAGGCCCGGGTGTTGACCGTTGCGGTGATGTGTTCAAGCACGGCAACTCGGCCGGCGTTTCCGAGCATGGCGGCGTGCTGCTGCTGGCTGGCGACGACCATGGCTGCAAATCTTCGAGCATTGCCAACCAGAGCGAGCATGCGTTTATCGCCGCCTCGATCCCGGTGCTGAATCCGGCCAACGTTCAGGAAATTCTCGATTACGGCATCATCGGCTGGGAGCTGTCGCGCTACAGCGGTTGCTGGGTGGCGCTGAAAACCATCGCCGAGAACGTCGACTCTTCTGCCGTGGTGGATGTCGACCCGCTGCGTATGCAGGTGAAGATTCCCGAGGACTTCCAGCTGCCGGAAGACGGCGTATATATCCGCTGGCCGGACCCACCCCTGGCCCAGGAAGCGCGCCTTAACACCTACAAGATCTACGCCGCCCGCGCCTTTGCGCTGGCCAACAACCTCAACCAGATCAAGCTCGATTCGCCCAACCCGCGCTTAGGGATTATCACCACCGGCAAGTCCTATCTCGACGTGCGTCAGGCCCTGGATGACCTCGGCCTGGATGAAGCGCTGTGCGCCCAGGTTGGCCTGCGCGTGCTCAAGGTCGGCATGAGCTGGCCGCTGGAGCCCGTGTCGGTGCACGAGTTCGCCGAGGGGCTGGACGAGATTCTGGTGGTCGAGGAAAAGCGCAGCATTATCGAAGACCAGCTCACCGGTCAGCTCTACAACTGGCCCGTGGGCAAGCGTCCGGTGGTGGTTGGCGAGTTCGATGAAGCCGGCCATTCGCTGCTGCCGAACCTCTCCGAACTGACCCCGGCGATGATCGCCCGCGCCATCGCCAAGCGCCTCGCACCGATCTACAGCAGCGCCAGCATCGACGAGCGTCTGGCCTTCTTGGCGGCCAAGGAAGCATCGCTGGCCGCGCCAAAGCACACTACCGTACGCACCCCGCATTTCTGTTCCGGCTGCCCGCATAACACCTCGACCAAACTGCCGGAAGGTAGCCGCGCCCAGGGCGGTATCGGTTGCCACTACATGACCCAGTGGATGGACCGCAACACCGATACCTTTACCCAGATGGGCGGTGAGGGTGCGACCTGGATCGGCCAGGCGCCGTTTACCGACACCCCGCATATCTTCCAGAACCTCGGTGACGGCACCTACTTCCACTCCGGCCAGCTGGCTCTGCGTGCGGCCGTGGCCTCCGGGGTGAATATCACCTACAAGATTCTCTACAACGACGCCGTGGCCATGACTGGCGGCCAGCCCATCGACGGCGAACTGCGCGTCGATCAACTGAGCCAGCAGGTGTACGCCGAAGGGGTTAAACGCATCGCCCTGGTCACCGACGAGCCGGAGAAGTACCCAACCCGCAACACCTTCGCACCCATCGTCACCTTCCACCACCGGCGTGATCTGGACGCTGTGCAGCGTGAGCTGCGCGAGTTCCAGGGCTGCTCGGTGCTTATCTATGACCAGACCTGCGCCACCGAGAAACGCCGTCGGCGCAAGCGCGGCAAGCTGGTCGACCCGCAGAAGCGTGCCTTTATCAATCCGGCGGTGTGCGAGGGTTGCGGCGATTGCAGCGTGAAATCCAACTGCCTGTCAGTGCTGCCGCTGGAAACCGAACTGGGGCGCAAGCGCGAGATCGACCAGAACTCCTGTAACAAGGATTTCAGCTGCGTTGAGGGCTTCTGCCCAAGCTTTGTCACCGTGCACGGCGGCAGCCTGCGCAAACCTACGGCCGTCGGTCTAGGTGCGCTGTTTATTGCCTTGCCGGAGCCGCGCCAACCGGCGCTGGATCGTCCCTGGAATATCCTCCTACCGGGTGTCGGCGGCAGCGGTGTCACCACCGTCGGCGCATTGCTCGGCATGGCTGCGCATATCGAAGGCAAGGGCTGCAGCGTGCTCGATCAGGCTGGCCTGGCGCAGAAGTTCGGCCCGGTGATCACCCATATCCGGGTTGCCGCCAAGCAGGACGATATCTTTGCCGTGCGCATTGCCGCCGGGGAAACCGATCTGCTGCTGGGTTGCGATCTGGTGGTGTCAGCCAGCGAAGAGGCCCTGGCCAAGCTGAATGACAAGATCGCCCATGCGGTGGTCAACAGCCATGAAGCCGCCACCGCCGAATTCACCCGCAACCCCGATGCTCAGGTGCCTGGCGCGGCCATGCGCGAGGCGCTGATCGAAGCGGTCGGCGCGAGCAAAACCCACTTCGTCGATGCCAGCCGCCTGGCCACCCGCCTGCTCGGCGACAGCATCGCCACCAACCTGTTTATGCTCGGTTTCGCTTACCAGAAAGGCCTGGTGCCGGTTTCCGCCGAAGCCATCAACAAAGCCATCGAGCTTAACGGCGTGGCCGTGCAGCTCAATCAGCAGGCCTTCCTCTGGGGCCGTCGTGCAGCTCATGATGCGGTTGCGGTGGAGCGTCTGGCCAAGCCGGAGGTGATTGAAGCCCCACATTGTCAGACTCTGGAAGACATCATCGCCGACCGCATTGTGCGTCTGACCGCCTACCAGAACGCCGCCTACGCCGAACGCTACCGCGAGCAGGTGGCGCGGGTGCAGCAGGTCGACAAGAGCGCCGACCAAGCACTGAGCAAGGCCGTGGCGCGGTACTACTTCAAGCTCTTGGCCTACAAGGACGAGTACGAAGTGGCGCGGCTGTACAGCGACGGCAGCTTTATCCGTCAGCTGGAGGCGCAGTTCAGCGGCGACTACCGCCTGGAGTTCCACCTGGCGCCGTCCTGGCTGAGCAAGCCGGATGCCAGCACCGGCGAGCCGCGTAAGCGTCAGTTCGGAGCCTGGATGCTCAAAGCTTTCGGCGTACTGGCCAAGTTCAAATTTCTGCGTGGCACACCGCTGGACCTGTTCGGCTACAGCGCCGAGCGCAAGCTAGAGCTGCAGTTGATCGACGACTACGAGCAGGATCTGGACTACCTGCTCAAGGAACTCAACGCCGACAACTACCGCACCGCGCTGGCCCTGGCCGAGCTGCCGGAGCAGATCCGTGGCTATGGCCACGTCAAGGAACGCAGCCTGGCCAAGGTGCGCGAGCAGAGCGCTCAGCTCAAGGCGCGCATGGTCGTCAGCCAGATCGCCGCTGTGCAGCTGTTTGAACCGGCAGCATAAACCCCCTCCATCCTCTATGTAGGAGCCAGCTTGCTGGCGATCTTCGGGCATTAGTGACACGCCTTGATCGCCAGCAAGAACTAGGCGCCCCCTGGCTCCTACAAAAACCAAACAACAAGAACAATCAAGGAACTCCCATGTCCGTGTTTTCCCATATCGATTTCGACCACCACGAGCAGGTGGTCTACGGCCACGACAAGGCCAGCGGCCTGCGGGCGATTATCGCCATTCACAACAGCAACCTCGGCCCGGCCCTCGGCGGTTGCCGCATGTGGCCCTACGCCAATGACGATGAAGCGCTGCGCGATGTGTTGCGCCTGTCGCGCGGCATGACCTACAAATCGGCCCTGGCCAATCTGCCGCTGGGTGGCGGCAAAGCCGTGATCATCGGCGACCCGCATACCGGCAAAAGCGCGGCGCTGTTCCAGGCCATGGGTGATTTTGTCGACAGCCTCGGCGGCCGCTATATCACCGCCGCCGACTCCGGCACCGGCGTTGCGGAAATGCAGATCATGGCCGAGCGCACGCGCCACGTATCCGGCGCCGAGCTGCGCGAAGCCTTCGCTGGCGGCACGCGCAATGGCGACCCGTCACCGTCCACCGCCTACGGGGTGTTTATCGGCATCCAGACCGCAGTCAAACACCGCCTGGGCCGTGATGATCTCCACGGTTTGAAAGTCGCGATCCAGGGGGTAGGGCAGGTGGGCTTCGACCTGGCGCGTCAGCTGAAAGCCGCTGGTGCCGAGCTGTGGGTAACCGATATCGTCGAGGCCAATGTGCGCCGTGCGGTCGAGCAGCTGGGCGCAACCGCCGTGACGCAACAGGCGATTTTCGGCCTGGATGTCGATGTATTCGCGCCATGCGCCATGGGCGGCATCATCAACCAGCAAACCCTGGAAGCCCTGCGCGCGCCGATTATCGCCGGGGCCGCCAATAACCAGCTGGCCGATGCCAGCCTGGCGGAAACCCTGCGCCGCAACGAATGCCTGTACGCGCCGGATTACGCGATCAATGCCGGCGGCATTATCGATGTCTGCTACGAACGCACCGGCGGCAGCGCCGCCCAGCTCAAAGCGCATATCGAAGGCATCGGCGCGACCCTGGAACAGATCTTCCAGCGCGCCGATGCGGCAAGTAAAACCACCGTAGAGATTGCCGATCAGTTGGCCGAAGAGCGCTTTGGCCGTTAAAAACGCCTGACTGTTGCCCGCCCTACTGGCACGTTTTACAAAACCTGTAGGAGCGGGCTTGCCCGCGATGTTCTTCCGGTCACTTTGGTTCGCGGGCAAGGACTGGGCGTCCCCCCCGCTCCTACAAAGGCCTCTGACAGCTAGAAATAGCGTCTTAATCCAGCATCAGCGCCAAACTAATCCCATGCGGCTTAAACCCCAAGTTTGCATAAAAGGCATGGGCGGCCTCACGGCTCTGGCTGCTGGACAGCGCCACCTTGTAACAACCCCAGGCGCGGGCGCGTTCGATGGCTTTGCCCATCAGCGCCTGGCCAATCCCCAGGCCGCGCGCCTCAGTATCCACCACCACATCTTCCAGAATCGCCGAGCGGGCAAAGTTGTGCGCCAGGTGCTCGATCAGGTTGACCGTGCAGGTGCCGAGCAACTTACCGTCACGCTCGGCCACCAGCACCACACGGCTCACCGGCAGCTCGCTCAGGCGCAAAGCCAGCAGCTTGGCATCGGCACGCGGCTCATCGGGCGCCAATTGTTGCAGCAAGGCCGCCAGGGCGGCAGCATCGTTAACGCTGACCGCACGCAGGTGAAAATCGGCAAAAGGCGAATCCGGCAGATGATGCGAAGCAGCAGGGCGCATGGCGATCTCCTCTCCTTATGACAACCGGTTGGCAGTCAGTTGGCAGTATGGCGCCGAGATGATGGCAGCGGCATGACAAACGCCTGCGGTCTCGCTAAGATGCCGCCCGCTGGTAGCCCGTCTATCCAGCCTCGGTTCCCATAGTTCAATGGATAGAATAAGCCCCTCCTAAGGGCTAGATACTGGTTCGAATCCAGTTGGGAACGCCATCTACTGCAGCACGTTAGGGTTGTTATCAAATGCCTGGCGGGTGCTTGCGCTACTCAGCGCTTACGTCGTTTATCCCCGAAAGCAAAAAGCCCCGAAACTGGTTGGCTTCAGGGCTTTGGGTTCTGGAGCGGGTGATGGGTTTCGCTAAGCTCAACCCATCCTACGACTACGAGCTAAGTTCTCTTTCTAACTGAATCTAGAAAAAAGCACGGATAGATTTTCTGGCTCAATTTCCATTACCTGAGTGCCTTGGCGCTCGAAATATTTTTTCTTATATAGTGATGGTTTTTCTTGGCCTTCTATCTCGAAAACAAATACTGTTTTGTCATAATAGCTTACGCACTTCATGTGCGAGTTAATGTATGACTTCAACGGTTCTGATAAGTCAGATCGTCTGACCTCATCCGTTATTTTTTGGAAAAGCTGGTCTAGGTTTTTACCTAAATGAGCTGCTTCATGCTCTACGCCGGTAACTTGAAAGCCTCCGAAAGTTATAGGGTTTACACCAAATAGATTGGTAACGCGTAATGCGGTTTTTGTGTTGTCTGCTACGCCAACAATCACATATCCCCTGCAGCCCCTTCTGATATTGGAAATTGCCGCGCAGGTTTCAAATATTTTCTCTAGAGAATTTTGATCGAATGTTGGTTTTTCAGAAAGCTCCAAAAATCCTTGTTTGAAATCATATGCAGCTTGTTCAGTTTTAGAGTTTGTTAGAAGGTTCTGAAGTTTTGTAACCCAGTGAACTTTGGCTGGGTCCGGGTTAGGGTCAGTCTCAAAGAATTTCTGGATCATGCCTATAACGGAGTCAACTGCTGCTGCTCTGTTTTCTGCACCCCAGCGCCCACCTTCTTGGATCGAAATGTGTCTGCCTTTATTTTTTAACGCATTAATAACACCATTGCGGTCGGTGACAATCAAACCTTTCCGAACGATCAGGTCATGTATTGCTAGAAATACTGATTGGAAATAGCGTGGTATAGGGTTTCCGACGTTTTGATTGGGAAATAGAAGGTTGAAAAAGCTACCTCCATATTGTGCCAATATTAACTCTAAAGTGTCATGGCTTCTCTGATAATCCATGTCTACGAGGTCAGGATTACGTCTCCGTATCGATTGATCTATGCTGTTGAATCTATCAAGGCTTGCACCTTCTAATGGTGTTGTTGCGCCATAGTAGTCATCAAAAAGCTCAGTTCTGGATGCAACAGGTTCGTCAGAAACCATGTATGCGACAATATCTGCGATTAGCTCTTCGTCGCGACTTTGGCGTAAATGATCTTTGCTTAGTATGCCATTTTTCACCCAGAAAACTTCATCTGCATTTATTCCGTAATCCAAGTCGGAGTTAGTAATGCTGATTGCTTTCATGTCATTCAGGAACAGCAAGCTTGAGTTTGATGAGTCTCCTCGGATACGTGACGAGATAACTCTTACACAGTCCGAGAATGAATTTATGGCACCTGCAACTCTTAATTCTTGACGAGAGAGCTGACGGCCTCCGGAGTTAATTCTCCTGAACACTTCATCCACTGATTCTCCATCAGCAAACTCGTAAATTGATAGGGGTACTGGATATGCAGCAATGAAAAGGCAATTCTCTCTTGCCATTACAGGTGTTTTTTGTGCAAGTACTCCTCGGTCAAGCATGTCTTTAGTTGTGGCAAAAGTGTTAAGGTCAAAATATGTTCCGTTGACTGGAAAGTCGTTGTTTATAAATGATGTTATTGCATCCATTCTTTGCATGCCGTCAATTATTTCTAGTGCCCCGTTCTGGCTGTTTTTAGGGTCTGCCAAAAGAATAATTGGAATTGGATAGCCGTTGATGATTGAGTCTATAAAGCTTTGTTTTTCATCAAGCGTCCATATTAGCTTTCTTTGATAGCGCCGATTAACTAAATATTTTTTGTCTCTGTAGCTGATGAATATACGTTCAACTTGTTCTCCGCGAACAATTAGCTCTTGCTGTGGTGCTGCCATGTTACCTCCTAAATACGATTAGAAATTTCCATTATCGGGCGTACCAGTGGTTAGCTACTTCTTGTGCAATCGTCCCCGCGTCGGGGGACTCGAATATTGGTTGGCTTTGTAGTA
This sequence comes from Pseudomonas sp. 1928-m, assembly GCF_029269135.1. Lineage (NCBI taxonomy): Bacteria > Pseudomonadati > Pseudomonadota > Gammaproteobacteria > Pseudomonadales > Pseudomonadaceae > Pseudomonas > Pseudomonas sp. 1928-m. Next base: position 22,517 of record NZ_JARIXO010000007.1, on the reverse strand, counting down.
GCCCGGGCTGGTTTTCCCGCCATTAGGCGTACTGCAGGTAAATTTTTATAAGCAGATCTGTTGTCCCGGCGCTGATGCTCTTTTCTCTCGTTCAGCACCTTCCGCAGTTCCCGTCCCTCAAGATGGGTCAATGCCGAACATAGTGGATTAAAGCTAATAGATACGGAAGGTCTTGATCCGTAAAGCTGGCATTACGCCACTGTTGATGCCCAGGCCGAAGCATGCGCTGCCTGCATGGCGATCTGCTGCAGGGCAAAAGGGAAGGTTTTGCCGGATCACCTGCAAGATGTACTGCGGCCAAACCCAATAGCCGGCCCACTCCCGACCCAGCCATCTCCCAAAAAGCAAAAAGCCCCGAAACCGTTTGGTTTCGAGGCTTTAGATTCTGCGATTTGGAGCGGGCGATGGGAATCGAACCCACAGCTCTAGCTTGGGAAGCTAGGGTATTACCACTATACGACGCCCGCAGCGGGTGCCTTTATACCGGAAGTCTTGGTTGAAATGAAGTCCGCGCCCCGGTTATCTGCAATAACGCGGTGCGGGCGCGGGTGTGTACAGGCTTCATACGGCCAGCGCGTGGAGTACGTCCATCTGTGGGCGGTAGTGGGTCTGGCGCAGTGGCTTGCTCTGCAGGAAGCCCAGCAGTGCGGCCTGGCTCTGCAGCCATGCGGCTTTGTGTTCCATGTCGAGGAAGTGCCCGGCGTTGTCGATGGTGACGAACTGGCAGTCGTTCAGGTGCTTGGCGAACAGGCGCACGTCGGCTGGCGAGGTGTAGGCGTCGTGTTCGCCGTTGACGAATAGCAGCGGGATCTCGATACCTGCCAGGCACTGCATCTGGCAATGGGCGTCGAGGTGCAGTACCTGGTGCACATGGGCATGCATTTGCTGGTATTCGTGGCTGTCGAGGCTGCTGATATGGCGATGGTTATAGCGCTTGAACAGCGATGGCAGGTAGCGCCCGATGGTGCTGTTGACCAGGTGACCGAGTTGGTCGCCGTCGAGGGCGTGCAGATGGGCCAGGCCTTGTTCCAGGTAGTCGACCATCGGCTCGTTGAGCAGCGGCGAGAAGGAGGTGATCACCGCCTTTTCAATACGCGCCGGGCGCTGGGCCAGGGCCAGCATGGCGGCGACGCCACCCCAAGAGAACGACATCAGGTGGTCGGCGCGGAACTGTTCGATCAGTTCAAGCAGGATGCTGGCCTCGTCTTCCTTGGTGATCGGCTGGTGATGATGGTTGTGCGGCTTCGACTGGCCGGCATAGGGCTGGTCATAGAGCACCACATTGAACTGGGTACGCAGGTATTTGACCGTTTGCGCGAAGGCTGCGGTGGTGGAGAGTGAGCCGTTAACCAGGATGATGGTCTTGCGCGCGCTCGGATTGGCGTAGAACTCCGTGTAGATCTTGTAGATTCCGTGAACATCGACGACAGCGGTAGCTGGCTTCATGTCGTTTCCTCCTGGCGCAAAAGTGGGCATGGCAAAACGGCGGTGCCGTTAAACCGGGCTAAGCAGGACAATCAGGAAAGCGCCTGGACGTGACAGCAAGATGTCAGGCTGGAGGATTTTATAAGTTATTTATTTTCAATCAGTTAGGGCTGAAATAGAGCATCCGTCCACGACCTTTTGGCAGGTGTGGAGTGGCGTCTTTGACCAGGCAGGAACCCATTTCGCGCAGTGCGCAAGTAACCGATGGAACGCTTAGATGGCTTGCGTGACTGTTCGGTCACGATAAGACCTTATGGTTTGATTTAAGCAGCCGTGCTCCTGCTGGCGCAAGTGAATATTGGGATATCGAACAACCGTTTGTCGGTTAGCTAGCTAAGCATGTGACTTGAGACGGATTGTCTTAGATGCAGGCAATTTCCGCTGCCGTCAGGGCGCGGTACTGACCGGGGACCAGCTGCGGGTCGAGTTGGATGGCGCCCATGCTCAGGCGGTGCAGGCCGATGACCTTGTTCTGGAAGTGGCCAAACATGCGCTTGACCTGATGGTAACGGCCTTCGTGCAGGGTCAGCAGGGCGCTGTGGCTATCGAGAATAACCAGTTCGGCGGGCAGGGTGGTGAGGTCTTCATAGGCGAAGTACAGGCCGCGGGCGAACACCTCGATGTACTCAGGAGTAATCGGCTGTTCGGTCTCAACCCGATAGACCTTGCCCAGCCGGCTGCGCGGCTCGGTGAGGCGGCGTGACCATTGGCCATCGTTGGTGATAATCAGCAGGCCGCTGGTATTCAGGTCCAGGCGGCCGGCCAGGTGCAGATCGGCTTTGTCCGGCTCATCGAGCAAGTCCAGCACCGTGCGGTGCTGCTCATGCTCGGTGGCGCTGACCACGCCGATGGGTTTGTGCAGCATGAAATAGCGTGCGGCTTTGCCGGCTTGCAGCAGCTCGCTATCAAGCTCGATACGGCTGAACTGACTGACTTCGCATAGGCCATTGCAAACCACCGCACCGTCCACTTGCACGCGGCCGCTGGCCAGCAGTTGGCGGGCGGCTTGGCGATTGAGTTGAGGCAGGTTGCTGAGAAAACGGTCGAGGCGCATGGCTAGCTGTTTGCTTGCGAGGTTTCAGGCGGCAGGCCCTGAGCACAGCGTGGGCACAGGCAGCTGCGGTTGCGCTGCTCGGGCGGCAGCTTGGCCAACTGCGCGGCATCGATGGGCACGCTAAAACACCAGCACTCGCTTACCGGTGCGTCGGCGCCAGCCTGGGCGCACTGGTTGAGCTGCCCGCAGCAGGGGCAGCGGCTGCTGTCATCACTCACGCGGTTTCTTCACACAGGCGGTTGCGGCCGCCCTGTTTGGCCCGGTAGAGGGCGCGGTCGGCGCGGGTGATCAGCTGCTCCAGCGACTCATCGGCATGCAATTGCGCCAGGCCGATGCTGGTGGTGATGCCCAGCTGCGCGCCGTTGAAGCTGATGCTGCTTTGCTCGGTTTGCTGGCGGATCTTCTCGCCCAGCTCGCGGGCCTGCTCGGGTGTGGTGTCCTTGAGCAGCAGGATAAATTCCTCGCCACCCCAGCGGCAGATGATGTCGGACTGGCGCACGGTGCTGCGCAGGTCGCTGGCAAAGCGGCGCAGCACTTCATCACCGGCCATATGGCCGTGGCTGTCGTTGAGCTGCTTGAAGTTGTCCAGATCGAGCATCAGGGCGCACAGCGCGCTTGGGCTGCGCCGCACTTCCTGTACGGCCTGGTTGGCCAGTAGGTCGAAGCCTCGGCGGTTGGGCAGCTYGGTCAGCAGGTCGGTGGTGGCCAGGGCGCTGATGCGCCGTTGATAGCGGCGCAGCACCAGGCTGACTAGGCTGATGACGATAACGGTGACCACCAGGCWGATCAGCAGATTGAGGTACAGCGACTTGCGGATGCCGGCGACCGCGCCGTCTTCGTGTTTGTCGACAAACAGATACCAGTTCAGCTCGGGGATAAAACGCACATTGAGGAAGTGGTCGCGGCCGTGTTCCTGGTATTCGAAGTCGCCACTTTGCGGATGCGGCAGCTTGGCCTGCAATTCTTCCAGGCCGGGGATTTCGCTGAGTGACTGGCCAACCCGCGCGCCCATCGGCCCGCCACTGGCGCCGGTGAGTACCAGCAGGCCATTGGTGTCGACGAAGAACACGCTGCGCTCATAGCGCTGCTGGTAGGTATCGATCAGCTTGACCACCGCATCCACGGTCAGGCCCACGCCGGTCGCACCGATAAAGCGCTGCTGGTAGTCGAACACTTTGTAGTTGATAAACACGGTCATGCGGTCGTCGTTGGCCATGTCGACGTCGACATTGATCTCGTACGGGGTCTGCATGTCGCGCACGCGGAAATACCAGTCATCGCGCGGCTCATCTTCCTGCACCTGCTTGAGCACGCCCTTGGCCTGGTAGTAGGTGTGGGTTTTCTCGGAGACGAAGAAGCTGGTGACCGTGGCGTAATGCTCCTGCACCTCGCGCAGGTAGCGGGTGATCTGCTCGGGGTCCTTCTCGCCGCCCAGCACCCAGTCGCGCACGTAGGTGTCGCGGGACATCATCGAGGAAATCAGGATGGGCCGAACCAGGTCCTTCTGGATTTCCGAGTAGACGTTATCCGAGGTCAGCGGCAGCTCGGTGTTGATGATGCCGGCGCGGATCGAGTCCAGAGCGGTGTAGTAACTGGCCAGGGAGGTGGCAAGGAAGCCACAACCGAGCAGAACCAGCAGCAACACAATCAAGGACCATTGGCGGGTCAGCGGGGACGGATGAGACATGCAAGGCTCTGCTGGTTAAATAATCGCCGCATTGTAGCGTTCGGCAACCGCCGGCGCTGCTGAAACATCGGCGCTTGGCCGATTTGCCGGCAGCCATGGCGCTTGCTGCGCCAGACCTTGAGGGCTATGGTGCGGCAACACGAAGAGTCTCCTTGGTGACCCGTACGCTGCTCGTACGCCTTGCTGATCTGCCCCTGACCGCAGTCCTTTCAGCACACCGAGCCCCCATGCCCCGCGTACCTGCCAGCTATCGCATCAAATATTCCACCCTGAGCATTGGCCTTGAGGATTTTCACCTGTGCTCGCTGCGCGACAAACAGCAGTTCGCCGACCTCGACGGCCTGGCGGAAAAAGCCGGAATCTCCTCGGCCACCTGGTCGCTATTTGGTCAGCTCTGGCCGGCCGGTGAAGTGCTGGCGCAAACCCTGAGCGGTATGGCGGTGGAGGGGCTGCGTATTCTTGAGCTGGGCTGCGGCCTGGGGCTGACCAGCCTGGTGCTGCAACGCCTGGGCGCGGATATCACCGCCAGCGACTACCACCCGCTGGCCGGCGAGTTTCTGCTGCGCAATGCCGCGCTTAATCAACTGGAACCGGTGCCTTATCAGAGCTGCGACTGGGCTGAGGACTATCAGCAGTTGGGCCTGTTCGATCTGGTGATCGGCAGCGATCTGCTGTACGAGCGTGACCACCCCAGGCTGCTGGCCGGGTTTATCGACCGCCATTGCAATCGCCATGCGGCGGCGCTGATTGTCGACCCGGGCCGCGGCAACAGCGCGCGGTTTTCCCGGCATATGCTGGAGCACGGCTACCTGCAGCTGACCGATAGCCTGAACCTGCTGGATAACCCGGATGCGCCGTTTAAGGGGCGCATCCTTAGCTATCGGCGTTAGTAGTGTTGTGGGAAGGGCTTTAGCCGCGAGTGGCTAAGCCATTCCCGCATTGACGCCTTCGCGGCTAGAGCCTCACATCGTAATGCTGTTCATTTAAGTGTGTAGGGTGGATGACGCTTTTTTCATCCACCGTGAGGTCGCAGTTGGTGGATGGGTGAAGCGTCATCCACCCTACCGCTACTGAGCCTCCTCCAGCACCACCACGCGCTGGCCCGCACGCACCGGCAGCCGGGTTGTACGCGCACCTCACGCACCACGCCATCACGCGGGGCGAGCAGGGGGATTTCCATTTTCATCGACTCCACACTACCGCTACTGAACCTCTTCCAGAACTACCACGCGCTGGCCTGCACGCACTGGCGAGCCGGGTTGCACGCGCACCTCGCGCACTACGCCATCACGCGGGGCGAGCAGGGGGATTTCCATCTTCATCGACTCCAGTATCACCAGCACATCGCCGGCTTTGACCTGGTCGCCTTCACTCACCTGCACCTGCCAGAGGTTGCCAGCGATATGGCTGTCGATGCTATGCAGGCCGGCGCCGAGCGGGGCGTCTTCGCCGAGATCGGCGGCCACTTCCTCACTCTCGTAGTGCGCCTGGCCGGAAGCGATCCAACGTTGGCGTTCGGCGTCGAAGGCGGCGCGTTGTTGGTTACGGAAGGCGTCGATGCCCTCAGCCTCGCGGTCGAGAAAGGTCTGGTAATCGGCCAGGGCCAATTCACTGTGCTCGATACGCAAGTCATAGCGGCCCAGGGGGAAGTCACGACGGATACGCAGCAGCTCGTCCGCCGAGACCGGGTAGAAGCGGATCTGGTCGAAAAAGCGCAGCAGCCAGGGCTTGCCGTCGAAGGCGGCGACTTCGCGGTAGCGGTTCCACATTTGCAGGGTGCGGCCGACGAACTGGTAGCCGCCGGGGCCTTCCATGCCGTACACGCACATATAGGCGCCGCCGATGCCCACCGAGTTTTCGGCGGTCCAGGTGCGCGCCGGGTTGTATTTGGTGGTGACCAGACGATGGCGTGGGTCCAGCGGCGTGGCCACCGGCGCACCGAGGTAAACGTCGCCCAAACCCATGACCAGATAGCTGGCTTCAAAGACCGTTCTGTACACCTCGTCGAGATTGGGCAGGTCGTTGATACGGCGGATAAATTCCAGGTTGCTCGGGCACCAGGGTGCATCCTTGCGCACCGTGGTCATATATTTCTCGATGGCCAACTGGCAGGCCGGGTCATCCCAGGACAGCGGCAGATGGACGATGCGCGATGGCACGCGCAGGTCCTGCGCGGCGCAGACCGCATCCCATTCGCCAGCGACTATGCCGAGCAGATCGCTAAGAGCCAGGGTTTCCGGCTGGTAATGCACCTGCAGCGAGCGGATGCCTGGGGTGAGGTCGATCACCCCAACCAGCTGCTTGGCTTCCAGTGCCTGCATCAGCGCATGGCCGCGGAAGCGCAGTACCAGATCCAGCTCAGGTGCGCCGATTTCCAGCAGCAAATGGGTGTCACCGGACAGGCGCGCGACCAGGCGTTTATCCGCTTCGCCGATATCGAGGACGATGGGGGAAGCCAACACCGAACTGCTCCCTCTCCCATTTATGGGAGAGGGTTGGGGAGAGGGGCTTTGGGTGTTTTCAAGAACCCTCTCCCCCGACCCCTCTCCCGCAAGCGGGAGAGGGGAGACAAGCGCGAGGTCACTGACTTCGGCATTGCGCGCCTTGGCCAACTCCCGCGCGGTGGCGATATCCACCGGCGCAAAGCGCACCTTGTCACCGGCCTTAAGCTGCCCCAGCTGCCACAGATCCGCCTCGATAATCGTCACCGGGCAAACAAAGCCGCCCAGGCTTGGGCCGTCCGGGCCGAGGATCACTGGCATATCCCCAGTGAAGTCCACCGCGCCGATGGCGTAGGGGTTGTCGTGGATATTGGAGGGGTGCAGGCCGGCTTCGCCGCCGCTGTCGCGTACCCACTCAGGTTTCGGGCCAATCAGGCGCACGCCGGTACGGCTGGAGTTGAAGTGCACTTCCCAGTCGGTGGCGAAGAAGGTTTCGATATAGGCCGGAGTGAAGTATTCCGGCGCGCCGTGGGGGCCGTAGATCACGCGGATTTCGCGCACAGCGGGCAGCCCAGGGCACAGCGCGGCGGGCAGTTGCGCACCGGCTTGAAGGTCGGTCAATGCCGGGATATGCAGCACATCACCGGCTCTCAGGGCGCGGCCGCCGTGGCCGCCGAACTGGCCGAGGGTAAAGGTACTTTTGCTGCCGAGATAATCCGGCACCTGTACGCCGCCGCGCAGGCTTAGATAGCTACGTGCCCCCGCGCCGGCAATTGTGCCAAGGCTCAAGGTGCTGCCAGCTTTGATCAGCAGCGCGGTATTCAGTGGCTGCTCGCTACCATCGACGCTTAGCGGGATTGGTGCACCGGTGACTGCCACCACTGCATCGGTGTTAAAGCGCAGGGTCGGGCCGCTCATGGTGATTTCCAGGCCGGCGGCATCTGCCGCGTTGCCCAGCAGACGATTGCCCAGGCGCAGGGCGCGGCTGTCCATCGGTCCGGACGGCGGTACGCCGACCGCCCAGTAGCCGAGGCGGCCAGGGAAGTCCTGTACGGTGGTCTGGGTGCCGGCGCTTAACACTTCAAAGGTCGTGGCTTGGTAGTTCAAATTTTCCAGGCAGCGGGTCCAGGGGTTACCGCTGGCGAACGGTGCGTCAGTGAGGATCTGCCGCAGGTACTGGCTATTGGTTTCCACGCCATACAGCAAGGTGTCGGCCAGGGCCTGACCGAGGGCTGCACTGGCGGCTTCGCGGCTATCGGCCCAGGTGATGACCTTGGCGATCATCGGGTCGAAGTAGGGCGGAATTTCGCAACCGGCTTCGACCCAGGTATCGATGCGCAGGCTTTTGCCATCGGCCTTAGGGAAGTCCACAGCGGTAAGCAGGCCGGGGCTCGGCTGAAAGTCGCGGCCCGGATCTTCTGCGTACAGGCGCGCCTGAATGGCATGGCCGTTGGGTTTCAGGGCTTTTGCCAGTTCGCTTAACGGTGGCAGATCGCCGGCCGCCAGTTCGATCATCCAGCGCACCAGATCGACGCCCCACACCTGTTCGGTAACGCCGTGCTCGACCTGCAAGCGGGTATTCACTTCGAGGAAATAGAAACGCGCCGCCTCGCTGTCATAGACAAATTCCACGGTGCCGGCGCTGCGGTAGCTGACCGCCTTGGCCAGCTTGATCGCCGCCGCGCAGAGTTCCTCGGCCATACCGGCCGGCAGGTTCGGCGCAGGGGTTTCTTCCAGCACTTTCTGGTTGCGCCGCTGCACCGAGCAGTCGCGCACGCCGAGGGCCAGCACTTCGCCGCGACCATCGCCAAATACCTGCACTTCCAGGTGGCGGGCGCGCTGGATGTATTTTTCGATAAATACGCCGCTGTCGCTGAAGTTGTTCTGGCCCAGGCGTTTGACTGCGTCGAAGGCGTCACTCAGCTCGGCGGCGCTGTTACATACGCGCATGCCGATACCGCCGCCGCCAGCGGTGCTTTTCAGCATCACCGGGTAGCCGACCTGTTCGCCTGCGACCAAAGCGGCGTCAAGGCTTTCCAGTAGTTCGGTGCCTTCCAGCATCGGCACGCCGTGCTGTTTGGCCAGAGCGCGGGCGGTGTGTTTGAGGCCGAACACCCGCAGCTGCTCGGGTGTGGGGCCGACAAAGGCGATACCGGCGGCCTCGCAGGCTTCGGCAAAGGCGGCGTTCTCGGAGAGGAAGCCGTAACCGGGGTGGATCGCGGTGGCGCCGCTCTGTTTGGCCACGGCGAGAATCTTCTCGACCACCAGGTAGGTGCTGGCTGCTGGGCCTTCGCCCAGGCTGTGCGCTTCGTCCGCCTGCTGAATATGCAGGCTGGCGGCGTCGGCTTCGGAGTAGACGGCCACGCCCTGTACATCAAGGGCGCGTAGCGTACGCAGGATGCGGCAGGCAATGGCGCCACGGTTGGCGATCAGCAGTTTGTTGAACATTCGAGGTGTCCTCGAAGGGGCGGGCCGTCCCGCGGTATTCGGTCTGCACCACGGTCGTCCGAGGTGGAAAATTCGTAGCCCGGATGCAATCCGGGGTGATGCTGTGGTTTTCCCCGGATTGCATCCGGGCTACGTTCACCACTGTAGGAGGGGCTTTAGCCGCGAGCTTTTAAGGTCAATTGCTCGCGGCTAAAGCCCCTCCCACATCCGTCTTTGTTCAGTCCCATATCAGCACTTCAGCCGGAGTCGGGTTGTAGCCGTTGCATGGGTTGTTCAGTTGCGGGCAGTTGGAGATCAGCACGATCACGTCCATATGCGCCTTGAGCTCGACGTATTTGCCAGCGGCGGAGATGCCGTCTTCAAAGGTCAGGCCGCCTTCGGGCGTCACCGGCACGTTCATAAAGAAGTTGATGTTGGCGCTGATGTCGGCCTTGTTCAGGCGGCCGTCATGCAGGCTGGCGCGCAGAAAGTTGTCGCGGCAGCTGTGCATATAGCGCTTGTCCAGGGCGTAGCGCACGGTGTTGCTTTCCTGGGCGCAGGCGCCGCCGAGGGTGTCGTGACGGCCACAGGTGTCGGCGCTGATGGTCAGCATCGGCTGGCCGAGGTTGGAATACAGCACGCTGCCGGTGGTCAGGTACACGCGGTTCTGTTTGCGCAGGGTGCGTTGCACGTCATAGCGCTCGCGCGGGTTGCGCGACGAATAGAACAGCGTATCGACCGCCTGATTGCCTTCCAGATCAAGCAGGCGCAGGGTCTGGCCGGCTTTTACTTCGCAGAGAAAGGGTTCGCCAGCGGCGATGGTGGCGCGGTACACCGCAGCTTCCGGGTGCTTGTCGCTTGAGATAAGAGTCATGCTGGCCGGCCTCAGATATACAGACGTTCGGTGTTATGGAAGCCACGCTGGTTTTCCGGGCGCGAGGTGCGGCACAGCACGCTGATGCCGTCGCTTTCGACCTTGTGCCAGCTCAGTTGCAGCGGCTTGGGCGCATACACAGGGTTGGGGTCCATGGGGTGCTGCAGGGCAGTGAGTACCACCAGCGTGTCCATCGGCGCGTACAGCTCGATGTAGTCGCCGGCCTTGGAATTGCCCGGCTGGAAGTGGAAGCAGCCGTCGCTGTCGACCGTGACCTTGCTGAACAGGTTGAGGCACATCAGCAGGTCGGCAAGACCCAGGTTCCACTTGCCCATTTCCACCAGCAGGTTGTCTACGCCGTTGCGGAAGAAGCCGTTGCGCAGTTGCTGATAGTTGCCGTTGCCGTACTTTTCCTGCACTTCATCGGCATTCAGTACGCCGCCGAAGCTGTCATGCCAGCTGCAGGTATCGGCGGTAATGGCGGCGAGCACCCGGCCCATATCCGAATACAGGCAGTGCCCGGCGGTGAGCTTGGCGGTGTGCTGGCATTTGAGGCTGTCGGGCAGGTTTAGCCGTTCGCTTTTTTCGGCAGCATTGAGCAGCAGCAGGCTGGCATTGGCGCCGCCTTGCAGGTCGGTAACGCGCAGCAATTGGCCGCGCTTGAGGACAAAGGAAGTATGGCCGCCACCGGGAACGAGCTCTTCGTAGAGCGTGGGGCGCAAGCTTAAAGAGGCAGTCATCGGGTGCTCCTACAGGGCCGGTTGCAGGTTGCCGGCGATATGCGCGGGCAACGCTTCGACGGCAGCGCGGGTGGCGCGGCGGTCGCTGTTGAGGGGGATGTCGTAGGTGATGCGCGCGCCGAAGGCGTTCGGCGCGTGCGGATCAATGCGGGTCTTGTCGAACACCAGCAGGCGGGTGCCGAGGCTGAAGCCTTCGCTCAGGTCGTGGGTGACCATAAATACGGTGAGCTTGGTTTCGTGCCACAACTCCAGCAGCAGGCTGTGCATGTCCTTGCGGATGCCGGGGTCGAGGGCGCCAAAGGGTTCGTCGAGCAGCAGCACGCGCGGCTGCATGATCAGCGCCTGGGCAATGGCCAGGCGTTGCTGCATGCCGCCGGAGAGCTGGCTGGGGTATTTATCCAGGGCATGGCCGAGGCCTACCTTGGTTAGCATTTGTGCAGCCTGTTCGCGGGCTTCGCGCTTGGCGGTGCCGAACAGCCGGCCGAGCAGTTTTGAGCGCGGCAACTCCAGGCCGATGGCGACGTTGTCCAGCACGGTCAGATGTGGAAACACCGAGTAGCGCTGAAATACCACGCCACGGCTGCTATCGGGCTCGGCGGCCAGCGGCTCACCACCGAGCAGAATCTCGCCACGGCTGGCGCGCTCCTGACCGAGCAGCAGGCGCAGAAAAGTCGATTTGCCGCAGCCGGATGCACCGACCAGGGTGCAGAACTCGCCTTCGTTGATCGACAGGTTGAGTCTTTCCAGTACGACCTGATCGCCGTACTCCTGCCAGACGTTCTTCACTTCGATAAAGGTGCTCATGCCTTGGCCCCCTCGTACCAGGGGAAGCACACGCGGATGGTCTGGCGCAGGCCCAGGTCCATCAGCCAGGCGAGCAGAGTGATCCACACCACATAGGGCAGGATCACGTCCATGGCCATATAGCGGCGCACCAGGAAGATCCGGTAGCCCAGGCCGTCGGTGCTGGCGATGGCTTCGGCGGCAATCAGAAACAGCCAGGCCGAGCCGAGCATCAGGCGCAGGCAGATCAGCAGGCGCGGCAGCAGTTGCGGCAGCACCACACGCAGAATCAGGGTCCAGGTGCTGGCGCCGAGGGTCTGCGCCTTGATCAGGATTTCCTGGGGGATTTCGCGGGCGCGTTGTTCCAGATCGCGGGCGATGCAGGGGGTGATGCCGATCACGATCAGCATCACCTTGGACAACTCGCCCAGGCCGAAAACGATAAACAGGATTGGCAGAATCGCCAGCGGCGGCACCATCGACAGCACCGTGAGCAGGGGCGACAACGGCGCGCCAAACAGCGGGATGATGCCCGCCGCTATCCCTAAGCACAGCCCGGCGATGGCGGCGATGCCGATGCCCATGGCCAGGCGTGACAGGCTGGCGGCGCTGTCCTGCCAGAACAGGTAGTTGCCGCTGCGCTTGTCCTCGGTAAAGGCCAGGCGATCAACCGCCGCCACCATCTGGCTGGCGCTGGGCAGCAGTTTGTCGTTGGGGTTGTCAGCCAGGCGCTGCGCCGAGCCCGCGAAGTAGGCGAACAGCAGCAGGGCGAAGGGCAGCAGGATCAGCAGCAGGCGACCGCTGCGATCCGGATGGCGGTTGATCAGGCGCATGGCAAGCTCTCGAAGCAAAGTGGGCGTAGGGTGGATGGCGCTTTACCCATCCACCACCACACCGGATTCACGGTGGATGAAAAGAGCGTCATCCACCCTACGGAGCGGTCAGAGCGTGCCGTCAGCCGCCATCTGCATATAGCTGGGGTCGAAGCGCAGCTTGAGGTTGCCGGTGTCGCCGGTGGTCACGCCCTTGGCGAAGCCCATGCCGATGGCATCGGCACTTTGCGCGCCTTCACCGAGCAGGCCGTGGCCGAAGGAGAACTCCGCGACCTTGGTCATGGTGGCTGGCAGTTTCGGGCTGGTGGCGAAGGCCACGGCGTCCTTGGCCGAATAGAACATCTTGGTCGCTGCAAGCTGCGCTTCGTAGCCAGCCAGGTCAGTGCCGGAGGCCTTGGCCATATGCTCGCGAGCGGCCTTGCCGGCCGGGGTATCGGCACTCATGGTGGCCATGATTTCGTACCAGGCGCCGGTCAGCGCTTTGCCGAAGGCGGGGTTGTCCTTGAGGGTGTCGCTGTTGACCACCATCAGGTCGATGATTTCCCCGGGGATTTGGCTGGAGTCGAACACCTTGGTCACGCTCGGTGTGGCTTCGATCTCGGCCAGCAGCGGGTTCCAGGTAGTCACGGCGGTGACGTCGTTGGTGGAGAAGGCGGCGACCATGTCGGCGTCGGAGGTGTTGACCACTTTCAGGTCTTTCTCGCTGAGGCCGGCTTTTTCCAAGCCGCGGGCCAGCAGGTAGTGGGAAACGGACAGCTCGACCAGGTTGACGTTCTGGCCCTTGAGATCGCCCAGGGTCTTCTTCTCGCCTTTGAGCACGACACCGTCGTTGCCGTTGGAGAAGTCGCCGATGATCAGCGCGGTGCTGTCCACGCCGCCAGCTGCCGGAATGGTCAGGGCATCCATATTGGTCATGGTGCAGCCATCGAACTGGCCGGCGCTGTACTGGTTGATCGACTCGACGTAATCGTTGATCTGCACCACATCGATATTGATGTCGTACTTTTTCGCCCACTTGTCGACGATGCCTTCTGCGGCGCCGTATTCCCACGGCATCCAGCCGGCGTAGATGGTCCAGCAGACGCTGAAGTCGGATTTCGGCGCGGCGTGGCTATTGAGGCTGATGGCGGCGGCCAGGCCGGCGGCGAGTACTGAACACAGACGGGTCTTACGCATGGTGGAGCCTCCAGTTCGAGAAAGTACGGGCAGGAGTGCGCGGCGGTTCCCCACGGGTGGGGCGCGTTCTCCCGGGCTTTTATCCCGCCGTGTAACCTCGAAGGAGGTCGCCAACTCTCGGACCAGTCAGCTGTCGATCCTCTGATCGTCAGCCCGGAACCCTAGTCGGCTATTGCAAATTGTGGTGCCGCGATCCCGCCGAAGCGGGTTGTTCCTGCACAAGGTAGGTATTGCGAACATCGTGCCAGCTCGATCTAGCGCGCTGGCACGCGGTTTCTGCCGGTGTCGGGCCAGGGGTGTGCGCCCTGGCGGTGCGTAATGATGTCGATGTGCTGCATTGCGGGGCGCTGGGCGTTACAGGTTTTTCTCGGCGGCCATCTGCATATAACTGCCATCGAAACGCAGCAGGATGTTGTCGGCATTGCCCAGGCTGCGCTCACCGCTGAAGGCGATGCCGAGCTTATCCAGGCCCTTGCCGTCGTGGCCGAGCAGCTTCTGCTGGTCGGCGAACTGGGCGACCCGTTGCATCAGCTCGGGCATCTTGTTGGCGCGGGCAAAGGCAAGGGCGTAACGCGGCGAGTAGAACGAGCGTAGGGTGTCGAGTTGCTGGCTGAAATCCTCCGGCGTGGTGCTGGCGGCGCTGGCCATCTTGGCCCGTGCTGCGCGCCCAGCATCGGTGGGCATGCCCATCAGGCGCTGGGTTTCGAACCAGGCGCCGGTCAGCGCCTTACCCAGCTCCGGGTGGGCGGCGAGGACCTTGCTGTTGACCACGGTGAGGTCGACGATCTCGCCGGGTATCAGGTTGGAGCTGAACACCTGGCTGACCTGAGCCTGCTGCTTGATCTTGGCCAGGATCGGATTCCAGGTGATTACTGCATCGCCCTGGCCGGCGAGAAAGGCCTCGGCAATCTGCGTGTCGGAGACGTGCTGGATGGTCACATCCTCAGGCGTAAGCAGGGCCCACTCCAGGGCGCGACTGAGCAAGTAATGCGACACCGAGTTCTCCACCAGCAGCACGGTCTTGCCCTTGAGGTCCTTCAGGGTCAGCCCCGGGCCGCGCAGCAAAATGGCATCCGCACCGTTGGAGAAGTCGCCGATGATCAATGCGGTGGAGTCCACGCCCGCCGCAGCCGGGATGGTCAGGGCATCCATATTGGTCATCGAGCAGGCATCGAACTCCCCGGCGCTGTAGCGCTCGATTGAGCCGACGTAATCCGGCACTTCGCTGACTTCGACGCGGATGCCGTACTGGTCGGCCCATTTCTTCACGATGCCTTCGTTGGCGGCATAGCCCCAGGGCATCCAGCCGGCGAAGATCGACCAGCACAGCTTGAAGGTTTTCGGCTCATTCGCAGCAGTGGCCGGTTGCAGCAGCAGGGCGGCGAGCAGGCAGGTGGCAGTCAGGCGGGCGAGCAGGGTGGATAGCGGCATGGGTAACCTCGGGTCAGTCAGCGGGAACAGGAAAGCGAACAGCAGTGCTGTGCGTTCTCCCGGGCTTTTATCCCGCCGTGTAACCCCATGGCCGTGGCCATTGCGTGAGGTCGTCGACTCTCGGACCAGTCATTCGCTGCAGGCTTGCTCAGCGAACCGGAACCCTAGTCGACCATTGCAGATTGTCTGGCTGCAAGCTGCTTGCCGCCGTACGCATTTCCTTTATGCGCAGAACGCTAAGCGAGGACTGTGCCAGGTTGGTCTGTGTAAGCCGAAGCGCAGGCCGTATCGGCGCTGAAATAATTTGTCATGAAATCTGCTGCTTAGGGCCAACGCACTGGATGGCCTGCGCCGTTGTCTATTTATTGGGAGCAATCCCTGGCAGCGACAACGGTCGCTGCCGCACCCGCGGTCGAAGGAGGCCGCTATGTCATACAAATCCATGCTGCTGGCGTTGTTGGTTTTGTCTTTAAGCGGTTGTGCGGTCTACGGCGGCGGCAGTGGCTATGGTCACCGCGGTTATGATCGCGGACCTTCGACTACCTACTATCAGGTGCAACGCTACCCGGTTTACGTGGTGCCGCAGCCGCAGCGCTACAAGGCTTATCACCATGATGGGCGACGTTACGATGATTACCGTCAACCACCGCGTTATTACGTGCCGGCCCCGCAGCCGCGTCACTACCAAACGCACAAGTACCATAACCGTCATGACTACCGCGTGACGCAACCGCACGCTGGCTGGGATGGTCGCCGTGATCGCGACCACTCGCGCAACCATCAGCAACAGCGCCCGCAACGCCACGATGCACAACGGGGTGGTGAGCGGCGTGGTGATGATCGACGCGAGGGGCGGCGTGATGAGAGTAAGGGCTGGGAGCGGCAGCGCAACTAAGAACCTATTTACGATCTGCTGCGCGTCGGCTCTGCTGCGTTAAAAACAGGCTCGGATGCGAGCCCAGTCGGAATGCTCATGTACAGCTCGTACACTCGTGTGCGAGCCCAGTCCGCTTCCTCGCCGCTTTGATCAGCCAGAGGCTGTTACTAACGTAGCGCCTTGCATAGCTCTAGCTCGCGAGCTCGTAAACAGGTTCTAACCAACTATTTTTAGGCGCTCTATTAACCTGGCGCATCTTCAAGCTGACGGCCGAAGAGCTGATCTTCGGCCAGTATCTCTTCCCGTATAGCTTGCGCCGCCGGTGACAGGCTGTGCCCGGCGCGGCTGATCAGGGCGTAGGCGGATTGCTCGGTCAATGCACCTGCTTCCAGCGGCAACCGCGCCAGGCGACCTGTCTGGATATCCTCGGCCACCACATCCCAGGGCGCCATGCTTAGCACGTCGCTATCGGCCACCAGGGCTTTGAGCACCATAAAGTTATCGCACTGAATACTCAGCGGCTGTTCGCGGCCGCTGAGTGCGCGCAGGTTCTGCTCGACCGCCTGCGGTAGTTGGGTGCCGGCAATGGGGTAGTCGAGCAGATCGTGCATACGCAGCGTCGGTTGCTTCAGCAGTGGGTGCCCGGGGCGGCAGAACAGTACGCCGCTGTGGCGCTGCAGTGGCTCGATGCACAGCAGCGTGTCGCCTCGCAGCTCGCGGCTATCGGCGACAAACAACTCCAGGGCGTCATCCAGCAGGCTGCTGCGCAGTTCCAGCCAGTTGCCAATCTGCAGATTGATCCGCACCCGTGGGTAACGCTGCGCCATGCGTCCCAGCGCTCGTGGCACCAGACGCGCGGCCGGGTAGGGACCGCTGCCCAGACGCAGTTCACCGGTTTGCAGATTACCCAGCTGGCTGACGGCATTCTTCAGCGCGCGGCTGCCGGCCAGCAGGCGTTGAGCATGTTCCAGTACCAGTTGGCCGTGGGTGGTCAGGCTGATACCGCGGCTGTGGCGGTCGACCAGGTTGCAGCCGAGGCTGGACTCCAGTGCCTGAATACTGCGGCTTAGGGCGGGTTGGCTGAGGTGCACGGCTTCGGCGGCACGGGCGAAATGGCCGTGCTCGGCGAGGGCGACAAAGTGGCGGAGCTGGCGTAGATCATTCATGCGCTCTGTGCATCGCTATTGAGTTTGGAATGCATTGGAATTATTGACTTGGTTTGGCCAATCTTCCAGCACTGCCAATAACAATGAGCGCCTTCGCATGTTTTCACTCAATCGAACTGCCGCCGTGCTGCTGAGCCTGGCGTTACCCATGGCCGGCCACGCAGCTTTGCCGGAAGAGCAGATCAAAGCCTCGATCCACCCGGAACTGGCCGAACACAGCAAACACTTCGCGCAGAAGGTCTACCAGGTGGCCGGCAACGTCTATTCGGCGGTCGGCTGGCAGCTGGGCAACGTGGCGATGATTGAGGCGCCGGAAGGGCTGATCATCATCGACACCGGCGAATCGGTCAGCGAATCGCGCAAGATCATGGCCGAGTTCCGCAAGATCAGCGACAAGCCGGTCAAGGCGGTGGTCTACACCCACTTCCACTCCGACCATATCAACGGCGTAAAAGCTTTCGTCACTGAAGAGCAGGTGCGCAGCGGTGAAGTGCAGATCATTGCCCATGAAACCCTGCTGGCCAATGTGGTGGCCCAGGGCGCGCTGGTCGGGCCGATTCTGTCGGTGCGCTCCGGCTACAGCTTCGGCGCCATGCTCCCCGAGGGTGATCACGAACAGATGAATGCCGGTATCGGGCCCATTGCCAAGGTCGAGGCCGCAACTTTTATTGCGCCTACTCTGACCTTCAAGGACAAGCTCGACACCCGCATCGCCGGCCTGGACCTGCAGTTTCTGCATGTGCCCAGCGAAGCGCCGGACGAGATCATCATTTACCTGCCGGATAACCGCGTGCTGATCAGTGCCGAAGTGGAGCAGGGCCCGACCCTACCGAATATCCACACCCTGCGCGGTACCAAGTTCCGCGACCCGGTGGTGTGGGTCGAGAGCCTGGACAAGCTGCGCGCCTATAAGGCCGAGCATATGGTGCCGCTGCATGGCCGCCCGGTCAGCGGCCAGGATAAGGTCGAGGAAGTATTGCGCATGACCCGCGACGGTATTGCCTATATCCACGACCAGAGCGTGCGCTGGATGAACAAGGGCCTGACCCCGGACGAGCTGGTCGAGAAGGTCAAACTGCCGCCACACCTGGCGGGCTACACACCTTATCTGCGCGAGTACTACGGCACGGTGAAGCACAGCGTGCGGCAGATCTATAACGGTTATATGGGCTGGTTTCAGGGCGACCCGGTGGCGCTTGACCCGTTGCCGCCGAAAGACAAGGCCGAGCGTCTGATTGCCTTGATGGGGGGGCGGGAAAAACTGCTGCTGGCCGCCGGAGAAGCCTATCTCAAGGGTGATTACCAATGGGCCGCTGAGCTTTCCAGCTACGCCATTCAGGTGGACAACGAGGACAAGCTAGCGCGCGATATTAAGGCGCGCAGCTTTCGCAAACTGGGTTACGCCAGCATGAATATCAATTGGCGCAACTGGTACCTGATGAGCGCCATGGAGCTGGAGGGCCAGTTTGCCGGCGGTAAAGTGCAGCAGATGGCGCAAAGCATACGCAGCGTGTTTCTCTCGGCGGACATGCTCAAGGCCTTTCCGGCGAAAATATTTCTGCAAAACTGGATTACCCGGGTCGACCCGGATAAGGCCAGTGATGTGCAGCTGACCCTGGGCTTCAGCTTCCCGGATATCGGCGAGGAATGGGCGCTAGAAGTGCGCCGCGGTGTGGTGCAGTTGCACCAGGGCATCCCCGAGGGCACCACGCTCAAGCTGACCCTCGACAAGACGTACCTGGACACCGTGATGAGCGGCGAGAACGGCCTGCTCAAGGGTGCGCTACTGGGTGATGTAAAAGTCGACGGCAATCTGCTGGAGATCAAGACCTTCCTCGGCTGCTTCGATTTCAGCGATGAACCGATTGCCCTGACGCTGCGTTGAGTGTTGCTGCGTCACTCGACCCGACCAAAGTGCGGACGCGCGTGAGGCATTATCAGGGCAGACTGCTCAGGTTTTTCACCTGGCTGACTTAGCTGATTAAGGAGTGATGTATGCCTGTTCTGATATTCGCCAAAGGCGCGCTGGCCGCATTCTGGCTACTGGCGCTGCTCAACCTGCTCTACCCCATGGGCGAGGGCTGGTACCTGGCGGTCAACCTGCTTGCCGGTGGCATGCTGCTGGCGCATCTCGGCGAGCTGCTGCTGTTCAAGGCCCGCCTGGTCGGCCAGCCGCAGCCCTGGTTGCAGCGGGTGCAGGTGCTGTTGTTTGGCTTTGTGCATTTGCAGGGCTTGGCTCGAAGCTAGCTCGACACATAGCGCCCTCGGTTAGCCAAGTTGGTTAGTCGAGGGCGTCGGTCGCGATGCGGCCGTTGTGTTGGCGGTGTCTAGATGAGTTTTGACTCGTCGTCATTGATCAAACGGTGCAAGCCACCTAGGGCGTCTCGCGCCTTGCTACGGCCTACCAGCTTGCTCTGGGCTGCTTCCGGCAGATCGGTAATACGCACCACGCCTTTGCGGATCAGCACGGTAATCAAGTCTTCCAGTACCCGGATCATGTCCAGATCACTCTGCTTGAGCTGCAGCAGGCTGCTTTCTACAGTCTGATTGGCATACCAGGCTTGCGCTTCTTCGCTGTCAGCCAGTAACTCGCCATCCATGCCCTCAAAAGGCGCTGCTTCCACCTGCTGTAAGTTGCCCCAGGCATCCCGCTTTACATACAACATCGACTGCTCCTTGGCTTGCTGGCCGTGCTCAATATTAACCCCGCTACCTTATGGTAGCGGGGTTATGGCCATCAGCTGTGGTCGACTTTGATGATCGGGTCGGCGCCTGCGATCAGTGAGTTGACTATCTGTGAAGAGGTTGCGCCAAAGCTTGAGAGGTCTACGGGAGCTCCGCCGTTTTCAAGCCTGATGCTAAGGTCGGCGCTACCACCAACGTTGAATTGACCGTTGGTGCTGATTTGCAGGGTGGTTTCTAGAGGGGTGCTGACGATTTGCAGGTAGTTGTCGATATTGCCCGCGTTCTCGCCTTGCAGCAGATCGTGCAGGTCAAGGCGGTCCCGCTGGGCAAGGTCCATGCTGATGTTGAAATCACTGATGGTGTCATTGCCGGTATGGCCTTTTAGCCAGATAAACGTGTCGCTACCGCCAGCACCAGTCAGTGTGTCGTTTCCGGCAAGGCCCATGATCAGGTTGTCATCTGCATCGCCGATTAGTATGTCGGCAGCTGCCGACCCGCTAATCAGCGTGGAGGTCGGGTTGATCTGGACCTGGGCGTTGCTGGTTGCGCCGGCAGTATCGGTTACCGTGTAGGTGAAGCTGGGAGTGCCAGTAAAGCCCGCTTCACGGACAAAGGTCACGGTCGAGAAGTCTGCGCTCAGGCTTACCGTGCCACCAATGGCTCCGCTTACCGCAGTGATGCTGAGAATGTCGCCACTGTCAGCGTCGCTGTCATTCGCGAGCAGCTCGGCAGCGCTGATGCTGTAGGTTTCCACGCCGCCATAGAGTGCAGGACTGTGGGAAAGCATTGCATCGGTAACCGGCTCATAAGGGCCGGCGCCATTGCTTCTCAACTCGGCATTGAAGCGCGAAAATCCACCTTGATCGTAGTAAACGATTTCAATGTCTTGCAGGCCGCCGGCGGCAATGCTGAAACTGCTGTGAGTCGAGGTGTTATTGGTATTGGTGCCGTTCAATGAGGCGACGACCTCACCGTTGATGCGGATGATATAGCCATCGTCAGCATTGATACGGAAGTTATAGGTGCCTGCCGAGAGATTTATCTGTCCGCGCATGTGTACGACAGCATCTATGGTTGAGAGTCGGTTTATATCTACCAGGCTACTGCTGGCGCTACCTAGGAAGGTTTCCAGCTCTGTACCGCTACCCAGGTGAGTGAGGGTAGGTGTGAAGCTCAGGCTTGACGCAACAAAAATGGCATTGGCCTGGCTACTGGCAATAAAGGCTTCCGCCTGGCTGATGCTGGCCATATTGGGACCGTCGAAGCCACTGGCGACTGCGCCTTCACGGTAGTTATAGAAGTCAGCGTGCAGGCCTGAACGGATTGAACTCGGCGTGACCACGTCGCTGCCTGCCACGGGCCCGTCATTGACTGGGTTGACCGTTACATTCAGAGGGGTTGAGGTTGCGCTCTGATCGTTATTGGCGGTCTCTGTTGCCGTAGCGGTGACGTTAAGCGTTAGCGAACCGTTGTAATTCGGTGGTGGCAGGAAGGACAAGGTCGATTTATCCCAGCCTGTGATATCAGCCACATTGCTGCCGGTGGCTTCGAACAGGTTGCCATTGTTGTCTCTCAGGAAAGAGCCGGCAGGTAAGGACTCGATGGTGATTTGCAGTGTTTCCGAACCATCGGTGTCCGTTAGGTTCGCGCTGATATCGGATAGGCGTATCCAGGCGTCTTCGTTGCCAATATTGCGTACATCGGAGAGCACAATATTGTCCAGCAGGCCGCCGACACTGGTGCTATCCACTGCCTTGAATTCAAGCTTGTATGTACCGTCTGCGGGAATTGGCAAATCGAAGTGGTAGGACGTAAAGCCTACGGCTGCAGAGCTAAGTGTGCCGAGCAGGTTACCGTCCCAATAAACCTCGATATTGGAGGTTGCCAGGGCGCCACTGCGCGGCGAGTAGTCGAAGTCCAGCGAGTAAGTAGCTCCTGCTTGGCCAGTCACGTTGGTGAATAGGTTGGAGGCATCACCCGCGATGCGCTCAAGTTCAATAACCTGGTTGGTCGAGTTACCTCCCATGTACACCGACTGCTGGCCGACCTCTACCTGGCCGTTTGGATTGTCGGTTTGCCAGGTGCTGCCAACGCCATTGTTCAGGCCGGCAGAGCTAATTCCTGCGGACCAGCTAGCACCATTGAGCGCTGCGCTTTCAAAATCGGTTGAAGCAAGTACACGGCTGCCGTTGAGTTGCAGGTCAGGTGTGTCGGCGACCGGCACGACATTAAGAGACACTGTTACAGGGTTGCTGAAACTGGTGCCATCGAACGTGCGGTAGGTGAAGCTGTCGCTGCCTGACCAGTTTGGAGCTGGGGTGTAACTAAACGAACCGTCAGCATTAAGGGTCAAACTACCCTGTGCAGGGCCGCTTACCAGTGAAGCTGTCAGAGTGTCGCCATCGATATCGCTGTCATTGGCCAATACACCGTTTGCCGATGTGACTGTCAGTGTTTCGTCTTCATTTAAAGTAAAGGCATCGGCGACGGCAACCGGTGCATCATTTACCGGCGCGACGTTGACGGTCACGGTGGCGGTGTTGGAGGTCAGCGCACCATCGGTCACGGTGTAGGTGAAGTCAGCGACGCCATTGAAGTTGGCATTCGGGGTGAAAGTCACTGTGCCGTCAGGGTTGAGCACGGCCGTACCGCCATTACCGCTGGTGACACTGGCGATGGTCAGGGTATCGCCATCGACATCGCTGTCATTACTCAGCAGGTCATTTGCTGTGTAGGTGATCGGAGTGTCTTCGCTGGCGACCAGGCTGTCGTTGACGGCAACCGGTGCATCATTTACCGGCGCGACGTTGACGGTCACGGTGGCGGTGTTGGAGGTCAGCGCACCATCGGTCACGGTG
>NZ_JARIXO010000006.1:0-283336 GCF_029269135.1 Pseudomonas sp. 1928-m | reverse complement strand
ATCCCGCTAGCTGTTTCGTTAGTCATAACAGCTTATTTACTGAACCTTAAAAACAAATTGTTTAGGTTCTTGATTTGGATTGGGCTACTAGCATCCACGGCATCAATTGGGTGGTTCCTTCTTCACATAGCAAACCCGTATGGAACCGAAGTGACAATTGCCATTTATTTAATAGCCGCATTAATTATTGCTTGGCTACAATTCAGGAATCATCGAGCAGCTCCTAACTAGTGGTTCAAGCCGCTCGCTTCGCTCACTCGGGACCGGCTAAAGCCGGCCCCTTAACCAAACGTTAGGCGCACAATCTGCGACGGAACAATCAGCATGAATCCAGAAACATCGGAACTTGTAATAGAGTTCGCTAAAACGCTTATTAATGCAATGCTGAGTATAACGCCAGACTGGCAACGTGCGTTTTTCCGTTTTGAGGTATCGGAAAATCATTATGGATCAAATGGTTCCTACACAACATCTAATGCTGTAAGACTATTTGACCCTTTTAAATATGAAGAAATTTTTGACAGCGCTAACAAGATTGGAAATAAACTACGACAATTAACACCAAAAGACGGACAACAGTTTTGCGTATGCTTATTAGTCGTCGACTCTGAATTCAACTACGAAGTAAAATACGAATATCAAGATCGATATAAGTGGCAAATATCAAAATTAGACGGCGGCAGCGGCATTCCTGTTGGTCTTTGATTACGTAAACCAGTGTTTCTTTATATATTGCAAATCTAAAGAGTACAATCAGATACCACTGCATGATTAATGAATCCATTCAACTCAAAAACATTGCCGGCTGTCGTGGTGCACACTATCTGCATTGCCAGGCTCAAGCCCGTGCCTAACAGGTGGTTCAAACCGTTCGCTTCGCTCACTGGGACGGGCTAAGGCCCGCCCCTTAACCAAACGTTAGGCACACAAAGCAAAGGAATGCGGGCGCATGGAAAATCGCGGAATCAATAGTTCAAAACCGTATTTTTCTTATGAAAGGAATTTTGCGTATTTGAAATCGCGGGCGGGGCAAAAAATCTTTGTTACGCAATTGCCTTGCACGCCAGTCATGACATCGAACTGGCGCTGAGGTGCTCCAAAATCGCCAAGCAGAAAAAGCACATGAAACAGCACAACAGCACAACAGCACAACAGCATGAAAAAGCCATTTAAAACAAAAGCACTGTTGGCTATCGTGGTGCAGCAACTTGCAGCGCTCGGCTCCAGTCCGCGCCTAACAAGTGGTTCAAAACGCTCGCTCCGCTCGCTGGGACGGGCTAAAGCCCGCCCCTTAACCAAACGTTAGCCACCATGAATTATGATCTGAGTCTACTCAAAGCAGCAAATTCCGTTGGCCTGTGTAGCGCCTACTACAAGCTATGTAACGATCATCCATTCATCTCTGGCTCTGGCAGCAAGAAAATTCCTTTTAAGGAAATTCTCGCGGCAGCGGAAGGAATAATCAATCTTTCGAAACTTCGCGGGCCGGGCACAGTTTTTCAAGTTGGCCGCCTACCAGAAGGCGTCTCATTAAATATAATTATTCAATCTGGCGGCACGGTCGAAACAGACATTATTATTCAGCATCCGCAAAAGGAATATAGAGCAACTTTTGCAATACTTTCCAACGAAACATTGAAATACGCGGGGTTATCAGCACCTAACCCCGCGTATCCGCGTCCTATCTGTGCATCTGCTAAAGAAATGATCATTGTATTTGCACGACTGCAAGAGTTAACTATTTCACTAGCAAAGGCCGCCCTAAATGTCGGCTAACAACTGGTTCAAACCGTTCGCTTCGCTCACTGGGACGGGCTAAAGCCCGCCTCTTAACCAAACGTTAGGCACACAAAGCAAAGGAATGCGGGCGCATGGAAAATCGCGGAATCAATAGTTCAAAACCGTGTGTGTCTCATGGAAGGAATTTTGCGCATTTGAAATCGCGGGCGGCGCAAAAAATCTTGGTTCCGCTATTACCTTGCACGCCAGTCATGACATCGAACTGGCGCTGAGGCGCTCCAAAATTGCCGAGCAGAAAAGCCCATGAAACAGCACAACAGCATGAAAAAGCCATTTAAAGCAAAAGCACTGTTGTCTATCGTGGTGCAACCACTTGCAACGCCCGGCTTTAGTCCGCGCCTAACAAGTGGTTCAAAACGCTCGCTTCGCTCACTGGGACGGGCTAAAGCCCGCCCCTTAACCAAACGTTAGGTTCCACGCATGTGCTACATGACCGTAATGAGTACAAGTTCAGAACTCGACCTAGAGGAGTTCAATACAAACGATTTAATTTTTAGCCGGGATATGCCAGGAGTTCCAGAGCAAAAGTTTCTCATGTATCCCAATAAGTGGTACATAGGGTCACAACATGGCTGCAGCTGCGGTTTTAGGCATTTAATGGCAGATAATTTTTCAGACTTAGGTTTCGCAGATCCCGTCGAATGGTACCAAGAAGATCCAGAAGATATAGAAGCAACAATCAAGCTTGTTAGAGTATTCAAGAAAATTGCGGCTTCTGGCAACAAGCTAGACTGCATAGATGCTTGGCTTAGCGACAAAGCAAATCTTCCTGTGCTATCTGAAAATATACTAGTAAATCTAAACACTATTCCAGAAACTGCATTTAGGCTCATAGAGAACTCTCGCCATGAGATCGTATGTTAAACCTAACTAGTGGTTCAAATCGTTCGCTTCGCTCACTGGGACGGGCTAAAGCCCGCCCCTTAACCAAACGTTAGGTGCAATCTTGCTAAACACTTCAACTGTTAAACAAGAGTCCGAAAATTACGTATTGTCTAAAGGCGGAAATGTCTGCGACTGGCTTCCGTCATTATGCATCGAAGAAATTTCTCTACGTGATTCAGCAACGGTTGCAGCCAGAGCGTTGGTTCTTAACATTATTGTAAATATTTCGTTCAGCGCTCCAATAGCAATTGCGCGTAGATGGCTGATCGAAAATGATCTAATGGGCTCGCTAACCTCAGAAGAAAAGAAAATAATTGAGAGTGAGGCAGAACCAAGCGAGGAAACTAAAAATCTCCTCAGGTGGAACATTGAAAGCCTTTGGGCAGCAGCTTGGGTTGGTGGTTTGGTCAATGATTTATTGCCAATTCAAGGAGTATCAAATTCACTTGCGTCATGCTTTCCTAGTCTGCAAAACAATGAGGGCGCGAGTACGTTTTATAAAGAATTTAAACTTCGTAGCCAGGATGATATATATAAAAAACTAGATTTATTCTATCGATCTCATTGGCATGCGCGTAACTGTCATCTGGAAGGTAAAGATCCCGCACCTTTCCACCTAGGAGTCGTTCAACAACGCAGGCATCTTTTGGAATGGGTATTACATTGTGAAACGCCATGGAATGACGTCGATCTGAGCACCTAACTAGTGGTTCAAACCGTTCGCTTCGCTCACTGGGACGGGCTAAAGCCCGCACCTTAACCATACGTTAGGCCCAAAGCAGATATGTGCTCAAGATTAATATCTGAGTTATTCAAAGCGTTCAGCGAAGAAACTGCCCGTGCGCCATTAATTACTTTACGCGCCGGAAATGCGATTGACGAATACGCGGCAGCAATGCCATTTGATACTAAGCAAGACCAGATCTCCGATGAGTATTTTGAGAGCTTCCATTGGGGCATCAGCTACCTAGACCCTGATTCTTGGCGGCACTATCTGCCACATTTGTTCAAGTATGCTTTGCATCGGCTGCATGAGGGCAGTGTTGTCACAGATGCTCTGCTTAGCTCGCTACGCCCACCAGATCGTTCCCCAGCAAGGCTAGGGTCACTCTCTACTGAGCAAGAAAAGGCTATAAGAGAAGCAATTGAACACTTGGCATTTGCTAAAGACTCAGCACAGTCCGAGCTAGCGTGCCAGGTTCTTGAGGAATGGTGGTTACCTAATGCTATTTACAGGCCAATTACCAAGTGAGCCTAACAACTGGTTCAAACCGTTCGCTTCGCTCACTGGGACGGGCTAAAGCCCGCCCCTTAACCAAACGTTAGGGAAATCAATGAAATCTCCAGCGCTATATAAACTCACGCGCGGATATGTTCCATACGCTTTTGGGCCAATTCTGTTAATCCTAGGAATTGTTGCTCTATCAACGTCTTGGGCGAGTGCTCTAGGCGTAGGTGTTTTCTATATTGTTATATTTTTCTACTTCATCACTCTTCAACTTGTGATTTTCATATTACCAATCAAGAGCAAGGTAGCTTTCCATCTCTATTGTCTCGTCACCACGCTAGTGAATTTATTCATCACACCTGCTATTATTATTCGTCTCTTATAAGTGCTAATGCGCAAATCCCCCTAACCATTGGTTCAAACCGTTCGCTTCGCTCACTGGGACGGGCTAAAGCCCGCCCCTTAACCATACGTTATAAGCTTTCAGAGATAAACCTTTGGAATTCATAAAAGAATACTGGTTCAACACACTAATAATTGCATACATGCTGTATATGGGCTTTATTGTTATAAAGCGCGGAGGCATCAAAAATGCCGCGCTCGGCAGCAAAGTAATAAGAACCCACGGCGCAATCCTTGGTGAGAAAAATTTTGGGCTTTCTAAGACAATGAAAATACACACTGTAACCGAATCAGGCAGTGAGAAAATATGTTTAGAGATTTCGAATAAATCAATTCTTGGCTGGTCTATGCAGCCATTTACGATGTCAAAACACGAAGCACAAAATTTAATTAATCATTTAGAAAAAGCAATCGGCGGCAAAAGCTTATAACAATTGGTTCAAACCGCTCGCTTCGCTCACTGGGACGGGCTAAAGCCCGTCCCTTAACCAAACGTTAGGTAACAACATGCTCCGAAACCTAATCTCTCGCCTATTCAGCACAAAGCGCGAAGAAAAAATTCCATCTCAAGAGTCATGGTCAGTAACAACCGCGACTTTAGGCGAAGAGTCTTTAATAATTAGGTTTCGCGTTAATGCGCCTGAGCAATTAGGTAAAGCTCGCTTCCCTAATGTCGTTGCTATTAGCTGGGGGTTTGAGTCTCTATCGCCAACAACTCAAGAGGCTATGAGCAACCTAGAAGATACACTTACAGATGCCGTTGAAAAGCAAAATAAAGCATATTTAACAGCCATCGTAACTGGCCCAGATTCACGTGAGTGGCAGTACTATTCAACAAGCCATGATGATTTTATGACTATTCTCAATGAGTCTTTGTCGCACCTACCAGCATTCCCTATAAAAATCTCATCATTTAGTGATCCTGAATGGGATGCATATTCACGGTTAGCAGGCAGTGATTTGTCACCTAACTAGTGGTTCAAAACGTTCGCTCCGCTCACTGGGACGGGCTAAAGCCCGCCCCTTAACCAAACGTTAGGAGTAGCTCTTGGTTAACCCTGAGCCATTCGTCACTACTCTCATTGGAAAAACCGTCTCCCATGCTTGGAATGGTCACGGCTCCGCAATTTTCATTGAGTTTGGAAAACTTACCGACACAACAAAACTCAGTGGCAGCCAAGGAAATCCAGAAGGTGAACTGACACTCATGATTGAGTGGAGTTGGCGGATAGAGAAGAAGCACTCAATTCTCGGCGGCTCTTGGAGCAGTGAAAAACGTTGGCCGGGTTTCCTTAAGAAAATCGTTGGCTCGTCGGTAACCGCTGTAGAGATATTCGGCCATCTTCCAGAAATATCGGTTTCTTTATCGAATGGGCTGCGGTTAACTTCATTCATGACTGCTGAGGGGCAACCTGCTTGGTCACTACTCACAAGAAGTCCTTTTATCGGTCACTTAGTGGTTGAACGGGGCAGGTTAAAAATCGATAACCGCCACTCCTAACAAATGGTTCAAACCGTTCGCTTCGCTCTCTGGGACGGGCTAAAGCCCGCCCCTTAACCAAACGTTAGGCACACAAAGCAAAGGACTGCGTACGCATGGGAAATCGCGGAATCAATAGTTCAAAACCGTGTGTTTCTTATGAAAGAAAATTGGAGTATTTGAAATCGCAGGCGGGGCAAAAATCTTGGTTCCGCAACTGCCCTACACGCCAGTCATTACATCGGGCTGACGCTGAGGCGCACCAAAATCGCCAAGCAGAAAAAGCACATGAAACAGCACAACAGCATGAAAAAGCCATTTAAAGCAAAAGCACTGTTGGCTATCGTGGTGCAACCACTTGCAACGCCCGGCTCAAGTCCGCGCCTAACAAGTGGTTCAAAACGCTCGCTGCGCTCACTGGGACGGGCTAAAGCCCGCCCCTTAACCAAACGTTATATTCGCTAAAGGGAATTAGTGCGCGTGAGTCAAAACGAAATAACACTAGAGAAACCTTTGTTCTACAACAATCCTTTCGGATTAAGATTTGAGATTGGCCCAACTGAAATTGGCGCTTGGGTCAACCGCGAAAAACGTAAATTTAATGAAAAATACTTTGACGCCGCCCTAGAAAGGGCGCAACGAATATTTGATACAGCGTTTTCACCCTTAGATGACATATCAATTGTCTATCAAATATTTTCTGACGGCAGGCGGAAAGTAAAGAAAAATGACTACATCCTCCGCCAAATAAACACTATTATCACAAATGAAATTTTATTCTCTAAGCATAGAGAAATATATTCTGAAAATCTAAATTATAAGTGCCAACACTGGCACCGGGTTACCGTATCCGGCCTGAAAACCGAAAATGTTAATATCAACAAAATTTTGTTGAGTTTAGTAAACACAGACTTTGGCGTAAGATCACCATCAGTTGGCGGCGAGTGTTATTTTATAAACCACACCAAAAGTCTTGTACTTAACCTCTACGACGACCGAGGCATGGATGTAGTCGCCCTAAAATTAGAAACACTGCTACCTTTATATAAAACTCACACCGAATGGCTACTGAGCTACGATAGAGAACACATAGATGAGGTGTTCTCGCAAATATAACAACTGGTTCAAATCGCTCGCTTCGCTCACTGGGACGGGCTAAAGCCCGCCCCTTAACCAAACGTTAGCAGAACAAGGCATAAATATGATTGACTTCAACAATAAAGGCTTTTTCAAACTCAAGCAAAATAGTGAGTATGCTGAAAAAGTCACCACGCTTCTGCTAGAAAACGAAAAAATCATTGACTCATACAAGTCCATGCGCGACGGCGTAGTTTTCACCAGCAAGAGAATAATCGCCGTAAATGTCCAAGGCATAACCGGCAGCAAAAAAGACTACACTTCAATCCCATATAAAAATATTGTTGCCTACTCCATAGAAACCTCAGGCACATTTGACCTCGACTCAGAATTAGAGATATACCTATCTTCCGTGGGCAAGGTGAAATTCGAATTCACTGGAAACACCGCTATAGTCGAAATATCAAAGCACATATCACAGCACCTACTTTAATATGCCGTGCTTCGTCTGCTAACAATAGGTTCAAACCGTTCGCTTCGCTCACTGGGACGGGCTAAAGCCCGCCCCTTAACCAAACGTTAGGTATCCAATGATCACCGGTTCCATATCTGCATCCGACTACCTCAATGCTCAGCGGCTACACAGAGCTAAATCAGTCCGTATCTACTATGCGGTATCTGTAGCAGCCATCGCAGTTGGAGTGATGAGCTTTTTCTTCTTCCAACAGAAATTAGGCTTCATTATCGGGAGTGCAGGTGTTGGTGGCGTAATTGGCGAACTCGTTATGTCAGTTTTCTATATTCCATGGAAAACCCGTCGCCTTTACAGTCAACAAAAAGATCTTTCATCACAATTTGTTTACACATGGAATAGTGAGTACCTTGAGGCCAAGGGCATCAGTGGGCACTCAAAGCGAAAATGGTCTGATTACTTAATGATCAAGGAAAGCGAGAGTATTTTCCTTCTCTACCAATGCGACCTCATATTTGAAATGCTTCCTAAAGCTTGGTTCAAAGATCAGGAACAAATCTCTGAATTTCGAAAATTTGCATTTCGATCAGTGGAAACCTAACTAGTGGTTCAAATCGCTCGCTTCGCTCACTGGGACGGGCTAAAGCCCGCCCCTTAACCAAACGTTAGGCAACCTCCGGAATAATTTTCCCGGTTGCATCACCCACAACAACGCGTCGCCAGTACGTTTTCCAGAGTTACTGGCATTATCAAAAGGAGTTGGTTTATGCCGGGCAGCGTAACAATTAACTTACCAATTCCGACATTATCATCGGCGGTGCACGCCTTTTCTTTCTGCGTTGCGGCGGCTACCGTGTCAGACCTGCCAGCTCAAATCGTTCGCTGCGCTCTCTGGGACGGGCTAAAGCCCGCCCCTTAGCCAAACGTTAGAGGTCAAAACATATAAATGCATCATGACCTAGAAGAATTCTGGAAAGATTTTTTATCCGCATCATTTAACTCAAGCGGCGGAGGGCCAGAATTAATTTTCCGTGGCGTTACAGATAAAAACCACACTTTAACGCCTTCTATTGGGCGACATCCACGGGAAAACACAGGAAATGACATTTCAGCTCTTGAAGATGATTTTATTGCAGAGTTCAAAAGATTATCCATCCCAGAGCTAGAAGCAATACCTAATAATGAATTGGAGTGGTTATTCCTAGCTCAGCACTATGGACTTCCAACGCGACTTCTCGACTGGTCAACGAATCCTCTAGTAGCATTATTCTTTGCTGCTGAAAAAGAAGATGATAAAGACGGCGCCATATACATGGTGTCAAGAATGGTTACAGACCAGTACGAGTTATTTGACTTTAGAACGGCGGACTACACTGCCGAGCGAAGAAAAGAGCCTGCAGGCATATTTGCAATCCAGCCAACTCAAGGCGAGGTTATTTTTGTACGCCCAAAATACAAAGATCGCCGCTACCAAAACCAAAAATCCGTATTTTCTTGTCCGCGAGATCCCTACACACCATTACAACTAGACGGAATGCGCTGCATCGAATTTGACAAGAACCTAAAGCCAAGATTAAGGGAACGTCTAAAAAAAATGGGCGTATCTACATCTTTTATTTACCCTGGTCTCGGCGGCATTGCATCTGAAGTCAAGAGTTTAAAGTATGACCCCGTGCAGTCTGGAAGAACCAAGATCATCACGATGAGATGCGAAATTAAAATATGACCTCTAACAACTGGTTCAAGTCGCTTGCTTCGCTCACTCGGGACCGGTTAAAGCCGGCCCCTTAACCAAACGTTAGGTTTTAAAGGTACATCTGCGTGGAACCAGAAGAACTAACATTACCCAGCGATGGGAATTGTCAGTGGGCCGGCATGGGCGACTATGTACTGATTTCCCCTGATGCTAACCACCGTGCATCTCTCTTGTATGCCGGCGAGCCCCCTCATGGTGACTCCTACCATAAGCTTACTGTTGATGGTAAAAGGTTCCCGGGCTATGCATGGGGTTGCCTTTTTGCCTACTCGAAAGACTCGCGTTATCTAGCTCTGAGTTGGATGGAGAAATTAGTTGAGCGGAAAACGGTTGTCATTGATTTAGAATCCATAAAATACTTTGTACTGCCAGAGTACATTCACAGCTTTAACTTAGTTTGGCCTGCGTTGCACTCCACCTCACAAGAGACAAAGTACGAGTTCGACGGAAGTGAGACTTGGATAGTGTATTAAAACCTAACAACTGGTTCAAGCCGTTCGCTTCGCTCACTCGGGACCGGCTAAAGCCGGCCCCTTAACCAAACGTTAGCTACCAGCCATGACACCTACAATACTCAACCATATCGCCGTAGAGGTTGCGCCATATAGGGCAAAAATGTATCGCGCCATGCTTGTGTGCGGCGTTCTACTAGGCGCTGTGCTTTTCGTTTCTTACATATTTAAAGCGCATAACAACTATATTTCTATAACAGCATGGGGCTCGGCAATCACGCTCGGCTGGTTCAGTCTATTAACATCAGTTATTCAGTGGCATCACAAGAGACCAGAAAAGCCAGAGTTAGGTTTTCTAAAAAGGCTCAAATACACTTGGCTAAAAATAATTGCATGGTTCCACTGCATCATAATATCAATTTCATCACTACTGCTTTCCTATGTTACTTTCGCATCTCTCTTCAATATCCTTTTCGGTTATGGCAGCTAACAACTCGCTTCGCTCACTGGGACGGGCTAAAGCCCGCCCTTTAACCAAACGTTAGCCGCTGCGGAGAAAGTGATGCAGCACCGCATAACCGACAGCAACAATCTAGCTAACGCTGAAGCACTCTTGGCCAAAGGTGATGAGGTTGTTGTTCAATTTTCCGGAGCGTCATACTCAGAGAGTACGTTGCGACGACTCAACGAGCTTGCAAAGGTATATAAAAATCTGATTGAAATTAGGTTTTATGGGCATTACAGCTCGTCATTCGACTTTAGCACGCTTAAGCAGGTAGAAAATGTCACTAATCTTTCTATAGACTGCCTTTTAAATGCATCAAATTTTGAAGAACTTAATGAACTTCATTCGCTGGATCGATTAAGCCTTGGAGTCTACAAAGAATTGCCCGAAGATATTCTCTCGTATCCATCGTTAGAAAATCTTGGTTCTTTAACGGTCTCGGAAAGCAAGCAAAGGAAGGTAAATCTTTCATATCTATCTAGATTTCATCGGCTTCACGATCTATACCTTGTCGGGCATACCCGTCTCATTGAGACCGTTGGTCTATTGTCGAGCTTGCAGAAGCTTTGCCTGTCCCAGATTGGAAGCATGCAGAAATTGAATTTTTTGAACTCCCTTGAAGGGCTTAAAAGTTAACCGTTATCTTGGGCGGGAGAGAAAACCTGAATGAGGTATTCAGCCAATCAATCGAAGAACTTGAAGTTATTCGTGTCAGGGGCATTTCTGAGTTAGTTTCAGGAAACTTTCCTAGACTCAAGCGTTTGAGAATAGAAGATCAAATTCGGCTTACAGAGCTTTCATTTGGCAGTGAAAGCGAAAATTACAGAGCATCTATATAGGCAATTGCAAGGAGTTAGCCTCGTTACGTGGGCTATCCAAATTAGCCTCTCTGGAACGGTTGCGAGTGTTCCAAACGAGTGTGGATTTTGACATGCTTGTTTCTGGAGCGCTTCCTCCAAGCCTCAGAGAGTTTGCGTTCTATAGCCGCTCGAGAAAAATGGACGTTGAAATTCATAAAAACTAGCTGCTATGGGCTATCCATCGGGAGGCAGCAGCTAACAATGCGCTCAAATCGCTCACTTCGTTCGCTGGGACCGGCTAAAGCCGGCCCCTTAGCTTAATCTCCGGAATAATTTTTCCGGTTGTATCACCAGCAACAACGCGTCGCCAGTACGTTTTCATATTTACTGACATTATCAAAAGGAGTTGGTTTATGCCGGACAACGTAACAATTAACTTACCAAATCCGACATTATCATCGGCGGTGTCTGCCTTTTCTTTCTGCGTTACGGCGGCTACCGTGCCAAGCCTAACAACTGGCTCAACCCGTTCGCCCCGCTCACTGGAACAGTCTAAATCCCGCCCCTTAATCAAACCTTCAATCACATCAAATATCCGTTTTATTACCGACATGACTCACACGCACTTCAATCACAATAGCCAAGACACAAAACACTTCAAGCCATGACCAAACAACAAGCGCCTATCCCTGCCCGTAAGACCTGCCAAATACTCGCAGGCCTATTGCTATCAATGCTACTGCTACCGCTTACCGGCTTGGCATCGCCCATAGGGGCGATTACCAAAATCCATGTACAAGAACAGGGGATCGGTCCGCAGTCTGAAGGCTGTACCACGTTCATGATCAGTCCAGCCCAGGTAAAGGCCTTCTTTTCGCGGGCAGTACTTATTTCATCGCGTCAGCAGCATGACTTTTTTCTCTACGGCCCCTGCACTGCGCGCGGCACGTTACAGAGCCGTTATGGCCAATGGCAGTGGGTTATCCGTAACCTGGGCACAGCTACCTTGACCGCAAGCAATGGCGACACATTCCTTTTGGGCGACCCAGGCCAGGAGTCGGATCTGTCTGGCGAGTAGCGCACAACAAACAATCCCCTCAAGCACCAACACCACCTCACCGCGCACTGTCACACGCCCTTGCTATGCTTTTGCCCGTCGATCACGCCCGTAGTTGCGTTGATCGCTGTTCTACCCCTTCCCTTTTATTTGCTGGAGGCCGCCATGGCTGGTTGGTATGAACTTACGAAGAACGATAAAGACCAGTTCTTTTTCGTGTTGAAGGCCGGTAATGCCGAGGTGATTTTGCGCAGTGAGCAGTACGAGACCCGCGCGGCTGCGGAAGGCGGCATTGCTTCGGTGCAGAAGAATGCGCCTGCCGATGAGCGCTACGAGCGCAAGGATGCCAGTGATGGCCGCTTTTACTTCAACCTCAAGGCGGCCAACCATCAGGTGATTGGCACCAGCCAGATGTACAAGGCTGCCGCTGGCCGTGAGACCGGTATTGAGTCGGTCAAGACCAATGGTCCGACCACAACCATCAAAACCAACGGCTAACCTTCAGGCACGTCAAGCAGCAGGCTGCACAACCCTGATAGATCTGCCCAGCCGGGCTGAAAATGCCGTCGCCAGCGGCGGCATGCCCTTGTGATACGCCAGGGGCCTAGGTAACGTGAGCGCACTTTTCAGGAGTGCCATGATGCGTTTCAGCCGCCCTTTTTACGTTGCCTTGTTGCCACTGCTCGCCAGTTGCCAGGTGTTTACCGACAAACCCGCCGAGCCGCTGATCCAGCAGACGCGCATGCAAGGCGAACTGAGCCTGAACGCGGGCCAGTTGCTGTTTCGCCCCTGCCAGGAACAACGTCAATTTATCCTCAAGGAAGACAGCGCCGCCGAGCTGAGCAGCGATGCCAGCACGCTATTCGCTGACGGCCACGCAACGCTGTATGTCGATATGCGCGGCCAGCTGCAGGCCAATGTGCAGAAAGGTGTCGATGGTCAGTTCGTGCCGAGCCAGGTGTACCGCGTACAGGCTGAAGGCCATGGCTGCACAGACATCAACTTCGCCCGCACCATCCTGCGCGCCAGCGGCCACGAGCCGGACTGGAATATCGCGGTAAGCAATCAGGGCCTGATCCTCAACCGCCCCGGCCAGGAGCCACAGGCGCTGCCTTACCTGGAAGAGCAATTGCCCGAAGGCCGTCTCAACCTTAGCAGCGAAGCCAACGGCCAACGCCTGGATCTGTGGGTCGCCCGCCAGCGCTGCGTCGACAGCATGAGTGGTGCGTTGCAGCACCTGAGTGCTGAATTACGCCTCAACGGCGAAGTCCTGCGGGGCTGTGCCTACCTGGGTGGCGCCCGCAACGACTGAGCCGTGGATACAGCGATCAATGCGCAGATAGCTGAGATAGATCAGCCGCTTGGTAGACGATTGGCCTAAGCTGCAAGGGAAGACAGCCAAAGGGATATCGTTATGCTGCGCATTGCTATCAATGGATATGGACGTATCGGTCGCTGCCTGGTGCGCGCGTTGTTCGAGCGCAAACTGGAGCAGCAGATCCACCTCACCGCGATCAATGATCTGGGTGAACAAAGCACCCTCGCCCACCTCACCCGCTTCGACTCCACCTTCGGCCGCTTCCCCGGGGAGATCAGCCTGGACGGCGATACCTTGCTGGTCAACGGCCACCCGATCCAGCTGTTGCGTGAGCGCGAAGTGAGCAATCTGCCCTGGCGTGAGCACGCGGTGGATCTGGTGCTCGAATGCACCGGCAAGCTGAAAAAACGCGCCCAGGTCGAACAGCACATCAGCGCCGGCAGCCCGCGCGTGTTGCTCTCGCACCCGCTGGACAGCGCCGACCTGACCGTGGTCTACGGCGTTAATCACCAATTACTGGGCGATCAGCAGATCGTTTCCAACGCCTCCTGCACCACCAACTGCCTGGCGCCGATGGCCAAGGTGTTGCACGAAGCCGTGGGCATTCGTCAGGGGCTGGTCAACACCATCCACTCCTACACCAATGACCAAAACCTGCTGGACAAAACCCACAGCGACCTCTACCGCGCCCGCGCCGCCGCCCTGTCGATGATCCCCACCAGCACCGGCGCGGCCAAGGCCATCGGCCTGGTGATGCCGGAGCTGATCGGCCGCCTGGATGGTTTGTCGATACGCGTACCCACGCCCAACGTCTCCTTGGTAGATCTGACCTTTACCAGCGAGCGCCCGACTAGCCGCGAAGCGATCAACGCCGCGCTGCAGGCCGGCGCTTTGCAGTTGCCGCCGGGGGTGATGGAGTGCAACGAGCTGGCGCTGGTGTCCAGCGACTTCAATGGCTACCCAGTCTCCTGCGTGGTCGACCTCAGCCACACCCGTGTGCAGGGCGACCTGGTCAAGGTTTTGGCCTGGTATGACAACGAATGGGCCTTCGCCAACCGCATGCTCGATGTGATGCTGGCCTGGGTAAAGCCTGAGGCGCGCTAGCGCTCAGCCATATGACAGGCCGCCGCCCGCTATCGGCGGCGGCCTTTAACCACAGATCAGGCGTATAATCGCCGCCTTTTAAAAGCTGCCGGGTTGCCTCCGGCCCTGAAAGTGGACCGCCCCTCATGCTTCGTATCACCGAACTCAAGCTGCCCCTCGATCATCCCGACGAAGCCCTGCGCCCGGCTATCATCCAGCGCCTGGGAATTGCCGACAGCGAGCTGCTTGGCTTCACCTTGTTCAAGCGCAGCTACGATGCGCGCAAAAAATCCACTGAGATGCACTTCATCTACACCATCGACTGCGAGCTGCGTGATGAAGCGTCATTGCTGGCCAAATTCAGCGATGACCGGCATATCAGCGTCACCCCGGACACCGCCTACAAACCAGTCGGCATGGCGCCCGAGAACCTCGCAGAGCGCCCGCTGGTCGTCGGTTTTGGTCCGTGCGGGATTTTCGCCGCGCTGATTCTCGCCCAGGCAGGCTTGAGGCCCATTGTGCTGGAGCGCGGCACCGAAGTGCGCCAGCGCACCAAGGACACCTGGGGCCTGTGGCGCAAGAACGTGCTCAACCCCGAATCCAACGTGCAGTTCGGCGAAGGCGGCGCCGGCACCTTCTCCGACGGCAAGCTGTACAGCCAGATCAAGGACCCCAAGCATTACGGGCGCAAGGTGCTGCATGAGTTCGTCAAGGCCGGCGCGCCGGACGAGATTCTCTATGTCAGCAAGCCGCATATCGGCACCTTCCGCCTTACCGGCGTGGTCGCCACCATGCGCGAAGAGATCAAAGCCCTGGGCGGCGAAGTACGCTTTCAGCAGCGGGTCAGCGATGTGCTGATCGAAAATGGTCAGCTCAAAGGTGTGGTGCTCGACAGTGGCGAGCAGATTCTCAGCCGTCAGGTGATCCTGGCCTTGGGCCACAGCTCGCGTGACACCTTCCGCATGCTGCACAAGCGCGAGGTGTTTATGGAGGCCAAGCCGTTCTCGGTGGGCTTTCGCATCGAGCACCCGCAAGGTCTGATCGACCGCGCACGCCTCGGTAAATACGCCGGCCACCCCAAGCTCGGTGCTGCGGATTACAAACTGGTGCACCACGCCAAGAACGGCCGCTCGGTCTACAGCTTCTGCATGTGCCCAGGCGGCACCGTGGTCGCCGCCACCTCGGAGCCGAACCGCGTGGTGACCAACGGCATGAGCCAGTACTCGCGTAATGAGCGCAACGCCAACGCCGGCATCGTCGTCGGCATTACCCCGGAGCAGGACTATCCAGGTGGTCCGCTGGCGGGCGTGGAACTGCAGGAGCGCCTGGAATCCCAGGCCTATCTGCTCGGCGGCAGCACCTACGAAGCACCGGGGCAACTAGTCGGCGACTTTATCGCGGGCAAGCCATCTACCGAGCTGGGCAGCGTCGAGCCGTCATACAAGCCGGGGATCAAGCTGGGCGACCTGGCCCTGGCGCTGCCGGACTTTGCCATCGAAGCCATCCGCGAAGCGCTGCCGGCCTTCGGCAAGCAGATCAAGGGTTTCGACCTGCATGACGCGGTACTGACCGGCATAGAAACCCGCACCTCCTCGCCACTGCGTATCACCCGCGGCGCGGATATGCAGAGCCTCAACGTTCGTGGTCTGTACCCGGCCGGGGAAGGCGCGGGTTACGCCGGCGGCATCCTCTCCGCCGGGGTGGATGGCATTCGCGTGGCCGAAGCGCTGATTCGCGAAATGCTGGGGATTGCCGAGCCAGCCTAAGCCAGCAACAGCACGCTGCCTGTAAACCAGGCAGCATGTGGACTACAGCTTGACCAACTCGACCCGGCGATTCTTCGCCCGCCCTTCTTCGCTGCGATTGTCCGCCACTGGCCGCTCCTGGCCAAAACCTGCGGCATTCAACCGCTGCTCCTCGATACCGGCGGCGACGATGGCGTTCATCACGCTCTGCGCACGCTGTTCGGACAACAGCTTGTTGGCCTCCGCATGGCCCTGACTGTCGGTATGGCCTTCGATGGCCAGGCGCAACGCCGGCGCGGCTTTCAGCATGCTGACGATCTCTGCCACGGTGGCCTGACCATCGGCCTTGAGCTCGGCTTTGCCGGTGTCGAAGTTGATATACAAAGCGATAAAGCCGTTGCGGTTGAGTTCATCGAGTAACTGATTGGCGCTGACCACCTGCTGCATGGCCGCCACTTCGACTATCACCAGCTTGTAGCTCTGGGTCGGTGCGCTGAAAATTTCCGGCTCCAGGCGCACCCACACCTCCTTACCACCGGTCGTGACCTTCAGTGTGGTTTCGCCGCCATCGCCATCCTGCGGCAGGCGCTCGTAAACCACTTCACCGCCAATCGACTTGATCGCGTTTTGGTAGTTGCGCAACAGCTGTAGCGGGCTCGGCTGGTTGTCTACCGCGTTGTGGAAATAGCGAATCTGCGTGGCATCACCTTCCACGCTCTGACGCTGCGGCACGCCGTCCTGGGTGCCGGTGGCGAACTGTGCGGCGTTGTAGTTCTGCTCGTACTCGACGATATGCGAGTTCGGGTAGCGGGACAGCAGCGAATGGTCCTTCGACCCTGCCGTATCATCGGCAGCCAACGCCGGCCCGCTCAACCCAACGACCGACCACAGCAGCATGTGCAAACAGCTGCGCACAATTCCCATGGCATTTCTCCTGCTGCATTCGGGGCGCGGCGTGCGCCCACCCACAGCAGTGACTCTAGACCAGCATGGTTTGGCCAGCTGCAGGCTAATGTCCGGGCGCAGGCAAGCGAGTGCAGTGCGCCGCGAAGCGTTGGAGCGGCGTTCGAGGCCGGCGTAGCTCTCAGTTCGACAAAACCAGCCTTGCGCAGCATCCCGGCAGAGGCGCGGGCTCTTCGCCTGAGTGGATGCTCTTGGCGTAAGCGAAGCGCTGATTCGCGCATCCTGAGTATTGCTGAACCCACCTAGAACAGACTGCCCTGCTTTTCAGGGCCAGCTCTCCTACAGCGCTGACAATAGCTTCTCCAGCCCCTGCTGCTGAAATTGCTCGCGGACAAAATCAATAAACACCCGAGTCTTCTGCGGCAGCAATTTCTGCCCGGCGAAATAGATCGAAATCGCCCCGGCGTCTACATGCCAATCCGCCAGTACGCGCTGCACCGTGCCCCGCCGCAGGTACGTTAGCGCATGCCCGGTGCTCACCAGAGCGATGCCCAAACCAGCTTCGGCAGCCACACAGGCAGCCTCTGGGTCGCTGAACGTCATGCGGGTTTTCATCTCCACGGAGGCCAGCAAGCCCTCTCGATTACGCAATATCCAAGGCCGCACGCGCCCGGTTTGTGGTGAGCGAATCAAGATGCCGGCGTGCTGGGGAAGATCAGCCGGTGAATCCAGTGGCGCAGCCTGTGCAAGGTACTGCGGCGCCGCCAGCAACACGCGATGTGCCGGCGCCAATTCGCGCGCCACAACACCTTGGGGAATATCAAATCCGCCGCCAATCGCGGCATCAAAACCTTCGGCGACCAGATCAACCTGACGGTTATCAAAATGCCAATCCGGCATGATGCGCGGATAGCGCCGCAGGAACTCGCCCAATAGCGGCACCATATACTCGCGACCGAACGACAACCCCATGCTCACCTTCAAGGTGCCAGCCGGCTGGCTGCGCAGGCTGGTGAGGTTGCCCATGGCCAATTGCAGAGCACTCAAGCCCCCCGCCGCATCAGCCAGAAAATACTCCCCCGCCTCGGTAAGGCTGAGCTTGCGCGTACTGCGGTGAAACAGCCGCACATCCAGGCTGGTTTCTAGCCGCGCCACATTCTTGCCGACCGCGGCCGGGGTCAGCCCCAAGCGCCGCGCCGCCTCAGCAAAGCTGCCGGCCTGAGCGCTGCGAATAAAGCATTCGATGCAATTTAGGGTGTCCATCGGCGGTTCCTGGCGTCGGCATTCGATAGTATCTGGATCGAAAGCATATGCGCATTACTGGCTTATTAGAAACCAATCCGTAGCAGATACTCACTCCAACACCAAGAAGTACCCAGACACCCACTTACTTGTATGGAGATCGACATGACCAACACCACCCTGCCCCTCAGTAACAAAGTTGCCTTTATCCAAGGCGGTTCCCGTGGCATTGGCGCCGCCATCGCCAAACGCCTGGCTCGTGAAGGTGCCGCTGTTGCCCTGAGCTACAGCCAAAGCGCTCAGCACGCCGAAGCACTGGTACAGGAAATCCAGGCGGCCGGCGGCAAAGCCCTGGCCATCCAGGCCGACAGTGCCAGTGAAAGCGCTATTCGCGGCGCCATTCAGCAAACCCTGAGCACCTTTGGCCAACTGGATATTCTGGTCAATAACGCCGGCGTACTGGCTATCGCACCGATTGAACAGATGAGTATCGAAGACATCGACCGCACGCTGTCGATCAACGTACGCAGCGTAGTGATCGCCAGCCAGGAAGCGGCCAAACACCTCAACGATGGCGGCCGCATCATCAACATCGGCAGCACCAATGCCGAGCGCATGCCCTTTGCCGGTGGCGCGGTGTATGCCATGAGCAAGGCCGCGCTGGTGGGTTTGACCAAGGGCCTGGCCCGCGACCTGGGCAGCCGTGGCATTACCGTAAACAACCTGCAACCAGGCCCGGTGGACACAGAGATGAACCCGGAAAACGGCGAGTTTGCTGACAGCCTGAAACAGCTTATGGCCATCAACCGCTACGGTCGTGCCGAAGAAATTGCCAGCTTCGTGGCCTATCTGGCGGGCCCGGAAGCCGGCTATATCACCGGTTCCAGCCTGATGATTGATGGTGGTTTTTCGGCCTGAAAAGCCAAACCACTCACAACTCCGGCGGCCAAGGCAGCCGGAGTTTTTAGCCTTGCAGGTAACGCACAGCAGTGTGCAGCCAGCCGTTACAGCCCAGCCGTGGGCAAGTCAGCGGGTAGCGCGACGCCGCGCTCGGCGCAATCGGCCACCATTGCGATTAACCCAGTCAGGTCGAAACCCTGGGCGCTAAGCCAGGCCTGATCGTAGTAAGTATCGGCATAGCGCTCGCCGCCATCGCAGAGAATCGCCACCACAGAGCCGGATTCCCCCGCCGCGACCATACGCTGCGCCACCAATAGTGCGCCAATCAGGTTGGTGCCGCTGGAGCCGCCCACTTTGCGGCCCAGGCGTTGCGCCAGGTAATGCATGGCAGCCAGGGACAAAGCATCCGGCACCTTGCACATGGCGTCGATCACCGACGGCAGAAAGGACGCCTCAACCCGTGGCCGGCCGATGCCTTCGATACGCGAGCCATGGCTCAGGCACAGGCTGGCATCACCCGTGCGGTAGTAATCGAAAAACACCGAACGCTCGGCATCGGCGCACAGCACCTGAGTGCTATGGCGGCGATAGCGCACATAACGCCCCAGCGTCGCCAAGGTGCCGCCGGTGCCGGGGCTGGAGACCAGCCAGCTCGGCTCAGGGAAACGCTCGCTGCGCAGCTGCTGGAAAATCGACTCGGCGATATTGTTGTTGGCGCGCCAGTCGGTGGCGCGCTCGGCGTAAGTGAACTGATCCATAAAATGCCCGCCGGCCTCGCGCGCCAGGCGCTCGGACTCGGCGTAGATCTGCGTTGGGTCCGTCACCAGATGGCTCTGGCCGCCGTAGAAGGCGATCTGCGCGATCTTCTCCTTCGAGGTGCTGGCCGGCATCACCGCGATAAACGGCAGCCCCAGCAAACGGGCGAAGTAGGCCTCGGAGATTGCCGTGGAACCGCTGGACGCCTCGATCACCGGCGCACCGGGCTTGAGCCAGCCGTTACACAGCGCGTAGAGAAACAGCGAACGCGCCAGACGGTGCTTGAGGCTGCCGGTGGGATGGCTGGACTCATCCTTGAAATACAGCTCAACGCCCGGCAACCCCGGCAGCGCCAGGGGAATCAGATGGGTGTCGGCGCTGCGCTGGAAATCCGCCTCAATGATACGGATCGCTTCACGCGCCCAGGTTCTTGAACTACTCATGCCTTGCTCCTCAATCCAGCACACCGGCCGGCACCACACGGGTCCCGCGCCACTGGCTTAGCAATACGCCAGCAAACACCAATCCCGCTGCCAGCATCTGCACAGCATTCAGGCTTTCGCCCAATAGCAGTATGGCGAACAGCAGGGTGAACACCGGGATCAGGTTGGTAAAGCCCGACGCCTGGCTGGCCGGCAAGCGGCTGACGCCGAAGTTGTAAAGCCCGTAAGCGCCCACCGTGACCAATATGCCCAGGTACGCCACCGCGCCCAGGCCCATTGGGCTGACGCTGGCTGGCAACGGCGCACTGAACAGTGCCAGGGGCAGAAAGAAAATAGTGCCGACAAAGGCCACCATGGCGGTCAGCAGAAAGGGCGAATAACGCGATGACAGGTGCTTGAGCAACAGGGTGTAACCCATGGCACAGAG
Organism: Pseudomonas sp. 1928-m; assembly: GCF_029269135.1. Taxonomy (NCBI): domain Bacteria; kingdom Pseudomonadati; phylum Pseudomonadota; class Gammaproteobacteria; order Pseudomonadales; family Pseudomonadaceae; genus Pseudomonas; species Pseudomonas sp. 1928-m. The sequence continues at coordinate 262,605 of NZ_JARIXO010000006.1, read as the reverse complement.
CATCGCGAGAAGCTCGTAGAAGTTGCCGAGAATCGGGTTGCTGGCGTGCTCATCAGAGCTGCCGGCCAGGCTTAGCCATACGGCGCCGACCAAGGCCAGGAGAAACCCAGCCAGGGTGATGCGGCTGATCCGTTCGCGGAGAAAGATAAACGCGCCGACCGCCACCAGCAGCGGCAGCAAGGCCGTGACCATGCCAGCCTGTGCGGCGCTGGTGTGTTGCAGCGCCAGGGCTTCGAAGAGGAAATACAGACAGGGTTCGCAAGCCGCCAGGCCCAGCAGGTACTTCCAGTCGCCTGTGCGGTAATGCATCTGTCCGCGCCAGCGCCAGGCCAGCAGAAACACCAGGCTGCCGAGAGCCATACGACCGAAGATCACCCACAACGGCGGCAATTCGACAAAGGCCAGTTTCAGCGCAATAAAGGAACTGCCCCACAGCGCCATGGCGATCACCAGGCAGATCACCGCGATGCCTCTACCCTGCTCACGCATACCCAAGCCCCTGACTAAAGGCTGCAGTGTAGAGAGGCCAGTGCGGCGCCGACAGATACAGTCAGCGCCGCGAACTGTGTGGGGTGGTTCGAGACGAGACAGCCGTCGCGGCTAAAGCCCCTCCCACAGGAAGCGCGACGCAACCGGCACCTTATTGTTCCCAGGGTTTACCGCGAGTTTGCTCGTTGATCTGCAGCTTCTGCTGCAGCGCGGCCTTGGCCAGCATATGGGCGCTGACCGGTGCGGTGATAAACAGAAACAGGGCGATCAGCAGCTCATGCAGGCTGACGCCCTCGCCACGAAAGCTGAAGTAGATCAGCGAGGCGATCACCATGCCGCCCACGCCCAGGGTGCTGGCCTTGGTCGGGCCGTGCAGGCGCATAAAGAAGTCCGGCAGGCGGTACAGGCCGATTGCACCGATCAGCGCGAACAGGCTGCCGATCAGCAGAAACAGCGCCACCAGCGCTTCGATCCAGAAAGCCATCAGATGCTCCTCATTCGATGATGTCGCCACGCAGCAAATACTTGGCCACGGCCACCGTGCCGATAAAGCCCATCACCGCAATCAGCAGGGCCGCTTCAAAATACAGATCGCTGCCCAACCAGATGCCAAACAGCACCAGCATGGCAATCGCGTTGATATACAGGGTATCCAGGGCCAGGATGCGGTCGGGCAGATCCGGGCCGATGATCAGGCGCGCCATGGTCAGTACCAGGGCCAGGCCGATGATCACCAGGCACAGCGGAATCACGTAGGCGAGCATGTGAATACCTCCAGCAAGGGTGCTTCGTAGCGCTGTTTGATTTCCGCCATCAAGGCTTCGGCGTCTGGCACATCGAGGCCGTGTACCAGCAGCATCTTGCGGTCATCGCTGAGGTCAGCGGATACCGTGCCCGGGGTCAGCGAGATGATGCTGGTGAGCATGGTCAGGGCCAGTTCATCTTCCAGCAGCATGGGGATTTCCACGAATGCCGGGCGCAGCTTGGCGGGCGGCCCGAGGATCAGCTTGGCCACCTGCAGGTTGGCAGTGACGATATCGCCGAGGATGCGCAGCAAAAACAGGCACAGTTTGAAGGGCTTGTAGACCCGTGGCGGGTTGATCCAGAACACCTGGGTCAACAGCGGAATCGCCCAGCCGAGCAGCGCTCCGAGCAGCCAGTGGCCCAGGCTCAGGTCATTCATCAACAGCAGCCAGACCAGCAGCAGGCACAGGCTTAGCAGCGGATGGGGTAACCAGCGACGTGCTTTCATCGTACAGCTCCCGATTCGATGATTTGCCGGTACAACGCCAGGTCGTGTAGCTGACTGGCCGTGGCCTCGACGTAACTGAGCAGCGGCGCGGCGCCAACCATCAGCAGCAGGCTGAGCAGCAGCAAGCCGGCGCAGGCCAGTAGCCGGCCGTAGTCCAGCTCGGCGCTGTCCAGCTGGCTCAGGCCGACGCGCCAGAACAGCATGCTGCCGGCACGGCTCAGGGCAATCAGGGTCAGCAGACCGCCGCCCAGCACCACTGGCCACAGCATGAGCGCCTGCACACCCGGCTCCAGCGAGCGCAGCAACAGCAGCTTACCGATAAACCCGGAAAGCGGCGGCAGGCCGGCCACAGCAATCGCGCCGAAGAAGAACAGGCCGCCGAGCAGATGCGGATTCTGCAGCGCCGGGCCCTGCACCAGCAGCCCCTGCTTGTCGCCGCGCTGACGGCTAATCAAATCCGCCAGCAGGAACATCCCGCCTGCCACCCAAGTGCTGTGCACCAGGTAATACAAGGCGGCGGCCAGGGCTTGCTCGGTGCCGATGGCGATACCGGCGAGCAAGGTGCCGACCGACACCACCACCAGATAGGCCAACAGGCCCTGTAGGCTGACCGCCGCCAGCGCGCCGATCACGCCCAGCGCCAGGGTCAGCAGGGCAATTGGCCAGAGCCAGTCGTTGGCCATATTGGCCAGGCTGCCGGCATCGTCACCGAAGATCAGCGTGTACACGCGGATGATCGAATACAGACCGACCTTGGTCATGATCGCAAACAGCGCAGCGACCGGCGCAGTGGCCGAGGCATAGGCCTTGGGCAGCCAGAAATACAGCGGCAGAAACGCCGCCTTGAGGCCGAATACCACCAGCAGCAACAACCCGGCAGCACCGAGCAGCGCCGCATCATCCGGCCCGGCAGCGGCCACCCGACTGGCCATATCGGCCATGTTCAGGGTGCCGGTGATGCCATACAGCACGCCCACCGCAAGCAGGAAGAACGCCGACCCCACCAGGTTCAGCACCACGTAATGCAGCCCCGCACGCACCCGCTCTACTCCGCCGCCATGCACCAACAGCGAGTAGGACGCGATCAGCAGGATTTCGAAGAATACGAACAGGTTGAACAGATCGCCGGTGAGAAAGGCGCCGTTAATGCCCATCAACTGGAACTGGAACAACGCATGGAAACTCTGCCCGCGCTGATCATCACCGCGCACTGCATAGAGCAAGGCAAAGCTGCCAAGCACCGCCGTGACCAGCAGCAGCAAGGCGCTCAGGCGATCAAGCAGCAGGATGATGCCGAACGGCGCTGCCCAGTTACCGGCGGCATACACCTGCAGCACGTCCTGATCAGCCAGCCAGAGCAGATAGCCGCTCAATGGCAGCAGCATCAAGGTGGCCAGCAGCGACAGGCTGCGTTTGACTCGCAGGCTCAGGCCCGCGCCCAGCAGCAACAGGCTGCCGGCAAACATCGGCAGCAGAATGGGCAGGATCAAGCCGTGGTTCATTGCGCAGGCTCCTGGCCGTCAACATGGTCGGTCTGGGTTTCGCCCACGCTGCGCAGCGCCAGCACTACGACGAAGGCGGTCATGGCAAAGCCGATCACGATGGCGGTCAGCACCAGCGCTTGCGGCAGCGGGTCAGCGTATTCGCTGCTCTTGCCGATCACCGTGACCACGCCACTCTGCAGGCGGCCCATGGCAAACAGGAACAGGTTGACCGCATAGGAAATCAGCGTCAGCCCCAGCACTACCGGGAAGGTCCGCGCGCGCAGCAGCAGGTACACACCGCTGGCGGTGAGGATGCCCAGGGTTGCGGCAAATATGGCTTCCATCTCAAAGCACCTCTTGTGCAGCTTTTTCCTGGGTCAACTTGCCCAGGTTGGCGAGAATCAGCAGGGTCGCGCCGACAACCGTCAGGTACACGCCCAGATCGAACAGCATGGCGGTGGCCAACTCGATTTCACCGACCAGCGGGATATGGAAATGACCGAAGGCCGAGGTCAGGAACGGCCGGTCAAACAGCCAGCTGCCCAGGCCGGTCAGCCCGGCAATCAACACGCCGAGGCCGGCCATGCCCTGGTAATTCAGCGGCAGGCGCGACTGCGTCCACTGCACGCCACTGGCGACGTATTGCAGGATCAGCGCCACGGCCGTCACCAAGCCGGCGATAAAGCCGCCACCCGGCAGGTTGTGCCCGCGCAGGAAGATAAACACCGAGACCAGCAGCGCCATCGGCAACAGCACCCGCGACAGAGTGGCGAGGATCAGCGGATGGCGGTCACGCGCCCAGTCGCGCCCCTGTGCATCGACCTTCGGCTGGATCAGGCGCAGGCCATCGAGCAGCGCGAAGATGCCCACGGCGGCAATCGCCAGCACTGTGACCTCACCGAGGGTATCGAAGCCACGGAAGTCCACCAGGATCACGTTGACCACGTTGGTGCCGCCACCGCCCGGCACGCTGTTCTCCAGGAAGAATGCGGAAATGCTGTCGTATGGCCGCGTCAGCACGGCGAACACCAGCATCGCCACCATCACGCCAGTGCCGACCGCCAGGGTGAAGTCACGCAGACCGCGTAGGCTGCTCGACTCGATACGGGTATGCGCCGGCAGGAAGAACAGCGCGAGCATCAGCAGGATAATGGTCACCACCTCTACCGACAGCTGGGTCAGGGCCAGATCCGGCGCCGAATAACGGGCGAAGGCCAGGGCCACCATCAGCCCGACCACGCTGAGCATCAGCAACGAAACCAGGCGCTGGCGATGGAAGACCACCGTCACCAAGGCGGCCAAGGCCATGATGCCCAAGCCCAGAACGGTGATGCCGTCGATCTCGGCCATGGCCACTGGGCCGCTGATCTGCGGCAACGAGCTCAGCCCCTGAGTCACCACCAGCAAGGCCGCTGCCAGCAGCAGCGCCAGGTAACGCTGCAGCGATGCATTCTCCAGCCAGTGGGTGATCACGCTAGACACCTTGACCAGGATCAGCACACCACGCTCGAACAGCAGCTTGGCGTCAACACTCGGCAGCCCGGCATACCAGCGGAACAGCGGCTGACGGAACACGTACACCAGAATCCCGCCAAACAGGGCAATAAAGCTCATCAGCAGCGGCAGGTTGAAGCCATGCCAGATTGCCAGGCTGTAACTCGGTACATCACCGCCCAAAGTTGCCGAGGCAGCAGTCGCCAGCAGCGGCGCCACGGTGTAGGCCGGCACGATACCCACCAGCAGGCAGAGGAACACCAGAATCTCCACCGGCACCTTCATATAGCGCGGCGGCTCATGCGGCGGGTAATGCGGCAGGTCGACCGGCTCGCCGTTGAAGAACACGTCGTGGATAAAGCGCAGCGAATACGCCACCGAGAACACCCCGGCCAGGGTTGCCGCTGCCGGGATCACCCAGTTGAAGCTGCCCAGCAGGTGCTGGTTGAGCGTCTCGGTAAAGAACATTTCCTTGCTCAGGAAGCCATTGAGCAGCGGCACCCCGGCCATCGCCGAGGCCGCCACCATGGCCAGCACGGCCGTATGCGGCATGTACTTCCACATGCCGTTGATGCGCCGCATGTCGCGACTGCCGGTTTCGTGGTCGATGATCCCCGCCGCCATAAACAGCGAGGCCTTGAAGGTAGCGTGGTTGATGATGTGGAACACTGCCGCCACGGCGGCCAGGCGGGTATCCAGACCAAACAACAAGGTGATCAGGCCCAGATGGCTGATGGTCGAATAGGCCAACAGCCCCTTGAGGTCATGCTGAAACAACGCCATCCCGGCACCGACCAGCAAGGTCACCAGGCCGGTGATGCTGACCAGGTAGAACCACCACTCCGACCCCGCCAGCGCCGGGTACAGACGCGCCAGGAGAAACACCCCGGCTTTGACCATGGTCGCCGAGTGCAGATAAGCCGATACCGGCGTCGGTGCCGCCATGGCGTGCGGTAGCCAGAAGTGGAACGGGAACTGCGCCGATTTAGTGAACACCCCCAGCAGCACCAGAATCAGCGCCAACGGGTACAGCTCATGGGCGCGGATCGCATAACCGGCCGCCAGCACCTGAGACAACTCGAAGCTGCCGGCGATATGGCCGATCAGCAGAATCCCGGCGAACAGCGCCAGGCCACCACCGCCCGTCACGGCCAGGGCCATGCGCGCGCCTTTGCGCGCATCCGAACGGGCACCCCAGAAGCCGATCAAGAGGAACGACGACAGACTGGTCAGCTCCCAGAACATCAGCATCAGCAGCAGGTTTTCCGACAGCACCACGCCGAGCATCGCGCCCATAAACAGCAGGAGGAAGGCGAAGAAGCGCCCCATCGGCTCCTTCTTCGACAGGTAGTAGCGCGCGTAGAGAATGACCAGCAGGCCGATACCGAGAATCAGCAGGGCAAACAGAAAGCCCAGACCATCCAGGCGCAGGCTGAGATTCAGGCCCAGGGCCGGCAACCACTCCAGTTTGACCTTGAGCACTTCACCAGCAAATACCGCAGACTGCTGCGAGAACAACAGCACCAAAGCCGTCAGCGGCGCCAATGCCGCCGCCACAGCGCAGGCGGAACGGCCCATGCGTTCGGCCAGCAAAGGCAGAAAAATGCCGAGAAATGGCAAGGCGATGATCAGCGCAAGCGTCATAGAAAAACCCCTTAATACGAACCCGGCACGTACCCGTGCCCGGCTGACTCCCTAACCTGCTCACTGCGGTCAACCGCAGGCTTTTGCCTGCGCAGCAACCCGCGCAAAAGTATTGCACCGCGCGGCGACTAAAGCCCGTTGGCACAAAAGCGTGCGCGATTATCCATAACTATCGGCCAACCGTCATGGATAGAATTATTACTAAACACTGTGTTTTCCGCGAGCTTGCCTGAAAAACCAGAGAAACGCCGATAAACATCTGGTTTATCTAGAAAAAAGGCAATAAAAAACCGGATCAGTCAGGACTGATCCGGCCTCTTCGACACTCAGTGAGTAACGCGACTGGTGCCATTCACGGTCATGATGCGCACGCGCTCACCAACGCGGAAAATCTGATTTTCTTCAACGGCCTGCACGTAGGCGCGCATGCTGCCGTCATCTTCGCGCACGGTGATTTCCACACCCTGGGTACGGGTCAGGCCTTCCTCGGTCATCGCGCCCAGCAGGCCACCGGCCACTGCACCGATCACCGCCGCCACCGCGCTGCCGCGCCCGCCACCGACACCGCTACCGGCCACGCCGCCGATGACTGCACCAGCACCTGCGCCGATGGGGGTTTTCGTGCCTTCGATCTTCACTGGGCGCAACGCTTCGATGGTGCCCATGCGCACGGTCTGCACGGTGCGTGCTTCATCGCGCGAGTAGGTGTCGCCAGTCAGGCTGGAGGCGCAGCCACCCAACAGGGCCAGCACGGCAAACGAGGCAGCCAACAGAAAAGGTTTACGCATGATTGTTTCTCCAGTTAGGCAGGCCCCATTAAAACGCCTGCGCAGCTTCGCTGTCACCCGCCATTATGCGGCAAAACTTTACCTAACCTGCCGCGCGGAGCCAGGGCGCGACATTCCGCCGCGTTCAGAACCGACATCCAGCCCGCCTAAGCTAAGGCTTGATCGGGGGATTTATGGATTATTTTATCGTCGCAATCACCAGCGCTGCCGGGCTGTACTTCCACTGGTGGCTGTATGTGCGGATCAAACGCTGGATGGACCGCGACCTGGCGCTGTCACTGGCTGGCGACTCAGCGGCCAAGCGCAGCTATATGCTCGCCCGCCTGGCAGAGGCGCAGGCCGCTGGCATCAAGCGCAGCGCCCTGCCCGCCTGGTTGGAGCAAGCTGCCGCGCAGTACCCCGGCGGCTGAAACGCGCTCAGGGCGCCAAACGCTCACGCAGCCAGTTCGCGCCCTGCAGACGAAAATTAAGGCGGTCATGCAGGCGGCTGGAACGGCCCTGCCAGAACTCGATACGCTCCGGCAGCAGGCGATAGCCACCCCAGTGCGGCGGGCAATGCGGCGCACGATCGAGAAACCGCTGTTCGGTCTCGGCCAGCAGGCCTTCCAGCTCGGCGCGATCGGCAATCACCCGGCTTTGCGGCGACGCCCAGGCGCCCAGACGACTGCCCAGCGGACGCACCTGAAAGTAGGCATCGCACTCTTCAGCACTAACCCGCTCGACGCGCCCCTCGATTCGCACCTGCCGTTCCAGGCTAGGCCAGAAGAAGGTCATGGCGGCAAAGGGGTTGGCGGCCAGGTGCTGGCCTTTGGCGCTGTCGTAGTTGCTGAAGAAGGTAAAGCCGCGCGCATCCAGGCCCTTGAGCAGCAGCACCCGGCAATGCGGGCGCCCTTCAGCATCGACGGTCGCCAGGGTCATGGCATTGGGCTCGACCGGCAATTGCTCGGTCTTCACCGCATCGGCAAACCACTGCTCAAATAACGCAAAAGGCTCAAGCGGCGCTTGCGCCTCGCTCAAGCCATCGCGGGTGTAATCACGGCGCATATCAGCCAGGGTTTGAGTCATCGGCAAATCCTCTCGATCAAGTCTTGCCTAGCTTACCCGCGAGCGCTCTATCTGGCTTGATCTGCGGCAACGCGCCGCTGCGTAGCGCGTTACTGAGCGGCAGCAGGCTTATCAGCCTTGGCTACGGTTTTCGCGTTTTTGTCAGTTGCAGGCTTGCTAGCCGCAACTGCAGTGGCGGGGGCCGGTGCAGGCTGGCTGTACTTGGAGATCAACGCGTTGAGGGTGTCTTTCGAGGTCAGGAGGATTTCCACTCGGCGGTTCAACGCACGGCCTTCAACGCTGTCGTTAGCTGCACGCGGCATATCCGAGCCCAGACCTTTAACCATCAGACGGTTCTGCTTGAGACCGCTAAGGCGGAAAATCGAGGTGAAGGCGCGGGCGCGCTGGTGGCTCAGCTCGCGGTTAGCACTCACTTCACCGCTGCTGTCGGCGTGGCCAAGAATCAGTACACCGATGGTTTCATCGCTTTCCAGCAATTTGGCCATACGGCTCAGCGGACCGAGGGTGACCGGCAGCATCATATGCGGACGATCCGGGTTGAACGAGCCATGCACTGGCGCGGTGACCACCAGCAGGTTTTCCCGACGTTCGAACTCGAAATGGGTGCCTTTGATCGCTTCACGCACCTTCGGCTCGTACACATCCAGCCAGGCCTGGGTTACTGCTGGTGGCGGCATTGGCACCACTTTCGGCGCGGGCTTTTCGGATTTTTCGAAAAGGCTGCAACCGCTGATCAGTACACACAGCGCGATGGCGAGAGTTTTGTTGGCGAGCATCGGGTATCCACACGTGATAAGCAAAAAGAAGCCGGTCAGTGGCCCGCGCTGGCGGCAGGCCATGCCATGTTGCGCAGCAGTTTAGCCGAGCTGGCTATAAACAATCAGCCAATAGACGCGCAAGTTTCTGCGCACGGGGGTCCATCAAGACGAACGGTCCTAGGTTGTTGGTGACAAAACCGAAGGCCACATCCCGCTCCGGGTCGGCAAAGCCAATGGAACCGCCGGCTCCAGGGTGGCCAAAGGCGCGCGGCCCCATGCCGTAGGTGGCGTTGGCGACCTCGGGCTGGTCGAGCATGCAACCCAGACCGAAGCGGGTGCGGGTCAGCAGAGTCTTGTCTTCGCCCACTGCGTGCTCGCGGGTCAGCTCGGCCAGCAACTCGCTTTCCAGCAACTGACCATCCAGCAGGCCGCTGTAGAAGCCGGCCAGGCTGCGGGCATTGCCGTGGCCGTTGGCTGCCGGCTGCTGCATGCGCCGCCATTCWGGCTTGTTGGTGCTGGTCATGATCGACGGTGGGTTGGTAAAAGCCCGCGTACTCATGGCCGCAGGCTCACTCACCATGGTCTTGAGCAGGCGCTGGGCGGCCGCATCGCCGAAGTTACCCTTGCCGCGGGAGATGATCGCCACCCGGTCGAACTCTTCATCCGCCAGGCCAACATGGAAATCCAGCCCCAGCGGTTTGGCCGTACGCGCGACGATGGATTCGCCCGGCCCGCGCCCCTCGACTCGGCGCAACACCTCTCCCACCAGCCAGCCGTAGGTGATCGGCGCATAACCATGGCCCTCACCCAATGGCCACCAAGGCTGTTCGGCGGCCAGCGCCGTGGTCATCGCCTGCCAGTCGTATAAAGCTTCGGCCGGCAGCATCTCGTGCAAGGCTGGCAACCCGGCCTGATGGCTAAGCAAGTGACGCAGGGTGATCTTGTCCTTGCCGGCAGCGGCGAACTCCGGCCAGTAGCGCGCGACCGGTGCATCCAGCTCAAGCTTGCCCTCGCCCACCAATTGCAGCGCGGTAACGGCAGTAAAGGTCTTGGTGCAGGAGAACAGGTTGAGGATGGTGTCGCTGTGCCAGGCCTGCTGGCCATCCTTGTCGGCAACACCGGCCCACAGATCCACCACAGTTTCGCCGCCGACCTGCACGCACAGCGCCATGCCGCGCTCTTGCGGCTCCTCGAACAACGCCGCAAAGGCGTCTCTCAGCGCCTCGAACTTGAGGTCGAAATACCCCTGTATCTGCACCACCCTGCCCCCTTCTCGTATTCGGCCAAATGCTTGGCAGATTGTTTCAGCTCTAACGCCTGCGTAGAACCCTGCGCAAGGTTGGCAACCCTACTATCAGCCCGGCGAATAGCCTTTTACGGAACCGCCGGCACTGGCGTATTCACCGTTTCGAGCAGCGTTTTCGGCACATCCAGGTTGGCTTTGCGCACGGCTTTGACAAAGCCATCCCACGGCCGGTCGGTGATGCCGACCAGACCCAGATGGCCATTTTCGCCATCCAGTAGACGCCCGGTGACCGGTTGATCAAGGTACTGAAACCAGTGCAAACCGACGATCTGCGGCTCTTCCAGGGCCTTGGCCAGGAAATGCGCATAGGCCGGGCCGCGCTCTTCTTCCTTGTACACCTCGGCAACCCCGCCCCAGAACGGCCCACGGTCACGCGAACCGAAGTGGAACTCGGTGACCATCAGCGGCTTGTCCAGCTGGCGCAGTGCGGCAAAGTCATAACCGTGCTGCGGCTCGCGGGTGTAGAAATTGAAGCTCAGTACATCGCAGAACTCGGCGCAGGCATTCACCGCCTCGGGGATGCTGCTGGCGAAACGGCCACCCAACAGCAGGTGATTGGGCGCGTGCCAGTCGAGCGAGTCGGCAATGGTCTTGAAGTAGGTGTCGGCATACAGACGCAAGAACGCCTGCATGTCCTTTTCGATGGACGGGAATTCGGCACTTGGCAGCGGCGCCTGGAAGCCTGGATCTTCCATCAATTCCCAGGCCGGCAGCTCGATACCCCAGGCGCGGGACAGGCCATTCTGATTGCGATACTTGTCGCGCAGCTGCTTGAGGAAGGCGCGCTTGGCCGGCACGTCGGTGGTCAGGCGCAGCGTGGCATACGCCAAGGCGTAACGACCATTGGGATCATCCGCCGGGCCAGCCCAGGCCAGTTCGTTATCGGCGAAATAACCGAGCAGCCAGGGATTGTCACGGTGATCGCGCGAGGCAATCGCCACAGCGCGCTCGGTGGCCATGGCAAAGCGCGGGTCGAACGGATCAGGCATCGCGCCCCACCAATCAACGCCGGTGCTGATGGTGGCGTAATCGCCACGAATCGACAGCGGAATGCTGAACGGCATGCGCGTATCCCCGCCAAAGGCCGGTTCACTCCAGTTACCCAGGGTATTGAAACCCCAGGCCTGCAGGCGGTCCTGACTCAGCGTGCGCCAGGCAGCTGGGTCAACCTGACCATAGCTACGCTGCAGGTTGGCCTTGTAGAAATCGAACCAGCGCCCGTTGGCAAACGCCCGGCCCTGATTGGCGCCGGTGTCGCTGCGGCTGTCGGATGTACCGAAATAGGCCGCCAGCGCATCGCCCGCCTGCGGTAACCCGGCAAACATCGCCTCACGTCCCTCAACGTAGGTGGCGCTCTGCTGCGCGGTCACCGCATTGACGCCCAGCGAGTAGAACGGATGGCCCTCCGGCGTGACCAGAAACCAGCGGCCGTCGCGTTTCTCGGTACGAAAGAAGCCACTCGCCTCAAACGGCTGCCCGCCGGTCCAGCCGGCAAACTTGTCTTGCGCCGGGCGCTCGGCCAGCCAGGTATGCAGTTGTTTCTGTTCCTGCGCCACCGCCTGCTGCAGTTGCTCGTCGCTCTTGACCTTACCCGGCCAGTCAGCCCGCGCATACTGGCCATAACGGTCGACGATACCGGCATAGGCCGCCGCCGAAAGCTGCTCACCGTTTACACCAAACTGGCTGATCAGAATATGTTGCGCAGCTTTCGGCTGTGGCATGGACAGGGTGACCGCGCTGACCTTGCTCAGGTCCAGCGCACCCGTGACCGTATCCGCCAGCAGCAGGCGTTGGCCTTTGTGCGTCCAGGGCATCGGCACACCGGCGCGCATGCCCTGAGCGCGGGGCGAAGTTGCCTGCAAGGGAATCAACAGGGTTTGCGCAGGGCCGGCAGGCAAGGCGATACGCGTACTCAAGCGCTGACCGTCAGTGCTCTCGATCAGTACATCCAGGGTCAGTGCCCAGTCCATAGCGTTCTGCACACGCAGGCTGACCAGCGTCTGCTGCGACCAGTCCCAGCTAGCGCTTTGCGGGGTTAGCTTTAGGCTCGGCTGCTCGGCAGGATGGAAAGTCACCCGGCGCAGCACCTCGCCTTGCGGGGTCGGTTCGCCAATGCGGTTGGGTAGATCGGCATCCTGCGTCGTAACCTGCACGGCATCCATTGGCCGGACAAAGTTGAACAGCTCCTGCGGCTCTGTCGCCATGGCGGCACCGGCAAAACCCACGAGCGCCGATAGCAGAACAGCCGTTTGCAGCCTGCACTTAACCTTCACGAACCACACTCCCCCATTGTTTCAACCGCCCTGAGCAAAACTGCCCAAGGCCAAATCCAGGCCCTGATAACCACCAAGGTATTGTGCATACGCCACTTGGAACCACCAGCGCTCAGCGAGTTGCCTAGCAGCCGGATGGCTAACTGATTTCCCGACGAAACGGCGGCAAGGCATTGAGAATCGACTTGCCGTAGCGCTGAGTAACCACACGCCGATCGAGCAGGGTAATAATGCCGCGATCCGCTTCGGTGCGCAGCAGTCGGCCGCAGGCTTGCACCAGACGCAGCGAGGCATCCGGCACGGCGATTTCCATAAAGGGATTGCCGCCGCGCGCTTCGATCCATTCGGCCAACGCCGCTTCCACCGGGTCGTCCGGCACGGCGAAAGGGATCTTGGCGATCACCACATGCTCGCAGTAGGCGCCCGGCAGATCGACACCTTCGGCAAAGCTGGCCAGGCCAAACAACACGCTCTCCTCACCGCTGTCGACCCGCGCCTTGTGCTTGTTCAGGGTTTCCTGCTTGGACAGGTTGCCCTGGATAAACACCCGCTTGCGCCAGTCGCGTTCCAGGCCATCGAAGACCTCCTGCATCTGCTTGCGCGAGGAAAACAGCACCAGGGTGCCGCGCGAGCCCTCAACCAGACCAGGCAAGTCGCGAATAATCGCCGCCGTGTGCGCCACAGCATCACGTGGATCGGCGTTCAGGTTGGGCACCCGCAGCACACCGGCGTCGGCGTGATGGAACGGGCTCGGCACCACGGTGGTAACTGCCACTTTCGGCAAGCCGGCGCGCATGCGATAGCGATCAAAGGTGCCTAGCGCCGTAAGGGTCGCCGAGGTCACCAGGGCGCCATAGGCAACATTCCACAGGTTACGCCGCAGTGTTTCGGCGGCCAGGATCGGGCTGGCATTGACCTCGATATCGAACAGCGCACCGCTGTCGGCCAGGGTCAGCCAGCGCGCCATCGGTGGGCTTTCCTCCGGGTCTTCGGCAGTAAAGGCCAGCCACAGCTCCCAGTTGCCCTTGGCCCGCGCCAGCAGGCTGCCGAACAGTGGGTACCATTCCTCGGCCTGATGGCTGGCAATACCGACAGCGCCCTCACCATCCATGGCTTCCTTGAGCTGTTCGGTTACCCCCGTAAACAGATCATTGAGCTTGGAAAAGCCCTTTTTCAGTTCCAGGCCTAACTCGGTCAAGTGCGCCGGCACCACGCCGCCGACAAAGCGATGGCGCGGCCGCTCGCGGCCCTGCATATCCTCGCCCGGTTTGAAATCGGCCACCTGCTCGCAAGCGGCAAACATAAATTGCTGCTGGGTTTTGAGCTCCCGCGCCAGTTCCGGCACCTGCTCGATCAGCCTGCCGAGATCCCCGGGCAGCGGATTTTGCGCCAGCAACTTGGTCAGGTTCTTGTCGATCTGAGTCAGCCAATCGGCAGTCGAACGAAGGCGGGTGAAGTGGGCGAAATGGCCGATGGCCTTGTCCGGCAGGTGATGGCCTTCGTCGAACACGTAAAGGGTGTCGCGCGGGTCCGGCAGCACCGCCCCGCCGCCCAGCGCCAGGTCGGCCAGGACCATGTCGTGGTTGGTGACGATCACGTCGACCTTACCCATGCCCTCGCGGGCCTTGTAGAAGGCACACTGCTGAAAGTTCGGGCAATGGCGATTGGTGCATTGGCTGTGATCGGTGGTCAGCTGCGACCAGCGCGTGTCTTCCAGCTCTTCTGGCCAGCTGTCGCGGTCGCCGTCCCATTTATTGCCGGCGAGTTTTTCAATCATGGTGGTGAACAGCTTCTGGCTCTGCTCGTCCACATCGATCTTGAAGCCTTCTTCCTCGAACAGCTGAGCGGTGGCGCTTTGCGCCTGGCCTTCCTGCAGCAGGATATCCAGCTTGGACAGGCACAGATAACGCCCCCGCCCCTTGGCCAGGGCGAAGCTGAAATTCAGCCCGCTGTTGCGCATCAGGTCAGGCAGATCCTTGTGCACGATCTGCTCTTGCAGGGCGACGGTGGCCGTGGCGATCACCAAACGTTTGCCCGCAGCTTTGGCAGTGGGAATCGCCGCCAGGCTGTAGGCCACAGTCTTGCCCGTACCGGTGCCGGCCTCAACCGCCACTACTGCGGGATCACCCAGGCGCCGGCCCTCGTCGTCCGTCTTGATCGCACCCAGCACCTTGGCAATTTCAGCAATCATCAGGCGCTGGCCATAACGCGGCTTGAGCGACTTGGCTTCGAGAAAACGGGAATAGGCGCCCTGGATCTGGGACTTGAGTTCGGTACTGAGCATGGGGTCTGGGCGCGAAAAGGCTGGATAAATTTTCAGTGTTTGTAATCGGCGGCTATCATAGCGCGCTAATCGATCCAGCGCTGAACCGCTTAACCAACAGGAGTGCCTGCATGACCCCATACGCCTTCGTCTACAGCCTGCACCTGCTCGCCGCCCTGATCTGGGTCGGCGGCATGTTCTTCGCGTGGATGATCCTGCGCCCAGCAGCCGTCGCCGCACTGGAAGCCCCGTCTCGCCTGAAACTCTGGCTGGAGGTCTTTCCGCGGTTTTTCTACTGGGTCTGGGCGGCGGTGATTGTGCTGCCGGTGACCGGCGTGGGCATGCTGCACCTGCGCTTTAGCGGCTTCGATACAGCGCCGCGCTACGTGCACATCATGATGGGACTGTATATCGCCATGCTGGCGCTGTTTCTGCGGATTCAGGCACTGCAACTACCTGAACTGCGCCGCGCTGTGGCGGCGGAGGATTGGCCGAATGGCGGCGCCGTGCTTGGGCGCATTCGTCGGTTGGTCGGCATCAACTTGCTGCTGGGGTTGCTGGTGGTGGCAATCGCCGGCGTGCGTCCCTCGTTCTAAGCGCGTTAAAGCAACCGCTGCCCGAGAGCAGCGGTTAGCACCGCGCAATGGCTTAGAACTGCACGACATTCAGCGCGCCTGCCGGGCCTGCCTCACCGGCACGCCCGGCCTGCCCTGGCTTGCCGTCGCGTGCACCATCAGTGCTGTATAACCAGCAGCCCTTGCTCACGCCGCCTTGGCCGCCCGCACCTGGCGCGCCCGGCTGACCGCCGTTGCCACCATCCAGACGCACCTGTAACTGCTCAACCGGGAAGCCTTGCGGGACTTCCAGGCGCACCTGCGCACCAGCAGCACCCGGCTGGCCGTCACCACCATTCAAGCCATCATGGCCGCGACTGGCTTCACCCCAGGTGCAGCCACCTGGTTTGCCATCGGCACCAGCAAGGCCGGCATAGCCAGGCGCACCGGTACCGCCGCGGGCATCCAGCAGCAGGTTTTCCAGGGTCACGGCTTGCAGGCGCAGGCTCAGGTTACGCCCCGGCAACGCCGGCTTTTCAGCACTGCCCTGGGCACCGCGCGCACTGATCTGTGCGCCACTGGCAATCTCGGCGGTTTCCACTTCAAGGCGCAGCGCCTGATCACTGGGGGCAATCGCCAGACGTGCGTCGCGGCCCAGGGTTAGCTGTGCCACGCGAATTTCGGTCAGGCCAGGAGGAATCAACAAGGTACCGTGATCGGCAATCTGCAGACGGTCCAGCAGTAAAACACTGGTGTTGCTCGGCAGACGCATAACCGCGTGGGAATCGACTTCAATTACCGCCTGGGCCAATGCCAGTGGGCTGAACAGCGCAGCGAGGACGAACAGCTTACGCATTTTCGGCCTCCATCTGCAGCGCTTGCTCAGGCTCAGACTCGGCTACTGCGGCTACTGCGGCTACAGCCGCTTGCTCAGCTGGCAGTCCAAGCAGCTGAAAAATGCCGAACAGCATAACTTGCACACGCTCTAGCGCCGGCTTGGGGCAAGCGGCGATGCGCTTGTCAAAAAACCACAGCTCAAGCGCATGGATCAGCAGAATAAAAGCCCCGGCGCCGTTCAACAGCAGCGCGAAAGGTTGTGCAAAGGGTTGCAGCAGATTGGCCAGGACGACGCCCCAGAACAATGCCGTCAGCACCTTACCTAACGTCAGAAATGTCTTCATATCCGCCCCCGGCAGTTTTTTATTTCGCTGCACCTTATCTGCTTTGGGAGTGTGCTGCCAGAAGACCAGTAAAAACCATGGAGGTCGAACGCCTTCACAGCTTTTACTGGGTTACAACTGCCCTCTCGCTGGCAGGCCGTTGCGAACCCGGAAGGTGGGTTCGCAACGGCCTGCCAGCGCATCACATCAGCTAGGGTCGCGCTTCGACTTCTGCTTCAACACGACGATTGATGGCCCGCCCGGAGTCGCTGTCATTATCAGCCACCGGCCGCGACTCACCGTATCCGACAGAGGAGACCCTGCCACTGTCGATGCCATGCTGATTGACCAGCACATCACGCACCGCATTGGCGCGCCGCTCAGACAGCCCCTGGTTATAGGCATCACTGCCTACAGCGTCGGTATGTCCTTCAACGGTTGTGGTGGTTTGTGGGTACTGCTTCATAAAGTCGGCAAGGCTCTTGATATCGGCCTGGCTGTCTTCTTTAACATCGGACTTGTTGAAATCGAACTTCACATCCAGCTCTACCCGAACCGAGTCCACAACTTCGATGGGCTCAGGCTCTGCTTCGGCAGGCGTACTGGCATATTCCTTGATCGGACAGCCGTTGTGATGCACCGGCGTATTAGGAGGGGTTCCTGGGCAACGGTCACGACGGTCAAACACGCCGTCATCGTCTTCATCACCATCCTGGGCATAACAAATCAGCGTACCAATGACCGCACCGGCCACGGCTCCACCTGCTGCCCATGTTGAACTTTCGATTGCGCCCAGACCAGCACCGGTCAGACCGCCAATTGCACTGCACAGGGGCCAGTTCCCTTGGTTGAGCGGCGCATCTCCCGTACTGGAAGTTGTGACGCAACCTGAAAGAACACTGCTGACCAAGAGAATGGGGGCTACCCCCATCATGGATCTAACTCTCATGGTAGAAATCTCCTGTAATGCCGGCTACTGCCGGTAACTAAGGAGTAAAGACCTACCCTTCAAGCTGCACAAGCCAGACCCCGGAGGGTCTGGCTTGTTTTCTTCAGAAAGTCTGGGATCAGACGATCAAGGACGAGCTTCTACTTCTGCTTCTACGCGGCGGTTGACGGCACGGCCGTCAGCGCTGGCGTTGTCCGCAACCGGACGACTTTCGCCATAGCCCACAGCGTTAACGCGATTACTGCCTACGCCGTACTGGTTAACCAGTACATCACGCACCGCATTGGCACGACGCTCGGACAGGTTTTGGTTGTATGCGTCGCTACCCACGGAGTCGGTATGACCTTCAACCACTGTGGTGGTCTGTGGGTACTGGGTCAGGAAGTCAGCCAGGTTTTTGATATCGCCGTAGCTTTCTGGTTTGACCTGGGCCTTGTCGAAGTCGAATTTGACGTCCAGCTCAACGCGCACTGCCTCGGCTGGTTCAGACACCACAACTTCTTCAACTACCACTTCTTCAACCACAACAACCTGCTCATCGCTGGCGCCATGCACCCAGCAATATGCAGCGGCCATACCGGCACCAACTACTGCACCGCCACCGGCCCATGTAGAGCTTTCAATAGCGCCCAGAGCAGCACCGCCCACACCGCCGATCGCGGCACAGGTTGGCCAATCCGTTTTCTGCAGCCCGGCACAACCGGTCAAAAAGGTACTCGCGACAATCAGGGGTAATGCTTTCCTGGTGATGCTCATATATACGTCTCCTATTGGTAAATCGGCAAAAACCGATACTGACGAAGTAAAGACGCCAGTAACAAAATATGCCAGAGAATATGCAAACGCATTACTAGCACAATCCGCACTAGGCCGCGTTACTGCTGCACGTTAGTCTTTGCGCACTTGAGCGAGGAGCCGTTATGTCTGCAACCCCGTCCACCCGAACACCCCAGCAAGCCCTTGCCGCCCTGTTGGCACGCTACACGCCAGAACGCCTGTTGGTAGTCGGTAGCCGAAAACTACCTGCGATTGATGCATTTATCCAGGCCCATCCAAACTGCCATTTGATTCATGCAGACGCAGGAGCACTGCCCAATGATGTGGCCGCGCAGCGTTTCGATCTGGCGTTGATCGTCGATTGCCTTGAGCATCTGCCGAAACGCACCGGACTAGAGCTGCTTGGTGGCATTCGCAACCTGAATGCCAGCCGAATGGCGGTACTGGTCGACCTGCAAGCCTGTGACTGGCAAGAAACCGACTTCTTTGCACTGGCCCTGCAGGCCAGCGAGTGTTTCCAGCGCGATGAACAGACACTCAACCTGTTCACCTATGACCTGCTCGACTACAAGCAAGTACCTGACTGGCTGAACGCCAAGTTCTGGGCCAACCCGGAAAACTTCGGCAAGTACTGGTGGTAAAGCCATGAGCAGCACCACCTGCCCCTGCGGCAGCGGCCAACTGCTGACGCTCTGCTGCGGCCGTTATCACGCAGGTACTCCGGCACCCAGCGCCGAAGCCTTGATGCGCTCACGCTACAGCGCCTACGCCTTGGGACTGATCGATTACCTGGTGCACAGCACACTACCGGCCCAGCAAGCCGGCCTCGACCAGGACGCCATCCAAACCTGGAGCCTGGGCAGCACCTGGCTCGGGCTTGAGGTCGAGCAAGCGCAGCTGATTGAGGGCGAACCACAGCACGCCTATGTCACCTTTACCGCGCACTGGCGTGATGAAGGCGGCGTGCACAGCCACCGCGAACGCTCGGCATTCGTGCGCAATAGCGGCAGCTGGTATTTCATTGACCCAACTGTCGAGTTGAAACTAGGCCGCAATGACGCCTGCCCCTGCGCCAGCGGGCAGAAGTTCAAGAAGTGCTGCTCAAGCTATTTTTGATGGCTTAGAGGGCCATTTGCGCAGAGAGCAGCAAGTCACGGCTCCCTGCGCCGCGCGGGCTAATCCTGCAATTTCAGATGGGAGATATCCGGTGGCGGCCCGGCCGGCGCTTTTTTCGCCTCGCCCATATCACTGCCAGGCGGTGCCAGGCTGAACTGCGACAGATCCAGGGCCGGGGCCTGCACCTGCGGCTTGCCGTCCTGCACATCGTCACCCAGCGGCGCAATGCCAAAATCCGGCGCATCGACGTCTGCAAACGCAGCCATATATTCATCACGCGGCGCGACCTGCAGGCGCCCCGCAGGCTGACTGCTGGCCGGCTGCACAGATGCCGCAACCGGGGCGGCAACTGGCGTTGTGGCGGCAGCGGGTGGTGCGGCCAATTCGATTTCTTCGATCTCATCATCCAGGCAGGCCACTTCGGCCACAGCCCCAGCGCGCTCCAGCGTCGAGCGGTACTTTTCCGCCCCGGCCGCATCCAGGTTGCTTTTGATCACGATACGCCGCCCCGAGAACAGCAGCGCCAGGCGCTGCTCATCCGCCTGGAACAGCTTGGCCAGGTTGGCCTTCACCAACTCCAGCTGGGCACCCGGAACCAACTGCGCACTGAAGGCAATTTCGTAGCGAGCCATGGTCATACTCCTGTCCTATTCGTTGCTCAGTATGGCGCAGGTTTTTTTACCGTCACAACAGGTTGCAGCCAAGCACTTGCTTGTTACACTGATGCGTCATTCGGAGTATGCAATGTTTTATCAGGCGCAAACGATAAGAATTCTCAGCCTATTGATGTTTTTTGGCCTCCTGTCGGGCCTTAGCGGTTGTTCCTCTCCAGGTGATCTGAAGTCGCCCGAAGTTCGTCTCGTTAAAGTCGACGTGGTTAAAGCCAAACTGTTGGAGCAGCAGTTCACGCTGCGCTTTCGCATCGATAACCCCAACAATTTCAGCCTGCCAGTGCGCGGGATGGATTACTTGGTGCATCTGAACCAGGTCAAACTGGCTGAAGGCGAATCCAATGTTTCATTTACCGTGCCTGCCCACGGCCATCACAACTTCTCCATACCGGTGCGCACCAACCTCTGGCGTCACCTGCGGCAGATCGTCAAAGCCCTGGAAAAACCCGATCAACCCATCCCCTATCGTCTGCAAGGCGCAGTAAAAACTGGCTGGCTGTTCGGACAGAGCGTGCACATGTCGCGCAATGGCGAGATAATTCCCGGCGATTACATCCCGGAGTAACTCGCATGACCCAGCAAGAACACGTCCACGGCCCTGACTGCAATCACGACCACGATCACGCGCACCAGCATGATCACGGCCATGTACATGGCCCGCATTGCAATCACAGCCATCAGGAACCTGCGCGCAACGCCCTAAAAGACGTTGGCCGCAACGACCCCTGCCCGTGCGGCAGCGAGAAGAAATTCAAGAAATGCCACGGCGCATAAGCCTGCGATGAACAACCTCACTCTACTCGTCCTGATCGGCAGCGGCGTATTGATTGCCGCCTTGGCACTCTACGCCCTGCACCTGTGGCGGCGCGTCTGGGCCCAGGAAAAAGCCCAGGCTGCAGCGCTCAACACCCAGCGCGAACGCATTGGCGGTGACCTTCATATCCTCGCCAGCAGCTTGCTCGAGGGTCAGTTGCCGCTGATCGAGGGCGCCATTCGGATCAAGGTGCTGTTGGACAACTACGACAGCCGCCTTAGCCAGGATCAGCGCTGTGAGGTTTTTCACCTGCTGTTCGCGGCAACCGCCCAGGTGCCGACCCACGCCGAGTGGAAGGCCCTGGAGAGAAACGTGCGCCGCCAGCATGAGCAACACTTCAGCGAACTCGAGTTACAGCACAAGGCAGCTGCTCGCGCCGCCGCCCGCTGGCTGCTTGATGAAGCCCTGCCGCCCCTGCGCAAAAGCGCCTGATTCGCCCGCCACGCGCCTTGTCAGGCTCATGGCGGCTGGCTAACGTAGTACGTCCGCACCTGCGCGCCCACGCACCTGGAAAGCGCACACCCCAACCGACCGTTTTCCACCCGCAAGGAGCCTGCTGCATGCTAGCGCGCGCGTTACGCCCCATGGCCCACCTCAGCCTCGCAGCCGTATTAACGGCCGTCGTCACGCTCACGGGCTGTCAGTCACTTCTGAACAGCCGTTACAGCGACAGCGTGCACCCGGATCAAGGCATCGTCCGGGTCAAGGGCCTGGCGCAAAGCGTAGTAATCCGCCGCAACCCCCTGGGCATGCCGCTGATCGAAACCACCACCTTCCATGACGCGCTGTTCGCCCTCGGCTATGTGCATGCCAGCGACCGCCTCAGCCAGATGGTCGGCCTGCGCTTGATGGCCGAGGGCCGCCTGGCCGAAATGGCCGGCCCCGGCGTGCTGGAAATGGACCGCTTTATGCGCGCGGTCAACCTGAAGAAAAGCGCCGAGGTGCTCTACAGCAACGCCTCGCCGCGGATCAAACGCTTCTTCGAGGTCTATGCCCGCGGGGTCAACGCCTACCTGTTCCGCTACCGCGACAAGCTGCCAATGGACCTGGCCGAATCCGGCTATCACCCGGCGTACTGGAAGGCCGAGGACTCGGTGCTGGTGTTCTGCCTGCTGAACTTCGGCCTGGCAGTCAATCTGCAGGAAGAAATCGCCTCACTGGTGCTGGCACAAAAAGTCGGCAGCGAACAGCTGGCCTGGCTACTGCCAACCTACCCCGATGAGCCGTTGCCACTGGAGGAAGCCGCCAAACTCAAAGGGCTCGATCTCAAGGGCCAACTGGCCGGCTTGAGCGATGTCAGCGCAGCCGTCAGCCAGTTTGCCGATGCGCATATGCTCGGCGTAGCGGCGTCCAACAACTGGGCCTTTGCCCCACAGCGCACACGCAGCGGCAAAAGCCTGCTGGCCAACGACACCCACCTGCCGCTGTCGATGCCCTCGGTGTGGAATTTCGTGCAGATCCGCTCACCCAAATACCAGGCCGCAGGCGTGTCGATTGCCGGCGTACCCGCCGTGGTAGCCGGCTTCAACGGCAAGCTGGGCTGGGGCATGACCATGGTCATGGGTGACAACCAGGATCTGTTCCTCGAACAGGTCAGACGTCAAGGCGGCCGCCTGCACTACCTGGCCGACGGCAAATGGCTGCCCACACTGGAGCGCCAGGAAACCTTCTTTATCAAAGGCCAGCGGCCAATCCGCGAAACCATTTTTGAAACCCGTCACGGCCCGCTGCTGAACTCGGTACTGGGCGAACGCAAGCACATGCTGCAACCCATGCAACTGAGCAGCGGCTATGGCCTGGCACTGAAAACCACCCAATTCGAAGCAGACAAGACCCTGGATGCCTTCTTCGACCTGTCGCGTGCCCAGTCGGTCGAGCAGGCCTTTGAGGCCACCCGCGAAGTGCGCGCCATGCCGCTGAACATCGTATTTGCCGATGCGCAGCATATCGGCTGGCAAGTCACCGGACGCTTCCCCAACCGCCGTGCGGGACTGGGCCTGATGCCCTCCCCCGGCTGGGACAGCCAGTACGCCTGGGACGGTTTCGCCGACCCGATGCTGCATCCCTATGACCAAGACCCGCCAGAAGGCTGGCTCGGCACCGCCAACCACCGCACCGTACCGCGTGGCTACGGCATGCAGCTGTCCAACTCCTGGTTCTACCCCGAGCGCGCCGAACGCATCGCTGCGCTGGCAGCCACCGGCAGGCATGACACCCAGAGCATGATTGCCATGCAGTACGACCAGACTTCACCTTTCGTGGCCAAGCTGCAGAACATGTTCAGCGCACCAGGCATGGCTGAAGGCCTGCAAGCCGCTATCGATGCCCTGCCGACAGCAGAGCGCAGTAAGGCCCGCGAAGCGCACAGTCGGCTGATGAAGTTCGACGGCAAAATGGCCGCCACTTCGGCGGATGCCGCGCTGTACAGCGCCTTCCTCTACCAGAGCGCACGCGAAACCTTCCTCGACGAACTCGGCCCGGACAGCACACCTGCCTGGAAAGCGCTGGTCGAAACCGCCAACAGCTCCTACTCCGCCCAGGCCGACCATTTGCTGGGCCGTGACGACAGCCCGTTCTGGAACGACACCCGCACCGCACAGCATGAAGATAAACCGACCATCCTGGCGCGCAGCCTTGCAGGCGCCGTCACCCTGCTGGAAAGCAAGCTGGGTAGCGAACGCAGTGCCTGGCAGTGGGGCAAGCTGCACACCTACAACTGGACCACCGAAACCAGCCAACTGGCGCAATACATGAGCGCCAGCCAACGCACCAGCATCAATGCCATCAAGGGTTATCTGGATCGCGGCCCCTACCCGGCGGGCGGTGATCACAGCACGCTGAACGTGGCGGCCTACAACTGGGGCGAGAACTTCGACACCTGGCTGATTCCGGCCATGCGCATCGTCGTCGACTTCGGCCGCGAGGAACCACTGATCGGTCTCAACAGCTCCGGGCAGTCCGGCAACCCCGCCAGCAAACACTACGCCGACGGCATCGATGCCTGGCTCAAGGGCAGCTATATGAGCTTCCCCTTCCAGTCGCAAAACCTCGACAAGGTATATGGCACTAAGCGCCTGCTGCTGACGCCAGCGAACTGAAGCAAAGCCAAGACTGAACGACCGCTCGTCGGCCGCCACTGAACCAATTCAGCGGCGGCCGCTCTGAGAAAGTGGACTTACTCCATAGATCATCATCGTTTTAGGGCGCTTTTAGCGCCCTTTCTTTTGCCCGTAATTCCTCGACGCCCCTCAGTCCATCGCTGCGCGAGGCGTAAAACTTCTCCAGGCAATTTTTTATGGCCTGCCATCCCTGGCGGCCACCCTACGGGCCATCGCTGCGCGACGTTAAAAATTGCTCCAGGCAATTTTTTGCCTGCGACTCGCCCCACTTCTACAGACATGCAGCTCTAGCGTGCACTTTGCAGCCAGTTCAACGTAAGCTTTGCGCCTTGATAGCGCTTGATGCCATACCGCCGGATATTGCTGCCGCGCGACCGCACAAGCCATGTGTTCTGCTCCCAGTGAGGACTTTGAAATGAGCAATCGCCAAGCCGAAATCGCCGCAGCCCTCGATGTGGTGCCGCCTTTCGCAGATACCGCCGCGCTGGTGGCGCAGATCGACAAGCGCAAGGCCTTTATCAAGCAGTGCCTGCGCAACTCCGGCCTGAAAGTGCTGGTTCTGGGCATCAGTGGCGGCGTCGACTCCCTCACCGCAGGGCGCCTGGCCCAGCTTTCTGTGGAAGAGTTGCGCAGTGAGACCGGCGATAATGCCTATCGCTTTATCGCCGTACGCCTACCCCACGGCACTCAGCATGACGAGCAAGACGCTCAAGACTCACTGAAATTTATTCGCGCCGACGAAGAAGACACAGTAAATATCGCGGACAGCGTACTGGGCCTCGGCGAGCAGGTGACTCACCTGCAGAAACTCAGCGATGCCCGTCGCGACTTCGTTACCGGCAATATCAAGGCGCGCATCCGCATGGTCGCCCAGTTCGCCATCGCCAACGCCAACAACGGCCTGGTGATCGGTACCGACCACGCCGCCGAGGCTGTTATGGGGTTTTTCACCAAGTTCGGTGACGGCGCCTGCGACCTTGCCCCGTTGTCCGGCCTGGTCAAGGGCCAGGTGCGCGCCATCGCCAAGCACCTCGGCGCCCCGGAAAACCTGGTGTTCAAGGTGCCCACCGCCGACCTCGAAGAACTGCGCCCCGGCAAGCCGGACGAGGAAGCGCATGGCGTCAGCTACGCCGAAATCGACGCCTTCCTGCACGGCCAACCCGTGCGCCAGGAAGCCTACGACATCATCGTGCGCACCTATGACGCCACTCGCCATAAACGCGAACTGCCGCTGGTTCCCTGAGTTTCTGAGCCCCATGAAAAAGCCGGGAAATACCCGGCTTTTTCATTACAGCGACCGATCAAGCCCTGGGCAGGGTCACACCCAGCTGGCCCTGATACTTGCCACCGCGGTCTTTATAAGACACTTCGCACGCCTCATCGGACTGCAGGAACAGCATCTGCGCCACGCCTTCGTTGGCGTAGATTTTCGCCGGCAAAGTGGTGGTATTGGAGAATTCCAGGGTCACGTGGCCTTCCCACTCTGGCTCCAACGGGGTGACGTTGACGATGATGCCGCAGCGCGCATAAGTGCTCTTGCCCAGGCAGATGGTCAGCACGTCGCGGGGAATGCGGAAGAACTCCACGGTGCGCGCCAGGGCGAAGGAGTTCGGCGGGATGATGCAGACATCGCTTTTCACATCGACAAAGCTCTTCTCATCGAAGTTCTTCGGGTCGACGGTCGCCGAATTGATGTTGGTGAACACCTTGAACTCATCGGCGCAGCGCACATCGTAGCCGTAGCTGGAAACGCCATAGGAAATCAGTGGCTGGGCGCCCTCGGCACGTACCTGCCGCTCGACAAAGGGCTCAATCATGCCGTGCTCTTGAGCCATGCGGCGAATCCACTTATCCGATTTGATGCTCATGGCGTCTGTCCTGCTATAGCGAAGGGTGAAAAGTGCACGCATCTTACCGGGGCCGGCGACTGGGTTCAAAGTCTCTTGAGCCAGCGCGGCACGCAAAACGGCAAACAGTCTGTCTGTCGCTAAATAACAGAAAGATGCACAGAGCATTCGCGCTTAGCGTTAAAAGCGAGTATGGTTGTTTCACTGTGCTGCATGTGTCACCGCGAATCGCTACTTGATGCCTAGATTTCGATCCAAACATCGTCCGACTCCTAGTACTCGTTGCACTCAGTCCCGGCCTGGGCTTTTCCAGGGCTGTTAATAAATTTGTTAGGAGACATAACATGTCGAATCGTCAGAATGGCACCGTCAAGTGGTTCAACGATGAAAAAGGCTACGGCTTCATCACCCCACAGTCCGGTGACGACCTCTTCGTACACTTCAAAGCTATCCAGAGCGATGGCTTCAAGAGCCTGAAAGAAGGCCAGGCAGTGACTTTCGTCGCTACCCGTGGTCAGAAAGGCATGCAAGCTGAGGAAGTTCAGGTTGTATAACCTGCACTAACCCCGCTTGAGAAAAAGCCCCGCCTAGTGCGGGGCTTTTTTTATAGGCATCTACTTTTATCAGCGCACGATGCGGCGCACTCGCGTGCGCCACCGCCGAATCAATCTTCGCTGATTACAATGTTCGGCATCGCCTGCTGCGCAGCGCCCTGAGCGATACGTGCACCCACGTTACGCGCCGTTTCCTGATAGATCATCGCGATCTGGCTTTCCGGGTCGGCGATGGTAGTTGGCTTGCCGCCATCGGACTGCATACGGATGGCCATCGACAGCGGCAGCGAGGCCAGCAGGTCGACGCCAAACTGCGCCGCCAGTTTCTCACCACCGCCTTCACCGAACAAATGCTCGGCATGCCCGCAGCTCGAGCAGATATGCACGGCCATGTTTTCCACCACGCCGAGCACCGGGATATTTACCTTGCGGAACATTTCCACGCCCTTCTTCGCATCCAGCAAGGCCAGATCCTGCGGTGTGGTGACAATCACCGCGCCGGCCACCGGCACTTTCTGCGCCAGGGTCAGCTGGATATCGCCGGTGCCTGGCGGCATGTCGACCACCAGATAATCCAGGTCATCCCAGGCGGTCTGGGTGATCAATTGCAGCAGCGCACCAGAAACCATCGGGCCGCGCCAGACTACCGGGGTGTTCTCGTCGGTGAGAAAAGCCATGGACATCACTTCCACACCATGGGCCTTGAGCGGCACAAACCACTTCTGGTCCTTCACTTGCGGCCGCGTGCCTTCCGGGATGCCAAACATGATGCCCTGGCTCGGCCCATAGATATCCGCATCGAGGATGCCGACCTTGGCCCCTTCGCGCGCCAGTGCCAACGCCAAGTTGGCGGCGGTGGTGGACTTGCCCACCCCGCCCTTGCCGGACGCCACCGCAATCACGTTTTTCACATTGGCCAGCGCCGGCACCTGATCCTGCGCCTTGTGCGCTTCGATCACGCAGTCGACCTGCACCTGCGCCCGCTCGACGCCCTCAAGGTTTTCTAGGGCCATCTGCAGCATCTGCGCCCAGCCGCTCTTGAACAGCCCGGCCGCATAACCCAACTGCAGACGCACCTTGACCTGCCCACCCTGGATATCCACTTCACGCAGGCAACCGGCGCTGACCGGGTCCTGATTCAGGTGCGGGTCAGTGTATTGGGACAAGGCGGCTTCGACCGCTGCGCGGGTAACGACACTCATGGAAGGCTCCGAAAGGCTGAGTAAAGCAGGCGGGCATATTACCCCAGGCTAACTCCATAGGCGCACACCGGCAGGCATTGCCCGCGCAAGGGTGAAAAATATCCGCCGCCCCTATATAGTTGCCGGCTTCCCTGAGTTACCAGTGCAGCCGATCCCATGAGCCAAGCCCGCAAGATTCTCGTTACCAGCGCCCTGCCCTACGCCAACGGTTCGATCCACCTTGGCCATATGCTCGAGTACATCCAGACCGACATGTGGGTGCGTTTCCAGAAGCTGCGCGGCAATCAGGCCATCTACGTCTGCGCCGATGATGCGCATGGCTCGGCGATCATGCTGCGCGCCGAGAAGGAAGGCATCACCCCGGAACAGTTGATCGCCAATGTGCAGGCTGAACACACGGCCGACTTTGCCGATTTCGGGGTCAATTTCGACAACTACCACTCCACCCACTCGGACGAGAACCGCGAGCTGTCGGCGGCCATCTACCTGAAGCTGCGTGACGCCGGGCATATCGCCACCCGCTCGGTGACCCAGTACTTCGACCCCGAAAAGGGCATGTTCCTCGCCGACCGCTTTATCAAAGGCACCTGCCCCAAGTGCGCGGCGGAAGACCAGTACGGTGACAACTGCGAAAAATGCGGCGCCACCTACGAGCCGACCGAGCTGAAGAACCCGCGCTCGGCGATCTCCGGTGCCGTCCCTGAACTACGCGACTCCAAGCACTTCTTCTTCAAGCTGCCGGACTTCGAGGCCATGCTGAAAAGCTGGACCCGCAGCGGCGCATTGCAGGACGCGGTAGCCAACAAGATCGCCGAATGGCTGGATTCCGGTCTGCAGGAATGGGACATCAGCCGCGATGCACCGTACTTCGGCTTCGAAATTCCCGACGAACCGGGCAAATACTTCTACGTCTGGCTGGATGCGCCGATCGGCTATATGGCCAGCTTCAAGAACCTCTGTTCCAAGCGCCCGGAGCTGGACTTCGACGCGTTCTGGAACAAGGATTCGACCGCCGAGCTGTACCACTTTATCGGCAAGGACATCGTCAACTTCCACGCCCTGTTCTGGCCAGCCATGCTCGAAGGCGCAGGCCTGCGCAAGCCAACCGCAGTGGCCGTGCACGGCTATCTGACGGTCAACGGGCAGAAGATGTCCAAATCGCGCGGCACCYTTATCAAGGCGCGCACTTACCTGGATCATCTGAACCCCGAGTACCTGCGCTATTACTACGCCGCCAAGCTCGGCCGTGGCGTGGATGACCTCGACCTGAACCTGGAAGACTTCGTACAGAAGGTCAACTCGGACCTGGTCGGCAAGGTGGTGAATATCGCCAGCCGCTGCGCCGGCTTTATCCACAAAGGCAACAACGGCCTGCTGGTGGCCGGCAATGCCGCACCCGAGCTAACTGAAGCCTTCCAGGCCGCCGCACCAAGCATCGCCGAAGCCTATGAAGCACGCGACTTTGCCCGTGCCATGCGCGAAATCATGGCCCTGGCCGACCGCGCCAACGCCTGGATCGCCGACAAGGCGCCCTGGTCCCTGGCCAAACAGGACGGCAAGCAGGACGACGTGCAGGCCATCTGCGCTCTGGGCGTGAATCTGTTCCGCCAGTTGGTGATCTTCCTGAAACCAGTGCTGCCGCAGCTGGCCAGCGACGCCGAGGCCTTCCTCAATGTCGCGCCGTTGACCTGGGACGATCACCAAACACTGCTGGCCAACCACCAACTAAACCCGTTCAGCGCCCTACTGACCCGTATCGAGCCTGCGAAAATCGACGCCATGATCGAAGCCTCCAAAGAAGACCTGGCCGCCAGCGAAGCCGCCCCAGCAGCAGCCGGCAACGGCGAGCTGACTAAAGACCCACTGGCAGCCGAAATCGCCTTCGACGCCTTTGCCGCGGTCGACCTGCGTATCGCCCTGATCGAGAAATGCGAGTTCGTTGAAGGCGCCGACAAGCTGCTGCGCCTGACCCTGGATATCGGCGATGCCAAGCGCAATGTGTTCAGCGGTATCAAGAGCGCCTACCCGGACCCGAGCAAGCTGGAAGGCCGCCTGACCCTGTATGTGGCCAACCTGGCCGCGCGCAAGATGAAGTTTGGCATCAGCGAAGGCATGGTGCTGGCCGCCGGCCCTGGCGGTGAAGAGATTTACCTGCTCAGCCCAGACAGCGGTGCCAAGCCGGGTCAGCGGGTCAAATAAACCTGCGACCCAATAGCGCAGCCACTCTGATCAGGCTGCGCTAGCCTTATGGCAACACCTCAGGAAGGCTGATCCGGCTTGTATGGCAGGATCGGCTTACCGATAATAGCCACCCCTTTCCTGCGGCCTTTGCCCGTCCATTCACGGAACCTGCAATGACCGAACTCGCCTTGATCATGGTCAGCGCCATCCTGGTCAACAACTTCGTGTTGGTCCAGTTCCTTGGCCTGTGTCCTTTTATGGGCGTCTCGAAGAAAATCGAGACGGCTATCGGCCTGTCGCTGGCCACCACCTTCGTGCTGACCCTGGCCGCCATGTGCAGCTACCTGGTGCAGCAGTACGTGCTCAAGCCGCTGGATATCGAATACCTGCGCACCATCAGTTTTATTCTGGTGATTGCCGTGGTG
Organism: Pseudomonas sp. 1928-m; assembly: GCF_029269135.1. Taxonomy (NCBI): domain Bacteria; kingdom Pseudomonadati; phylum Pseudomonadota; class Gammaproteobacteria; order Pseudomonadales; family Pseudomonadaceae; genus Pseudomonas; species Pseudomonas sp. 1928-m. The sequence continues at coordinate 232,420 of NZ_JARIXO010000006.1, read as the reverse complement.
GTGCAGTTCACCGAGATGGTGGTGAACAAGACCAGCCCGCTGCTTTACCGCGTACTGKGCATCTTTCTGCCACTGATCACCACCAACTGTATCGTTCTGGGCGTGGCCCTGCTCAACGCCAACAAGGCCGAATTCACCTTTATCACCGCCACCGCCAACGGCTTTGCCGCCGGCCTCGGTTTCTCCCTGGTACTGGTGCTGTTTGCTGCCATGCGTGAACGCATCGCCATCGCCGACGTGCCGAAATCCTTCCAGGGTGCGGCCATCGGCATGATCACCGCCGGGTTGATGTCCCTGGCCTTTATGGGCTTTACCGGGCTGATCAAGCTATGAGCCTGGTGCTGATCGCCGTTCTCGCCCTGCTCACCCTGTGCCTGGTGGCCGGTGCCATCCTCGGTTTCGCCGCCGTGCGCTTCAAGGTCGAAGGCAACCCGATTGCCGAACAGATCAATGCCCTGCTGCCGCAAACCCAGTGCGGCCAGTGCGGCTATCCGGGCTGCAAGCCCTACGCCGAGGCGATTGCCGGCGGCGACAAGATCAACAAGTGCCCTCCCGGCGGCGAAGCCACCATTCAGGCCCTGGCTGACCTGCTCGACGTTGAAGCCGAGCCGCTAGACGCCGTAGAAGGCGAAAAACCGCAAATGGTCGCCTATATCCGCGAAGCCGAATGCATCGGCTGCACCAAATGCATTCAGGCGTGCCCGGTGGACGCCATCGTCGGCGCGGCCAAACAGATGCACACGGTGATCGTCAGCGAGTGCACCGGCTGCGACCTGTGCGTCGAACCCTGCCCGGTGGACTGCATCGACATGATCGAAGTGGGCAGCACCGTGCAAAGCTGGAAATGGGAAAAACCCCTGCTGCCCGGCCAACTGATTGCCAGCGACCGGGAGCAGGCAGCATGAGCGCATTGCACAAGGCTGAAGCACTGATCTGGGATATCCCTGGCGGCATTCACCCGGCCGAGCGCAAGGAGTTGTCCAACCGCACGCCGATCCAGCCGGCGCCGCTGCCCAAGCGTCTGACGCTGCCGCTTAACCAGCATATCGGCGCGCCCGCAGAACCTGTGGTCGCCGTGGGTGAGCGCGTGCTGAAAGGCCAGCTGATCGCCGCTGCCACGGGATTTGTCAGCGTACCGGTGCACGCGCCGACCTCCGGCACCGTGAGCTTTATCGGCCCGCAGCCTTACCCGCACGTATCGGGCATGCTCGCCCCGGCCATCGTGATCGACAGCGATGGGCTGGATGAATGGATCGAGCTGACCCCACAAGCTGACTATCGTCATCTTGAAAACAGCGCCCTGGTTGAGCTGGTTCGCCAGGCGGGCATCAGCGGTCTCGGCGGTGCGGGCTTTCCCACGGCGGTGAAGCTCAACGCGCGGCCGACGCAGAAGATCCACACGCTGATCATCAACGGCACCGAGTGCGAGCCCTATATCAGCGCCGATGATCTGCTGATGCGCGAGCGCGCCAGTGAGCTGATCAGCGGCATCGACATTCTGGTGCAGCTGATCCAGCCGGATCAGGTGCTGATCGGTATCGAAGACAACAAGCCCGAAGCCATCGCCGCCGTTCGCCATGCACTGGCCGAGCGCAGCTATCAGCTCAAGGTATTCCCCACCAAGTACCCGTCCGGTGGCGAAAAGCAGCTAATCCAGATTCTTACTGGCGTGGAAGTGCCGAGCGGCGGCCTGCCGGCGGATATCGGCATGCTCTGCCAGAACGTCGGCACCTGCGTGGCCATTCATAACGCGGTGATCCACGGCAAACCGCTGATCTCACGCATCACCACCCTCACCGGCGAAGCCCTGGCCCGGCCGATGAACGTCGAGGTACTGCTCGGTACCCCGGTGGGTGAACTGCTGGAGTTTGCCGGCCTCGACCGCAGCAAGCTGAACCGCCTGATCATGGGCGGCCCGATGATGGGCTTTACCCTGCCCGACTTCGCCGTACCCGTGATCAAGACCACCAACTGCCTGCTGGCCTCGACCACCGCCGAGCTGCCACCACCGCCGCCGGCTATGCCGTGCATCCGCTGCGGCGAATGCGCCGACGCCTGTCCGGCCAGCCTGCTGCCGCAGCAGCTGCACTTCTTCGCCATCGGCCAGGAGCATGAACAGCTCAAGGCGCATAACCTGTTCGACTGCATCGAGTGCGGCGCCTGCGCCTATGTCTGCCCGTCGAGCATTCCTCTGGTACAGTACTACCGCGCTGCCAAGGGCGAGATTCGCGACCTGGAACAGAAGCAGCTCAAGGCCGAGCAGTCGAAACAACGCTTCGAGCTGCGTCAGGAACGCCTGCGCCGCGCCGAAGAACAGAAGGAAGCCGAACGCCAGGCCCGCGCTGCCAAAGCAGCCCAAGCCAAGGCAGCTCAGGCCCAAGCCGCACCCGCTGCAGCCAGCAGCGATGCAGCAGCGGCCAAACCGGCCGGTCTGAGTGACGAGCAGAAGAAAATCAAGATCGAAGCCAGCATGGCGCAAGTCGCTCTGAAAAAGGCCGAAAAGCAGCTGGCAACCCACGCCAGCCCCGAGCTGCAGGCCCAGGTCGACGAGCTGCGCAGCGCAGCAGCCATCGCCCAGCAAGCGCTCGACAGCGCCATGGCCGCCAACCCGCCTGCCCCGGCTGCTGCCCCAGTTGCCGACGATGGCGCACTGAAAAAAGCCAAGATCGACGCTGCCATGCTGCGTGCCCAAGTGCGCAAGCTGGAAAAACTTGAAGCGCCAAGCGACGAGCAGCAAAGCGAATTACAGCAACTGCGCAGCCAGCTGGAAGCTGCCGAAAAACTGCTGGCCAGCCTGGAAGCCCAGGCACCGACCGCTCCGGTAAAAGCGCCTGATGCAGAAGCCCCCGACCCGCTGAAAAAAGCCAAGATCGAATTGGCGATGAAACGTGCCGAACTGAAAAAAGCCGAGAAAGCTGGCAGCGATGAAGCCGCGCTTGGCAGCCTACGCGAAGCATTGGCGGCCGCCGAGCAGGCGCTGCACCAGGCCGAGGACGCATCCGGCAAGCCCGCGCCAGAGCTGGTGCGCACGGACAAAAAGCCGATCGATGAAACTACTCGCGCGCTGAAGACCGAAGTGGCCTTTGCCCGCGCCGACCTGCGCAAACTGGAGCGTGATGACAGCAGTGCAGCCGATGCCCTGGCCACCGCGCGCCAGCGCCTGACAGACGCCGAACGCCAATTACAGGAACACGCAGGCAGCTGATAACAGCCCTGCGTAGCCAACCCAACAACCGGAGCGCCAATGGCCCTGCCCCGTATCACATCGCCCCACGCCAAGGGCAGCAACCGCACCCAGCAAGTGATGCTGCAGGTGCTGCTGGCTACGGTGCCGGGCATTCTCGCCCTGACCTGGCTGTTCGGCGCCGGCACCCTGATCAATCTGCTGTGGGCCAGCGCCTGCGCCCTAGGCTTTGAAGCAGCCATCCTGGCGCTGCGCAAGCGCCCGGTACTGTTCTTCCTCAAAGACTACAGCGTACTGGTCACCGCCGTGTTGCTGGCCCTGGCGCTGCCGCCCTACTCGCCCTGGTGGCTGACGCTGGTGGCCACCGGTTTTGCCGTGCTATTTGGCAAGCAGCTGTATGGCGGCCTGGGGCAGAACCCGTTCAATCCGGCCATGCTCGGCTATGTGGTGGTGCTGATTTCCTTCCCGGTAGAAATGACCAGCTGGCCAGCGCCGCATACGGTTGGCCTGCTCGAAGGGCTGCAACAGATTCTCGGCATCGCCAACCTGCCGGACGGCTGGGCTCAGGCAACCGCGCTGGACGCGCTGAAGGTCAACAAGAGCCTGACCATCGACGAGCTGTGGGCGCAAAACCCCGCGTTCGGCTATCTCGGCGGCGCCGCCACCGAGGCGGTCAACCTGGCCTTCCTTGCTGGCGGCCTGTACCTGCTGCACAAGCGCCTGTTCACCTGGCATGCACCGGTCGGCATGCTCGCCGCCCTGGCGCTGATGAGCCTGCTGTTCTGGAACGGCTCGGGCTCGGACTCCCACGGCTCGCCGCTGTTTCATCTGCTGACCGGCGCGACCATGCTCGGCGCCTTCTTTATCGTCACCGACCCGGTCAGCGGCGCCACCAGTAACCTCGGCCGGCTGATTTTCGGCATCGGCGTGGGCGTGCTGGTGTATGTGATTCGCGCCTGGGGCGGTTACCCGGACGGCGTGGCCTTCGCCGTGCTACTGATGAACCTGGCGGCACCGACCATCGACTACTACACGCGGCCGCGCACCTACGGCCACCGCAAGCCGACGCGCGGCTTCAAGTTGGGAGAATGACCGTGGCCCTGCCTGAAATTAGCCGCTCGATGCTGAAAAACGCCCTGGTGCTTGGGCTGTTTGCCATCGTCACCGTGGGCCTGGTGGCCGTGTTGCAACAAGCCACTGCCGAGCGCATCGCCAACGCCGAGCGCGAAGCCCAGGTGCGCGCCCTGAGCGAGATCCTGCCCCAGGGCAGCTACGACAATCACCTGCTGGACAACAGCATTCAGCTGCACAACCCGCTGCTTGGCAGCAAATCGCCGCAGACCGCCTATATCGCCCTGAAAGATGGCAAACCCAGCGCGGTGATCCTGCGTGCCACCGCACCGGACGGTTACAGCGGCGCAATCCACTTGTTGATCGGTATTCAGGCCGATGGTCGCCTGGCCGGCGTACATGTACTCGGCCATCGGGAAACCCCCGGTCTGGGCGACAAGATCGAGCTGGCCAAGAGCACCTGGATTCGCAGCTTCGACGGCAAGTCATTGAGCAATCCCGGCGAGGATGGCTGGGCGGTGAAGAAAGATCGCGGTGAGTTTGACCAGTTTGCCGGCGCCACCATCACCCCGCGCGCGGTGGTCAGGGCCGTGCATAAGGCCCTGCAGTATTTCGATGCCAATCAAGAGCAGCTGTTCGCAGCCCAGGTGAAGTCCAATGGCTAGTCCCAGCTACCGCGAAATCACCCTTAACGGCCTGTGGAAGAACAACCCCGCGCTGGTGCAACTACTCGGCCTCTGCCCGCTGCTCGGGGTAAGCAACTCGGCGGTCAACGCCCTCGGCCTGGCGCTAGCCAGCGCCGTGGTGCTGGTGTGCTCCAACACCGCAGTTTCGCTGGTGCGCGGCGTGGTCAACACGGCGGTGAGGCTGCCGGCCTTTGTGATGATCATCGCCGCCCTGACCACCTGCATCGAACTGTTGATGCAGGCGTTCACCTACGAGCTGTACCAGATTCTCGGCATTTTTATCCCGCTGATCACCACCAACTGCGTGATTCTCGGCCGCGCCGATGGCTTTGCCGCGAAGAATGACCCCGCCCGCGCCGCCTATGACGGCCTGATGATGGGCCTGGGCTTTGGCGTGGTGCTGGTGATGATCGGCGCCCTGCGCGAGCTGTTCGGCACCGGCGCAGTGTTCGCCAATATGCACCTGCTGTTCGGGCCTATCGCCACCAACTGGCAGCTGACGCTGATCCCCGAGTACAAGGGCTTCCTGCTGGCCATCCTGCCGCCAGGCGCCTTTATCGTGCTGGGCCTGCTGATCGCCTGCAAAAACCGCGTGGACGAAGTGCTGGCCGAACGAGCCAAGGCGCAGCAGGTYGATACACCGGTGCAGAGCCGCCGTGTGCGGGTGACCGGAGTGATTGAGTGAACGCCGCCAAGCGCTACGAGATCTTCCGCCGCCTGCATGAAGACAACCCCGAGCCGAAGACCGAACTGGCCTACAGCACGCCATTCGAGCTGCTGGTAGCGGTCACCCTGTCCGCCCAGGCCACCGACGTCAGCGTCAACAAGGCCACGGCCAAGCTATTTCCGGTGGCCAACACCCCGGAGGCGATCTACGCCCTGGGTGTCGCGGGCCTCTCCGAATACATCAAGACCATCGGCCTGTACAACAGCAAGGCGAAGAACGTCATCGAGGCCTGCCGCATCCTGATCGAGAAGCATGGCAGCCAGGTGCCGGACAACCGCGAGGACCTCGAAGCCCTGCCCGGGGTCGGCCGCAAGACCGCCAATGTGGTACTCAACACCGCGTTCCGTCAGCTGGCGATGGCAGTGGACACGCATATCTTCCGCGTCAGCAACCGCACCGGCATCGCTCCCGGCAAGAACGTGCTGGAGGTGGAAAACAAGCTGATGAAGTTTGTGCCCAAGGAATTTCTTCTCGATTCACACCACTGGCTGATCCTGCATGGCCGCTATGTGTGCCAGGCGCGCAAGCCGCGCTGCGGCAGCTGTCGCATCGAAGACCTGTGCGAATACAAACAGAAAACCTCCGACGATTGAGCCGCTATTCAGCCGCTCAATAAGCTGATTGAAAAAATCTTTTTTACCCGCCCAGGTTTTGTCGCTATAAGGTGCGCAAATCAGGTTGTGTGAAAACGTAGCGAGCGAAGGTCAGGCAAGGCGGAAATAGGCGAGCACGCGGACGACTGCATGGATGCAGAAGGTAGAACGAAGCAGGATGCCCGAGTCGAGCTTACGAGCTGTAAATGAGCAGTGTGAGCCTGTTTCCAACGCAGCATGACCGAACGCAGTAGTTTTCACAGCAGCTGAATGGCCCTGGTAGCCTGGAGTGAATCTATGAGCACTGATAAAGAAGAACTTGAGCTCGACGAAGATTTTGTTGCCGAAGAAGCGGATGAAGCCGAAGCACCGGTAGAGGTTGCCAAGACCAACCTGACCAAGCGCCGCATCATCGACAACTTCCTCGAAGAGCGCCGCCTGCACAAGCAATTGGCCGAATACGACTTCGACCTCTAACGCCGCCAGCAACAAAAAGCCCCGCTACACTGCGGGGCTTTTTTGTTGCTTAGCCAACAGCCTGCAAACTGCGCCGGGAACACTTGTTGGCATACATCGCAGCATCCGCCTGGGTCAGCAACTGCTCCAGGCTTTGATCGGCCTGCAACGACGACTCCGCCGTGCCCACGCTTAACGACAATGGCCGCCCGGTGCGCTGCTGAAAGACCTGTAGCGCCCTGTCCAGGCGCGTCAGCACTTCTTCACTGCTGCTGTAATGACTGGCCAGCACCACGAACTCGTCACCGCCAATCCGCGCCACCACATCGGTGGTGCGAAACAACGATTTGAGCAGATCGGCTGCGTCGACCAACATGCCATCGCCGGCAGCATGACCGAAACGATCATTGGCCAGCTTCAGGTAGTCCAGGTCGACATACAGCAACAGGCTACGTCCCCGCCGCCTACGCGCGACTTGCAACTCGCGCTCAGCCAGCAGCAGGAAGCCACGGCGGTTGTACAAACCAGTCAGCTCATCAGTCAACGACATCTGCCGCACCAGCTGTTCGGCGCGCAGACGCTCGGCCACCTCGTCTTGCAGCAGTTGGTTGGCCTGCGCCAGTTGCGCCGTGCGCTCCTCGACCCGGCGCTCCAGTTCGGCATATACCTGGACATTCTCCAGGGCCACCGAAGTCGCGTCGGCCAGAGCTTGCAACATCTCGACCTGATCGGCTGTGGCGCGGTACTGACTGGCCCAGTAAGTGCCAATCGCACCAATGGGTTCCAGGGTGCGGATCGGCACCATAACCAGGCTTTTGACGAAGGTCGGTCGATAGGCGGCGTGGGGAATCCGCTCATCCTGATAGATGTCTTCGATCACCGTGGCCTGACGGTTGAGCATGGCCCAACCGCTGATGCAGGCCTGCAGAGGAAAACGCTGACCTTTCCATAACGGACAGATGGCATCTTCATCGCGGTAAAAGCACTGCTCGCCATCACGCAAGACAAAGGTGGCGCCATCGGCTCCCACCAGTTCACGCGCGGCGTGGCGCACCACCTCGGCAACAGCATCCAGATCCCTTGCCATGGACAACTCCTGCACGGCTCGAATCAGCCGCTTTGCATGGTTTCCGCAGGTCATGGAACACCTCGTCTGGCCGGGTAGATTGGCCATTCGCCTTGTAAGCTATCACTTACAAAGATAGCAGCAATCAGTCGGCACGCGATGGCGACAACAGCTCGATTTTGTAGCCGTCCGGGTCTTCGACGAACGCCAGGATGCTGGTGCCGTGCTTCATCGGCCCTGGCTCACGGGTGATCTTGCCGCCGCGGGTGCGAATGTCTTCACAGGCCTTGTACACATCGGCCACTTCCAGAGCGATATGGCCGTAGCCAGTGCCCAGCTCGTAACTCTCCACGCCCCAGTTATGGGTCAGCTCGATCACACTGTTGTGCGCTTCATCGCCGTAACCGACGAAGGCCAGGGTGAACTGCCCTTCCGGGTAGTCTTTGCGACGTAGCAGGGTCATGCCCAGCACTTCGGTGTAGAACGCGATGGATTTATCCATATCGCCGACGCGCAGCATGGTGTGCAGCAGTCTCATCAGGTGTCTCCTCATCATTGCCCATCTTGCGGGCTTATAAATGCAAACCCCGGCTTATGGCCGGGGTTTGGTGTGGCTCAGGTGCTCCAGTCTATCAGAGCATCTTGCGCCCTTTGCCCGCCGCAATGCGCATGCGCAGGGCGTTGAGCTTGATAAAGCCGCCAGCGTCAGCCTGGTTGTAGGCGCCGCCATCTTCTTCGAAGGTGGCGATATTGGCGTCGAACAGCGAGTCATCGGACTTGCGACCGGTGATGATCACATTGCCTTTGTACAGTTTCATACGCACCACGCCGTTCACGTTGGCCTGGGAGGCGTCGATCATCTGTTGCAGCATCAGACGCTCAGGGCTCCACCAGAAACCGTTGTAGATCAGGCTGGCGTATTTCGGCATCAGCTCGTCTTTCAGGTGAGCGACTTCGCGGTCCAGGGTGATCGACTCAATGGCGCGGTGGCCCTTGAGCATGATGGTGCCGCCGGGGGTCTCGTAGCAGCCACGGGACTTCATGCCGACAAAACGGTTTTCGACGATATCCAGACGGCCGATGCCGTTCTCGCCGCCGATGCGGTTCAGTTCGGCCAGCACAGTGGCCGGGCTCATTTCCTTGCCGTCGATGGCAACGATGTCGCCCTTACGGTAGGTCAGTTCGATATAGGTCGGTGCGTCTGGCGCGGCCTCGGGGGAGACAGTCCATTTCCACATGTCTTCTTCGTGCTCGGTCCAGGTGTCTTCCAGCACGCCGCCTTCATAGGAGATGTGCAGCAGGTTGGCATCCATGGAGTACGGCGACTTCTTCTTGCCGTGACGCTCGATCGGGATGGCATGCTTCTCGGCGTAGTCCATCAGCTTCTCGCGCGACAGCAGGTCCCACTCGCGCCAGGGGGCGATGACTTTTACGCCAGGCTTGAGCGCGTAGGCACCCAGTTCGAAACGCACCTGGTCGTTACCTTTGCCGGTGGCGCCGTGGGAGATGGCATCAGCACCGGTTTCATTGGCGATTTCGATCAGGCGCTTGGCGATCAGCGGACGGGCAATCGAGGTGCCCAGCAGGTATTCGCCTTCGTAGACGGTGTTGGCGCGGAACATCGGGTAGACGAAATCGCGGACGAATTCTTCGCGCAGGTCGTCGATGTAGATTTCCTTGACGCCCATGGCCTGAGCCTTGGCGCGTGCCGGCTCGACTTCCTCACCCTGGCCGAGATCCGCGGTAAAGGTCACCACTTCGCAGTTATAGGTATCTTGCAGCCACTTGAGGATCACGGAAGTGTCCAGGCCACCGGAATATGCCAGGACTACCTTGTTTACGTCGGCCATGCCATCAACTCCACGGGGTTGTGCGGGAAAACCGACGATTCTACTGCCCATGCCGCCTGATTTACAGAGGCGCGACAGCTTGTGACGACCAAGCGACGGATAATTGTTGGACAACAGACCAATAGCCGGCGCTAGGAGGTGGCCGCAGGATCAGTCGCTTCAGGCGCTGGAGCAGGTGCAGGCGGCACTGCAGCTTCCGGCACCCGGTCGAGGAGAATGGTTACCCGACGATTCTTTGCCCGATTGGCTTCATTGTTGTTCGGTGCCACCGGGTAGCGCTCGCCATGAAAGCGCATGGTGATCTGCTCGGCGGGAATGCCGTTGGCCTTGAGGTATTCCATCACCGCCAGCGCACGGCGGCGCGACAGGTCGCGGTTGGTCAGGCGATTGCCGCCATTGTCGGCATGCCCATCAAGCTGGATGCGATTGACGCTGGGATCGGCCTTGAGAAAGCTGAGGATGATATCCAGCTTGGCCTGGGCCAGCGGTTCAAGGTCGATACCGCCACCCGGAAAACCGACCTGGCTTTTGCGCACCTGATCGAAATTCACCGGCAGCAGTTTGGCCGTGCAATCCAGGTACTCGTTATAGGCCTTGTTGAATTTGGCCGGCAGCAAGCGCACTTCAACCGCATCACCGCCCATCGCCGCACGATGGCGCACCACGGGGCTGCGCCCTTCCAACAGGCCAGTGAGTAAGCGCGTGCCCTGCTCCTGGGAACTGTTGAACAGCACCTCGGCGGGCACCACACTGACCGAGCCCAGGTTGATATCACCGCGCCCCGGCTGCCAGGGCGCCGCCGCCGCCAGCAAGGTGGCATTGCCGGCACCCAGCCAGCGCTCACGGGCTTTCAGACTGAAGGTGACCTGCTCGCCGGCCCGACGTACAAACACCCCGGAGCCAAAATCGGTGATGGGTTGCGACAAACGGCACTCGAACTGATCGCCTTCGACCTGCCACTCGATCTTCTCCAGACGAGTCTGGAAGCTGATGGCTAGGACGGGCTGGCTTGCCAGCAGGCAAAGCACCGCGAGTGGGTAGGGTCGCACGACAGACTCCAGGGAATACGGCTTACCCTCTGTCTATCGGTGCCACGGCGGAAAACTTGAGCAGCGCTTTATGCCGCTTATGCAAGTCGGGCCACAGCACAACCCGGCCTTCAGTCAGCTTTACCTGTCGCGCCCGCTTTCAACGTGCTGCCACGGGGCTTTTCCGGTAGCATTCTCGCCACGTTTTGCCCGCCTGGAAGCTTCCATGACTGACCGCCTTACCCTGCTGCGTCCCGACGACTGGCACATCCACCTGCGCGACGGTGGCGTTCTGCCGCATACCGTTGCCGATGTAGCCCGCACCTTCGGCCGCGCCATCATCATGCCCAACCTGGTGCCGCCGGTACGCAATGCCAGCGAAGCCGATGCCTATCGCCAGCGCATTCTCAGTGCCCGCCCTGCCGGTAGCCGCTTCGAGCCGCTGATGGTGCTGTACCTCACCGACCTGACCCAGCCTGACGATGTGCGCACGGCCAAAGCCTCGGGCTTTGTACATGCGGCCAAGCTCTACCCGGCCGGCGCGACCACCAACTCCGATTCGGGCGTAACCAGCATCGACAAGATTTTCCCGGTGCTCGAAGCCATGGCCGAAGTCGGCCTGCCGCTGCTGGTGCACGGCGAAGTGACGCGCAGCGAGATCGATGTTTTCGACCGCGAGAAGGTGTTTATCGGTGAACACCTGAGCCGTGTGGTCGAGCGCTTCCCGACCCTCAAAGTGGTGTTCGAGCACATCACCACCCGCGATGCGGTGGAGTTTGTGCAAAGTGCATCGGCCAACGTCGGCGCCACCATCACTGCCCATCACCTGCTGTACAACCGCAACCATATGCTGGTTGGCGGTATTCGCCCGCACTTCTATTGCCTGCCGATTCTCAAGCGCAACACCCACCAGGACGCGCTGCTGGATGCGGCCACCAGCGGCAACGCCAAGTTCTTCCTCGGTACTGACTCGGCGCCGCACGCCAAGCATGCCAAGGAAGCCGCCTGCGGCTGCGCCGGGTGCTACACAGCTTATGCAGCCATTGAGCTGTATGCCGAGGCCTTCGAGCAGCGCAATGCGCTGGACAAACTGGAAGCCTTCGCCAGCCTCAACGGCCCGGACTTCTACGGCCTGCCGCGCAATACCGACAGCATCACCCTGGTGCGTGAAGACTGGACCGCACCAGCCAGCCTGCCGCTGGGCGAGCAAACCGTTATCCCGCTGCGCGCCGGTGAAACCCTGCGCTGGCGCCTGCTGGAGCGCCAAGCGTGAGTGAAGACCTGTACGACGACGAAGCCGAAAGCGGTAGCCACTCCGGCCCGCGCCACCCGATGGCCGCGCGCTTTCGTGGCTACCTGCCGGTAGTCGTGGACGTGGAAACCGGCGGCTTCAACTGCGCCACCGATGCCCTGCTGGAAATCGCTGCCACCACCATCGGCATGGATGAAGGGGGTTTCCTCTACCCGGAGCACACCCAGTTCTTCCGCGTCACACCGTTCGAAGGAGCGAATATCGAACAGGCGGCGCTGGACTTCACCGGCATCAAGCTTGATCACCCGCTGCGTATGGCGGTCACCGAAGAGCACGCGCTGACGGAAATCTTCCGTGGCCTGCGCAAATCGCTAAAAGCCAACAGCTGCAAGCGGGCGATCCTGGTCGGCCATAACAGCAGCTTCGACCTGGGCTTCCTCAATGCCGCGGTAAACCGCACCGGCATCAAGCGCAACCCGTTCCACCCGTTCTCCAGCTTCGACACCGCCACCCTGGCCGGCCTTGCCTATGGCCAGACCGTACTGGCCAAGGCCTGCCAGGCCGCCGGTATCGATTTTGACGGCAAGGAAGCGCACTCGGCCCGCTACGACACCGAGAAGACTGCCGAGCTGTTTTGCGGCATCGTCAATCGCTGGAAAGAGATGGGCGGCTGGATGGATTTCGACGACTAAGTACGTGCAAGACTACAATCTTCTGCGCGTCGGCCCTGCGGCGTTAAAAACAGACTCGGCAAGCCACTATTGCTAACGCGCGTAAGCTCGACCCGAAGGCGAGTGAAACGAGTAATGCTCATGTACAAAAGTACACACCGCTTGACTCGCTACGCTCACCCTTCGGGCCAGCCTGCGGCTGTTACTTCGCTTCGCTGCGTTTCTCGTCTGTTCTTACCTTGCAGGACTCTAGCGCGCGAGATCGGGAGCAATTGCGCCTTCACCACTCTAGACCTACCACCAACAAAAAAAACCGCACTAGGCGGGGCTTTTTGTTGGTTTATTACAGCGCGATCAATGCACTGGTCGCGGCCTGCCGCCAAACGCTTTACAGCACGTTTGGCTCGATCTCCAACTCCACCGCGAAACGCTGGGCGATATCCGCCTGGATACGCTGCGCCAGTGCCAACAACTGCGCACCAGTGGCGGCGCCGTAATTCACCAGCACCAACGCCTGCAGACGATGCACACCTGCATCACCCTCACGAAAGCCCTTCCAGCCCGCACGCTCGATCAACCAGCCCGCGGCCAGTTTGACCTGTCCGTCTACCTGGCCATTCACCACCTGAGGATAGGCCACAAGATCGGCATGCTCAGCGCGCAAGCGTTGCGCCAGCTCACTCGATACCAACGGGTTCTTGAAGAAGCTGCCGGCATTGCCTAGCTCAGCCGGGTCAGGCAATTTTTCGCTGCGAATGGCGCAGATCGCCTGGCTGACATCCAGCGCAGTCGGGGCATTGATGCCCTGCTCCGCCAGACGCTGACGCACCGGGCCGTAATCCAGATGCAGCGCAGCCGCACGGCTCAAGGCAAAGCGCACCCGGAGGATGACCCAGCGCCCGCTTTCGCGCTTGAACAGGCTATCGCGGTAGGCAAAGGCGCAGTCCTGCAGAGAAAACTCGAACAGCTCGCCACTCTGTCGATCCAAGGCGGTCAAACCGGCAAACAGATCCTTCAGCTCAACGCCGTACGCACCGATATTCTGCACAGGGGCTGCACCTACGGTGCCGGGGATCAGACTGAGGTTTTCCAGGCCGGCAAAGCCCTGCGCCAGCGTCCATTGCACAAACGGATGCCAGGGCTCCCCCGCTTCTGCCTCGATCACCACCCGCTCGCCGTCATCGCTCAGTACGCGAATACCGCGACTGGCCATACGCAGCACCAGCGCATCGACGTCGGTTGTGAGCAGCAGATTGCTGCCGCCACCGAGCAACAACAGCGGCAACTGCTGCGTTTGCGCATAGCTCAGCGCTTCGCGCACCTGCTGATCATTCTCAGCTTCGGCAAAATGGCTGGCCTGGGCCTCGACGGCAAAGCTGTTATAGGGTTTCAGTGATACCTGAGTGCGCACCTGCAGGCTCATAAGCGCCCCTTGAGTTCAAGCACCAGGGCATCACAAGCCTGCTCGATCAAATCCAGCACCTGAGAAAAGCCGGCCTCGCCACCGTAATAGGGGTCTGGCACTTCATCCAGCTCCAGCTGATAACGCCGCAGAAACAGGTCCAGCTCGGCCGCATCATTGCCCGGACGCAGCTGCTGCAGGTCGTGCAGGTTGCTGTTATCCATAGCCAGAATCAGGTCGAAGGCATGGAAATCCGCCGCCTTGACCTGTCGGCCGCGCAGTGCTGACAGGTCATAGCCACGCTGCTGCGCGGCCTGACGCGTGCGGATGTCCGCCGCCTTGCCCACATGCCAGTCGCCAGTGCCGGCCGAATCGACCTCGACGCGCCCTTCCAGCCCAGCCTCACGCAGCTTGTGGCGCAACACGCCCTCGGCCGTGGGCGAGCGGCAGATATTGCCCAGGCAGACGAACAGAACGCGCATCAGGCCCCCAGCAGGCGACGAACCCGCTCCAGGTCTTCCGGCGTGTCGACGCCCGCAGGTGGCGCTTGCAGGGCATCGGCGACATGGATACGCACGCCATGCCAGAGCGCACGCAGCTGCTCCAGGCACTCGGTGTCTTCCAGCCAGCACGGGCCCCAGGCGACGAAGTCATGCAGAAACTGCGCACGGTAGGCGTAGATGCCGATGTGGCGACGGTACGGCACGCCTGCTGGCAGCTCGTCACGGCTCTTGGCGAAAGCATCGCGCGCCCAGGCCAGCGGCGCGCGACTGAAGGTCAGGGCAAGGCCGGTCTTGTCGCTGACAACCTTGACCACATTGGGGTTGAACAGCGCCTGCACATCCTCAATCGGCTCAGCCAGGGTGGCAATGGCTGCCTGCGGATTGGCCGCCAGGTTGGCCGCTACCTGATCAATGATCGATGGCGGGATCAGAGGCTCGTCGCCCTGCACGTTGACCACGATGGCGTCAGCAGCCAGGCCCAGCGCCGTGGCCACTTCAGCCAGGCGGTCGGTGCCAGAGTTGTGGGAGGCGTCGGTCAGTACCACCTGCGCACCAAAGCTGCGGCAAGCCTCAACGATGCGCGCATCGTCGGTGGCTACTACTACCTGCTGGGCGCTGCTTTTGCAGGCCTGCTCCCAGACATGCTGGATCATCGGTTTGCCGGCAATATCCTGCAGCGGCTTGCCCGGCAGGCGGCTGGAAGCGAAGCGCGCCGGAATCACAACGGTAAAGGCAGTGCTCATTTACTTGTCCAGACGCTCGTCGACGTTGAGGGTGCGGGCTTCGGTTTCCAGCATCACCGGGATGCCATCGCGAACCGGAAAAGCCAGCGCGTCGGCCTTGCAGATCAGCTCGCTCTTGTCAGCGGCGAGCTTCAGCGGGCCCTTGCACAGTGGGCAGGCGAGAATATCGAGTAGTTTCGGGTCCATGGGAGATCCTTGATAGGAAGCAGCTGCTGGGGCGGACGAGGCCGCCGAATGATCAGAACAGTCAGGCGCGCGGCACTAGACGCTGCAATTGCTGATCAAACCAGGCGACAAACGCGGCCGAAGGCTCGGCATCCACCGCCAGGTACCACCAATCGTCAGCCGCAAAGGCACGGCACTTGACCGCATCCTTTTCCGTCATCAGCACCGGCAGTGCCGGGCTGAAATTCAGCAGCTCGGCGCTGTACGGCGCATGGTCGGCAAAGGCATGCGCGACAGGCCGCCAGTGTAGCCCTTCGAGGGTATTGAAGAAACGCTGCGGGTTGCCGATACCGGCTACCGCATGCAGGGCCTGACCGGCAGGGAAATGACTCAGCGGCTGCTGCTGGCCACTGCGCAGGTTAACCAAGGTACGCGGCTGCAGGGTRAAGCCGTAGCCATCCTGCGGATCGCTGGACGCGCCGTTATACAGCAGCGCATCCACGCCCTGCAGACGCTCGACCGGCTCACGCAGCGGGCCGGCGGGCAGGCAATGGCGATTGCCCAGGCCGCGCGCAGCATCAATCAGCACCAGTTCTAGATCTCGGGCCAACCGGTAGTGCTGCAGGCCGTCGTCACTGAGAACCAGGTCCAGCGGCTCGGCCGCCAGCAAGGCCGCTACAGCGCGACCGCGATCAGGATCAATCATCAGCGGCACGCCGCTGCGTTGCACGATCAGCAGCGGTTCATCGCCGGCCACACTGGCGGCCTGATCGGCCTGCACGCGCCAGGGCAGTTGCGGCGGCTGCGCGCCATAACCGCGACTGACCACACCGACGCGCAGCCCTTGACGGCGGCAATGCTCGATCAGCCAGAGAATCATCGGGGTCTTGCCAGTGCCGCCGACGGTGATATTGCCGACCACCACTACCGGCACGGGAGCACGGTAGATCTCACCTTCACCTGCCAGAAAACGCGCGCGCTTGCGCTGCACCACGGTGCGATACAACCACTCCAGCGGACGCAGCAGGCCCAGCGCCGGATGACCGGCGTACCAGGCAGCAGTGAGTCGTGCGGACAGGCTCATCGGCGGGCAAGCCTCAAGGCGCGGCTTGCGCCTCAATGGTGGTCATGCGCAGGTGGGCAAAACCCAGTTTGCCGGCCGCATCCATGGCGGTAATCACCGCCTGATGCTGGGCCTTGGCATCGGCGCTGATGATCAGCGGCAGGCTGTTATCGCCCTCCGATTCTTTCTGCAGCGCCGCCATCAGGCTTTCCAGATCACTTTTCAGCAACTGTTTGGCATTCAGCGAGTAGCTGCCATCGGCGGCAATCAGGATCTCCAGCTGCTTCAGTTCGCTCTGCTCCGGCGGCGTGCCAGTGGCAGCCTCCGGCAGATCGACCTTGAGCTGGGTCTCACGGGTAAAGGTGGTGGTGACCACGAAGAACAGCAACAGGATAAACACCACGTCGATCAACGAGGCCAGGTTGATCTCGACGTTCTCCCGCGGTTTGCGCCGGAATTTCACGCCTTGTCCTCGCCCATGTCGACATCACGGTCGCCCTGCACCACTTCCACCAGGCGAATCGCCTCCTGCTCCATGCCGACCACCAGCTCATCGATCCGGCGTTGCAGGTAACGGTGGAAGAACAGTGCCGGAATGGCCACCATCAGACCTGCCGCTGTGGTGATCAGCGCCTTGGAAATGCCGCCAGCGAGCAAGGACGCATTGGCCATGCCCGAGCCCATAAAGGAGCTGAAGATTTCGATCATGCCCAGCACCGTGCCGAGCAAACCCAGCAGCGGCGCGATACCGGCAATGGTGCCCAGGGCATTCAGGTAGCGTTCCAGGTCGTGGATCACCCGGGCGGCAGCCTCCTGAATGCACTCCTTCATGATCTCGCGACCATGCTTGGAGTTGGCCAGGCCGGCTGCGAGGATCTGCCCCAACGGCGAGTTGGCGCGCAGTTCCTTGAGCTTCTGGTTATTGAGTTTTTTATCCTTGATCCACTTCCACACCTGACCGAGCAGGTTGGGTGGCGTGATGCGGCTCGGCCGCAGCGTCCACAGGCGCTCGGCAATAATGCCGGCCGCAGCGATAGAACACAGAATGATTGGCAGCATCATCCAGCCGCCAGCTTTAACCAGTTCCCACACGGTGGCAGATCCCCTTCACAAAAGTGGCGCCACTCTAGCATAGGGTCGCGGCCTCGCCGACCGCTGCCGTTCTCATTTTTCCCGCCAAAAACGTGCGTGGTCGCGCAAACTCTGCGCCTGCTCGAATGCGCCCAGGCGAATCCGTACCGCACCGTGCTGCGCCGTGTCATAGGGCTGCGCCGACACCGCGCGATAACGTGCCATAACCTCGGCATGTGGATGACCAAAGCTGTTGTGCGCGCCACGGGAGATCAACACAGCAGCCGGTTTAACCTGTGCCAGCAGCGCCGCCGATGACGAGCTGCGGCTGCCGTGATGGGGCGCCAGTAGCCATTGTGCGRGCATCGCTAGGGCGCTGTTGAGCAAGGCCCGCTCAGCCTGGCTATCGATATCACCGGTCAACCACAGCCGCTCACCATTGGCCTCGATACGCAGCACGCAGGACGCCTGATTGCCATCGGTCGCATCCGTCCAGCGCCAGGTACTGAATTGCACGCCATCCCACTGCCAGTGCTGGCCACTGACGCAGGCTTCGGCCTGTAGTGAGGGCGCGAGCTTATCCGGTTCGCCACTGAGCACCTGCCTGACCGGCAGACCGCGCTTGATCGCTGCGGCGCCACCGGCGTGATCGTTATCGGCATGGCTGATCAGCAGCAGATCGAGCCCACGCACATCCAATGCACGCAACGATGGCAGCACCACCCGCTCGCCAGTATCGAACTCGCCAAAGCGCGGCCCGGCGTCATACAGCAGGTCATGCTCCTGAGTGCGTACCAGCACCGCCAAGCCCTGGCCGACATCCAGCATCCACACCTCGGCTCGCCCGTATTCAGGGCGCTGCTGCGGGCTAAATAACAAGGGCAGTAGCAATAACGCGCCCAGGCTACGCATCGGCAAGGCGGCCGGTAATAACAACACCAGCGCGCCAAGCGCCACCAGCAGCCAGGCCCAAAATGGCAAGGCGCTGGGCAACCAGGCTGGCAGCCATAAGGCCAATTGGATAAGCAGAGAGAACAGCAGGTCTAACACCCAGCCTGCCACCCAAAGCAGCGCAGCCCCCACTCCAGGCAAGGGCAGCAATAGCGTACCGAGCAATGCCAGCGGCACCACCAATAACCCCACCACTGGCACAGCCACCAGATTAGCCAAGGGGCCACTGGCACTCACCGGCAGACCGAGCGCCAGCAACAACGGCAGCAAACCAATGGCCATAGCCCATTGCGCGCGCAACAAGGTGCCCCACCAGGGCCAAGCGCCGAGTCGACCGCTGAAGATCAGGATCAACAGCATCACCGCACCAAAGGACAACCAGAAACCCGGCTGCAAGCTGGCCAACGGCTCACCCAGCAACACCGCAAGCAGTGCCAGCAACAGCGGTAACCACACGCCCAGATGGCGAAAGCGCCAGCGCCAGAGCAGCACTAGGCCGACCATCACACAGGCACGCTGCACCGGCACATCAAAGCCGGCCAACAACCCATAAGCCAATGCCCCGATAAAGCCCAACACACAGGCGCAGGGCAACCAAGGCCAGCTGCGTGGCCAAAGTCCCAGGCGCGCCAAGCCGGCAATCAGGCCATATAACAGCGCCGCCAGCAGACCGATATGCTGGCCGGAAATCACCATCAGATGCACCGTGCCGGTGTTCTGCAACACCTGCCAATCTGCCGTCGACAGCCCCGAATCATCCCCCAACACCAGCGCCGCCAAGGCGCCTTCGCGGCCATGCGCGGGGGTTGCCAAGAGCTGCTGACGCAAGCGGTCACGCCAGGCCCCAGCGCCACTGGCAGGCGCGATTAGCTCGCCGCTTTTTACTGTGCCCGTGGCGCCGATACGCTGCGCCAGCAGCCAGGCTTCGTAATCGAATGCTTGAGGATTGACCAGACCATGGGGGCGCTTGAGCCGTACTGCCAGGCGCCAGGTTTCACCGGCGCGCACGGCAGGCCCGCCATACCAGGCCAGACGCAAACGCGCGGGGAGTTTGCCGCGACGGGAAACCGCCTGTTCCAGCTGAAAGCGCACCACGCCCTCGCCCACCTCGGGCAGGCCGACCACCTGCCCTTGCAGCCACAGGGTACGCGCATCCAATTGCCGCGCCAGGCGATCATCCAGCGCCCACTGCGCCGACACACACGCCCAGGTGAAACCGAATAGAAACAAGGCGATGGGATAACTGCGAAATGGCAACAGCATCAAACCGGCGACCGGCAAAACAGCCAACAACCAGAACGGTGGCAAAACTGAAAGGAAGCGCAGCACCAGCAGCCCGACCACCAGTGCAAAAATCCCTGTGCGCATAGACTCGCTCCGTGAGTCGAATACTGCATTTAACCCATCGATCAGCTTTTGCTTATTTGCTGTCACAAAGTGTGAAAGCAGGCTGTCATCAAAGGGTGCATAATGTCGGCGCTTTTACCCGTCAGAGAGCCTTCATGCCGCGTCGTTTATTCAAGCGCTACATGCCCCACCCAGACCGCATCAAGGGCAATAAATCCCTGCGCTTTCTGGGCAGCCTGATCCACGATCCCAACCTCTGGCACCTCAACCGCCATTCTGTGTCACGCGCCATGGCCATTGGCCTGTTCTGGGCGATGATTCCCATGCCTCTGCAAATGTTAGCGGCAGCAGCCGTTGCCGTACCGGCGCGGGGCAATCTGCCCATCTCGGTCGGGCTGGTCTGGCTGACCAACCCCATCACCATGCCCGCCGTGTTTTACTGCAACTACAAGGTAGGGGCCTGGCTAATGGGCACCCCAGCGATGCACATGCCAGATAACATCAGCCTGGCCTGGGTTGGGCAAATGCTGCAAACCCATTGGCAGCCGCTGTATCTGGGCTCTCTGACGCTGGGTATCCTGCTCGCTCTGATCGGCTACTTCGGCACCAACGCTTACTGGCGCTGGTGGGTGCGGCACAACTGGCGCAAACGCCAGGAGAAACGCCGGCAGCGCGACGCGCAACATTGAAACAAAAAAGCCGTTACTGAGTAACGGCTTTTTTGTTTCTGCCAGCGTAGCTTATTCGTAACGCAGCGCATCGGCCGGCTGAATCTTCGCGGCCCGCCAAGACGGGTAGACGGTGGCCAGAAAGCTCAGACTGAACGCCGCGCCACAGATCAGCAGCACATCAGACAGCAGCAACTCCGACGGCAGGTTGCTGATGAAGTACACATCCGAACTCATCACCTGCTGGCCGCTCAAACGCTCGATCCAGCCCACCAGCTGACTGACATTCAGCGCCGCGAGAATACCCAGCACCGCGCCGATCAGCGTACCGATCACGCCGATCACCGTGCCTTGAACCATAAAGATGCCCATGATCTGCCCCGGCGTCGCGCCCAGAGTACGCAGGATGGCGATATCCGCGCCCTTGTCTGCCACCACCATGATCAACGTGGCGATGATATTGAAGGCCGCCACGGCGACGATCAGCAGCAGCAACAGGCCGATCATGGTCTTTTCCATTTTCATCGCGCTGAACAGGCTGCCCTGAGTCAGGGTCCAGTCTGCAGAGCTGTAACCCGCGCCCAGCTCGCCGACAATCTGTGCGGCCACTTGCGGCGCCTGATAGAGGTCTTTCAGCTTCAGGCGCACGCTCTGCACCTGACCCGGCTGCATACGCTGGATATGCGCGGCATCGGCAACGTGAATCAGCGCCAGCGAGCTGTCCAGCTCGGCGCCAACCTTGAAGATACCGACCACGTTAAGGCGCTGCATACGCGGGCTGATCCCCCCCGGCACACTGCTCAGCTCCGGCACGATCAACGCCAGCTTGTCGCCCACCCGCAGCTGGAAGCGCCGCGCGGCGATCTCACCGAGCACCACACCAAACTCGCCTTCACGCAAATCGCTCAGACGGCCTTGCTGCATATGCTGGTCGATGATCGACACCTGCGGCTCCAGCGCCGGATCGATGCCGTGCAGCTGCACCGGCTGCATCGCCCCACGCACCGAGAGCATGCCTTCGAGCTCGGCAAACGGCACAGCGGCGACCACTTGCGGATTGTTCTTCGCGGCAGCAGCAACCTGCTGCCAGTCATCCAGCGGCTGGCTGCCGGCAATGCTGGCATGCGGCACCATACCGAGGATGCGCGTGCTCATTTCCTTCTGGAAACCGTTCATCACCGACAGCACTACGATCATCGCCAGCACACCAAGGGCCAGCCCGATCATCGAGGTCATCGAGATAAAGGAAATAAAGTGGTTGCGCCGCTTGGCCCCGGTATAGCGGATACCGATAAAGATACTCAGCGGACGGAACATCAGGCAGCCACCAGCTTGCCGTCTTCCAGACGCAGGATGCGGTCCATCTGCTGGGCCAGCGCCATGTCGTGGGTCACCACCAGAAAGGCGGTCTGCGACGAGCTGCTCAGCTCCTTCATCAGGTCCTGAATGCCTTGCGCGGTGTGGTGATCGAGGTTACCGGTGGGCTCATCGAGCAGCACCAAACCGGGCTGATTGACCAGCGCACGAGCGATGGCCACGCGCTGACGCTCACCGCCGGACAGCTCCGAGGGTTTGTGCGCCAGGCGATGGCCGAGGCCAACCCGCTCCAGCAGCGCGGTGGCACGCTGACGCGCTTCGCTGATCGGCGTACGGCCAATCAGCAGCGGCATGCAGACGTTCTCCAGGGCAGTGAACTCGGGCAGCAGGTGGTGGAACTGGTAAACGAAACCCAGGGCGCGGTTACGCAGCAGACCGCGCTGCTTTTCATTCAGCGCCGACAACTCCTCGCCCGCCAGCCAGACGCTGCCGGTGCTCGGCGTATCCAGACCGCCAAGCATATTCAGCAAGGTGCTCTTGCCCGAGCCGGAACTGCCGACAATCGCCACGCGCTCGCCGGGGTGCAGCTCCAGCTGCAAGTCCTGCAGCACGACCACCGACTGTGGGCCCTCGTCGTAGCTTTTACCGAGGTTGCGACAACTCAACACTGCACGATCTTGCATAACCGAATCACTCATAACCTGATCATTCATAACGCAGAGCCTCCGCGGGCTGGGTACGCGCCGCGCGCCAGGCCGGATACAGGGTGGCGAAGAAACTTAGAATCAACGCCGCGCCGCAGACCAGCAGCACATCGGCCAGCATCAGCTGCGAGGGCAGGTAGTCGATGAAATATACGTCGGCATTGAGGAACTTGATCCCCAGCAACCCTTCCAACGCGGCAATCGCACTGCTGATATTCAAAGCGGCCAGGCAACCCAGCACCGCGCCGATGGCGGTGCCGAACACGCCGATCACCGTGCCCTGGACCATAAAGATCGCCATGATCTGTCGCGGTGTGGCGCCCAGGGTGCGCAGAATGGCGATATCGCCCTTCTTGTCGGTGACCACCATGACCAGAGTGGAAATGATGTTGAACGCGGCGACCGCAACGATCAGCAACAGCAGCAGGCCAATCATCGCCTTCTCCATGCGGATCGCCTGGTACAGGTTGCCGTGGGTACGGGTCCAGTCGCGAGCGTAGTAGTCGCCCTCACCCAACGTCTGCGCCAGCGCCCAGGCGGTGCGTGGAGCCTCGAACAGATCAGCGAATTTCAGGCGAATGCCCTGTACCTGATCAGCCTGCCAACGCTGCAAGCGCGCCAGATCCTGCACATGGGTCAGGGCCAGGTGGCCATCGATCTCGCCCGCGCCAACATGGAAAATGCCCACCACGGTAAAGCGCTTGAGGCGCGGAAACATACCGGCCGGAGTGACGGTTACTTCCGGCGCGACAAAGGTGACCTTGTCACCCAGGTCGACGCCGAGTTTGGCGGCTGCCTTGTCGCCCAGCACCATGCCAAACTCGCCGGGCTGCAGTGCCTCCAGGCGGCCCTGCTTGAAGAAGTCACCGATGATCGAGACCTTGGCTTCTTCCAGCGGATCGACCGCATTGATCAGCACTTTCTGCACCTTGCCGTCGTTGGTCAGCAGGCCCTGCATCTGGCTGAACGGCGCAACCGCCAGCACCTGTGGGTTGCTTTGCGCCCGTTCGGCCAGGCTGCGCCAGTCCTTGATCGGCGTGGCGCTCTCGACCGTGGCGTGCGGAACCATGCCGAGCACGCGGGTGCGCATTTCATGGTCGAAGCCATTCATCACCGACAGCACCAGAATCATCACCAGCACACCAAGTGCCAGCCCGATCATCGAGGTCAGGGAAATAAAGGATACGAAGTGGTTGCGACGCTTGGCCCGCGTGTAGCGCGTGCCGATAAATACGAACAGAGGTCTGAACATGTCGGGGCTGATTCGAGGGAAAAAGAAACGTCCTTGTGGGGGCTTGGCGAGCAGCCTTACACTCTAAACCAGGGTAAAGTCTGCTGCGCGTCGGACCTGCTACGTTGAAAACTGTCTCGGAATGCTCATTTACATTCGTAAACTGCGCTTCCTCACCACTTTTCGCCTTGCATGCCGCTAGCTCGCAAGACTTTGAACAGGTTCTTCGACCACTACTGCTGCCATGGGTTCGCCATGCCGACTCAAGATGAAGATGATCGCCGCGAATACTATCGTATCGACGATACGATCGCACTGGAATTCACCCTGCTCTCGGGCGCAGAAGCCCTGGCCAGTGACGAGCTTCACGACAGCTCGCCGCTGTTCAACCTGCTCAGTGATCTGCACCTGATGGACTTCGAGTCGCAGCATCTGCTGCGGCATATCACCGAGCGCGACCGCACCCTGGCCAATTACCTCAAGGTCATGAACAAGCGCATCGACCTGCTCGGTCAGGCCGTGGCACAAAGCCTGCTGCGCGACATCGGTACGCCGCGCAAGGTCAGCCTGTCCGAGGGCGGCGTCAGCTTCAATAACCCTCAACCCGTGGCAGCCGGCGCGCACCTGGCAGTAAAGATGGTGCTGATGCCACAGGCCTTGGGGTTGCTGCTACGAGCCAAGGTGGTGCATTGCCAACCACTGCCCTCGCAGCAATTTGAGATTGGCGCGGAATTCGAAGCTGTGAGCGATGCCCAACGCCAGTTGCTTGCCCGGCATATCCTGCAACGCCAGGCCCTGGAACGTCGCCAGGCCCGCGAGCAACCCCTGCAATCCTGATAGCGAGCCACCATGTCCCGCCTGTTTCTGCTTCTCGCCCTGCTCCTGCCTCTCGGCGCTGCCGCCGATACTCTGCAAATCCCCATCGGCCAGCAAGGTGGCGGCGAATTGCGCCTGCCGCAATTCGGCGAATCCCAGCGCGCGGTACTGGAGCGTTTCGGCCTGGCGGATGAAGAGCACCCCAGCGTTGGCAACCCGCCGATCACCCGCTGGGATTACCGTGAGTTCAGCGTCTATTTCGAGCATAAACACGTGATCAACAGCGTGCGTCATCACCAGCCCGGCGCCGCCCTGCCCGACAAGGAGCAACAGTGACAGTCATCTATGGACATCGCGGCGCCAAAGGCGAGGTGCCGGAAAACACCCTGGCCAGCTTCCAGCAATGCCTCAAGCACGGCGTGCGCCGTTGTGAGCTGGACCTGCACCTGTCGCGCGATGGCGAGCTGATGGTGATTCACGACCCAACGCTCAAGCGCACCACCGGCCATCGTGGCAAGGTAGTCGAGCATGACGCCGCCGAACTGGTGACCTATGACGCCCGTAAAGGTGGCCCTGGCGCCGTCACGCCCTGCCCGATCCCACGGCTGGAAGAGCTGTTCCAGCACTGCGATTTCGAGCACTGGCAGCTGGAAGTCAAAAGCGCCTCGAAGGTTCGCTCGGCGCGGATGGTCAAGGCGATTGCCGAACTGGCTGAACGCTACCAGCTGACCGACAAGGTCACCGTAACCTCCAGCTCACGCGAGGTGCTCGGCGCCCTGCAGCGCCTGACGCCGCACCTGCAGCGCGGCCTGGTCGCCGAATATGCCTGGCTTGATCCGCTGAAAGTCGCCAAGCATTACGGCTGCCACCTGCTGGCCCTGAACTGGACGCTGTGCACCCCGGAGCGCCTGCTCAAAGCGCAGAAAGCCGGCCTGCATGTTTCAGTGTGGACGGTCAACGAACCGGCGCTGATGCGCCGCCTGGCAGACTTCGGTGTGGACAGCATCATCACCGACTTCCCCGGCCTCGCCGTGGCGACCCTGGAGTAATCTCCCACCCAGTTCCAGCTACAGAAACGAAAAAACCGGCCGCAAGGGCCGGTTTTTCGTTAAGCCTGATCAGAAACTTTCGCGATTAGGCCAACGCCAGTCGCAGGAGTCGCTGAACGGGTTCTCCCCGGCCGGCTCAGGCCACCGGCCGGAGCCGCTCAAAAAAGCCGGTTGAGGCCGTCGAACGCCGCCACCCGGTAGGCTTCCGCCATGGTCGGGTAGTTGAAGGTGGTGTTGACGAAATACTTGATGCTGTTGGCCTCCCCCTTCTGGTTCATGATCGCCTGGCCGATATGCACGATCTCCGAGGCCTGGTAGCCGAAGCAGTGCACGCCAAGCACTTCCAGGGTTTCGCGGTGGAACAGCAGCTTGAGCATGCCCACCGGCTCGTGGGAAATCTGCGCACGGGCCATGCCTTTGAAGAACGCCTTACCGACTTCGTAAGGGATCTTGGCCTGGGTCAGCTCGCGCTCGTTCTTACCAATCGAGCTGATTTCCGGAATGGTGTAGATGCCGGTCGGCACGTCATCGACGAAGCGCCAGCTGCCATTGTCGACGATGCTACCGGCAGCCGAACGGCCCTGGTCGGCGGCGGCACTGGCCAGGCTTGGCCAGCCAATCACATCGCCCGCCGCGTAGATGTTCGACACCTGGGTGCGGTAGCTCTGGTCAACCTCGATCTGTCCACGGCTGTTGACCTTGATGCCGATGTTTTCCAGGCCCAGCTGATCGGTATTACCGGTACGGCCGTTGCACCAGAGGAAGGCGTCCGCCTTGATCTTCTTGCCGGACTTGAGGTGCAGGATCACCCCGTTCTCCACCCCTTCAACACTTTCGTACTCTTCGTTATGACGAATCAGCACGTTGTTGTTGCGCAGGTGATAGCTCAAGGCATCGGAAATTTCCGCATCGAGGAAGCTCAGCAACTGGTCACGGTTGTCGATCAGGTCGACCAGCACGCCCAGGCCGCTGAAGATCGAGGCGTACTCGGAACCGATTACCCCGGCTCCGTAAATGATGATGCGGCGCGGGGTATGACCGAGGCTGAGGATGGTATCGCTGTCGTAGATGCGCGGGTGGTGGAAGTCCACGTCCACCGGGCGGTAAGGCCGCGAACCGGTAGCAATGACGATCTGCTTGGCCACCAGTTTTTCCACCACGCCATTGGCGCAAACCACTTCGATGGTGTGCTCATCGGCAAAACTGCCAGTGCCGAAGAACACATCGATGCGGTTGCGCGCATAGTAGCCGGTACGCGAGCTGACCTGCTTGGCGATCACCCGCTCGGCGCTTTTCAGCACATCGGGGAAAGAGAACCAGCGCGGTTCGCCGATCTGGCGGAACATCGGGTTGGTGTTGAACTGCATGATCTGCCGCACCGAATGGCGCAGCGCCTTGGACGGGATGGTGCCCAGGTGGGTGCAGTTGCCGCCGACTTCGCGGCGGCTGTCGACCACGGCCACCTTGCGCCCGGCCTTGGCCGCGTTCATTGCCGCGCCTTCACCCGCAGGGCCGGAACCCAGCACCACTACGTCGTAGTTGTAGACCGCCATGTTTACTCCTTCAGATCACACCGGAGCACTTGTACCGCACTCTCGGCAGGGCCAGCACTGCGCGCGCAGCCTGACAATCAATTCGTTCGCTGCAAGCCTAGCCTTTTAGCCGGCCGCAGGACGATTAGCGTTTGGTCGCGTCATAGGCCAGGTCTTCGGTTTTGCCTTGCGGGTCGCTGTTGATCTCCTCGCACTTCTCGCGGCTACCACCACAGATCGAGCACTCCTTCTCGATACCCAAGTTGGCGATACCGCCGCACGAACCGGCGATGGGCTTGCGGCCCATGATCACACCCACAGCCATCATGCCGACTACCAGCACCATGACCAGAAACACCACTAAAAACGTCATTGCTCGTCTCCTGCAGCGAATAGCTGCTCGAAAGCCTGAGTTGTCTGTGTGACGAAAGCGTCACCTTCACGGGTCACGAAAAACGCCGCAATCCCCATGCGCTCAGCAAATGCCAGGCCACGCTCAGTGCCCATTACCATTAGCACTGTAGACAAGCCATCGGCGCGCAAGGTCGATTTGTCCACCACGGTTACCGCTGCCAGCTTGTGAGTGATCGGTGCACCGGTCAACGGATCGAGTGTGTGCGAGTAGCGCTGGCCCTCTTCCTCGAAGTAATTGCGGTAATCACCTGAGGTGGAAATACCGTAGCCATCCACCGCCAGCACCCGCTGGGCGACACGCTGACCGTCCTGCGGGGCCTCCAGGCCAATGCGCCAAGGCTGACCGTCGGGCTTTTTACCCGCGGCCTTAAGCTCACCAGTGACCTCAACCATATAGCTGGTCACGCCCAGCTCAGTGAAGCGCTGCACAAGCTTGTCCACCGCATAACCGGCAGCAATGCTGTTGAAGTCGACCTGTACATCAACCTCTTTGCACAGCTGCTGCCCATCACGACGCAGATGCTGCATGCCCACCCGCGCACGCGCGGCGGTCAGTTGCTCAGCGGTCGGCACCTTTTCGGCGCGCGCTTTGGGGCCAAAACCCCAGAGATTTAGCAGCGGTTCCAGGGTCAGGTCGAATGCACCCTGACTCTGCTCATGCAGCAGGCGCCCGGCGTCGACCAGCTCCAGCACCCCGTCCGGCATGGCCTGACAGGTACCCGCTGGGGCCTGGTTGAATTGCTCGATTGCGGAATCATCGCGATAGGTCGACATCTGTTGGTCAACCTCAGCCAGGATGGCATCGGTCTCGCGCTTGAGTAACTCAAGGCTCGGCGAATCCTTGCTGCGCACATATTTGACGGTGTAGGTGCTGCCCATGGTCGGGCCGCCAAATTCTTCTACACGTTCTGAAAACCAACAGCCCGTTAGGGCTGTCAGCAAGCTGACAGCGATAACGGGCCGCAGTAGCACATGGCTCATGCTTAACCGCCGAAGTCGTCGAGCAGGATGTTCTCCTCCTCCACACCCAGGTCGATCAGCATCTTGATCACGGCAGCGTTCATCATGGGCGGGCCGCACATGTAGAACTCACACTCTTCCGGAGCCGGATGGTCCTTGAGGTAGTTCTCGTACAGCACGTTGTGGATAAAGCCCTTGAGACCGGTCCAGTTGTCTTCCGGCAACGGATCGGACAAGGCCAGGTGCCACTTGAAGTTGGGGTTCTCGGCCTGCAGCTGATCGTATTCTTCAACGTAGAAGGCTTCACGCATGGAGCGCGCGCCGTACCAGAAGCTGATCTTGCGGGTCGACTTCAAGCGCTTGAGCTGGTCGAAGATGTGCGAACGCATCGGCGCCATACCAGCACCACCACCGATAAATACCATCTCGGCGTCGGTTTCCTTGGCGAAGAACTCACCAAACGGGCCGTACACATCGATCTTGTCGCCCGGCTTGAGGCTGAACACGTAGGAACTCATCTTGCCCGGTGGCAGATCGTCCTTGCCCGGTGGCGGCGACGCAATACGGATATTGAACTTCACCAGGCCCACTTCTTCCGGGTAGTTGGCCATGGAGTAGGCACGGATCACGGTCTCTTCGACCTTGGACACGTACTTCCACTGGTTAAACTTGTCCCAGTCGCCGCGGTACTCTTCCTGAATATCGAAGTCTTTGTAATGCACTTCGTGCGGCGGGCACTCCAGCTGCACATAGCCACCAGCGCGGAAGTCGACGCTTTCGCCTTCCGGCAGTTTCAGCGTCAGCTCCTTGATGAAGGTGGCCACGTTGGGGTTGGACTCAACGGTGCATTCCCACTTCTTCACGCCGAAGACTTCTTCCGGCACTTCGATCTTCATGTCCTGCTTGACCGGAGTCTGGCAGGACAGGCGCCAGCCAGCCTTAGCTTCGCGACGGGTGAAGGCAGCTTCTTCGGTCGGCAGCATTTCGCCGCCGCCATGCTCGACCACGCACTTGCACTGGGCGCAGGTACCGCCGCCACCGCAGGCCGAAGACAGGAAGATATTGTTGGCCGCCAGGGTCTGCAGCAACTTGCCGCCCGCTGGTACCACAATGGTTTTTTCGCCGTTGATCTCGATGCTTACGTCACCGCTGGAAACCAGCTTGGCGCGCGCCGCGATAATGATCAGCACCAACGCCAGCACAATGCCGGTGAACATGCCGATGGCGATGAAAATCTCGAAATTGATCATCTATTCATCCCTTCCTTACAACTGCACGCCGGAGAAGGACATGAAGCCCAGAGACATCAGACCGATGGTGATAAAGGTAATGCCCAGTCCCTGCAGACCTTCAGGTACATCGCTGTACTTGAGCTTCTCGCGAATCCCCGCCAGAGCGGCAATCGCCAGGGCCCAGGACACACCGGCGCCGACACCGTAGACGGTGCTTTCCGCCAGGTTGTAGTCACGCTCGACCATAAACAGCGAGCCACCCATGATGGCGCAGTTCACGGTGATCAACGGCAGGAACACACCGAGGGCGTTGTACAGCGAGGGCACGTACTTATCCAGGGTCATCTCGAGGATCTGTACGATCGCCGCGATCACACCGATAAAGGTCAGCAGGCCGAGGAAGCTCAGATCGACTTGCGGGTAACCGGCCCAGGCCAGTGCACCGTCCTTGAGCAGGTTGGTGTAGATCAGGTTGTTCACCGGCATGGTGATACCCAGCACCACCACTACGGCGATACCGAGACCAATGGCGGTTTCGACCTTTTTCGAGATGGCAATAAAGGTGCACATGCCGAGGAAGAACGCCAAGGCCATGTTCTCAACGAACACCGCACGGACGAACAGGCTGATGTAGTGCTCCATTAGTAGGCCTCCTTATTGGATACCTGAGGCGCCATCTTGAAGCTCGGCTTCTCGATCTGGTCTTTTTTCCAGACGCGAATACCCCAGATAAACAGACCGATCAGGAAGAACGCCGAAGGCGGCAGCAGCAGCATGCCGTTAGGCTGGTACCAGCCACCGTCGTTGATCACCGGAATGATCTCGTAACCCATCAGTTTGCCCGCGCCAAACAGCTCGCGAATAATGCCCAGAACGATCAGAAAGGCGCTATAGCCCAGGCCGTTACCAATACCGTCGAAGAACGACAGCACTGGCGGGTTCTGCATGGCAAAGGCTTCGGCGCGGCCCATCACGATGCAGTTGGTGATAATCAGTCCGACAAACACCGAGAGCTGCTTGGACAGGCTAAAGGCAAAGGCCTTGAGCACCTGATCGACCACGATCACCAGGGAAGCAATGATCACCATCTGCACGATCATGCGGATCGAGCCTGGGATCTGGCTGCGAATCATCGAGATAAACAGGTTGGAGAACCCGGTTACCAGGGTCAGCGCGGCAGACATCACCAGCGCGG
The DNA here is from genome assembly GCF_029269135.1 of Pseudomonas sp. 1928-m. Classification (NCBI taxonomy): domain Bacteria; kingdom Pseudomonadati; phylum Pseudomonadota; class Gammaproteobacteria; order Pseudomonadales; family Pseudomonadaceae; genus Pseudomonas; species Pseudomonas sp. 1928-m. Next base: position 201,473 of record NZ_JARIXO010000006.1, on the reverse strand, counting down.
TTTTCAGGTTCGAGGTCACCGCCAGGGCGGAACAGATACCGAGAATCTGCAAGCCAATCGGGTTGTTGTTGAAAATCGGGTTAAGCAGGACTTCTTTAATAGTCGGCTGCGACATGATCAAGCCTCCCCTGCGCGCAGGTTCGCGATAAACGGACCGAAGCCATTCTGGCCAAGCCAGAACTTCAGCAGGTTGTCCACACCAACGCTGGTCAGCGTAGCGCCTGCCAGGCCATCAACCTGATGCACGGCCTTGGGGCTCTGTGCATCGACACCACCCTTGACGATTTGTACGGCCAGTTTGCCGTCCTCATCGAACAGGGTTTTGCCTGGCCATTGGCCTTTCCACTTCGGATTGTCGACTTCACCACCCAGACCCGGCGTTTCGCCATGCTGGTAGAAGCCCATACCGACCACGGTATTCAGGTCGCCCTTGACTGCGATAAAGCCATGCAGAGTCGACCACAGACCGTAACCGCGTACCGGCAGAATCAGGGTTTCAACCTGACCATCCTTCTCCACCACATACACGGTGCTGAAGCGCTCCTGACGCTTGATCCCGGCGATGTCATCGCTGCCCTTGAGCACCGAGGACAGTTTCGGGTCCTTGGAGGCTTTAAGCGGGTCAAAGGTGACTGGGTCCTGGGCATCGGAAAACTTGCCGGTTTCCAGGTCCACCAGCTTGGCGCTGATGGTGCCTTTGAACATGTCCTTAACCTGGGCGCTGGACATGCTGGCATCGCCCAGACCGGCAATCGCCAGAATACTGCGCTGCTTGTCCAGCAGACGGTTGTCCACCTGGGTCGGCTTCAGCGCCACGGCTGCACCGGCAACAAACACCGAGCACACCAGGCACACCAACAGGGCCACCACCAGCGTACGGACGGTGGATTCTTTTTGACTAGACATTGCGCGCCAGCCTCCGCTTGATATTGGCTTGAACGACGAAGTGGTCGATCAACGGTGCGAACAGGTTGGCGAACAGAATCGCCAGCATCATGCCTTCCGGGAAGGCCGGGTTGACCACACGGATCAACACCACCATCACACCGATCAGGGCACCGAAAATCCACTTACCGGTATTGGTCATGGACGCCGACACCGGGTCGGTGGCCATAAAGAACATACCGAAGGCAAAACCGCCCACCACCAGGTGCCAGTACCAAGGCATGGCAAACATCGGGTTGGTGGTCGAACCAAGTGCGTTGAACAGCAGGCTCAGGCCAACCATGCCCAGCATCACGCCGGCGACGATGCGCCAGGCGGCAATCTTGGTGATCAGCAACACCAGGCCGCCGATGGCGATGGCCAGGGTGCTGGTTTCACCAAGCGAACCGTGGATGGTGCCGACAAAGGCGTCCATCCAGGTAATGCCGTTGTTGATCACGTTGTCGATGCCGCCGGAAGCCGCCAGGCTCAGCGAAGTGGCACCGGCAAAGCCGTCCACCGCAGTCCATACCGCATCACCGGACATCTGCGCCGGGTAGGCGAAGAACAGGAAGGCACGGCCGGTCAGCGCCGGGTTGAGGAAGTTCTTGCCAGTACCGCCAAACACTTCCTTGCCGATGACCACGCCGAAGCTGATACCCAGCGCGACCTGCCACAGCGGAATGCTCGGCGGCAGAATCAGGGCAAAGAGTACCGAGGTGACGAAGAAACCTTCGTTGACTTCATGCTTGCGGATCGAAGCGAACAGCACTTCCCAGAAGCCACCGACGATAAACGCCGTTGCATACACCGGCAGGAAGTAAGCCGCGCCCTGGATAAAGTTATCCCACAGGCTGTTCGGGTCAAACCCGGCCAGCGAGCCGATCAGCGCAAAGCGCCAGCCTTCCTGGGCCGCCAGCAGCTCAGGGCTGTTAGCGAAGATCAGGTTGGCCTGATAACCGGTGTTCCACATGCCGAAAAACATCATCGGGAAGGTACACAACCACACGGTGATCATCATGCGCTTGAGGTCGATGCCGTCACGCACGTGGGCGGTGGTCTTGGTTACGCTGCCAGGGCGATAGAAGAAGGTGTCCACAGCCTCATAGAGGGCGTACCACTTCTCGTACTTGCCGCCTTTTTCGAAGTTGTGCTCGACTTTATCGAGGAATGCACGAATACCCATGACTTAACCCTCCTTCTCAATACGGGCGAGGTTATCGCGCAGGATCGGGCCGTACTCATACTTGCCGGCACAGACATAGGTGCACAGCGCCAGGTCTTCTTCATCGAGTTCCAGGCAGCCCAGTTTCTGAGCCATCTCGGTGTCACCGACGATCAGGTAGCGCAGCAGTTGCGTCGGCAGGATATCCAGCGGCATCACAGCTTCGTAGTTACCCACTGGCACCATGGCGCGCGGGCTGCCATTGGTGGTGGTGGAGAAAGCGAACTTCTTCGCAGCATTGAGCTTGGAAACGAAGATATTCATCACCGAGTGCTTGTTAACCCCGGCACGCAGGTAATGCATCAACTCACGCTCATGCCCTTCAACCAGGCAGGACACCTGCAGGTGATAGCGACCGAGGAAGGCGAAAGCGCCCTGCGCGGTACGACCACCCAGTACCGAGCCGGAAATAACCCGGTTGAAACCAGGCTGCAGCTGACCTGCAGTCAGCTCGCTGAGGCTCGCGCCCAGGCGCGTGCGCAGCAGGCGCGGCTGCTCAACCACGGGACCGGCCAGCGCGACAACGCGCTCAGTCCAGAGCTGCCCGGTGGTGAACAGTTTGCCGACGGCAATCACGTCCTGATAATTGATCGACCAGACGCTCTTGCTGGCGCTGACCGGATCGAGGAAATGAATGTGCGTACCCGGCAAGCCCGCAGGGTGCGGGCCGGCGAAGGCCTCGGTATGTACCTTGCTCAGCTGTTCGCCAGGCAGGCTGGCGCCCTCAGCCTTGCACAGAAATACCTTGGCCAGATTGCTCAGCACCTGCAGACCATTAGTAAAGTCGGCGGCGTACTCGGCAATCACGACAGCCGGATCGGCTGCCAGCGGGTGGGTATCAATGGCCGTGACGAAAATCGAGCTAGGCTGTGCATCAGCAGCCGGTACTTTGCTGAACGGACGAGCGCGCAGCGCGGTCCACAAGCCCGATTGCAGCAGCACTTCACGCACTTTGGCGTCGCCGACGGTCGCCAGTTGGTCAACTGTTACGTGATCAAAGGTGATTTGCTCATCGCCCTCGACATCGATTACCACCGATTGCAGCACCCGCTTCTCACCGCGATGGATGGCGCTGATCACGCCTGCGGCTGGAGCGGTGTATTGCACGCCTGGCGACTTCTTGTCCGAGAACAGCACCTGGCCAAGCTTGACCCGGTCACCGACCTGAACCTCCATCGAAGGCTTCATACCGTGATAATCGAAGCCTATGACGGCGACGCTACGCACCGGCCTTGCAGCCTCAATGCGCTGCGCCGGCACGCCTGTTATGGGCAAATCAAGCCCATGTTTTATTTTGATCATAGGTTTGCCTAACCACTGATTTATAAGCTTTTTTAGAATACGGACGACACCAACGCAGAAAAATGCGGCGCAACGCCAAAAACACGTCAGGCGCTGGGCAGGATGTCGGTCGCGGGAAAAAATCTGGCCGATTATAAGTCGCACCTTCGGCCACTGACCACCCAAGCGCTTGCTTTTATCCGGTTTAACGTAACAGAAGGCAACAGATGGCGGCTTGACTGCCAAGCCGCCGCGCGCGACATAAGACTAATAGACCAACCGGAGCCCTGCCATGCGCCTGTTATTCGCGCTTACCACCCTACTGCTGCTCAGCGGCGAGTTATTCGCCAACAACCGCGAACGCCTGCAAGAAGCCAACTTCGCCGCCACCCACCAGTTCGAACAGAACAGCCTGGAGCGCAAGAACCAGAGTGTGCTGACCTACCTGTGGGCCGACGTCTACGCCGCCGCCTTCTACGCCCCCAGCGAGGCCAGCGCCAGCCAGGCGGTCGCCAAGCCACTCACGCAACGCCTGGAGCTTTACTACTTCCGCAATATCGACAGCCAAGACGTGATCAAGGCGGCCTGGGTCACGCTCGAACGCCAGCACGACGCAGCTACATTACAGCGCCTGCGCCCCGAGGTAGACGCCCTGCACGCCACGTTCAGGGATATTCGCCCGGGCGACCGCTACGCCCTGAACTTCAACCAAGACAGCGGCCTGACCCTGGAGGTGAATGGCAAAGTCGCCTACACCAGCCAGGACCCAGCCCTGGCCAGGGCCTACCTGGGCATCTGGCTGTCGCCCAACGGCCTGTCGGATAAGTTGCGCACTAGCTTGCTGGCCGATTAATTCCAGCAATTTCAGGCAACAAAAACGGGAGCCGAAGCTCCCGTTTTTTATGCATCGCCTGCGCTTAGCGCGGGAAAGCTGGCGGGTTGACCCCGGCCATATCTTCCATCACGCGAACCACCTGGCAGCTGTAACCGAACTCGTTGTCGTACCACACGTACAGCACAACGCGGTTGTCGTTGCAGATGGTGGCTTCAGCATCGACCACACCGGCGTGACGCGAACCGACGAAGTCGGTGGAGACCACTTCCTGCGACTGCACGAAGTCGATCTGCTTCTGCAGGTCCGAGTGCATGGCCATCTGGCGCAGGTATTCGTTGACTTCTTCACGGGTGGTGGCTTTCTCAAGGTTGAGGTTGAGAATGGCCATCGACACGTTCGGCGTCGGTACGCGAATGGCGTTGCCGGTCAGCTTGCCTTTCAGTACTGGCAGCGCCTTGGCAGCAGCAGTGGCGGCACCGGTTTCGGTGATCACCATGTTCAGCGGCGCGCTGCGGCCACGGCGGTCGCCCTTGTGGAAGTTGTCGATCAGGTTCTGGTCGTTGGTATACGAGTGAACGGTTTCGACGTGACCATTAACGATGCCGTACTGATCATTGATCGCTTTGAGCACCGGCACGATGGCGTTGGTGGTGCAGGAAGCAGCCGAGATGATCTTGTCTTCTGGGGTGATTTCGCCGTGGTTGATGCCGTGCACGATGTTCTTCAGCGCGCCTTTGCCAGGTGCGGTCAGAACAACGCGATCAACACCCGGGCAGGCCAGGTGCTGGCCCAGGCCGTCGGCGTCGCGCCATACACCGGTGTTGTCCACCAGCAGGGCGTTCTTGATGCCGTACTGGGTGTAATCCACCTCGGCTGGCGACTTGGCGTAGATCACCTGAATCAGGTTGCCGTTGGCGGTCAGGGTGCTGTTTTCTTCGTCGATGGTGATAGTGCCATCAAACTTGCCGTGGACCGAGTCGCGACGCAGCAGGCTGGCGCGCTTGACCAGGTCATTGGTCGCGCCTTTGCGCACAACAATGGCGCGCAGACGCAGGCCGTCGCCACCACCGGTTTTCTCGATCAGGATGCGTGCCAGCAGACGACCGATACGACCGAAACCGTACAGCACCACGTCGGTGCCTTCGCGGGCTTCACTATTCTGCTTGCCGGCCACTTCAACCAGCTCGTCCTTGACGAACTGCTCGATGCTACGGCTCTGGCCTTCGCTCTTGAACTTGCTGACCATCTTGCCCAGGTCCACCGAAGCGGCGCCCAGTTTGAGCTCGCTCATGGCCTTGAGCACTAGGAAGGTATCGTGCACCGACAGTTCGCTGTCGCCAGTCAGGCGGTGACGCGCGAAGCGGTGGGCCTTGAGAATGTCGATCACCGAGCGGTTGATCAAACCACGGCCGTAGATCGAGGTGACCACGTTGTTGTTACGGTAGAGTTGGCCAATCATCGGAATCATCGCTTCCGCAAGGGCTTCTCGATCGATCCACTCACCGAGACACTGGTCGGGCTTCTGAGTCACGGGCAGTACCTTCCACATGTAGGGGCTGAAAAAAGGGGCTACATTATGACGGCGCAAGCAAGCATGAGCAATGCACGACTGTCGTAACTGACACCGCACATAAACGCCCGCTACAATCGCCGACCTTGTGCCATGACCGTGAGCCGCCCGTGTCCGTACTGCGTCTACCGTCCCTACCGGCCACTGCCGGTAAACAACACTGGGGCAACCTGCCCGGTGCCGCGCTGAGCCTGGCGATTGCCGAAGCCGCCAGCAATGCCAAACGCTTCACCCTGCTGCTGACTGCCGACAGCCAGAGCGCCGAGCGCCTGCAAGAGGAGCTGAGCTTTTTCGCTCCGAATTTGCCGGTGCTGCACTTCCCCGACTGGGAAACCCTGCCCTACGACCTGTTTTCGCCGCACCAGGACATCATTTCCCAGCGCATCGCCGCGCTCTACCGCCTGCCTGAGCTGAAACACGGCGTATTGGTAGTTCCGATCACCACCGCCCTACACCGCCTGGCGCCCAAGCGTTTTCTGCTCGGCAGTAGCCTGGTCATGCAGGTCGGCCAGCAACTCGACGTCAACCAGATGCGCGGCAATCTGGAAGCCGCCGGCTATCGCTGTGTGGATACGGTGTATGAACATGGTGAGTTCGCCGTGCGCGGCGCGCTGATCGACCTGTTCCCGATGGGCAGCAGCCAGCCATACCGCATCGACCTCTTCGATGACGAAATCGAAACCCTGCGTACCTTTGATCCGGAAAACCAGCGCTCCATCGACAAGGTCGAGTCGATCAAGCTGCTGCCGGCGCGCGAATTCCCGCTGGAAAAGAAAGCCGTTACCGATTTTCGCGGGCGCTTTCGCGAACGCTTCGACGTGGATTTCCGCCGCTGCCCGATCTATCAGGACCTCAGCACCGGCATCACCCCGGCCGGTATCGAGTACTACCTGCCGCTGTTCTTCGAAGAAACCGCCACCCTCTTCGACTATTTGCCCGCCGACACCCAGGTATTTTCCCTGCCCGGCATCGAAAAAGCCGCCGAGCAGTTCTGGGTGGATGCGCGCAGCCGTTACGAGGATCGTCGCGTCGACCCGGAACGCCCGCTGCTGCCGCCAGCCGATATCTTCCTGCCAGTAGAAGACTGCTTCGCCAGGCTGAAAAACTGGCCGCGCGTGGTGGTCAGCCAGGACGATATCGAAGAAGGCGTCGGTCGCCTGCGCTTCAACGCCAAACCGCTGCCTGACCTGGCGATCCAGGCCAAGGCCGGCGAACCACTGGCGGCGCTGCGGCGCTTTATCGAGGAATACCCTGGCCGCGTGCTGTTCTGCGCCGAGTCCGCAGGGCGCCGCGAGGTGCTGCTGGAGCTGCTCGCACGCCTCAAGCTCAAGCCCAACGAATTCGAAAGCTGGCCGGCCTTCACCGCCAGCAAACAGCGCTTAGGCATCTGCATCGCCCCGCTGGATGACGGCCTGCTGCTCGAAGACCTGGCCTTGGTGGCGGAAAGCCCGCTGTTCGGCCAGCGCGTTATGCAGCGCCGGCGCCGCGAAAAATCCCGCGATGGCGGGGACAACGTCATCAAAAACCTTACCGAGCTGCGCGAAGGCGCGCCGGTGGTGCATATCGACCACGGCGTCGGCCGCTACCTGGGCCTGGTGACCATGGAGTTCGACGGCCAGGCCGCCGAATTCCTTGCCCTGATGTACGCCGAGGAAGCCAAGCTCTACGTGCCGGTGGCCAGCCTGCACCTGATCGCCCGCTACACCGGCAGCGACGACGCCCTCGCCCCACTGCACCGCCTGGGTTCGGAAATCTGGCAGAAGGCCAAGCGCAAGGCCGCCGAACAGGTGCGCGATGTCGCCGCCGAACTGCTCGACATCTACGCCCGCCGCGCCGCTCGCGAAGGCTATGCCTTTGCCGACCCGAAAGCCGATTACGCCACCTTCAGCGCCGGCTTCCCCTTCGAGGAAACCCCGGATCAGCAAGCCGCCATCGAAGCTGTGCATGACGATATGCTCGCACCCAAGCCGATGGATCGCCTGGTCTGCGGCGATGTTGGCTTCGGCAAAACCGAAGTAGCGATGCGCGCCGCCTTTATCGCCGTGCATGGCGGCAAGCAAGTGGCGGTGCTGGTACCGACCACCCTGCTCGCCCAGCAGCACTACAACAGCTTCCGCGACCGCTTCGCCGACTGGCCGGTAAAAGTCGAGGTGATGAGCCGCTTCAAAAGCGCCAAGGAAGTCAGCGACGCCGTGCAGCAGCTGGCCGAGGGCAAGGTCGACATCGTTATCGGCACCCACAAGTTGCTGCAGGAAGACGTCAAGTTCAGCAACCTGGGCCTGGTAATTATCGACGAAGAGCATCGTTTCGGCGTGCGCCAGAAAGAGCAGCTCAAGGCCCTGCGCAGCGAAGTCGACATCCTCACCCTCACCGCCACACCAATTCCACGCACCCTGAATATGGCCGTGGCCGGCATGCGCGACCTGTCGATCATCGCCACGCCACCGGCGCGCCGGCTGTCGGTGCGCACCTTTGTCATGGAACAGAACAACCCGACGATCAAGGAAGCGCTGCTGCGCGAACTGCTGCGCGGCGGCCAGGTGTACTACCTGCATAACGATGTGAAAACCATCGAGAAATGCGCCGCCGATCTGGCCGAACTGGTGCCGGAAGCACGCATCGGCATCGGCCACGGGCAGATGCGCGAGCGCGAGCTGGAACAGGTGATGGGCGACTTCTACCACAAGCGCTTCAACGTGCTGATCGCCTCAACCATCATCGAAACCGGTATCGACGTACCGAGCGCCAACACCATCATCATCGAGCGCGCCGACAAGTTCGGCCTGGCTCAGCTGCATCAGTTGCGCGGCCGCGTCGGTCGTAGCCACCACCAGGCCTACGCCTACTTGCTGACACCGCCACGCAAGCAGATGACCGATGATGCGCAGAAGCGCCTGGAAGCCATCTCCGGCGCCCAGGACCTCGGCGCCGGCTTCTTGCTGGCCACCCATGACCTGGAAATCCGCGGCGCCGGCGAGCTGCTCGGCGACGGCCAGAGTGGGCAGATACAGGCAGTGGGCTTCACCCTCTATATGGAAATGCTTGAGCGCGCGGTGAAATCGATCCGCAAAGGCGAGCAACCTAACCTCGACCAACCGCTTGGCGGCGGCCCAGAGATCAACCTGCGTGTACCGGCGCTGATCCCCGAGGATTACCTGCCCGACGTGCATGCGCGGTTGATTCTCTACAAACGTATCGCCAACGCCGCCGACGAGGATGGCCTGAAAGAGCTGCAAGTGGAGATGATCGACCGCTTCGGCCTGCTACCAGATGCAAGCAAGAACCTGATACGCATCACCCTGATGAAATTGCAGGCGGAAAAGCTCGGGATCAAGAAGGTCGATGCCGGCCCGCAAGGTGGACGGATCGAATTCGCCGCCGACACCTGCGTCGATCCGCTGACCCTGATCAAGCTGATCCAGAGCGCGCCGAATCGCTACAAGTTCGAAGGCGCGACGATGTTTAAGATCCAGGTGCCCATGGAGCGCCCGGAAGAACGCTTCAACACCTTAGAGGCGCTGTTCGAGCGCCTGACTCCCTCAACCTAAAGGACTGACCCATGCGCGCATTCCGCACCCTGGCCCTGCTGCCGCTTATCCTGCTAGGCCTGCTCAGCAGCACCGCCGCCCTGGCTGACAGCCTGTACCAGGTTGAAGTCATCGTATTCCGCCAGGCCGCCACACCGATTTCCGCCGGTCAGCTGCCGCCCGACAACTGGGCGCAGAGCGCGCTGCCGGTGGATGGCAGCAACAGCCGCAGCACCGCGCTGAACGCCGAAGCCGGCAAGCTCAGCCCTTCCAATGGTTATCAGGTATTACTGCACAAGGCCTGGTCCCAGAGCCTGGGCGAATCGAGCAGCCGCGTCGCCATCAGCACCGGCAACGAGCAGTTCGGCCACTACCCCGTCGAAGGCACCATCAGCCTCAAGGCCGGCCGCGTGATCGAGCTGGACAGCGACATCTGGGTCAACCAGCTCGACGCCAGCGGCATTCTCAACGACAGCGAGCGCATCAAGCAGAGCAGCCGCCTGAAAAGCGGCGAGCTGACCTTTGTCGATAATGGCAGCCTGGGCCTACTGATTCGCGTCACCCCACTGTAAGTGGCACAAAGAGGCGACTCTTCACCATTGTTCAGTGCCACACACAACAAGGCAGCATCAGACGAGAACGGTAATGCTTGCAGCTAAGCAGCGCAGGCCAGGCCTGCGCTGCTTCTATCAGGCGCTTTGCGCTAGGTCCATCAACTCGCGGTTAGCCACAGCGTACATGGCGTAATCGGTGTTGGTGGCCGCACGCAGCTCGCCCAGCATGACCTTCCAGCGATCCACCAGACGGCGGTGCTGATCCAGCCACACGCCGACCCGCTCTTCGATATCCGCCGGGCCTTCGGCCATTTGCAGTACCGACACGGTGATGGCGCGTTGCTGCCAGTCCAGGTCATCGCGGAAGGCTTCACGGGCCAGCGCTTGCCAGTTGTTTTCCACCGGCAGACTGGTGATCTGCTGCAGGTACCAGGACAGCTCCAGCGACCCGCCAATGGCAAAGTACGCCGCTGCTACACGATCCGGTTCCTGCCCGGTCACATCCGACGCTTCGATGATCGGCAGCAAGGTGTACAGATGGCTGGTGCCGGCGACAACGCGCGCCAGCTCTTCCGGCACACCGGCCTCAACATACGCCTGGAAGCGCGCCAGCCACTGTTCACGGGCCGGGCCTTCAAGCAGTTCGTCGAGTCGGCCAACCAGTGCTTCGATGCGCGGCGCGAAATGCGCCACATCGCGGGCAGCGTCCAGCTCGTTACGGCGGCTGCGCAGGAACCAGCGGGTAGCGCGGCGCCCCAAGCGCATCAGCTCGTCCATCAGCTGCAGTTGCAGCTCGGCCGGGACCTGATAGTCCAGTGCCTCGATCTGTTTCCACCAATGCGGCAAGCGGAACAGGTCACGCACGATCACATAGGCGCCGGCAACATTCGCCGCGCTCATGCCGGTGGACTCCTTCAGGCGCTGCACGAAGGTGATGCCCATATGGTTGACCAGATCGTTGGCGATCTGCGTGCTGACGATTTCGCGCTTGAGGCGATGGCGACGCATTGGTTCGCCGAACTTCTTCGCCAGCAGCGGCGGGAAGGCGGTTTCCATCTCACGCGCCAGGTACTCATCATCCGGCACCAAGGATTTCAGCAGCGATTCCTTGAGGTCGATCTTGCTGTAGGAAATCAGTACCGACAGCTCCGGCCGTGTCAGACCCAAACCATTGGCCGCACGTTCGTTAAGCTCGTCATCGGTGGGCAAGAACTCCAGGGCGCGGTCCAATTTGCCGGCCGCTTCCAGGGCGCTCATCAGACGCTTGTACTCACCGACCCGCTCGCGGGCGCGGCGCTCGGCCAGCGACAACGCCTGGGTCTGCTTGTAGTTATTGCCCAGCACCAAGCCGCCCACTGCATCGGTCATTTCCACCAGCAGCTTGTTGCGCTGCTTGCCGGTCATGTCGCCCGCGCCGACGATTTCGCCGAGCAGAATCTTGATGTTCACCTCGTGGTCGGAGCAGTCCACACCACCGGCGTTGTCGATAAAGTCGGTGTTGCTCTTGCCGCCATTGAGGCCGTACTCGACGCGGCCCAACTGGGTCATACCGAGGTTACCGCCCTCGCCCACCACCTTGGCGCGCAGTTCGCGACCGTCCACGCGCAGCAGGTCATTGGCCTTGTCGCCGACATCGGCGTGGCTTTCCTTGCTGGATTTGACGTAGGTGCCGATACCGCCGTTCCACAGCAGATCCACCGGCGCCTTGAGCAAGGCATTCAGCAATTCATTCGGCGCCAGCTTGTCAGCGCTGATATCGAAGCGCTCTTTCATCTGCGGACTGATGGCGATGCTCTTGGCGCTGCGCAGGAAGATCCCGCCACCCGCTGAGATCAGCTTGGCGTCGTAATCGGCCCAGCTGGAGCGAGGCAGATCAAACAGGCGCTGACGCTCAACGAAGCTCTTCGCCGCATCCGGATTCGGGTCGATAAAGATGTGCATGTGGTTAAAGGCCGCGACCAGCTGCAGACTTTCCGAAAGCAGCAGGCCGTTACCGAATACGTCGCCGGCCATGTCGCCGATGCCGATTACGGTGACGTTGTCCTTCTGCACGTCGATGCCACGCTCACGGAAGTGGCGCTGCACCGAGACCCAACCGCCCTTGGCGGTGATGCCCATGCCTTTGTGGTCGTAACCAGCCGAGCCGCCCGAGGCGAAGGCATCGTCCAGCCAGAAGCCGTATTCGGCAGCAATGCCGTTGGCGATATCGGAGAAGGTTGCGGTGCCTTTGTCGGCCGCTACCACCAGGTACGGATCGTCGCCATCGTGGCGTACCACGTTCTGCGGTGGCACCACGGCGCCGTCTTTCAGGTTGTCGGTGATATCCAACAGGCCCGAAATAAAGATGCGGTAGCAGGCAATGCCCTCGGCCAGCACATCATCACGGCTGCCGCCGACCGGCATACGCCGTGGAATAAACCCACCCTTGGCGCCCATCGGCACGATCACCGCGTTCTTCACCTGCTGCGCCTTGACCAGGCCCAGCACCTCGGTGCGGAAGTCTTCCTCACGGTCCGACCAGCGCAGACCGCCACGGGCGACGTCGCCAAAGCGCAGGTGCACGCCTTCAACACGCGGCGAGTAGACGAAGATTTCGAACTTCGGCGTCGGCCGCGGAATATCCGGAATGGCCCGCGGGTTGAGCTTGAAGCTGAAGTAGCTCTTCGGCGCACCGCTGGCATCGGTCTGGTAGAAGTTGGTACGCAGGGTGGCTTTGATCAGGTCCAGGTAGCGGCGCAGGATGCGGTCTTCGTTGAGCACCGCAACGTTATCCAGCGCGGCGAGAATCGCCTGCTCAAGCTTCTGCTGCTTGTCTTCCAGGTCATCAGCGGTGAGCTTGCGCGCCAGGTAGAAACGCGTCTTGAACAGGCGCACCAGCTCCTTGGCGATATCGGCGTGGTTGACCAGGGTGCTGGCGATGTAGCTGAGGTCGAAGCCCAGGCGAATCTGCTTGAGGTAGCGCGCGTAGGCACGTAGCAGCGCCACGTCGCGCCACGGCATGGCGGCCATCAGCACCAGACGGTTGAAGCCGTCGTTCTCCGCAGCGCCGCCAACGATATTGACGAAGGCGCCCTGCAGCGTGTCGTTGAGCTGCTGGATGTCGACATCCAGGCCTTCGGCGTAGGTGAAGGCGAAGTCGTGAATCCAGAACTCGCGGCCATCGGCGCGGCGCAGTTTGTAAGGGAACTCGCCCAGTACGCGCAGGCCGAGGTTCTCCAGAATCGGCAGCACGTCCGACAGTGGCAGTGGCGTATCGGCGTGGTACAGCTTGCAATGCAGCTGCTGCTCGCCCTGGGTCAGCGGCTGGTAGAAGCTCATCACCAGCTGACGCTCATTATTCAGGCTAAGCAGGTGCTGCATATCCACCACCGCCGAATGCGGGGCGAAACGTTCGCGGTAGCCGGCCGGGAAGCCGCCGGGGAATTCGCTGAGCACTTCAGTGCCCTGAGCTTCGCCGAGGCTTTCGACGATCAGGCTGGTGTAGTCGTCCTTCCACGAACGGCAGGCCTGGATCACTTCTTTTTCCAGGCGCAGCGGGTCGATCTGCACGCGGTTTTTCGGGTCAACCTTGAGGATGAACTGCACCCGCGCCAGTACCGACTCGGAGAAGAAGGTCCAGAACTCGCAATCGGTAGCCTGCAGGCGCTCCATCAGCACCTGCTGGATCTTCATGCGGGTTTCGGTGGAGTACACATCACGCGGCACATAGGCCAAGCAGTAGCAGAAACGGCCGTACGGATCGCGGCGCAGGAATACGCGAATCTTGTTGCGTTCCTGAATCTGCACGATCGCCATGGTGGTGTTGAACAGCTCATCCACGGGGGTCTGGAACAGGTCGTCACGGGGCAGCACTTCCAATACCTGAGCCAGCTCTTTGCCCAGGTGCGCGCTGCTGTCGAAACCGGAACGCTGCTTGATCACCGCCACCTTGCGGCGGATAAACGGAATGTTCCACACGCTCTCGGCGTACACCGCCGAGGTGTACAGGCCCATAAAGCGGCATTCCTTGACCACCTTGCCCTTGGCGTCCAGTTCGCGGATCGACACCAGGTCCGGATAAGCCGGACGGTGCACGCGGCTCGGCACGGCGGCCTTGGCGAAGGACAGCAGCTGCGGCTCACGCAGGTAGGCCACGGCTTCAGGCTCGATATGCAGTTCATCAGCCTTGAGGCCGCTGCGCAGGCGCTTGGACATGCCCAGCAGGGACTTCTCGTCGTAGACCATACTGCCGCCGCCGGCGCTGTCGGCGACGGTGAATTCTTCATAGCCGAGGAAGGTGAAGTGGTCGTCAAGCAACCAGCTCATGAATACCTTGATCTCTTCCAGCTCGGCGCCTTCGACCTTGAGCTTGGCTTTATCCAGCCAAGTCAGTAGTTCCTTGGCCTTGGCTTTCATCGGCTGGAAGTCGGCGACGCTCAGGCGTACATCGCTGAATACTTCGTGCAGGTCTTTTTCCAGGGTCTTCAACTCGCCGACGTTGGCGCAGCGGTCAATCTCCAGAAACATCAGCGCTTCTTGCTGCACATCCTTGCCCTGGGCACCCTTGGGCAGGATTTCCTGCAGCTCGCCGCTCTTGTTGCGGCGCACGCTGAACACGCTGTTCTGCAGGGTGTGGATGCTGTAACCGCGACGGTTCAGCTCCATACGCACCGAGTCGACCAGAAACGGAATATCGCTGTGCAGAATCTCTACGGCAGTGTGGGTGGACTGCCAGCCATGTTTTTCATAATCGGGGTTGAATACCCGCACTTCGGGCTTGGCCGGTTCAAAACGCTCCAGCAACCGCCAGGACGACAAGGTGCAGCCGACCAGATCAGAGAGGCGACGCTGAGTCAGCTCCTCGAGGGCGATGATGCCGAAGAATTGCTCGGCGAACAGGGCTACTTGTGGCAGAGCCTGTTCACTGACGTGCTGCGCCAGCGCCGTTTGCAGGTGATGCTGAAAATCGGCTTTGCTGGCCGCCGTAAAGAACGCCATGGGTTTGCTCCGTTTGGCTTGTTATTCGTCAGGGGACTCGATCAAGGCAGTCGCGAGTAATGACCTTCGCCACAACCTTGTTGTTCAACGTTAGTCTAGGAGGCAGCGATTGCATTAAAGTGGCTGCCACTTAACTCTGGCGAGATTCAAGACTCGCTGGTCACATTTGCCGGATGAGCTTAACGATGGAACACCGTGAAGCGCTTGTCGCGCTGCGACATTTTCTTTCAAGTCAGATCCTCGGCCAGGAAAAACTCATCGAAAGGCTGCTGATTGCCTTGCTCGCTGATGGCCACATGCTGGTCGAAGGCGCACCTGGTCTGGCCAAGACCAAGGCGATCAAGGAGCTGGCCGAAGGTATCGAGGCCGAGTTCCACCGTATTCAGTTCACCCCTGACCTGCTCCCGGCGGATATCACCGGTACCGAGATCTATCGTCCGGAAACAGGCAGTTTCGTGTTTCAGCAGGGGCCGATCTTCCACAACCTGGTGCTGGCCGACGAAATCAACCGCGCTCCGGCCAAGGTGCAATCGGCGCTGCTCGAAGCCATGGCCGAGCGCCAGGTCAGCGTGGGCCGCAGCACCTATCACCTGTCGCCGCTGTTTCTGGTGATGGCCACGCAGAACCCGATTGAGCAGGAAGGCACCTACCCGCTGCCCGAAGCCCAGCTCGACCGTTTTCTGATGCACGTGAAGATCGGCTTCCCCGACGCCAGCGTGGAACGCAAGATCCTCGCCCAGGCCCGTGGCGAAGCACTCAACGGTGAAACCAAGCCTGAACAGCTGGTCAGCCAGCAGGCAATCTTTGCCGCGCGCCAGGAAATTCTCGGCCTGTATATGGCCGACGCAGTGGAAGAGTATTTGGTGCAACTGGTGATGGCCTCGCGCACCCCGGCCAAGTTCGACCCTGAGCTGGCCGAGTGGATTGCCTACGGCGCCAGCCCGCGCGGCTCGATTGCTTTGGACCGTTGCTCACGTGCCCACGCCTGGCTGGCCGGGCGGGATTTCGTCAGCCCGGAAGATATACAGGCGGTGCTGTTCGACGTGCTGCGCCACCGCATCATTCTGTCGTTCGAGGCGGAAGCCGCCGGCATCGACCAGGACCGCGTGGTGCAGCGCATTCTCGACGTCGTGGCGGTCGCCTAACCACCATGCACGAGCAACCCACGCAACCCGGCATTCGCGTCAGCCTCGGTGAACTGATCGAGATGCGCCACCGTGTGCGTGAGGTGCAGCTGTTTTCCACTCCGGCACGGCGCAGCCCACTGATTGGTCTGCACCACTCCAAACTGCGCGGGCGCGGCGTGGACTTCGACCAGGTGCGCGTGTACCAGCCCGGCGACGACGTACGCACCATCGACTGGCGGGTCACCGCGCGTACTCAAGAACCGCACACCAAGCTGTTCCATGAAGAGCGCGAACGGCCGATCTACATCATGGTCGAGCAGAGCAAGCGGCTGTTCTTCGGCTCCGGGCTGATGTTCAAATCGGTACTCGCCGCCCAAGCTGCCAGCCTGATCGGCTGGGCCGCCCTGGGCCACAACGACCGCATCGGCGGCCTGGTATTTGGCGATCTGGAACACCACGAAATCAAACCACGGCGCAGCAAGCAGAGCCTATTGCAGCTGCTCAGCCGTCTGGCCAAAGCCAATCAGGCCCTGAGCAACGACAGCCAGGGCGGCCGCGACAGCTTCGGCCTGGCCCTGCGCCGCGCCCGCGAAGTGTTGCGCCCTGGCAGCCTGGTGGTGATTCTGTGTGATGAGCGCACCTTGAGCGACAGCAGCGAACAGCAGTTGCTGCTGCTGGCGCGGCATACCGACCTGCTGTTGCTGCCACTTTCCGACCCGCTCGACCATGCACTGCCGAATGCCGGCCTGCTGCGCTTTACCGAACACGACGCACAACTGGAGCTGGACACCCAGGATGCCGAACTGCGCCAGGCCTACCGTAGCCTGGCCGATGCCCGCCAGGCGCGCTGGCAGCGCCTGGCGCAGAAACTCGGCGTGCCGCTACTGGCGCTGAACACCCAGAGCGAGATGATCGAGCAGCTGCGCGAGCACCTGAATGCCCAGCGGCCGAGGAAGGCCCTGTGAACCCGCTGGATCAACTCGAACCGCTGATCGCCCCAGCGCCGATCAGCTGGTGGCCGCCGGCGCCAGGCTGGTGGCTGCTCGCGGTTCTACTGCCGCTGCTCTTGTGGGCTGGCTTCAAACTGCTTAAACGTCTGCCGCGCAAAGCTGCCGGGCAGTCGGCCGAAGCGCCGCTTGATCCGTTGCGTCAGGCCGCACTGAACGAACTCGAACGCCTGAGCAAACCCTACGACGGCGTCGACGCAGGGCCTTGGCTGCAGCAGCTCAACGCCATCCTCAAACGCCTGTGCCGCGAGCGTTACCCGCAAAGCCACAGCCATATTCTCAGCAGCCGCGCCTGGCTGGCCTTCCTCGACAGCCGCTGCCCCGCCGCCGGCCTGACCCGTTGGATGATTCTGGTGGAAGGCGCCTATCGCCCGCACTGCAGCCTGGATGACAAGGCCATCGCCGGCCTCAACCAGGCAGTGTCGATCTGGATTCGCAAACATGTTTGAGTTTGCCTGGCCCTGGGTCTTTCTTATCGCTCCCCTGCCCTGGCTGCTGCGCGCCTGGCTGCCGGCTGCGGACAGCGGCGAGGCGGCGCTGAAAATCAGCTTTCTGGCCGAACTCGAAGGCCTGAGCGGACGCCGCGCCCGCGTGCGACTGCCAGCCTTGCGACAACAGGCGCCGTTTGCACTGATCTGGTTGCTACTGCTGCTCGCCAGTGCGCGTCCGCAGTGGCTGGGCGAACCTCTACCGTTGCCGGCCAGCGGCCGCGACCTGCTGCTGGCGGTGGATGTGTCCGGCTCCATGGATTATTCCGACATGCTCTGGGAAGACCAGGAAGTCAGTCGCCTGACCCTAGTCAAACACCTGCTCGGCGACTTTATCGACGGCCGCCAGGGTGATCGGGTCGGCCTGATTCTGTTCGGCAGCCGCGCCTACCTACAGTCGCCGCTGACCTTCGACCGACAGACCGTGCACACCTGGCTGGATGAAGCGCAGAAAAATATCGCCGGACCGCAGACCGCCATCGGCGATGCCATTGGCCTGGCGGTCAAACGCCTGCGTGAACGCCCGGCGCAGAGCCGCGTACTGGTGCTGGTCACCGATGGCGCCAACAACGGCGGGGAAATCGATCCCTTGACCGCCGCACGCCTGGCCGCCGAAGAAGGCATCACCATTTACCCCATCGGCATCGGTGCCGATCCTGAGCAAGGCGGCGTGCTCGGCATGCTCGGTTTTAATCCCGGTATCGATCTGGACGAGCCCAGTCTGCGCGCGATTGCCGAGGCCACTGGCGGCGAGTACTTTCGCGCCCGGGACAGCGAAGAGCTGCAAGCCATCGAAGCGACCCTCGACCGCCTGGAGCCGGTGGCGCAGAAGCCGACTCTGGCGCGGCCAACCTTGCCGCTCTATCCCTGGCCGCTGGGTCTGGCCCTGCTGTTCAGCCTGCTGCTAGTCAGTCAAACACTCTGGCCGAGTCTGCAACAACGCTGGCGCAATCAGCTGACACTGCTGCGGGGAAAACAGTCATGAGCGAACTGACCAGCCTCTGGCCGCACTGGCAACGGCCCTTCTGGCTGCTATTGATTCCGCTGCTGGGCATTCTGCTCTGGCAACTCTGGCACCGGGAAAAACGCACTGGCCGCTGGCAAGCGCTGCTGCCGGCCGCTTTTCAGGCTGCACTGCTGACTGCAACCGGAGGGCGCAACAGTCGCCTGCCCTGGCTGGCCCTAGGCCTGGCCTGGTTGCTCGCCCTGCTTGCGCTGCTTGGCCCGAGCTGGCAACGCATCGAACAGCAAAACCCCAAGCCGGCCGACCCGCTGGTGGTACTGCTCGAACTGACCCCGGAGATGCTCGCCAGCGACGCCTCGCCTAATCGCCTGGCCCAGGCCAAGCGCAAGCTGCTCGACCTGCTGGAGGCGCGCCAGGATGCGCAAACCGCGATCGTCGTGTATGCCGGCAGCGCACATACCCTGGTGCCGCTGTCCGACGACCTGGCCACCAGCCGCAATCTGCTCGATGTGCTGAACCCAGAGATAATGCCGGAGCCTGGCAAGCGCGCCGATCTGGCTGTGGCCAAAGCCCTGCAGCTGCTCGAACAGGGCGCCCAGGGCAATGGCCGCCTGCTGCTGCTGACCAGCAGCCTCGACGAAACGCAACGCCAGGCCATCACCCAGGCACTCGGCCGTCGTGGCGAGCGCCTGCGCATTCTCGGAATTGGCAGCACTCAGGGCGCGCCGATCATTCAGGAGGACGGCTCGTTCCTCAAGGACGCCCAAGGCACCATCCTACTGCCGCGCCTAGACAGCAACGGCCTCAAGCGCTTTGCCAATGAGCTGGGCGGCCTGTATCAGGGCGTCACCCTGGATGAACGCGACCTGCGTAGCCTCGGTCTGCTCGATGCGCCGCAACAACTGCGCCGCGATGGCGAGCTGACCCGCCTGCAAGCCTGGGCTGACCAGAGCCACTGGCTGCTTCTGCCCTTACTGTTACTCGCCGCCTGCGCCGCACGCCGGGGCTGGCTGCTGTGTTTGCCGCTGTTGCTGCTGAGCCTGCCGCAGAACAGCTACGCCTTCAGCTTCGACGACCTCTGGCTGCGCGCCGACCAACAAGGCCAGCGCCTATTGGAGGCGCAGCAACCAGCAGCAGCCGCGCAGCGTTTCAACGATCCGCGCTGGCAAGGTCAGGCGCTCTACCAGGCCGGCGATTACGCCGCGGCCGCAGAACGCTTCGCCAATGGCGAAACCGCCAGCGACCACTACAACCGTGGCAACGCCCTGGCGCGCAGCAATGAACTGGAAGCCGCCGTGGACGCCTACACCCAGGCACTGGAACTGCAACCCGACTTGGCTCAGGCGCAAAAGAACAAAGCCCTGGTCGAAGAACTGCTGCGCCAGAACCAGCAGCAACAGCAGAATCAAGCCGACAATCCGCAAGAACCCAACGAGCAGCAGAATCAGCCCAGCAGCCAGCCGCAGGCAGGCCAGTCCGATCCAGATGCCCAGCAGCAGGCCGAGCAATCGCCGGCCAAGCCGTCAGAGTCTGATGATGAGGGCGAAAAACCCGCGCAACCCGGCGCCGATGAAGACGCGGATACACCGCCGAAACCACCAGAAGAAGATGACAGCGATAGCGGCGAAGAACAGATCGCCAGCGCCGAGCCGAGCCTCGACGGCGAGCGGCGTCAGGCATTGGAACAATGGCTGCGGCAGATCCCCGACGATCCGGGCGAGCTGCTACGGCGTAAATTCAGGCTGGAACAACAACAGCGCCAGGAACAACTGCAATGAGCCGACTGCTCTGTACCCTTCTGCTTGGCCTGCTGGCCCTGAATGTCAGCGCGCAAAGCCTGACCGCCAGCGTCGACCGCACCCGTCTGGATGCCGGCGAGAGCGTTGAGCTGACCCTGGAATCGGATGACGCCACGCTGTTCGGCAAGCCCGACCTGCAGCCACTCAATGAGCTGTTCGAGGTGCTCGGCACCCGCCAGGTCAACCGCCTGACCAGCGGCAGCAACGGCGCCCAGGCCAGCACGCGCTGGATTGTCACCCTGCAACCCAAGCACAGCGGCTATGTGGTGATACCGCCGCTAAGCCTTGGCCAGCTGCAAAGCGAACCCATCACCCTGCACGTACAGCAGGCCTCCAGCGCCGATGACAGTCGCCTGGCACCGGTGTTTATCGACGCCAGCCTGGATCAGGAAAGCGTGTACGTGCAGGCGCAAACCGTGCTGACGCTGCGCATCTACCACTCCGTCTCGCTTTACGACGACAGCAGCCTGACCCCGCTGGACATGCCCCAGGCACGGGTTGAAGCGCTCGGCGAGCCGCGCACCTACGAGAAAGACATCAACGGCGTGCGCCATGGGGTGATCGAGCTGCGTTACGCGATCTTCCCGCAGGAAAGTGGCGAGCAGCTGATCCCCTCGCAGGCCTTTACCGCCACCGCGGTTGATCGCTCCGCCAGCAATGCCTACAACCCGTTCGGCCCGCGTCCGGGCAAGGTGGTACGGGTCAGGTCCCCGGAAATCCCGCTGACGGTAAAAGCCAAGCCGGCCAGTTACCCGGCCGATGCCCCCTGGCTGCCAGCGCGCGCACTGAGCCTGAGTGAAGTCTGGAGCCCCCAGCCGGAGACAGCCCGCGTCGGCGACTCACTGACCCGCAGCCTGCTGCTCAAGGTCGAAGGTCTTGCCAGCGCACAACTGCCGCCCTTGCCGGCCACCCAGGTTGCCGGCCTGCGCCGTTACCCCGATCAGCCGCAACTGGCCAATCAGGCCAGCGACAACGGGCTGGTGGCCAGCCGTGAAGAGCGCGAAGCGCTGGTGGCCAATCGTGAGGGCATGATTGCCTTGCCGGCAATCGAAGTGCTGTGGTGGAACACCACGACCGATCAGCTCGAACGCAGCAGCTTGCCCGCGCGTAACCTGCAGGTAGCTGCCAACCCTAACCTGGAAACCCTGCCGGTTGAGGCAACACGCCCTGCAGTCAGCGAGGTGGCCAACGTACAACTCTGGCCCTGGCAGCTGAGCAGCGCACTGCTGAGCCTAACCACCCTGCTCGGCTTTACCCTGTGGTGGCGCGCGCGCCGTCAGCCTCCCGTATTGCCTAGCCAGCAGACTGGCCCCAGTCAACGCAACCTGCTTGATGACCTCAAACGCAGCTGCCTGGCCAACGACTCGCAGGCCACTCGCCATGCGCTGGACGCCTGGGCCCGCCAGCAACCGGAAACCCTGGCCGATATGGCCGCGCGCTTTACCCCGCTGTCCGATGCCCTCGACGGCCTGAATGGCGCGCTGTACAGCGAAAGCGGCCAACACTGGCAAGGCCGCAACCTGTGGCTGGCGATTCGCAGCCTCCCCGCCGTAGAAGACCTCGAAAGCAGCGCCAACCCGGACACCAGCGCCCTGCCGCCGTTGTATCCGCGCTAACTGCAATCTAGTCAGAGATCCGGCACGCGCAGCTTTTGCAGGACGGGGGGTGTGGCGCAAAGCCGAACTTGAGCATCAACTACGCAATCTGTGTGTCACCTAACCCTGCAGCGGTTATCGGATTGCCTCACTAACGGATTACGGGGCGACCATGTAGGCACGAGTACATACCGTGGGAGGGGCCGGGCGGCGTTCCGCTTTAGCCGCAAGCTTTTGCTATTTCAGCACGTAGCCCGAACAAGCGCAGCGCAGCCCGGGGCATGGATGCTGGCGCAGTGGCCTGTGAGTTGGGCGGAACTGCCTCCCGGACTGTGCCAAGGCTTATCCGAGCTACGGCGCCCGCTGTTGTGAGAGCGGCCTTGGCCGCGAAACTTCTAGAACCCAACACGATTCGCGGGCAAGTCCACACCACAAAAGCCATCTGCAAACCTAACCCATAGGCAATAAAAAACCGCGGCACAAGGGCCGCGGTTTTTTGTGTTGCTACTGCGTATCAGGCTCAGGCCTTGTTGCGCAGCTTCTCCGGGTTGATCAGGAAGCGAGCCAGTGCAGGCAACAGCCAGATTGCGCCGATCATGTTCCAGAGGAACATAAAGGTCAGCATCAGGCCCATGTCGGCCTGGAACTTGATCGCCGAGAAGATCCAGGTCGCCACACCAATCGCCAGACAGACGCCGGTGAACAGCACCGCTTTACCGGTCGACTTGAGGGTCTCGTAGTAGGCGTCCTGCAGCGACAGACCCTGACGCAGGTAGGTCTCCAGGCGGCTGTAGATATAGATGCCGTAGTCGACACCAATGCCCACGCCCAGCGCGATTACCGGCAGAGTCGCCACCTTCACACCGATGCCCATATAGGCCATCAGCGCGTTACCCAGCACCGAGGTCAGCACCAGCGGCAGGATCACGCAGAGCGTGGCAGCCAGGGAACGGAAGGTCAGCAGACACATGATGCTCACGGCCGCATACACCGCGATCAGCATGGTGGTTTCCGACGCGGCGATCACCTCATTGGTGGCCGCTTCGATCCCGGCGTTACCGGCGGCCAGAATAAACTCCAGGCCGTCCTTGTTGTTTTCCTTGGCAAAGTCTTCGGCGACATCAACCACGCGAGACAGGGTTTCCGCCTTGTGGTCGGTGAGGAACACCAGCAGCGGCGCCACCGAGCAATCACCGTTATACAGGCCGTCGGCCCGAGCAATGGAGTTGTTCAGTACGTCCTGGTTACGCGACAGGGTTTCCCATTTCAGGTTGCCCTCGTTCATGCCCTTGATCACCTGACGCGACACGGTGACCATGGAAATAGCCGACTGCACGCCTTCGGTGTTCTCCATCTTCCACATCAACTCATCCATGGCCGACAGAGTCGGGTAAGTCGAGCAGCCTTCAGGCGCCGTCTTGACCATGATCACCAGTACGTCGGAACTGGTGGAGTAGTTGCGGATGACGAAATCGTTATCCAGGTTGTAGCGCGAGTCTGGATGCAGCTCGGGTGCGCCCTGATCGAGGTCACCGATTTTCAGGTTCTGCCCATACCACACACCACCGGCCAGCGCCGCGATTGCCACCACCACGGAAATCGGCGCCACCATAGGGTGAGCGCATTTGGACAGAAAGCGCCAGAAAGGATGTTCTTTAGCGGCTTCTTCACGGCTGATCTGCACCGCCTTCTTGCTGATGCCGATATAGGAAATCATCACCGGCAGCAGAATCAGGTTAGTCAGAATGATCACCGCCACACCCATGGATGCGCCGATGGCCAGCTCACGGATCACACCGATATCGATCAGCAGCAGGGTGATAAAGCCCACGGCATCCGACAGCAGCGCCACCAAACCCGGAATAAACAGCTGACGGAAAGCCATACGCGCGGCGGACAGCGAATCGGTCGCCTCGCCTGAGGCCATGGCAATGCCGTTGATCTTCTGCACACCGTGGGAAATACCAATGGCGAAGACCAGGAACGGCACCAGCATTGAGTACGGATCAAGCCCGAAGCCCAGGGTATGCAGCAAGCCCAGCTGCCAGACCACCGCGATCAACGTGGTCAGAACCACCGCCAGGGTGCTCTTGAAGCAGTGGGTGAACCACAGCAACAGGACGAAAGTAATGGCGATTGCCACGGCAAAGAACAGCGCCACGCCAATCAGACCATCGATCAGGTCGCCGACCTTCTTGGCGAAACCGATGATGTGGATTTTGACGTTGGGGTTCTGCGCCTGGTACTTCTCGCGGATCTTCTCTTCCAGCTCGTGGGAGAATTTCTGGTAGTCCAGCGGGATCTGCTTGCTCTGGTCATTCGGGTCGGCATAGGTCTCCAGCAACGGCAGGTCGACGATGCTCGACTTGAAGTTGTTAGCCACCAGACGGCCAATCTGACCAGATTTGAGGATGTTGCTACGCAGCTCCTCGAGGCTTTCGGAAGAGCCGTCGTAGGTTTGCGGAATCACTTCGCCACCGGCAAAACCTTCTTCAGTCACTTCGGTCCAGCGGACGCTTGGGCTCCACAGCGACTTCAGGCCGGAACGATCAACACCTGGGATATAGAAGGCTTCGTCATTGATCTGACGCAGCGTCTCCATGTATTCCTTGCTGAAGATATCGCCATCCACCGCTTCCACCGAGATACGCACGGTGTTGCCCAGGTTCGCCAGGTCATTACGGTGCTCGAGCATCTTCTGGATGTAGGGATGCCCCAGCGGAATCATCTTCTCGAAGCTGGTCTGCGGACGCACCTGCGCCGCTTGGAAGAACAGAAACAGACTGATCAACAGGCACAGCAGAATAACGGCCGGGCGATTGTTGAAGATCAACCGCTCCAGGAAGGAGGCAGGTTGTTGTTGGTGCTTACTCATGCAAAGGCTCCCGGCTTATTATTGTTGGCCCAGATCGGCGCCAGTAGGCGCAGCAGCGTGAACGCCACCCTGCCCTACCAGAATCAGATTGCCGTTTTCCATTGCTGCAACGCCTGCCAGCGAAAGCCGGTCGGCACGATTGGTCACATTGAAAGTGCGGCCGTTGTCGGTGCTCTTGAGTACGGTACCGCCATGCCCAACCACCACGATGGAGCCGTCGGCCAGACGATTGCCATCAGCCAGGCCAAACTCCAGAGGGCCATTGTTGGCGGTATTAAGGCTGATCGCCTGCCAGGTCGTACCGAAGTCTGCCGAACGGAACAGATGCCCACGTAGACCATAGACCAGCAACGCACCGGCTTCATCAGTGCCCAGGGCACCGAACAGCGACCCCTCGTAAGGGCCTTCCAGGGTTTCCCAGGTCTGCCCCCAGTCCGGGGAGCGGAACATCGCGCCCTGCTCGCCCACAACAAACAGGCCGGAATCTTTGACTTCGACAATGGCGTTGAGGTGGTAGGCGTCTTCGTTGTCCATGCGGTCGCTGACATCTTCCCAGTTGGCGCCACCATCGGTGGTTTCCAACAAGGCGCCGTAAGCACCTACGGCATAACCGTTGTTACGGTCTTTAAACCACACATCCAGCAGCGGCGCTTCGCGCTCAAGGTCTTCGAACTGCTTGACCCAGGTGGCGCCGCCATCGGTGCTGGCAAGAATCTGCGCATCGTGACCAACAGCCCAGCCATGGCTGTCGTCGATAAAGAACACGGCAGTGAGCATCTGCTTGGTCGGCACCTTGGCCTGAACCCAGTTTGCGCCGTTGTCGTCAGAATAGAGGATATGCCCACGATCACCCACGGTGACCAGGCGCTTACCCAGGCTGGCGACATCCAGCAGCAGACTTTGTTGAGCTTGGGCAGAGGCTACCGAGTAATGACTGGCGTCATCGCTGGCAGCCTGCAGTGGCGCACTGGTAAACATCAGCACGGATAGCACACTGCACAGCGACAGCGCTTTGGCTATCGGTGAGTGGACGCGGAGCGCCGGTGCGCGGGACGACCCCACAACACGACCGGCCTGGGTGCGCCGCATGACGGGCTCACTCATATACCTTCCCCCTTATTCTTATAGGTAGCACTACCCTTTTAGCAGTGCGCCTATCCTACTGAGCTTTCAAAAGGCCTGACAATCGGCGCGACGTTATGTTTTGTTAAACCCGCCCGTCTACCATGCCCTGTTCGACTGACAAATAGCAAAAGGCCGCTACAACAGTAGCGGCCTTTTGCTCAACCTACACGCGGATTAACGCGTACCGCGGCGACGCAGCGCGGCAGGTTTAAAGTAACCGTCATCCGGTACAGCCTGGCTGAAGTCGATGGTGCTTGGCTCTTCGTTGTCCAGGTTTTGCACGTGGTAACGACGGGCTTGCAGATCGTGGAAAGTATCCAGCGCAGACCAGGTGGTCGGCAGGTCGTAGTAGTTTTTCAGGTAGGCAATCGAAACGCGCCACAGCTCGCCACGACCGTCGTACTGATCAACCACTGCTGCTTGCCAGCTGTCCTCGTCGAGGAACAGGGTACGCTTGGAGTAGATGTGACGCGAACCCGACTTCAGCGTGCCCTCGACCACCCACACACGGTGCAGCTCGTTGCGCGTAAAGGCCGGGTTCAAGTGACCGACTTGCAGCAGGTCCTTGTACTTCACTTCAGGGCTGGTGACCTTGTAGCTGTTGTAAGGAATGTAGATTTCCTTCTTGCCGATCAGCTTCCAGTCATAACGATCTGGCGAACCGTTGATCATGTCGGTGTCGTCTGCAGTACGCAGGCCGTCAGCGGCAGCGATCGGGGTGTCATAAGCCAGGTTCGGCGCACGACGTACGCGACGCTGGCCGGCGTTGTAGCCCCAAGCCTGACGTGGCTCTTTCACCTGATCCAGGGTTTCATGTACCAGTACCGCACCACCGGCCAGACGCGCCGGGCTCTTGGTGAAGGACAGGTAGTAGAACATGATGTTGTTCAGGTCAGCTGCAGTCCCTTTCGGGTTGTAGAACTTGAACATGGCTTCCTGCTGCGAGGTCACCAGGGAGTAGCTGCCGTTACGCTGCACGGCTACTTCCGAAGCGCGACGCACGATGTAGGTACCACGGTAACGTGCGATGTGGTTCCACAGCGCTTCCACGCCATTTTGCGGGATCGGGAACGGGATACCGCCGTAGGCGTCGGAGAAGCCGTTACCGCCATCGAGCAACTTGGCTGTGCTGGCGTTCTTGATGGTGTTGTCATACACCCACTTTGGCGCAGAACCGGAACGACGGGTCTGGTAGACCGGCATCTGGTAGCTGTTCGGGTAGGTGTTGAACATCGCAATCTGACCTGGGGTCAGGTTGTCTTTGTACTGATCCAGATTGGCTTTGGTGATGGTAAACAGCGGCTTGTCATCAGCAAACGGATCTACGTGGTGCTGGCCTGGCGTCTTGTAAGCCGCCGGAGCCTGGGCAATACCACCGGTCCACTCAGGGATGGTGCCTGCCGCGTTACCGGCTTTCTCGGCACCGAACGGGGTGAGGCTTGCGCCCAACTTGGCCGCTTCCGCAGGCGAAACTGCAGCGAACGCGCTGCCAGCGGACAGTGCCAGCGCAATCGCAGCACCAATCAGCGTGTGCTTTTTCAGCATCTTGATTCTCCGTGAAATAAGTCAGCAACCGAGTGCCCGCAGGCACTCGATATTTTCTAGTTATGATTAGAAGGAATACTTGACGTTTACACCGACGTTGTCGCGGTCGCGGCCCGAGTTGTTCTGACCGGCACCATAGAATTCAGTGTATTGAATTTCAGCCTCCAGGCTATTCAGGTAGCTGGCACGCAGACCCAAGGTGTAAGCCTTACGACCTTCAATAAAGTTACCGGTCTGGTGCGAGTTACCTTCGAAGTCATGCTTGTAGACGGCGAATGGAGAGAGGTTTACACCCGCGTAAACGTCGTTCCAAGTACCAGATGCTACAAGTGTATAGCCGTAAGCATTCTTGTTGATCTGGTCATCGCGATTTGCACCGCCCAAATATGAACTATTACCACGACCTGCATAGTAACGAACTGATCCGTCATTCGCAGTGTATTTCAAACTACTGCCACGCACATGCTCAGAAGCCAGCTCTGCAACACCAAACAAGGAATCAAAACTCAAAACATTACCAAAGTTATGAATAGCACCAAAAGAGGTATTGAACGCTTCAACGCGCTCATAGTTGCTAAGTGAACCGTCCAGAGCAACAAGCTTCCCCGCAACCAACGCCTTACCGTCCCAACCCCGAGCACCCGCGAGCAGAGCGTTAGTGTTTCCCAACTCAGCGGCTTGACTAACAAGATCACCCAACAAGTCGTTAGTAGTTGCAATACCGACAGGTAGATTTGGACGATATGAAAGGTCACCAAAAACCGACGTCTCATTTACTGTTGTGTTAAAGCTAACGCCATACATCCGAATGTCCTCAGCATACTCGCGTTTAGCCTGGACACTATTCAAGAGATCAACTGTAGCAAGCCCGCCGGCCAGCCCAACGCAATTAGCATTAAAAGCGCCGCCGCCGCCGCAGTTTGCTTGAACCAGCGCAGAACCGCTAAGCGCCAACAAATCAACGCCGTTATAGCCGTTCAGATCAGCATAAATAGTTGGCTCCTTAGCATGATAATTTACTAAATAGAAACCAAACTCCGTACTATTTAACTGCTCAGCAATATAACGAAAAGCAACACCGTACTGCCCATCATTCTTCGCATTAAGGTCCTGAGTTATATCTGCCACATTGGCAATAGATCCAAAGGTAGGTGTAACACCATTCTGATAGAGCCCCGCATTACCGAGTGCAACAGATGGCGCAGCAGCGAAACCTCGATATGCATTAAATACTGCATCTGGAATCTGACCAGTGAAATCGTTATAGGCCGTGCTTCCACCATCAGCAAACAAGTCAGTTTCGGAGAAGAAAGTACCCGCTGGATCGACAGCAGTCTCTTTCCAGTTCCACTGATAGAATGCTTCCATGGAAAGATTGTCAGTCAGACCAATATTGAAGCTAAAAGCCTCAACAGGAACCAATACCTCTTTAACTTCAGCGCCAGGCAAGCGAAACTTTGCTGCGTCTACCGCGTTAGTGGTGTTGATACCACCACGATAGAATAAACCCTCACCCCAGTTGAATACCTGCTTACCAATACGTGCAGTGACCGGCTTCTCCATTACATCCCAGCTGCCATATAGATAGGCATCAAGAATTTGTGCATCACGCCCAGCCTTGTGGCGAGTAGCACGGGTAAAACTATCGTCTTTCGGCACATTCTGGCTTGGCTGATAAGCCAGACTGGTATCGTAGTAGTTGTTGCGCTTATCCATGATCTGGGTGTCATAGAACGCAGTACCACGCACAAAGGCACCGTAGTTCTGGTAGGTCACTTCCATATCGGTAGTGATCTTGAACACTTCAGATACCAGACCGGTATTGAAGTTACGGTTACCGTCGTTGGTGTTGATATCGTTATTGGTCTTGTCCTGGCCCTGGACACGCCAGAGTTGGCCGTAGGACACGGTGGTATCGATGGAGCCGCTGATTTCATCGTCGGCGAAGCTGAATTCCACTGCCTGGGCGTGAGCCGCTACCAGCAGGGGAAGAAGACCGACAAAAGCAAAACCTGCCTTGGCAGGTGCGAAACGCAATACGGGCTTACGGGACTTAATTTCCATCGAAACATTACTCCGTGGACAGATCATCTTTTTTGTACCCCAACCGCTGGGGCACGTTATGGCCGTACTGGTGACGGCCTTAAATGTTGATTGGAAGGCAAACCCCCAACGCGTTTACACGCACCTCACTGTTTGGCGTGCACCATGACGAGGTCAAATCGATTTAGTTCCCTGCAACCATAGTGCCAATTCAAACGGCCGTATAAAAAATCCAGTGAGAAGCACGACCGAACTATAAAACCACTTTGTGACTGAGCATTCAGCAACCAGGTAACCACATGCAGTGACAGATTTTTCCTATTTTGTCCTACCATCTGGCGCGATCAGTCACTTTGTTGCGCTGTACACGCCCAGACGCTTCAAACAAATCAGCCAAGGTCAAGCCAAGCAGTTCAATTCATATTGCGCAAACTTTGCTTACATTTAATCAGGTAACACAAAAAGTGTTACCTGATTAAGCCAGGTAACACTTTTATACCGATATGCAGGGCTCGACGAAGAACCTGTAACCCTATGCATTGCACATAGATACGCAGGATCGGTCTTTAGTGTTAACGCGCTGATCAAAAATCGATCAAGCGTACCCAGCACTTTATATAGGGTGGCGCTGCCACCCTAGATTGTTACCGCTCACTCATTAACCAGCCAGGCTCTTGCTGACCACTTCATAGACATCACTGGACAGCTCACCCGAGGCCAGAATGCGCTGTAGTTGCGCTTTCATTTGAACCTGACGAGCACTGCCGTATTTGGCCCAGCGAGTCAGCGGCGCCAGCAGGCGCGAAGCGATCTGCGGGTTGAGGGCATTCAGGGTAATCACCTGATCGGCCAGGAAGCGGTAGCCACTGCCATCAGCCTGATGGAAACCCAGCAGGTTCTGCCCGGCAAACGCACCGATCAATGAACGAACCTTATTCGGGTTCTTCAGGGTAAACGCTGGATGCTGCATCAGTTGCTCAACGCGCTGCAGCGCGCCAGGCAAGGCGCAGGCGGCTTGCACGCTAAACCACTGATCCATAACCAGCGGGTTGTCCTTGAAGAAATCGGCGAAGCTGGCCAGGGCAACGGCCTTCTCGGCTTCGAACGGTGAGTTAACCAGCACCGCCAACGCAGTCAAACGCTCGGTCATATTGTCGGCGTTCTCGAACTGCTCCAGACAAGCCGCCAACACCTCCGCCTTGCCGCTGAGCATCAGGTAGGACAGCGCAATGTTCTGCAGGCTACGCCGGGCAAAGTGTTCGGCCTCGGCTACATAGGCGCTGGTACGGGAGACTTCGCGGTTGCGCTGGTAACGCTGCCACAGCAGATCGAACAGCGCATCCGACAATTGCTTGCGGGCAAACTCACGGGCGGCGTGGATGGCTTCGACATCGGCCACTTCGCTGATTTCGGTCAGATAGGCCTCGCCTGGTAGCGAAAGCATTTCGGCGACCATGGCCTGATCCAGCGAGTCATCGGCCAGCAGAGTACGGCAAGCCTCGACAAGACGCTGATCGAGCACCAACGGCTCGCCACGCTGATGCTGGCCAATCAGCTCCTGCAGCACTTGCACGGACAGTTGCTGCCCCGCTTCCCAACGATTGAAGCCATCGCTGTCGTGCTGCATCAGGAACATCAACTGATCACGGCTGTAGGGGAAGCTCAGTTTGATCGGCGCAGAAAAGCCGCGCAGCAAGGAAGGCAGCGGTTTTTCCGCCAGATTGACAAAGGTGAACGCCTGTTCGGCTTCGGTCACCTGCAGCACACGGCAAAGGCCACCCGCCGCATCTTCACCGACTAGCTGCAGCGGCAGCTCACGGCCCTGGGCATCCAGCAAAGCCAGCTCCACAGGGATAACAAAGGGCTGTTTTTCCGCCTGCCCGGGAGTAGCCGGGCAGCTCTGGCGGAAGTGCAGGCGATAGCTGTTGGCCGCCGCGTCATAGCTTTCACTGACCTCCAGACGCGGTGTGCCGGCCTGGCTGTACCAGCGTTTGAACTGGGTCAGGTCGATGCCATTGGCCTCTTCCATCGCGCGGATAAAATCGTCGCAAGTAACGGCCTGACCGTCGTGGCGCTCGAAGTACAGATCACTGCCTTTGCGGAAACCCTCGGCACCAACCAGGGTGCGGATCATGCGCACCACTTCCGAACCCTTCTCGTACACCGTCAGGGTGTAGAAGTTGGAGATTTCCATAAAGGCGTCCGGACGTACCGGATGGGCCATGGGGCCGGCGTCTTCAGCGAACTGGTGGGTGCGCAGATAGGCGACGTCCTCGATGCGCTTAACCGTACGCGAGTGCATATCGGCGCTGAACTCGGCGTCGCGGAAAACGGTAAAGCCTTCCTTGAGCGACAACTGGAACCAGTCGCGGCAGGTCACGCGGTTGCCCGACCAGTTATGGAAGTACTCATGCGCCACCACCGCTTCAACGCGCTGGTGCGCAGCATCGGTAGCGGTTTCGGCCTTGGCCAGCACACAGCTGGAGTTGAAGATATTCAGGCCCTTGTTTTCCATGGCGCCCATGTTGAAGTCGTTGACCGCGACGATCATAAAGATGTCTAGGTCGTATTCACGGCCGTAGACCTCTTCGTCCCACTTCATGGATTTCTTCAGGCTGTCCATGGCGTGCTGGCACTTGTCGATATTTTCCGGCTCGACATAAATGCGCAGCGCCACTTCTCGCGCACTCATGGTGGTGAAGCTGTCTTCCACACACCAGAGATCGCCGGCGACCAGGGCGAACAGGTAAGCCGGTTTCATAAACGGGTCTTCCCAGGTCGCCCAGTGCCGGCCGCCTTCCTCGCTGCCGCTGGCAATCGGATTGCCGTTGGACAGCAGCACCGGATAGTCATGCTGCGCCGCGCTCAGGGTGGTGGTGAACTTGCTCATCACGTCCGGGCGGTCGAGGTAATAGGTGATCTTGCGGAAACCCTCGGCCTCGCACTGGGTGCAGAACATGCCGCTGGACTTGTACAGCCCTTCCAGCGCGGTGTTGCTTTCCGGGTGAATGCGCACGCTGCTGTCGATCACAAAGCTGGCGCTAGTGGGCTGCACAGTCAGATGGCTGTCGCTCAGCTGGTAATCGCCGGCACTCAGCTCGCGGTCGTCGAGCGCCACACTGAGCAGTTCCAGCTGCTGACCGTCCAGCACCAGCGGAGGTAAACCTGCGCCGGCAGCCGGGTTACGGCGCATCACCAGCTGCGCGTGCACCAGGGTGTGGTCGTCGAACAACTCGAAGGTCAGGTGCGTTTCATCAATCAGATAATCCGGAGCCTGGTAGTCCTTGAGGTAGATCATCTTCGGCTGTTCGGTGCGCATGGCTTGTGGCCCTTTGTCTGCGGCGCGCGGGCGCCGGGTTCGCGAATAAGTAACTTAGGCGGCCAGTTCGTGAACGGCCAACTGGTAAGCGGTGTACTTGCGGATATTGATCACGCCGGTGTCGAACATCAGGTACTGGCCCTTGATGCCCAGTAGCGTGCCCTCGGCCAGTGGATTCTTGTCCAGATTGAAGCTGGTGATCTTCGCCGGATAAGCCTCAATCGGATAGCTAATCTGCACCACCGGCTGATCGCTGAGCGGCTGGATGGCCTGAATGCCAAAGCGCTGCTGCAACTCGGTCAGGCCGCTGCCGCAACTGGCAAACAGCTGTTCGCGTACGGCAAGCAGATCCACCGGCGCAGCATCACCCTTGAGCAGCGCGCGCCAGTTGGTTTTATCCGCCACCTGGCTACGCAGCAGGTCTTCGACAAAGCCGGACTGCTGTCGGGTGGCGACCCGCAGAATCGGCAGCGCCTGGGTCGCACCTTGATCGATCCAGCGTGTGGGGATCTGCGTGGCGCGGGTGATACCGACTTTCACGCCGCTGGAATTGGCCAGATAGACCACATGATCGGTCATGCAGAACTGCTCGCCCCAGCTCGGTTCGCGGCAGGTGCCGGCCTCATAGTGGCAACGCTCCGGGCTCATGATGCAGATATCGCACTGCGCCAGCTTCTGCATGCAGGGGTAGCAATAGCCCTGGCTAAAGCTGCTCTTGGTTTTGCGTCCGCAATGGCTGCAGTGGATCGCGCCGAGGAATTCCAGACGCAGGCTTTTGCCGATCAACGGATTAACCGGCAGCAGTTCATTGCCCAGGCGAAAGCTGTATTGCACCGGCGCATCCAGCTGCGCCGCCATTTTGCTCAGGGCACCACGGGCCAACTCGCTCATCAGTGCAGGGTATCCGAGGACTTGAACAACAGATTGTGCACCGGCTCGGATTTGCTGCTGCACTCCTGCGGGCCCATATAACCGATGCGCTCGTCTTCCGGCAGGTTATGGATTTCCCAGGCAATCAGCGCCTGCAGAGTCAGTTCCTTCTGCTCCTGGCTCAGCTTGCGGCCATCAGGCCATTTGCCGATTTCCACAGCCAGCTTGAGGCTCTGGTAGATCTCAGGGGTGATGTTTTCAATCGCTTCGAGAAAGGACGACATGGCGCCTCCAAATGCAAAGTGGCAGTTTACCAGCCTGTAGAAGAACTAACTGTGTCGCCGACGCGCCAGCGCACCGCCAACCAGCCCGGTCAGACAACCGGCCAGCAGGCCGCCGACATGCGCCGCGTTGGCAATTGCGCCGAATTGCAGCAACTCGAAGATGCCCGTCATGCAGATCAGCAGCCAGGCCAGCATCATCACTAATACGCCCGGCGGCAGGCGATAAGCGGGAGTCGGCGCCAGGCGCTGGAAAATCCAGCAATGCCCAAGCAGGCCGTACAGCACCCCGGACAGGCCGCCGAATAGCGATGGGCCGGCATGCAGGTATTGGGCGAAATTGGCCGCAAGACTAAACAACAGGGTCAGCCCCAACAGCATCACGGCGCCCTGACGCGCCTCGATCCGCCGGCCCAGCTCCCAATACCACAGGGTATTCATCGCCAGGTGGAGGATGCCGAAGTGAATCAGCATCGGCGTCAGCAGCCGCCACCACTGACCACTGGCCAGTGTGTCGTTCAGATAGCTGAAGTAGATGTAATCGCCCTGCACGCGATAGTCGACAAAGCTTAGCCAGCTGACCGTCGCCAGGTTATCGCCGAGCAAGGTGATAGCGGCTGCAATAAAGCTCAGCAACAGGACAACAGCCGTCATACGGCTGGCTTTCAGCTGCTGAACAAAACTCGGCGCGGCCTCTGCAGAAGCCGGTGACGGCTCAAGCAACACCTCAGCATCGCCTTGCGGGTAGCGCCCATAGAGTTCGCGCACTTGCTCGGCCAGTTGCTCTCCGGGCACCCAGAGCACCTGCTCGCCCGCCTCTTCAGCGACGCGGTGCGGTACCTGCAAGCGCTGCAGCAAGCTGATAAAGCCGCTCAAGTCGACCTGCTCAGGCAGGCGCATTGCCGCTACTGCACTCATGGCCGCGCCTCCGGGCTTTCGACATCGACCCAGACAAACTTGCTGGCATCCAGGCGCGTTTCCTGGTCGAGGCGATAGGCCACCAGTTTGCCGTTGAGCACGGCGCTGTAATCCAGGCAGGCCAGGTTGCTGCGAATCGGTGCGGGCTTGCCGCTGCGCCAGTAGTGGCCGACAAACAGCAAGGGCTGATCAGCACCGTATTTAAGCAATTCGGTTTTCTGCATCTCGCTGAGCGGCATCTGCGCCGCCAGCTCCGGCAAGGCATCGGGCTGGAAGACGATATCGCCGTAGGTTTGCGGATCTTCCTCCCAGAATTTGGTTCGGAAATGCGCGCGGGTAAAGCCGTCATCGCTGGTCAGGGTCATGCCGTGTGGCAGACGCATATCAGTGCCGCGCAGCAGGCGATCCAGCGCGGTATTGGCAAAGCTGCCATGCACGGCCGCTGCCTGGAGAAAATGCTCATCGATGCAGCCATCGGCAAACTGCGCACGCAGCGGCTCGATCAGGCTGTCGTCCCAACAGGCATGCACCACGCGGAAATGCCCGGCATCGATAAACAGCGGCAACTCGTAGAACCAGTCGAGAAATGCCTGCCACTCCGCCGGATAGGCGTCGAACTGCTCCAGGGTTTCCTTGATCAGGCGCGCATGCCGTGGCGTGTGCTCACGGACAAACTGCCGGCCGCTACCGGGCGCAGCCGGCGTGCTCCAGGCCAGGGCATTGAACTCATGATTGCCCATGATGCACAGCGCCTGACCAGCCACGACCATATCGCGCACCAGGTGCAGCGCCTCACGGATACGCGGCCCCCGGTCGACAAGGTCGCCAAGGAAAATCGCCATACGCTGCGGATGACGCCACACCCCGCCCTGCTGGCGATAGCCCAGGGTGCTCAGCAGATGTTCCAGGGTTTTCGCGCAGCCATGGATATCGCCGATCAGGTCGTAACCGCGAGCTGGATCGAGGCGCATCAAGCCCCCCCGCCGAGCCGGCTACCCCAGCCCAGCTTGTTGCGACAGACTTCGTAATAGTTGTGATCCAGCGGGTGAATCAGGCGCAGCTTCTGCGGCCGCTTGGCCACGGTGACGGTGTCGCCGGGGGCGCAGGTGAAGTGATTCTGCCCGTCGCAGGACACCTGCGGATACAGCTGCAGATCCTTGGACACGACAATTTTCAGCTCGCTGTTGCCATCCACCACAATCGGTCGACTGGACAGCGTATGCGGGTACATCGGCACGATCACGATGGCATCCAGTTTGGGGTGCATGATCGGCCCGCCGGCGGACAGCGCATAGGCCGTGGAGCCGGTCGGTGTGGCGACAATCAGGCCGTCAGCCTTCTGGCTGCAGACGAACTGGCCATCGATAAACAGCTCGAACTCAATCATCCGCGTGGATTTACCCGGATGCAGCACCACATCGTTGAGCGCATCACCCTGGCCGATGGCCTCGCCATTACGGCGTACCTCGGCCTCCAGCAGAAAGCGGTTCTCGGTCAGGTAATGCCCTTCGAGTACCTGAGCCACCTTCACTTCCAGCTCATCGGGACGAATATCGGTGAGAAATCCCAGGCTGCCACGGTTGACTCCCAGCACCGGCACCTTGTGCCGCGCCAGAGCGCGGGCGGCGCCGAGCATGCTGCCGTCACCACCGACGACGATCACCAGATCGCAGACTTCGCCGAGAATCTTGCGTGACGAGGTCTGCAAGCCATGGCCCGGCAGCACTTCGGCAATGGTGTCTTCGAGGATCACATGCAGGTGGCGAGCGAGCAGAAATTTCTTCAGCCGGCGAATGGTGTCGAGTACCTGGGTGCTGCCCAGCCGACCGATGATGCCGATATTACGAAACTGCTCCATGGTGCTCCCGCCAGGCTCTGGATCTAATGGGTCGGATTATGGGCGAAAGCCCATGGCAGCAGCAAACCGCTGACCGGCTATGGCAGCGTTTAAGCGCTTGTTGAAGAGCATGCAGAGCTGCTTTTAAAGCCGTCAGGCCGACACGCAGCAGATCGTAAACAGCCGCAAAGCGCTATGCTCGCAACATGACGCCCTTCCCTTCACTCAGCGATCTGCCCTCGCAGCTGCGCCAGCCTGCTGTACGCGACCTGGCCTGGGCGCTGCTCTCGCCACCACTGCTGGCGCAGACGCCTTGGCCACAGCGTCACCCGCTCAAGGCCAGCCGCTGGAGCCAGCAACCCGACGCCCTGGCGGACTGGTTGCTGAGCCTGGATGCCGACAGCCACACCCTTCTCCACTGGCTGAGCCAGAGTTCAGTGCGCCGCCTGGGGCTGTACTACGAACGGCTCTGGCAGTTCGCCCTACATGCCGCGCCGGGTATCGAGGTGCTGGCAGCCAACCTGCCGATCCGCCAGCAGGGCCATACCCTGGGTGAGCTGGATATGCTGCTGCGCGATGAGGAAGGTGTGCATCACCTGGAGCTGGCGATCAAGCTTTATCTGGGCCAGCAGCCGTGCAGCGGCGCTGAGCTGGCGCACTGGTTAGGCCCCGGCAGCCACGACCGCCTGGATCTCAAGCTGACGCATCTGGGTCAGCACCAGCTGCCGCTGTCGGCCCGCGCCGAAGCCCAACAGCGGTTGGCCGAGCTGGATATTCAGCGGCCTCAGGCGGCGTTGTGGCTGGGCGGTTATCTGTTCTATCCCTGGCAGCAACCTTCCTATGCCGCGCCAGCGGATGGCAACCCAACGCACCTGCGTGGGCGCTGGCTGCATCGCGCTGACTGGACACCTTTTGCCGCGCACAACCCAGGTCACTGGCAGCCGCTAGCTCGGCACGCCTGGTTGGCGTCAGCACGGATCGAGGAAGAACATCTGTGGTCGCGCGAGCAGTTCAATCAATGGCTCACGGCGCTGCCGAGCGATGCCAACGCGCAGCTGCTCGTTCGTCTGATTGCAGCCCCACAGCATGACTGGCTGGAAGCCGAGCGAGTGTTTCTGGTGAATGATCATTGGCCGGCGCAAGCGGCCGACTAGTTCAGAGACTACGCTCGGTGCGCCCGCCCGAGCGCGCCAGATAGCCCGAGCCACTTTCACAGAGCAGCGCATCACGCTGGATCGCCGGCAAGGCATCCACCCCATCACGCAGGGCGTAGGCGCGGTAGCCAAGCTGCGAGAGGAGAAACACCGCACTGCTGCTGCGCTTGCCGCTGTCGCAATAACACAGGTAGGTGCGCGTTTTATCCAGCAGACGCGCTTTCAGACGCAGCAGTTGCAGCGGCATATTCAGTGATTGCAACGCATGGGCCCGCTCGTATTCTTCCTGCAGACGCACATCCAGCCACTGCGCCCCCGCCGCCAGCAAACGCGATGCTTCGCCAAGCGACACCTCATCGACCACCGGGGCTTTCAGCAGGGCGAAGAAGTCCTGGCGATCCAAACGCAGCACTACGCCGTCTTCCAGCATGGTCACCGTGGCATTACGCGGGCTGTCAGCCAGCAAGGCCTCCTCACCAAAACAGGCGCCGATCTCCAGCTCGGCCAACACTTGCTGCGCACTGTCCGCGCCACGAATCACTTCGGCCCGGCCATTTTTCAGAAAGTAGCAGCTGTCACCGACATCGCCTTCCTGCAGCACGGTGCTGCCAGCGACCAATTCGATACGCTGCAGACGCTCCAGCATGGCGCGCACGTTGGACGGCGGCACCTTGGCAAACAGCGGATTTTCCAGCAGGCGCTCCAGCCACTCGACTTCGGCATGGTTCTGCCCCAGCTCGAGCAGCAAATCCTGGTAGGCCAGACGCCAAGTCAGCAGACGATTGAGGGTCGCGGTGTCCAGCGCCAGCACGCTGGCATCGGTCAGCGCCCGCGCTTCATGCAAGCGCGGCAGGCTCGGTGACAACGGGTGACAACTGGCCTCGCTGCCGGCTTGCAGGCGTTGCTCCTGGCCGTCGACCGATTGCAGCAGCAACTCGCCCGCCAGCAGGTAGTAGGTCAAGCGCGCCTGATCCCCCGGGCGAAACAACAGCTGCCCCGCCAGCAACGGCTGCGGTACCAATTGCGTACGCAATTCGCGCCACTGCTGCTCGGACAACACGTTAAGTGGCGTCAGGCTGCGTAACTGTTCGGGGTTAAGGGGTTCGCTCATGGAATATCCAGGCTCCGCTGGTGAAATTCAGTGTAGCCGGGTTAATCGGCCGAGCATGCTTTCGCCGCCTGCAACATGGCCGCAGCACGACCCTGCAAGCCCCCAGTGTGGACAAACACCAGACGGCTGCCGCGAGCAAAGTAACCGGCCTCGACCTGCTGGCGCAACGCCATTAATGCCTTGGCGGTATACAGCGGCTCCAGCGGCACGCCACTTTGCGCTTCCGTTGCTTGCATAAAGTCGAGCAACTCAGCATCCACCTTGGCAAATCCACCTCGGCTGGCCTCATGCAACTGATAATGTCCAACAGGCATATCCGCAGCCTGGACAATCGCCTGCACCTGTTGCTCGACACCATGATCGGCCGGTACGGCCAACGCCGCATGCAGCGGATGCGCGGCGGCTTCGCCTAACAGCAAACCGGCCAGGGTGGTGCCCGTGCCTGCCGCCAGCCACCAGGCGTCGTAATCAACCCAACCGAGGTTTGGCAGCTGCTCACGAACTTGCTGCACCAGGCTCATGCAGCCCAGCGCACCCGGCAGACCACCGCCACCCTCCGGCAGCGGATAAAAGCCCGGATAGTGTGCCTGCCAAGGCAACCAGAAGTCGGCCGCATGCCGAGCGCGATAACCCGCATAACCCAGCCAGTGCAGCTGCATGCCGAAGGCCTGCAGATCAGCCACAGTCGGCGTCTGCTGCGGGTGGCCGCGCAAAAGCCCGACGGTTTGGAAATGGAAGCGTTCACCGGCGGCAGCCAGGGCGTGCAGATGATTGGAATGCGCGCCGCCCAGGCTGATCACGCCAGTGGCAGCACAGGCTTCTGCCGCACGTAGATGCTCGGAGAGTTTGAACCATTTATTGCCGCTGATCAGTGGATCAAGCAGATCCAGACGTAGCACCGCCAGCTCAACCCCGGCGGCGATTGACCAATCCAGCGCAAAATGCTGCAAAGGGGCGCGGGGCGCCCAGTCAGGCAGGACAACAGGCAAGGTTAACTGACAGTACGCAAACGGCTACTGGCCTTGTGCCGTGCACAGCAATTGGACTCACCCAGGGCAAAACGGCTGGGGGTATCGATGCGGTCGATAGGGATGGCGCAGCGCTCGCCACTGGGCAGCGAGGCTTCGCAACTCGGCTGCTGATAATGCGCCAGCCAATGGCGGTATTGCTCTTCGCTGACAAAACACTTGGCCGCTGCATAGGCCAGCGGGTTGTCCTGGTACGAGGCGATATCCTGCAGCGGAATGGTCAGGTGGCCAGCACCTGGGTGATAAACCACAAAGACCACACCCAGCTTGGCCAGGCGCTCAAGAATCTGGTCACCACCCTGGCTGGCCAGGTCGGCATAGGCGCGCTTGAGGCGATTGATTTCCTGCAGCGCCTGGGTGTCCTGCTCACCGCGATAAGCCAGCTCGACATCGCGAATGGCAATCTGCTCTTTATATTCGGCAACCGCTGAGGCGATCTTGGCCTGCATCTCGCCTTCGAACTGCGCACGCAAGCTGTCGCTCTCACTGCGGCCATCACGCTCCAGCGCACGCAGTTGCTCGGTCATCTCTTCACGGGCGGTCTGGAAACTCGCCGCCTGAGCAGCCAGTTGGGCCTTCAGCGCAGCGTTGTGCTCTTCCTGCTGACGCAAGGCCTGGTGCAACCCGTGGATTTGCGCCTGCAGGTTCTTGCTTTGCTCGTCGCTGGCCAACTTGAACTTGGCCAGTTCTTCTTCATGCTGCTGGGTCAGGCTGCTGATGCGCAAACGCTGCTGCTTGATCAGCTGCGCTGCTTTCAGGCGCTGTTCCTGATCAAGCTTTTCGGTGGCCTTGGCGGCCTCTTCCTGAGCGGGATCGGCTGCGTACCACTTATCCTCCGAGGCCATTTGCAACCGCTCGGGGGCAACCGCCTGGGGATTTTCGTCTTCAGCCAGCAAACCGAGGCTGTTGCGCTTGACCACATCACGCAGCAGCGCCAGATCGTTATTGCCAGGGGTCAGGCTAGGGTCCCAGAGGTGCATCTGGTGCCAGGACACCGGGCACTGGCTGCGGCAAGCCAGGCGAATCGGCCCGGCGCCCAGATCAGGTCCGCGCCCAGCCCGCTCGGCCAGGGCCTGCAGAGGGATATTCCAGCCGGAATCCGGCGCGCCCTTTTCATCGAAATCCAGGTAGAAAAACACCAACGCCTTGATCAGCAAGCGTGGATTGATCAGCACATACGCCACGCGCATCTGCTGATCGGCAAACTCCGGCATATTCACCACGCCGTCGAGCAAGGCTTCAAACTCGGGGAAAAACATTTGCTTGCAGATGCCGCCGCGCTCACTGAAGAACAGTACGGCCTCAACCATCTGCGGCTTGTTCTGCATGCTCATCGCTTTTCCTCTAGGCCGAAACGGGCGCTCCGCTCAGCAGTGACTCATCCTGCTTATGCTGCGCAAAAAATGGCGCACATGGCAAGACTGCCAACATTCTGACGGGTTAAGCAAGACCCATGTTGCAGGCGCTATACCCTTGTTCAGGCAAGTCTAGGGGAAAAACCAAGCCCAGCAATGTGACTGGGTTGGCAGTCACCCTGCCAGCCAGGCGCTAAAAACCGGCTTACAGGGCGAAACTGTGATGGATTCGGTGCAACGACTCAGGCTTTGGCGGCAGCCAGAAATGGCGCCAGGCGCCGACCCATTTCCTCGCCCAAGGCCTGCAGGCCACTCATGGGGCGAACCATTACTTCAAAATCGACAATCTTGCCGGCTTCATCGAAGCGAATCATGTCGATGCCCTTGAGCTCGCGCTCGCCCACTTTGGCACTGAATTCCAGCACCACGTTAAGGCCATCGGCGCTGGCCAGCTCGCGGTGATAGGCAAAGTCGACAAACACCTTGCTCACGGTATTGAGGATCAGCGACACCATGGGCGCACCGGCATAGGGTTTGTGCGCCATGGGCGAACGGAACACCGCCTGCGGGTGCAGCAACTCCGGCAGGCTGCGCAGGTCGTTGTTCTGCATCAAACCATGCCACTGCGCTAGCGTGGCGGCGGCAGCCGGTTGCAGTTGAGCATTCTCGGTCACGGGCTTTTCCTTATTGTTGTAAGCCACATACAAAACGCCCCGCACTAGGCGGGGCGTCGGTTGCGTTAGAGTTCGGCAGCGAGGCGCGAGCCCTGGTTGATTGCGCGCTTGGCGTCCAGCTCACTGGCCACATCGGCGCCACCGATCAGGTGCACGGTCTGCCCGGCGTTTTCCAGGCCTTCCTGCAGCTCGCGCAGTGGGTCCTGGCCGGCACAAACGATCACCGTATCCACCGGCAATACCTGCGGCTCGCCACCCGCGATGCTGATATGCAGGCCGGCGTCGTCGACCTTGAGGTACTCGACCGAGTTGAGCATCTGCACGTTCTTGTTCTTCAAACCGGTGCGGTGAATCCAGCCAGTGGTCTTGCCCAGGCCGTCACCGACCTTGGATTTCTTGCGCTGCAGCAGGAACACCTCACGCGCCGCCGGGTGCGGATGGGCCTGAATACCCGCCACACCGCCACGGGCTTCCAGTGCACCGTCGATACCCCACTCCTTCCAGAACTCCTCACGGTTGAGGCTCGTGGCCTCACCCTGGTGAGTGATGAACTCAGACACGTCGAAGCCGATGCCACCGGCACCGATCACCGCAACCTTCTGGCCAACCGGCTTACGCTGCAGGATGGCGTCCAGGTAGCTGATCA
Source organism: Pseudomonas sp. 1928-m (assembly GCF_029269135.1). Taxonomy (NCBI): domain Bacteria; kingdom Pseudomonadati; phylum Pseudomonadota; class Gammaproteobacteria; order Pseudomonadales; family Pseudomonadaceae; genus Pseudomonas; species Pseudomonas sp. 1928-m. The sequence goes on along the minus strand of NZ_JARIXO010000006.1, from coordinate 158,819 downwards.
CCTTGGCGTGTTCAATGCCCGGAATGGCCGGGGTGCGCGGGGCGATACCGGTGGCCAGGATGATTTCGTCATAACCGCCCTTGGCCAGGTCATCGGCCGATACGCGGGTATTCAGGCGCAGATCGACACCGGTGGTTTCCAGCTTGCGCTTGAAGTAGCGCAGGGTTTCGAAGAACTCCTCCTTGCCCGGCACGCGCTTGGCCACGTTGAACTGGCCGCCGATTTCGCTGGCCGAATCGAACAGGGTCACGCTATGGCCACGCTCGGCGGCCACGGTGGCAGCGGACAGGCCAGCAGGACCAGCACCGACCACAGCAATCTTCTTCACCGCAGCGGTCGGAATGTAGTTCAACTCGGTCTCATGGCAGGCGCGCGGGTTGACCAGGCAACTGGTCAGCTTGCCGCCGAAGGTGTGGTCCAGGCAGGCCTGGTTGCAGCCGATGCAGGTGTTGATTTCATCGCTACGGCCTTCTGCGGCCTTGTTCACGAAGTCCGGGTCGGCGAGGAACGGACGGGCCATGGAGACCATGTCGGCATCGCCCTCGGCCAGCACCTGTTCGGCCACTTCCGGGGTGTTGATGCGGTTGGTGGTGATCAGCGGAATGCTCACCTCGCCGCGCAGCTTGGCGGTGACCTTGGTGAACGCGGCGCGCGGCACCTTGGTAGCGATGGTCGGGATACGCGCTTCGTGCCAGCCGATACCGGTGTTGATGATGGTCGCACCGGCCTTCTCGATGGCTTTGGCCAGCAGGACGATCTCGTCCCAGGTGCTGCCGCCTTCGACCAGATCGAGCATCGACAGACGGTAGATGATGATGAAGTTCGGGCCAACGGCCTCACGCACACGGCGGACGATTTCCACCGGCAGGCGCATACGGTTCTCGTAGCTGCCGCCCCAACGGTCGGTACGGTGGTTGGTGTGGGCGGCAAGGAACTGGTTAATGAAATAGCCTTCCGAGCCCATGATCTCCACGCCGTCGTACTCGGCCTGCTGGGCCAGCACGGAGCAGTTGATAAAGTCCTGGATCTGCTTCTCGATGCCTTCCTCGTCCAGCTCTTTGGGCTTGAACGGGTTGATTGGCGCCTGAATGGCGCTTGGCGCTACCGATTTCGGGCTGTAGGCATAGCGGCCGGCGTGGAGGATCTGCATGCAAATCTTGCCGTCCGCCGCGTGCACCGCACGGGTGACGATCTTGTGCTTTTCCGCCTCTTCCGCGGTGGTCAGCTTGGCTGCGCCGGAATACACGCCGCCCTCATCGTTTGGGCCAATACCGCCCGTCACCATCAAGCCAACGCCACCACGGGCACGTTCAGCGAAGTACGCCGCCATACGCTCGAAACCATTGGGCTTTTCTTCCAACCCGGTGTGCATCGAACCCATCAGAGTGCGGTTCTTCAGGGTGGTGAAGCCCAGATCAAGCGGGGCCAGCAGGTGGGGGTACTGAGCAGTCATGGACATCTCCACATCGGGTGTTGGCTTTCACGGATGCCGCAACCTCTTAGCGGGTCGCGGTCGAATATGGTCTAGACGATAATCAGCCGCGCCGAACAGCTCAATGACCTAAAGTAACAACCTAATGATCAAAAAGAGCAGCAGCTCTTGGCAAAGCCCAAGCACCTGCCTACCCTGGTGCCTTATCTAAATGCCCAGCACTGAATGGGCGCAGACGGAATAACGTTGCCATGCTGAAAAGCACACGGGTGAAACTCGGTGATCTGTCAGTCGGTTTTGTCGACAGCCTGGCGGACGCCATGCGTCGCTGCGCCCAGGACCCACAACCACTGCTCGACAGTTACGGCCTGGATGCCGCGCGACTGGCCGAACCGCGCGCGCGACTGTCGATCCCGCGTTATATGCGTTTGGGTCATAGCGCCATCCAGCAATGTGGCGATCCCGGCCTGGGCCTGCTGATGGGGCAAACCAGCCGCCTGAGCCAACTTGGCCTGGCCGGCGTCACGGCCATGCAGGCTCCGACGGTGCGGGAGGCGGCGCGGGCGCTGATTCGCTTCGAACCGCTGTATGCCAGCAACTACCGCGGCCAATCCAGCCTGCACGAAGACAATCGCGGGGCCTGGCTGCGCTTTTATTCGATCAGCCCGTACAACGCCTATAACCGCTTTGTGGTCGATTCGGTACTGGCCAGTTGGGCGCAGCAGCTCAGCAAGCTGGCGCAACAGGCGCTGCCCGTGGAGAAAGTGCAGATCGAATTTCCCGCGCCTGACTATGCAGCGCAGTACGGCGAACTGTTTAACTGTCCGGTGGAATTTGCCAGCGAGCATAACCAGCTGCGCCTGAGCCAGCAGAGCCTGAACCTGCGCAACCCCGAACACTGCCCAAGCACCTGGCGGCACCTGCTGGAAATCTGTGAGCGGGAACTGACGCAGCTGACCCGCACGCGCAACCTGCGCGAGCGCATTACTCAGCTGCTCGGCCCACTACTGCACGGCCGCGAGCCGGACCTCGCCGAAGTGGCGGCGCGCTTGCAGCTGCCCACCTGGACCCTGCGGCGCAAGCTGGCCGAGGAAGGTACGCAGTTTCGCAGCATCCTCAACGACACCCGCCGCGACCTGGCCATGGCCTATATTCGCGACACAGAGCTGGCCTTCGGCGAAATCGCCTACCTGCTCGGCTTTGCCTCCGCCGAAGCCTTCCAGCGCGCGTTTAAACGCTGGAATCAGCGAACCCCGGGCGAGTATCGCCGCGAACAGCGCCGGGCGCTCTAGCAGTTCAAAAACGGATCAAAGCTCGGTGGCGTCTTCGTCGCGCTCCGGCACATCCTGCTCGGTGGCGCGCGCTTCCAGCAGCTCTTCTTGATAATCGTCCATTGCCTGTTCCTCCTACTCGATAAGTCAGCAACCGCTCATTGCATAAACAAAGAGCATGCCAATCAAGCTAGAGCAGGCAGATGAACGCAAGATGACAGGTTGTCGCGCTGCGCGCCTTCGGACTGAGACCTGGAAAACAGGCAATAAAAAACCCGCTGATATTGCTATCAGCGGGCTTTCTAATATGGCGCAGCGGACGGGACTCGAACCCGCGACCCCCGGCGTGACAGGCCGGTATTCTAACCGACTGAACTACCGCTGCATGTCGGTGGACTTACGTCCGTACAACTCTTGCTTCATCTGATGGAACAGCTTGTTAGAGCTTTTCCATCTCAACCTGAGCGAACTCAAGCTGGAAAATATGGCGCAGCGGACGGGACTCGAACCCGCGACCCCCGGCGTGACAGGCCGGTATTCTAACCGACTGAACTACCGCTGCGCGTCGGTGGACTTTCGTCCGGTTTCACAAGAGTGGTGGGTGATGACGGGATCGAACCGCCGACCCTCTGCTTGTAAGGCAGATGCTCTCCCAGCTGAGCTAATCACCCGCTGCTTGCGAGGCGCGAAATTTACGCAAGGGCCGCACCTAAGTCAACACCCTGCTTCAAGTTTTTCTAAAAAAGTGCAAAAAACGCTGCCCTTGCCAGGTGCTATCACAGGGCACGCCGCACCATTATTGCGCTACCCGCAGACTGAGCCGAGCAGCAACCTTATTGTCTTCGGCGCGATCCAGCCCGGCTTCGGCGATTTGCACGCCCTGTTCCTGCAGCACAGTGAACCAACGCAACAACTGGGCAAAAGGTGCCGGCTGTAGATTGAGCTGCAAAGCGCCGTCACCGGAATTGTCTAGGCGCTCAATGGTCAGGCCCTGGGTCGCAGCCGTGGCCGTGACCATGCCTTGCAGCCGCTCCGGATCAATCGCCTGCTGCGGGGTGCTGGCCACATTGCGCGCCGCCGGCGCCTGGCTATGCAGATAGACATTCAACTCGCGCTGCGTTTCAAATGCACTGCGCGCTGCAGCCAGGCGCTCCTGTGTCGGTTGCCAGAGAGTCAGATAGAGCAGCACCAGCAGCAGAAAGATCCCGAGGCTGCCGAGCGAAAACTGCTCACGCGGCGCCAGAGCACGCCAGCGCTGCAGCAACAGCGAATTATCCAACTGCGCGGTAAAGCCTTTGCCTTGCGAAACCATACTCATCCTCCGATCACCACACGCGCGCTGACGCCCGCCTCCTCGCGGCTGGCCGAGCCTAGCTGCACCGCCAGGCCACTTTCCTGCAAGCGCTCACGCAGACGCTCCAGCTCGGCAAAGCCGGCGGCCTGCACCTGCATGGCCAGATCGCCGCGCACCTCACTGAAATCCACCTGACTGACCTGCACTTGGCCGCCTTCGGCAGCCAACGCGCCGCTGACCTGGGCTAGCAAACCGAGCAGACGGGTTTGCCCACTGCCCGCGCCGGCCTGCAGATGCTGATCAAACTGCGCACGCAGGTTGACCAGCTTGCTGTCCTGCGGGAACAGCTCCTTGTACAACGCGGCGCTGGCAGCGGCGTATTCATCGGCCTGACGCTGCAGATGCCAGCCCTGCGCCAGATTGAAGCCCCACTGCAGCACCAGCCACATGCCGACCAATCCCAGCAGTGGCCGCCAGCGCTGCCACTGGCCACTACTGCTTTGCACGGCGAACTCGCCCTGGGCCAGGTTATTGCGCAGCGGCTGCTGGACCAGCCAAACATAGGGATCGACCACCTCCATGCTTTCATCCACCGGTTGCGGCGCCTGGTGCTGCGCATCACACCAGGCAACCTGCGGCTGCACACACAAGGGACTCAGCTGCGGCCAGTCCTGCGCCTGCAGCGCCATCCGCGTGACATTCTCACCGCCCAGCAACCAGCGGCCGTGCAGCGGCAAGAGCGCTGTACCCGATCCAGGCAGCAGATCGGCATCCACGGCAATCGCCTGCGGCGCTGTGGGGCACAACGCCAGCCAGCCGGCCAGCCAGCTGCGGCGCACGGCAAACACGCGATGACGGCCATCGGCCAATTGCTCGCCCAACGCCAGGTGCATCAGCTCGACTTCTTCGGCGAGCAGCTCCTCCACCGCAAACGGCAGCGCCTGGCGCAACCAGCGGGCTTTGCGCGTCGGCAGATTGACCGCGCAGGAGGTGACCGCCTCAACGGGCAGGACCAGGGTCCAGCTGGCGCCAAGCTGCGTCTGCGCCTCACCGAACTCCAGGGTTTCGCTTACCCCGTCGGCCACCCACTGCACGGGTAAATCCGCCTGCGCGCCGGCACAGGCGGCGGGCGGCAGAAATACATAGGTCTGACTCATGGTTCGACTTCCTTAACGAGCGTGGGCGGTATACCGCCCTGCCCCAAATCACGGGCTAGAACATACAGCTGACCATCACTGGCGCGCTGCAAAGTGCTGCGTAAAACCTGACGACGCTCACCAACAGTCACTTCGCTGAGCACCTGAAAATACTGACTGCCGACCGCCAGACCCTGGCTTTGCACCTGCAAGCCACTGAGCTGCGCGGTAAAGCTCGGTAAATCACGATAGCCTTCACTGCCCCGCGCGGCGACCAAGCCCTGGGCGGTACTCAGCGGCAGCCCTTCGGCCACGCTGGCCAACACCCGCGCACTGGCGGTGTTGACGTTAAGCGTGGCATCCGCCGGCAAGGCGCTGACATAGGGCGACAGGCGCTGGTAATCCGCCTCGGTCATTTCCAGCAACAGGCGCAGCTCGGAGACATCCTGCAACTCTCGGTTGCCCGCACGATAAGGCGGCTGCGCCAGCAGGTATTGATTGTCTTCCGCACCGTAACCGCCGCTGGGCTGATCATCGGCATCCAGCCAATCGAGCAGGCGTTCGGCATAGGGCGCTTCAATCTGCAGCCCCAGCAACAGACGACGAAATTGCGCCACGGCGGCCTCGTTGGGCTGACCCTGACGCAGCAAGCTGTTGAGATTGAAACGTGCGGTCAGATCGGTGATCTGCACACGCAAGGCGCCGCCTTCATCCAGGGCAAAAGGCGCACGGGCTTTGGCCCAGGCCTCACCCGGATGATCCACCGGGGCACGCGGGTCCCCCTCACGCAGATCGCGCTGCAGAATGGCCTTGGCCAGGGTCTCGCCGCCCAGGGCGTAATGCCAGGCCTGGCGCACATGCAGCTGATTGGCGCTGCTGCGGATCGACAGCTGCTGGCGGGCGATAATCCCCGCGCTGACCACCGTGACTACCGCCACCACCAGCAAGACGGTGATCAGCGCCATACCGCGCTGCCGACTCATGAGCGCGGCTCCTCGGGAATATCGCCGCCGGGCTCGACAGGATCGTCCGGGCTAGGCTCAGGCGCCTGTTGCAGACGCTCCGGCAACCCTTCGGGCAGGCGCAGCACACGGCGCAGCTCACCATAACGGCGATGCTCCAGCACCAATTCAACGGCCTGCGGCAACAGCTTGAGTGCATCGTCCGGGTTGTTGCCCAGAGGCGGCCAACTGGTCTGCCAGCTGCCTTCCTGATCCAGATAACGCAACTGCAGTCGGGTCACCCCATCCAGCGCCTGTTGCACCTGCGGCTGGCTGTCCTGCGCTTGATCCAGCACCGTCCAGTAGTGACGTTGCCACTGCTCGCCGCTGAGCTGCCAGCGCACTCGCTGCAGGTCGGAGCGCGACTGCCCCAGGGGATTGCGCCAGCCGCTGCGGGTCAGCTCCAGGGCTGGGTTATCCAGGTCCTCACCAACCAACGCGGCGCGTGGATCACCAAAGGGATCACGTGTGGGCCTGGCCTGCACCTGCAACACATCGCGTTCGAATGCAGCCATGGCGCGCACCAGCTCGCGCAGCTGCATTTCATGGGCGCGGGTGACCTTGTCGGTTTGCAGCACGCTGTCGAGCATGCGGTAGGTGCCCAGCCCCAGCAGCGCAAAGATGGCGATGGCGATCAGCAATTCGAGCAGGGTAAAACCGCGAGACGCCCTCATTGCAGCACCCCGAGAAAACCGTTCAGGCTGACCACCGCACGCTCACGCACATCGTCGCCCGAACGCCCCTGCTCTGCCGGCGCGACCCACAGAGTGACGCGGCGCATATCTGCCTCGCTGGTGGCCAGCACCTCGCTTTGCCACTGCCAGCGCCGCCCGGCGAAGTCCACCTCGCCCTGGTCGCGGCCATCAGCAACCGGAGTCTTCGACAATTGCAATTCAGCCAGGCGGTTGTCGGCTATCCACATGGCCAGGGTCTTGTCTTCCAGGCGCGAGGCGGTTTGCAGGCTGCGCGCGGTGGCGGTCAGCACGCTGGCAGCAACCAGCGCGAAAATGGCCAGAGCAACCAGCACCTCAAGCAGGGTAAAACCGCGTGCGCGCCTCATCGTTTACGCCCTGCAGGCTGCTCGCTCTCGACCTTGGGCAGCTGAAAGCCATCACTGACCAATTGCAGGCGCAGCCCATCGGCGCGGCGCTCGGCCAGGCGTAGACGAAACGGACTGATCTCCCCACTGGACAGCAACAACAACTGCGGCGTCAGTGCGCCTTTGCTGGGTTCCTCACCCTCCGGCAGCGGCAACTCCAGCGCAGCGCCTTCCAGCTCGACGCTCAATTCGGCCCAGCCCGGCAGCTTATGCGGTTTGGCCGACAGCGCCTGCCAGCTCTGTTTCGCCGAGTCGTAACGCAGCACTTGGTAGGCCTCGCGACTGAGCAGCAGGCCGTATTCCTGGTTATCCAGCACCGCTTCCTCAGCCAGCACGCCAATCAATCCAGCTAGCCGCTCAGCCTCATTGTGCAGCTCACGACCCGGGCCGGCGATGCCCACGCTGAGCACCGCAATACCGATCAGGCTGCCAAGAATCACCAGCACCACCAGCAGTTCGATCAGGGTAAAGCCCCCAGCCTGGCTCGGTTGCTGGCGCATGGGAATCAGAGGTCCCAGTTACCGATATCGGTATCCTGATCGCTGCCGCCTTCCTTGCCGTCAGCGCCCAGCGAATACAGGTCGAAGGCACCCTTGGTGCCCGGCGCCAGGTATTGGTATACGTTACCCCACGGATCAACCGGCAAACGCTTGAGGTAACCGTCGCGGTTCCAGTTCTTCGGCTGTGGATTGCCGGAGGGCTTCTTCACCAGTGCTTCCAGGCCCTGCTGGGTGCTCGGGTAGGCATGGTTATCCAGCTTGTACATATCCAGCGCGGCCGCCACAGCCTTGATATCGCCCTTGGCCACAGTAACTTTGGCCTGATCGGGGCGGCTCATTACCTGCGGCACCACCAACGCGGCGAGAATGCCGAGGATCACCACCACCACCATAATTTCGATCAGCGTAAAACCGGATTGACGCTTGTTCACTGCTTACCCCACCAACTGATTGAGAGACAGAATCGGCAGCAGAATGGCCAGTACGATCACCAGCACCACCGCCCCCATAAAGACCAGCATAAAGGGCTCGAACAGCCCCACTAGCAGTGCCACCTGGGCACCTAAATCGTTTTCCTGATTGCGCGCGGTACGCGCCAGCATCTGGTCCAGCTCACCCGAGCGTTCGCCGCTGGCGATCATATGCAGCATCATCGGCGGAAACTGCCCACTGGCTTCCAGCGCGCGGGTCAGGCTGCCGCCCTCGCGCACCTTCTGCGCGGCAATCACCACGTCAGCGCGAATCACCCGGTTGGCAATCACCTGTGCGCCGATGCCCAGGGCTTCCACCAGCGGCACGCCGCTGCGGGTCAGAATCGCCAAGGTTGAAGCGAAGCGTGCGCAGTCGGTGGCACGAATCAAGCGCCCTACCAACGGGATGCGCAGCAAAAAGCCGTGCCAGCGCGCCTTGACCGCATCATCACGCAGCGCCCAGCGCAGGGCGAACACACCCAAGATGGCGAGAATCACCGCCAGCCAGCCCCAGCCTTTGACCCAATCACTCAGGGCAATCAGGCCACGGGTCAACGCCGGCAGGGTTTGCCCGGAGTCGACAAACACCCGCACCACGTCCGGCACCACATAACCGAGCAAGAAGCCGACGATCAGTAGTGAGGCGCACATCAGAATCAGCGGATAAAGCAGCGCCAGCTGGATTTTCTGCCGCGACTGCTGACGTTGCTCGGTGTAGTCGGCCAACTGTTCCAGCACCGGGCCTAGGTGGCCGGCATGCTCGCCCGCCGCCACGGTGGCGCGGTACAGCTCAGGGAAAGCCGAAGGGAATTCTTTCAGGCTACTGGCCAAGTCATGGCCTTCCAGCACCCGCGCACGCACCGCCAACAGCATGCTTTGAATGCGCGGCGAACTGGCCTGGGCTGCTGCTGCGCGCAGGGCTTCCTCAATCGGCAGCGCCGCCTGCACCAGGGTCGCCAATTGCCGGGTGATCAGCGCCAGATCACGGGCGGAAATACCCCGGGCAAAACTGAAGTGCGAACCTGCGCCGGCATTTTCACGGGTACGGGTGGCTTTCACATCCAGCGGCGCCAGTTGCCGTTCACGCAAAATCTGCCGCACCTGGCGCGCGCTGTCGGCCTCCAGCACGCCTTTCTGCTGGCGGCCTTTAGCGTCAAGGGCGAGGTATTCGAACGCGGCCATTATTCTTCTCGCGTCACGCGCAGCACTTCCTCAACCGTGGTCGCGCCTTCCAGCACCTTGCGTCGGCCATCCTCGCGGATGCTCGGGCCGAGGCTACGGGCGTGGCGGGTCATGTCCTGTTCGGAGGCGGCGTTGTGGATCAGCGTGCGCAGGTGGTCATCAAACACCACCAGTTCGTAGATGCCGGTACGGCCGCGGTAGCCCTGCTGATGGCACTCGGCGCAACCGCGGGCGTGATACAGCGTCGGTGGCTGTGCGAACGGCATACCGAGTAATGTGCACTCGGCTTCGTCGGCCTGGTAGGCCTCTTTGCAATGTGGGCAGAGCACCCGCACCAAGCGCTGGGCCAGCACACCGAGCAAGGACGACGACAGTAGAAACGGCTCAATACCCATGTCCACCAGACGGGTAATCGCACCGATGGCGCTGTTGGTGTGCAGGGTCGAGAGCACCAAGTGGCCAGTCAATGAGGCCTGCACGGCGATTTCTGCGGTTTCCTTGTCACGAATCTCGCCGACCATCACCACGTCCGGGTCCTGGCGCAGGATGGCGCGCAGGCCGCGAGCGAAGGTCATGTCGACCTTGGAGTTGACCTGGGTTTGGCCGATGCCTTCGAGGTGATATTCGATGGGGTCTTCGACGGTGAGGATATTGCGCGTACGGTCATTCAGGCTGACCAGGCTGGCGTACAGCGTGGTGGTCTTACCCGAGCCGGTAGGCCCGGTGACCAGCAAGATGCCGTAGGGCTTGCGCACTGTGGCTTCCATCAGGTCGCGGTCACGCGCGCTCATGCCCAGATGCTGCAGGTTGAGGCGGCCGGCCTGCTTGTCGAGCAGGCGCAGCACCACGCGCTCGCCATTGGCCGATGGCAGGGTCGAGACCCGCACATCCACCTCGCGGCCGCCGACTTTCAGGGAAATCCGTCCGTCCTGCGGGATGCGTTTCTCGGCGATATCCAACCGCGCCATAACCTTGATCCGCGAGACCAGCAACGCCGCCAACTCGCGCTTGGGCTCCAACACTTCACGCAGAATACCGTCCACCCGGAAGCGCACGACCAGACGTTTTTCGAAGGTTTCCAGGTGGATATCCGAGGCGTTTTCCTTGATCGCCTCACCGAGGATGGCGTTGATCAAGCGAATGATCGGCGCGTCGTCTTCCTGCTCCAGCAGGTCTTCGGTTTCCGGCACTTGCTCGGCCAGTGCCGCCAGATCGAGGCTACCGCCGATATCCTCGGCCAACTGCATGGACGCCGAATCATGCTGGTAGGCCTTGGCCAGGGCCTGCTCAAAGGCCTCCACCGACAGCGCCTGCAACGGCAGCTGCGCACCGACAAAGCGCTGCGCCTCGCTCAGTGCCACCAGTTCAACGCCAACACGGTAAGCCAGGCAAGGGAGGCCGCCCTCCACAACGAGGACCACACCGTGACGCCTGGCAAAGCTGAAAGGTAAACGCCGTGATGGCACTTCTGTAAGCAACGCATTCATCCGTAATATGCCTTAAGCACAGAAAGCTGATGATGAACCCAAGAATATCAAGCAAGGGCTCAAAAACTGGGGTTTTGCAACATAGTTGTTGTAAGTTAGCCGCAATAGAGCGAAAAACAGCGCGCTATCTTTAGCACATTGAACTGGTCTATACACTACCCCAACCAGGGGCTGCCAAATGCTTGGCAAATGTCTATGATCAGCGCGCGAACCACACCACATAATAATAAGTTACGGAGTGACGCCCCCCTTGCAGCTTATGGTTCCCCAACGCTGGCTACAGCGCCAAGCCACCTCCCTTGCTGGCATCGCGCTGATTCTTGTTATGAGCATCAGCCTGGCCTGGCAGAGCGCCGATTGGCTGCGCTTACTGCGTGCGCCGGTGGCAGCCAGCAGCAACAGCGCAAGCGAAGCGCCAGCGGCGGCAGTCAACCCCGAGATAGGCCAGCTGTTCGGCAGCAGCAGCGCGGCCAACGATGGCCCCGCCCCTAGCACCAACCTGCGCCTGACCCTGCTCGGCAGCTTTGTGCATGCCGATCCGCAACGCTCCACTGCCATCATCCTCAGCGAAGGCAGTACGGCCCAGCGCTACAGCGTCAACAGCGAAATCAGCAGCGGTGTGCGCCTACATTCAGTGGCCGCCGACCGCGTCGAGCTGCTGCGCAACGGCCGCCGCGAAAGCCTCAGTTTCCCGCTCAACAGTTCGACCGCTGGCAGCCTGCAGAGCAACAGCCAGGAGGTTATGGCCGACCCGCTTGAGCAGCTCAGCGAGATGGAATCCGATGATCTGAGCCAACTGCGTGAGCGTATGGACGCCCTGCGCCAGCAGATGCAGGACTCCGGCAGCCTGCCGGGCACTGCAGAACCCACCGAACAGCCCATGGAAGAAAACTGACACGATGACTCCGACTCTCTCGCGCCTTACCTTCGCCCTGCTGGCCGCTGGCCTGGCCTGCAGTTCGCTGCCACTGAGCGCTGCCGTTACCGCCGTCGCGCCGAGTGCCAGCCAGCAGGAAGAAAGCTGGACCATCAACCTCAAGGGCGCCGATATCCGTGAGTTTATCGACCAGGTGGCGCAGATCAGCGGGCAGACCTTTGTCGTCGATCCACGGGTCAAGGGCCAGGTCAGTGTGGTGTCCAACAGCCCACTGACGCTGACCGAGGTCTACCAGCTATTTCTCTCGGTAATGGCCACCCACGGCTTCAGCGTGATTACCCAGGGCGACCAGGCGCGCATCGTGCCCAACGCCGAGGCCAAGGCCGACGCCGATGCCGGGCGCAACGCGCCGGATCGTTTGGAAACCCGCTTGATTCAGGTGCAACATGGCTCGGCCACCGAACTGATTCCGCTGATCCGCCCACTGGTGCCGCAATACGGCCACCTGGCGGCGATCAGCAGCGCCAACGCGATCATCATCAGCGACCGCACGGCCAATATCGAACGTATCGAAGACCTGCTGCGCCAGCTCGACCAGAAAGGCCAGAACGACTACAGCGTGCTCAACCTGCAGCATGCCTGGGTCATGGACACCGCCGAAGTACTGCGCAATGCCGTGGATCGCGGCCAGGCCAAGGGCGCTTCCGGCACCCAGGTGATTGCCGACGGCCGCACCAACCGCCTGATTCTGCTCGGCCCACCGGCTGCGCGAGCCAAACTGGTGGCGCTGGCGCAATCGCTGGACACCCCTACCAGCCGCTCGGCCAATACCCGGGTGATCCGCCTGCGTCATGGCGACGCCAAGGGCCTGGCAGAAACCCTCGGCGAAATTTCCGAAAAACTCAAACCGGAAGCCGGCGGCGAAACCACCGGCAAGCCGCAGACCATCCTGATCCGCGCCGACGAGAGCCTCAACGCCTTGGTGCTGCTGGCCGAGCCCGATGTGGTGGCAACCCTGGAAGACATCGTGCGCCAGCTCGACGTACCGCGCGCCCAGGTGATGGTCGAAGCGGCAATTGTCGAAGTCTCCGGCGACATTACCGATGCCCTCGGCGTGCAGTGGGCCGTGGATGGCCGCGGCAGCACCGGCGGCCTGGGCGGTACCAATTTCAGCGGCACCGGACTGTCGATAGGACGGGTGCTGCAAGCCATTCAGGACAACAAGGGCGACGCCGACAACAACACCCTGGCCAACTTGCCGGATGGTGCGATTATCGGCCTGGGCACCGACAGTTTCGGCGTGCTGATTACCGCGTTGTCAGCCAACAGTAAAAGCAACCTGCTGTCGACGCCGAGCCTGCTGACCCTCGATCACCAGAAGGCAGAAATCCTGGTCGGGCAGAACGTGCCGTTCCAGACCGGCTCCTTTACCACCAGCGGTTCGGGCGCCGACAACCCCTTCACCACCATTGAACGCCAGGACATCGGCGTGACCCTGAAAGTCACCCCGCATATCAACGATGGCGCCAGCCTGCGCCTGGAAATCGAGCAGGAAATCTCCTCCATCGCGCCCACCAGCCAGGGCGTAAATGCCGTCGACCTGATCACCAATAAGCGCTCGATCAAAAGCACCATCCTCGCCGAAAACGGCCAGGTCATTGTGCTCGGCGGGCTGATTCAAGATGACGTGACCCAGGCCGACTCCAAGGTGCCGCTGCTCGGTGATATTCCGCTGCTCGGCCGCCTGTTCCGCTCGACCAAGGAAACCCGCATCAAGCGTAACCTGATGGTCTTCCTGCGCCCGACCGTGATCCGTGACGCGGCCGGCATGGCGGCTTTATCCGGGAAGAAATACAGCGACATCCGCGTGCTGGGCGATATTCGCGAGAACTACCGCCCTGGCATCCTGCCGCGTGACCCGGTGCAACTGTTCGACCAGGCCGCGCCTGAGGCTATCGACCTGCGCGAGTAACCTCGCGCTACACCTCGACGCCATGGACAGGACGGCATAGAAATAGAAAAGGCCTCGGTATCTACCGAGGCCTTTTTGTTTAGCGCGACTAACCCTTATTTGTCTTCGTTACGCTGGTGCTTGAAGAACACCCCGTTGTCACCGAAGGCCGAGGCGATAAAGGCCGAGGTCAGTTCCATCTCACCGATCTTCACCGCGCTGCTACGGCGTTGAGCGGCGTAGTTGCGACTGATCGACGGAATGATCGAGGTCTTGATCTCCATCGAGGTGGCGTACAGGTCATAGACCTTGGTGCCGGCACTCAGGGTCAGCAGGTCCGTACGGAAGTCATGGGCGGTGCTGGCAAAGCGGTTACGCAGCTCAGGGCGCGGAACAAAGTAGATCTGCGTCGGCGCCTTGGGTTTGGCCACTGTCGCGCCGGCCTGGGTGACTTCTGCCATGTCGTTGAGCAGCAGCAGCGTCGGTTTCAGGCTTACCGCCGAAAACAGAATAGTCGTGCCCAGGGTGTCATTGGCTTCCGGCACCACATACTGCGATAGCTCGTTGGCGAAGAAATTATGGTTAGCGCCCTGCCCGCTCAGGGTGTACAGCGCCGAGACGTTCTCCGACGGTTTGCCATCGACAAAGGCCTTCCAGGCCAGGCCCGGTGCGAAGCCTCGATCCGCCGGATCACCGGTTACCGAAAGACGCAGCAGACCGCTGTCGGAGCCCTGGAACAGGCCGCTGAATGGGTTATTCGGCACCGCGACAAACTTGACCTTGGCCATCACACCATGAGGGTGAATCGGCTTCTCATAACCGGCCGGGGCCACGTCGCTACGCACCTTCACCTTGTTCCACAGAATCGAGCCGATCAACCCACCGACATTGACGCGCTGCAACGCCGGCAGCTGGTCTGCCGCATACTGAGTGCGCAGCGCGCCGTTGACCCAGAGGTTTTCCTGCTTGTTGGCCCCAGGCCAGCTTTCGTAATCCGCCGGAATATTCAGGCCCCAGGGTTTGAAGGCGTTTTCCACACCGGCCAGGCTGGTTTGCAGCTGCGGGTTATGCCGACGCAGCACATCGACCATGGTGGTGTGCTCGACCCAGTCGATACCTTCCTGGGTGTACACCTCAGAGCGGTAATCCTTGGTGTAAAAGCGGTCGGCCATCAGCCGGCGCGAGGCGTTCATGATAAAGATTTGGAACGCCGTTTCACCAAAGGCAAAGCCCTCCGGGCGTACGGTTTCCGCCAACTGACCGACCAGGGTGTCGATCTTCTCGATGTCGTTGTTGTATAGACGCTTGAGTTCGGCCAGGGTCGCGGCGTCCTTGGTCAGGTCCTCAAACTTGGTGATCGGGTTGAGGCCGATCTGCCGACGGAACTCGTTGTAGCGCGGCACACCCCGCTCGCGGTCACGCAGCACGTCGATGGCGGCCAGGTCGATATCGCCCACCAGTGGCATCGACAGATTACGCAGGAAGTTCGGGTAGTTGTTCAGCGTCAGCGAACCGGGATTGGTGATGCCGAAGGAGTACCACAGGCGTTCCGGCCGCTCGACGTTGAGCAGGTTCTCGGCGTCGCGGTCACGGGTGTTCTGCAGCGCGATGGTGCGCGCAACCTGGTTCGAGCCGATGTCATACACCTGCACGTTGTCGCGCATCAGCGGGTGCATGCGGTACACCGCGACAAACTCTTCGGTGAGGGTGAACGGCACACCATAGTTGTTCGGCGCAGTGGAGCCGACGATGCCGGTCAGGGCGTGGTCGATGGCGCTGTTGCCGACGCCTGGCGCGACGTTCGGGTCGAAACCGAGGATGCGTTTGACGAAGGAATCGGAGCGCGCCAGGTCCGCCTGGAGCATACGCACTTCGGCCTGGAAGTCGTCACGCGGGCCGCCCTGGCCGAGCAGGCCCCACCAGTTGGAGTACATGGCGCGCTCGGTGATCGGGTTGGCGATTACCGCCGGGGTCCATTCCACGGTGTGGATCTTGGCCATCAGCGCCGAGTTGATCAGGCGCGCGCGGTCGTATAGCCACTGGTCGCTCTGCGCCGGGTACTTCTGCTTAAGCTTGCTGGCGATGGCGTTGTGTTCGAGGGTGAACAGCTGATGCAGCATGCTCAGACCCACCCACCAGTTTTCGTTGAAACCGGTCACCGGCTTGCCACTGAGCAACTCGGTGGGCAAGGTGCCGTTGGCATTGACCTTGAGCTTGCCGTCCACAAACGAGCGCACCTTGTCGTTGGTTTCCTTGCTGCTGCCATACAGCTGCGAGCCGTCCCACCAGTGGGTGTTGTGGTTACGGTAGGTTTGCGGCTTGCCGGCGTCAGCGCTGCTGCGCGTCGGGTCGGGCTGAGTGCGCTTGACCGACATGCTGCCACTGCCCAACACATCGCCCGGCGGCAGCGGAAACTGGATCGGATCGGCGTCGGCATTCGGGCCGTGGTCGAACCAGTCGTGCACCATAAATTGAATCCAGGCGGCGGCGATAAAGTTCAGGCTCGGTGCCGGCTTGAACTCTTCACGCGCCATCAGGCTGTTACTCACTTCGCGCGGGTTAGGGCTGAGCAAGGTAGTGGTTTCACCCTGAGTCACCGCCGGGTTGACGTTGCGGCCGAAGCGCCGATACACCGAACCCTCGGCCGGGTTGCTGAGAATGTTGCAGGTGCCATCTTCGGTACGGGCCGCCAGGCTGCGCGCATCGCAGGTGATGTTGGCGTTGTAGCCCACGTAATTTTCGACATCGAAGAGGTTGTTCTCGAACAACGCCTGGCGTTCGACCGCCAGCACCAGTAGCCCGGAGACTACGCCCAACGTTCCCAGCTTGGTCAAAGCTGGCCAAGTGACCCATACCGACATGGCTAATGCTCCCGTTTTTATTGTTGTACGGACAAGGCGGCTACTGACATAGCAGCGCAGGATCAAGCCTATCGACGGGTACGGCGCAACGCCCCCTTCCAGCGGAGGGGCTATGGCCAATCAGTTATGCAGAGCGGTCTAGTTGAGCGAGGCGCGCGGCCGGACGGCGAGAATCGCCTCGGTGCGGCTGGAGACATTGAGCTTGGAGTAGATGTTTTTCAGGTGCCATTTGGTGGTGGACAAGGCGATACCGGTCTTGTCGCTGATCTGCGTGTTCGACAGGCCGCTGAGYAGGCACTCGAACACTTCCACCTCACGCCCGGTCAGCAGGCCACAGGCCAACGCATCAAGCGGCGGCGCAGCCTGAATACCCTGGAGAAATTCGCCGTAGTGCTCACGGTACTTGTCTGGCACCACCAACAACCCGGACTGCGCCAGGTCCAGTACGCCGGCGGCAAAACCTGGCGCCTCATCGAATACCGAGCGGTTGATATTGACGATGCCATAGGTCTCGACCAGAACGCCCAGCGCCGCCAGCTGCTGACCCTTGCTCTGGCTGGGCGCCGCCAGCACCAGGCGGCTGGCTTCGACGATCAACAGCCGCGCACGCATCTCGCTTTGCCGTAATGAGGCTGCCAGCACTGTAAGAATCCGCTCGGCCTGGGCCTGTGCACCACGCGCCTGCAACCAGTACACGCAAGCCAAACCCTGGCGCTCCCAACTTTCGTCATAGGCGCGCACGCGCTCCCACTCCCCCGCCTGCAACCGCGCCGGCAAGGCAAAACGCTGAGCCACGGCATCCATGGCGGTACTCTTACCGCTCAAATACGCCTGGCGCATACTTTCCTGGGCCACCTGGCTGACAAAACGCGCGTAGTTACCCAACTGCAGGATGCACGACAACTGGTCGAGTAAACGGCTAGCCCGCGCCGTCTGCTGCTGGCGATGCAGCAGGCGCGACAAGGTGATGTAGACCGTGGCAATCGCCTCGGTGGCCGAAGACGAGTTGWCCAGCGCCATCAGCTCATYGCACAGCTGCTGCGCCTCGACCAGCTGATTTTGCTCGTACAGCACCACCACCATGGCCGTGGCCCGGTTGATCCAGGCCGGAGCCGCTTTGTCGGTGCGTAGATAATCGCTGCACACCTCTTTGCGCGCATGGGTGGCGCGGCCGGCATTGCGGTGGCAGAGCGCGATAATCAGATCGGTGTAGCTCTCCAGAAAGCTGTGCCCGCACTGCGCAAGCAACTGCTTGGACTCACTGGCAAAACGAATCGCGTCCTGCAGACGCGCCGCCAACAAATGCTGGTAGGCAATCACCGCCAGGGTGCAGGCGCGGATTTCCAGGTCCTGCCCCGCGCCTAACAAGTCACGCCAGGCCGGCGGCGGTACAAAGTCCTTGTCCTGCTCGAACAACCCCAGCAGCAGGGCGAGAAACTGCCGCGTCGCCGGCTCCAGATTAGCGCCCGGCACGGTCTGCTCCAGGCCGTCGAGCAAGTCCAGATGGTAATGCGCCTGATGAAAACGCCGTGACAGCGACAACGCGGCAATCAGCCAGCCGAGCAGCTTGGGTTGCGCCAGCAGCAGCGCCTCTGGCAGTGGTTCGAGCCAACGCAGAATGTCGCCAAACTGCCCACTGCGCACCCATGACGCGCAGCAGTGCTCCAGCAGCCCCAGGAAGATGCGCTGATCGCTACAGTGCCGGGCGTGCTGCAACGCCAGCTCATACTCACCCAGGCTCAGGTAGTAGTCGGCGGCGCGGCTGTGCAGCTGATCCAGACGCGCGTATTCCTCGACCTGCAGGCGGCGACAGAGAAAATCCTGCAACAGGGCATGAAAACGAAACCAGCCTGGCTGATTGTCCACCGGCAACAGAAACAGCTGGCGCTCTGCCAACTCTTCCAGCAGCAACGCCGAGCCACTGCGCTGCATCACATGATCGCAAAGCGCACCGTCAAAGCGCTCGAACAGACCACTGCACAGCAGAAACTCGCGCAGGTTCGGCGGCAACTGGCGCAGCACCACATGGCCGAAGTAATCGACAATTTCCGGCTGGCTGCCGTTAAAGCGCTGCAGCGCCTGAGTGCCGAAGCGCGCATAGGCCAGCAGCGCAATCTTCACCCCCGCCACCCAGCCTTCAGTCATGCCCAGCAGGCTGTCGACATACGCCTGACTCAGCGCCTGACCACCCAGGTGGGTATTGAGCTGCTGCACCTGTTCGGCCGACAGGCGCAGGTCATGCTGATCAATACACAGCAGGCGGTTTTCCAGCTTCAGCTGGCTCAGGGCAAAACCTGGGTGATTACGGCTGGCGATGATCAGGTGGACATGGCCTGGCAACTTCTCCAGCAGCGCCGCCATCACCTCAAGAATGCTGCGCGACTCGATCCACTGAAAATCATCCAGCACGATAAACAGCGGGCCCTCTACCCGCGCCAGGGCATCAGCGAGCAGCTCGCCCAATAGCTGCGGCGATAGGCTGGAAGCCACCGCCAGAGGGTTGAACCAGGACGTATCGAAGTCGCCCACTTGGGCGCGGATGCTGTCAGCCAGACGGCGGAAAAAACACAGAGGGTCGTTGTCCCGCGCTTGCAGCGGGTAATGCACCACCGCCGCAGCGCAACGGCCGCGCCAGTGTTGCAACAGCGTCGACTTTCCCGAACCAGCCGGGGCCAACAGCAACGTCAGGGCAAAATCTTCACTGCGCGCCAACAGGTTCAGCAGGCTCTGGCGGAGCACACCGTTGGCAGGCAGCACGCATGGCTGAAGTCGGTCCATCAGGCAGACCCTGTTCTTATTATTCGTCGCACGGTCAGACGCCGCGCTTGGCGGTGGATGCTAGCGCCTGCGCACCTTCAAACTTTGAAATGCGTCATGTTTTACCCGCCGCTAGCCAAAGGTTTGCCCACAGCTGAACGCGCCCGAGGATGTGGCAAGGCAAGGGAGTACATTTGGGGAGAAATGAAGCAGCCTGGCGGGCCGGGAAGGCCCGCCAGGTATGCAGAACGACTTAGAGCGCCGCCAGACCGCGAGCCAGATCGGCTTGCAGGTCAGTCAGGTCTTCCAGGCCCACCGCGACGCGGATCAGGTTGTCACGAATACCGGCGTTAGCCCGCTCGGCAGGGCTCAAGCGACCGTGTGAGGTGGTCGCAGGATGAGCAATGGTGGTCTTGGTGTCACCGAGGTTGGTGGTGATCGAGATCACCCGCGTGGCATCGATAAAACGCCAGGCCGCCTCTTTGCCGCCCTTGACCTCAAAGCTGACCACGGCACCGAAGGCACTCTGCTGACGCTTGGCCAGCTCATGCTGTGGATGGCTGGGCAAACCGGCGTAGTACACATGTTCGATGCCTAGCTGCTGCTGCAGCCACTGCGCCAATTGCAGCGCGCTGGCGCAATGCGCCTGCATGCGGATGCGCAGGGTTTCCAGGCCTTTGAGGAAGATCCAGGCATTGAACGGGCTGAGTGTCGGCCCGGCGGTGCGCAGAAAGCCGACAACCTCAGTCATCAGTTTGGCTGAGCCGGCGACCACGCCGCCCATGCTGCGGCCCTGACCGTCGATGTATTTGGTTGCCGAATGCATCACCACGTCGGCACCGAGCTTGAGCGGCTGTTGCAGCGCCGGGGTGCAGAAACAGTTGTCCACCGCCAGCAGTGCGCCCTTGCTGTGGGCGATGTCCGCCAATGCGGCTATATCCACCAGTTCGGCCAACGGATTGGACGGCGACTCGACAAACAGCAGCTTGGTGTTGGGCTTGAAGGCAGCGGCCCAGCCATCCAGATCAGCCAGCGGCACGTAGTCAACCTGCACGCCGAAGCGCTTGAGGTACTTCTCAAACAGGCTGATGGTCGAGCCGAATACGCTGCGCGACACCAGCACATGGTCACCGGCGCTGCACAGGCTCATGACAATCGCCAGAATTGCCGACATACCGGATGAGGTCGCCACCGCCTGCTCGGCCCCTTCCAGAGCGGCGATGCGCTCTTCGAAAGCCCGCACGGTCGGGTTGGTGTAACGCGAGTAGACGTTGCCCGGCACTTCGCCGGCAAAGCGCGCAGCCGCATCGGCTGCAGTGCGGAACACATAGCTGGAGGTCGGGTAGATCGCTTCGCTGTGCTCACCTTCCGGCGAGCGGTGCTGACCGGCGCGCACCGCCAGGGTGTCGAAGCCGACGCCGTCGAGATCACTGTCCAGACGCCCGGCTTGCCATTCAATCGTCATTGCCAATTTCCTCAACCGGCCCGCCGCAACGGGCCGGACTGCAACCTAGTTGTTGTACAGGTCGATAATCGCGCTGACGGCCTGGGACTTGACCTTGGAAGCATCGTTGCGCGCCTGCTCGATCTTATCCAGATATGCCGCATCGACATCGCCGGTCACGTACTTGCCGTCGAACACCGCACAGTCGAAATTGTCGATCTTGATCTTCTTGCTGCCACTGACTGCTTCGATCAGGTCCGGCAGGTCCTGGTAGATCAGCCAGTCGGCACCGATCAGCTCGCACACTTCCTCGGTGGTCCGGCCGTGCGCGATCAACTCATGGGCGCTGGGCATGTCGATGCCGTACACGTTCGGGTAACGCACCGCTGGTGCGGCCGAGCAGAAGTACACGTTCTTCGCCCCGGCTTCACGGGCCATCTGAATGATCTGCTTGCAGGTGGTGCCGCGCACGATGGAGTCATCCACCAGCATCACGTTCTTGCCGCGGAACTCCAGCTCGATGGCGTTGAGCTTCTGCCGTACGGATTTCTTGCGGGCTGCCTGGCCCGGCATGATAAAGGTACGACCGATATAACGGTTCTTGACGAAGCCTTCGCGGAACTTCACGCCGAGATGGTTGGCCAGTTCCAGTGCCGCAGTACGGCTGGTATCCGGAATCGGAATAACCACGTCAATGTCATGCTGCGGACGTTCACGGAGGATCTTGTCGGCCAGCTTCTCGCCCATGCGCAGGCGCGCCTTGTACACCGAGATGCCATCCATGATCGAGTCCGGACGCGCAAGATAGACGTGCTCAAAGATGCAGGGCGCGTATTTTGGGTTCGCCGCGCACTGACGGGTGAACAGCTTGCCTTCTTCGGTGATGTACACCGCTTCGCCCGGCGCGAGGTCGCGAATCAGGGTGAAGCCGAGCACGTCGAGGGAGACGCTTTCCGAGGCGATCATGTATTCCACGCCTTCGTCGGTATGACGCTGACCGAAGACGATCGGGCGAATACCGTTGGGGTCACGGAAACCGACGATGCCGTAACCGGTGATCATCGCGACTACCGCGTAGCCACCCAGGCAGCGCTCGTGCACGTCAGTCACGGCAGCAAACACGTCTTCTTCGGTGGGCTGCAGTTTGCCGCGCTGGGCCAGCTCGTGAGCGAACACGTTAAGCAGCACTTCCGAATCGGAGTTGGTGTTCACGTGGCGCAGGTCAGACTCGTAGATCTCCTTGGCCAGCTGCTCGACGTTGGTCAAGTTGCCGTTGTGCGCCAGGGTGATGCCATACGGCGAGTTGACGTAGAACGGCTGCGCTTCGGCCGAGCTGGAGCTACCCGCAGTCGGGTAGCGCACGTGGCCAATGCCCATATGGCCGACCAGACGCTGCATATGGCGTTGTTGGAACACGTCACGTACCAGGCCGTTGTCCTTGCGCAGGAACAGGCGGCCATCATGGCTGGTGACAATACCGGCAGCATCCTGGCCGCGGTGCTGGAGGACGGTGAGCCCGTCATACAGCGCCTGATTGACGTTCGATTTACCGACGATACCGACAATGCCGCACATGTGACGCAACCCCTACTCAATGAAACACGATGATTCGCAATGCACTTACGGCAGTTTAGGCTGCTGCAGTGCCTCTTTGAACGGTAACTCCACCGGCGCCGTAACGCCGCTGGCCAGCCACTCACTGGACAGACCCAGAATCAGGTTTTTCGACCAATCAGCAACCATCAGAAAATGCGGTACAAGTGCTGATTCCTGCCACCAGCTGTCTTGCTCCACCGGTGCCAGGCTGATCAAACCGACCAGCACCACGACCAGCAGGCCTCCGCGCGCCGCGCCGAAAACCATGCCGAGAAAACGATCTGTCCCTGACAGTCCGGTCACCCGGATCAATTCACCAATCAGGTAATTGACCAGGGCACCCACCAACAAGGTAACCACAAATAGAATCGCGCAACCTGCAATCACGCGCGCCGAGGGCGTTTCGATAAAATCCACCAGGTGCTGCGACAGCGCGCCGCCGAACATCCAGGCGACCACGCCAGCAATGATCCAGGTAAGCAATGACAGGGCTTCCTTGACGAAGCCACGGCTCAGACTGATCAGACTTGAAACGGCGACAACGGCGATAATCGCCCAATCGACCCAGGTGAATGCCACGATGCAGGTTACCGACAAGAAAGGCGCTGCATTTTA
This sequence comes from Pseudomonas sp. 1928-m, assembly GCF_029269135.1. NCBI lineage: Bacteria > Pseudomonadati > Pseudomonadota > Gammaproteobacteria > Pseudomonadales > Pseudomonadaceae > Pseudomonas > Pseudomonas sp. 1928-m. Next base: position 135,846 of record NZ_JARIXO010000006.1, on the reverse strand, counting down.
GCAGAGCACCTGTGTGGGGCGTAAGCAAAGGATTCGCCAACCGCTGAAATGCCCGGCCAGCCTAGCGGCGGGCCAAACAATTCGGCTTGGCGAAGTACGCCAAGCCGCTTGCTCAGCCCGCCTCGGGCTGAAAACGCACCACAAAACCATTGAGCTTGTGCTGACGATTGAGCTGATCACGCAGGCGATCCGCCTCGGCACGCTCGATCAGCGGCCCGACAAACACCCGGTTCATGCCATCGACACTGCGGATATAGGCGTTGTAGCCCTGGCTGCGCAGGGTTTTCTGCAGTTTCTGCGCGCCATCGCTGCTGGACAGACTCGCCAACTGCACCGACCAGCTGATTGGCAGGCTGTTGGCATCCAGCTTACCCGGAGCAGGTTGAGGCGCCGTTATTACAGGCTCAGGTACTGCAGACTCAGGTGCTGTAGCTGGTGTTGCCGGAGTGATTGGCGCGGCGGTTGGTTGCTCGGCCACAACAGGCTCGCTTGACTCCAGGCTTTGCGCAGCTTCGGCACCAATCGGCTCATCGGGCAATATTTGCGGCTGGGGAACGGCCACCGGTTGCAGTTCAACCTCAGGGGCCTCGGGCGCCACCGGCATTGCCGGCGCATCAACCTGAACCCGCTGCGACTCATCTTCACGCGACAGCAACATCGGCAGGAAAATCACTGCCAGCGCCAGCAATACCAGCGCACCGACCATGCGCTGCTTCAATCCCTTATCCAGCAAAGCCATCCTGCACGCCCCCATTGGCTTGGCGGGCCAGCCAATCCAGGGCCTCGGCCACGCAGTAGAAAGATCCAAACAGCAGCACTTCATCCCCAGCCGAAGCCTGCTCACACTGAGCCTCGAGCGCTGCCTGCACGCTGGCATAGGCGGCCACTTGCGCCCCACTGCTCTGCAGATGCGCCTGCAACTCGGCAGCAGCACGTGTGCGACTGGTCGGCAAAGCCGCCACCGCCCAACTGTCCACTTCGCTCAGCAAAGGCGCCAGCACACCAGGCAGGTCCTTGTCAGCCAGCAAACCGAACACGGCCAGGCGCTTGCCTGATAGCGAACGACTGGCCAGACGCTGCGCGAGGTACTCGGCAGCATGGGGATTATGCCCAACATCGAGCAGCAGCGTGAGTGACTTGCCCTGCCAATTAAGCATTCTGCGATCCAGTCGCCCGGTCACTCGAGTCTGCTGCAGTGCCTGACTGATCACCTCGGGCTGCCAGGGCAATTGCATCACCGCGTAAGCCTGCAAGGCCAGAGCAGCGTTTTCCATGGGCAGATCGAGCAGCGGCAAGTGCGCCAGGCTCAGCACTTCGCCTTGATGATTGAGGCCGTACCAGGACCAATCCTGCGCAGTGATGCTCAGGTCATAGTCACGGCCACGCAGGAAGAACGGAGCATCGAGCAGCGCGACCTGATCAAGCAGAGGCTGTGGCGGCTCAAGATCGCCACACAAGGCAGGCTTGCCGGCGCGGAAGATCCCGGCCTTCTCGAAGGCAACCGACTCACGGGTATCACCTAGCCAGTCGGCATGATCAATGCCGATACTGGTGACCAAGGCGATGTCGGCATCCAGCAGATTCACCGCATCCAGCCGACCGCCGAGGCCAACCTCCAGCACCAGCGCATCCAGACCGGCCTGCTGAAACAGCCAGAATGCCGCCAGGGTGCCCATCTCGAAATAAGTCAGCGAGGTGTCGCCACGCGCAGCCTCGACCACGGCGAAGGCCTCACAAAGCATGGCATCAGTGGCTTCAACGCCCGCAATCTGCACCCGCTCGTTGTAACGCAATAGGTGCGGCGAGCTGTAAACACCGACCTTGAGCCCCTGCCCTTGCAGCAGCGAGGCGATAAACGCACAGGTCGAACCCTTGCCATTGGTCCCAGTGACGGTAATCACCCGCGGCGCCAGCTTGGCCAGACCAAGGCGCTGCAGCACTACCCGAGAACGCTCCAGCCCCATATCAATGGCGCTGGGATGCAGCTGTTCCAGATAGCTCAGCCAATCGGCAAGGGAGCGCTCGGTCATGCAGTCGCCGGCAAGGCTACAGGCGACGGCAGCCCCATCAACTGAGCCAGAAGACGCGCCAGGCGCGGACGCAATTCGGCGCGGTGAATAATCATATCGATGGCGCCGTGTTCCAGCAGGAATTCGCTGCGCTGGAAGCCTTCCGGCAGTTTCTCGCGCACGGTTTGCTCGATCACACGCGGGCCGGCAAAACCGATCAGCGCGCGGGGCTCGGCGACAATAACATCACCGAGCATGGCCAGGCTGGCAGATACGCCGCCATACACCGGGTCGGTCAGCACGGAAATAAACGGAATACCTTCTTCACGCAAACGCGCCAGCACGGCCGACGTCTTGGCCATCTGCATCAGCGAGATCAGCGCTTCCTGCATGCGTGCACCACCGGATGCCGAGAAGCACACCAGCGGGCAACGCTGTTCCAGGGCGGCATTGGCGGCGCGGACAAAGCGCTCACCAACGATGGCGCCCATCGAACCGCCCATAAAGGAGAATTCGAACGCGCAGGTCACAATCGGCATGCCTTCCAGGGTGCCGCGAATGGACACCAGGGCATCTTTCTCACCGGTCTGTTTCTGCGCACCGCTGAGGCGATCCTTGTACTTCTTGCTGTCGCGAAACTTCAGGCGATCAACCGGTTCGAGGTCGGCGCCCAGCTCTTCACGCCCCTCGGCATCGAGGAAGATATCCAGGCGCGCGCGGGCATCGATACGCATGTGGTGATTGCACTTGGGGCAAACATCCAGGGTCTTTTCCAGCTCAGGCTTGTACAGCACCGAATCACAGGACGGGCATTTGTGCCACAGGCCTTCGGGCACCGAACTCTTTTTGACCTCGGAACGCATGATCGATGGGATCAGTTTGTCTACCAACCAGTTGCTCATGCTCTTGACTCTCCAAAGCTGTTAACCGGACGGGCTGCGCTATATGCGACCAGGCCTAACCGGGAAAATTCATGGGTACAGCCGTTTCAGGGGCCGGTGCACTGCCATCAGCATTGACGCACCCGCCGCCTCGAACGACCGCCTGCAGCGTTTATCCAACCTGCAACAGGGTTATGGACGGCCAAGCCAGCAGCGTCGTCACATCAACCCTGCACACCTCAAACAGTCTTTACTGCCTGCATAAAAGCGCGAATCTTCTCGGCATCCTTGATGCCCTTGGCCTTTTCCACGCCACCGCTGACATCCACGGCATAGGGACGCACCTGCGCGATAGCCTGCGCAACGTTCTCAGCCGTCAGGCCGCCCGCCAGAATAATCGGTTTGCTCAAACCCTGTGGCACCAGCGACCAATCGAATGCTTCGCCCGTACCACCTGGAATACCTGGCACGTAGGTGTCCAGCAATACGCCACTGGCATTCCTGTACAGCGCCACCTGCGCAGCAATGTCATCGCCCGGCTTGACGCGCAGCGCCTTGATATAGGGACGGTGGTAGCCATCACAGTCGTCCGGGCTCTCGTCGCCATGGAACTGCAGAAGATCCAGCGGCACTGCATCAAGAATCTCACCCAGCTCGCAGCGGCTGGCATCAACAAACAGGCCCACCGTAGTCACAAAAGGCGGCAAAGCGGCAATGATCGAGCGTGCCTGCTGCAGCGTGACCGCGCGCGGGCTCTTGGTATAAAACACCAGGCCAATCGCATCCGCGCCCGCCTCGACAGCCGACAATGCATCCTCTATGCGGGTAATGCCACAAATCTTGCTGCGAACGGCTGACAACAGGATGACCTCGATAAATTCAGTGAAAGCCGGATGCTAGCAAATAGCCTTTCAGGCGTCAGCCGCCACATCCGGCAAGCCAGAAAGAAAGTGCGGACCCAGGTAGCGCTTGGGCAAGTCGAACTCCTCGGGGTAATCAACCTGCACCAGGTACAAGCCATAGGGATGCGCAGTCACTCCACCGGTACGCCGCACGCGGGTTTCCAGCACTTCCTGCGCCCACTCAACCGGCCGCTCACCCGTACCAATGGTCATCAGCACGCCTGCGATATTGCGCACCATATGATGCAGAAAGGCATTGGCGCGAATATCCAGCACGATAAACCGCCCGTGCTGCAGCAACTCCAGATGATGCACGGTCTTGATCGGCGACTTGGCCTGACACTGCCGCGCGCGGAAGGCGCTGAAATCATGGGTGCCGATAAATGCGCGGGAAGCCTGACGCATGCGCTCGACATCCAGCGGCCGATGGTTCCAGGTCACTTCTTCGGCCATATGCGCCGGGCGAATCTGGTCGTTATAAATCACATAACGGTAACGCCGCGCCTGGGCGCAGAAACGCGCATCAAAGTGCGCTGGCATCGACTTGGCCCAGGTCACGCTGATATCACCGGGCAGGTTCATATTCGCGCCCATCACCCAGGCATGCATGGAACGCTCGACCGGCGTATTGAAGTGCACCACCTGGGCACTGGCATGCACCAGCGCATCGGTACGCCCGGCGCAACTCAGGGTAACGGGAACACCGCCAGCGACTTTCGCCAGGGCTTTTTCCAGCGATTCCTGGATTGAAGGCACACCGGCGCGCTGGCGCTGAAAGCCGCGATAGCGCGAACCTTTGTACTCGACACCCAGGGCTATCTTGAAAACGCCAACGGCAGCCGAATCGGCTGCCGTTGTAGTAAGACCATCAGACATGTATCAGACCAATTTAGCGATCAGCTCACGCGCTTCATTTTGCTGACCTTCGTTACCTTCAGTGATGACTTCATCGAGGATATCGCGAGCACCTTCGGTATCACCCATGTCGATGTAGGCGCGAGCCAGGTCGAGCTTGGTTGCCGTCTCGTCGGTACCCGAGAGGAAGTCGAAGTCATCGTCATTATCCATGCTGGACGAAGCAGCATTTGCCGGCACTTCCAGATCCGCAGGCTGATCCAGGTCATCCGACAACAGATCCAGCTCAGCGCTGACTTCATCCAACTGAGCTGCGAAGCTGTCGCTCGACGGCTGCGCTGGCGCGTCATCATTCAGCGACAGATCGAAATCAGCCGACAGATCGAAATCACCGTCCGCTTGCTCACTCGGCAGATCAAAACCTGGCTCCGCCACAACCGGCGCTGCACTTGGTTCATCATCCAGACTCAGCAGGAAATCATCTTCAGCGGCTGCCGCAGGCTTGGCTGGAGTATCCAGATCTAGGCTGAAGTCAGCCAGATCACCACTCAGGTCAAGACCGCTATCGCCGCTATCAGCCAGGCTCAGGTCAAAACCCAGGTCATCGTCTTTGTTATCGGCTTGCTCAACTGGCGAGCTGAAGTCCAGGTCGTCATCCAGTGACAAGCTATCCAGATCATCCAGCGAAGCGTTGTTACCAGCAGCTTGCAGATCACGATCCAGCTCGGACTCAAGGTCATCCAGGCTCAGATCGAATGCATCATCCTGATCGCCAGTAGCGGCTTTCGGGCTCGGCTCGTCCAGGGCCAGATCGTCCAGGCTGAAGCTGTCCAGATTTTCTTCAGCAGCAGCCGCGGCAGCAAAGCCCGCACCGGCCGCAACGGCCATGGCTGGGTAACGGGCCTTGATCTGATCAAGCTCGGCAGCACTGCCACCAATTTCACGCAGTTCGTTGTCCTGGCGGGCGAAACCATTGCGGTCACCCATCTCGGCATAGACTTCCATCAACTTCAGACGCAGATCGCTGCGCTGCGGCTCATCATTGATGGCGCCTTGCAGCAGTTCAGCAGCCTGAGGGAAGCGACCATAGGCGATGTAGATATCCGCCTCGCCCAGCGCATCACCGGTTTGCGCAGTCACGCGTTCTTCGCTTGGCAGATCCGCTTGCTGACCATCCAGATCGTCCGCCATACCGGCAAAGCTGTCATCCGGCAGATCCAGGCCAGCGCCCAAATCGGACGAACCATCATCTGCGGCCAGGCTTTCCTGCAGCTCGGCCTCTTTCAGGGCGTTACGGCGCGACAGCATCATCAGCGCAACCAGCAATATCAACAGCGCACCGCCACCAGCGGCGCCCAGCAACATCGGGTTGGCCAGCAGGTCATCGATAGTGCTGCTTTCAGCTTGCGGCTCGGCCACTACCGGTGCTTCGACAACCGGAGCAACGGGCGTTACCGGAGCTGGCTCGGGAGCAGCAATCGGGGCCGGCTCAGGCGCCGCTACTGGCGCAACAGCTTCTGGCTGGGCAGCAGGCTCTTCGCTGTAATTAAAATCCGTCTCGCCAGTTGCTGCAGGCACTACTGGAGTCGCTGCAGCTGGATCTTGTGGCGCAGCTTCAGGGGCCGGCTCAACTGGAGCAGCCGGGGTTTCAGCTACAGGGGTTGCTGGGACGGCAGGTGCAACGGCTGGCGCCTGACCTTGCGCAGCAAGATCAGCCTGCAGTTTGGCCATCTGGTCGTCTTTCAACTGGATCAGGCGCTGCAGTTTGTCGAGCTGGCTCTGCAGATCTGTCATGCGGCCTTTCAGTTCATCGTTTTCACGACGGCTGGAGTCCAGGCTTTCCTGGGTCACGGCCAACTTATCAGTCAGTGCCTTGCTGTCAGCTGCGCCCTTGTCGCTGCCGGCGGTAGCTTTACCGCTATCAGCAGCAACCAGTTTCAGGCTATCGCCGGTTTCAACTTTGGCTGGAGTCGCGGCGGCGCTGGTGCGTTTGGTGGCATCCAACTGACGGGCGCTGGCGGCAACAGTACGCCCTTCACGCCAGGCGGTATTCTGTTCGGTAACCTGAGCCAGGGCTTCGCCCTGAGCACGGCTCTTGACCTGCTGTTCATCCGGCAGGCGCAGTACCTGGCCACTTTTCAGGCGGTTGATATTGCCGCCGATAAAGGCATCCGGATTCAGGTCTTGAATCGCCAGCATGGCCTGATGCACGCTGCCGCCGGCACGCGCACGCTGGGCTATTTCCCAGAGGGTGTCGTTGGCGGTGGTTTTGTATTCATTGCCTTGCAGCGGTTTGGCTGCTGGCGCAGAAGGTGCTGCCGGAGCCGCAGGCGCTGCTGGTTGAGCTGCAGCAGTTACTGGACGCGGCGCAGGGGCTGGCGCTTGCACACGTGGAGCAGGCGTTGGTGCAGCTACAGGCATCTGCGCGGCTGCAGGAATAACGCTTTGCGGGGTATACAGCGGCGGATCAAGCAACAGGGTGTATTCACGCAGCAAACGGCCATTCGGCCAGAGCACTTCAACCAGGAAGTTCAGGTAAGGCTCACGCATGGGTTTGCTGGAGGTCACCCGAATGACGCTTTTGCCATTGGGCTTGAGCACCGGGGTGAATTTCAGGTCAGTCAGGAAGAACTGACGATCAACGCCGGCTTTATTGAATGCTTCCGGGGACGCCAAGGTCGGTATAACTTCATTGGAAGCCAGGTCACGCACCTCCAGCAACTCAATCTCAGCCACCAGCGGCTGATTGAGCGCCGATTGCAGGGTCACCTCACCCAGCCCCAGCGCGTGCGCCATACCGGATGACAGCGCCGAAGCAGCTGCGATTGCCAGCACCAGTTTGCGAACCCGAACCATAGCGTTATCCCTTGTTTTATCTTTTTTTCTCGACCAGCGAGAGGATGTTGAAAATTGCTGCCTGCCACACCCGAAGGCGCAACCCCAATCAGCAATCAACTCAGCCAGTATTGCCAAGCTCGAAAGATTCTTCAAATTTCTAGGTAAGTATCTTTTACAGATAGTGTTTTATCAACAACTCGGCTAATTGCACAGCATTTAGCGCCGCGCCTTTTCTCACGTTATCAGACGCAATCCACAAATTGAGTTCGGCTGGATCACTCAAACCTGTGCGCACCCGGCCAACATAGACCACATCCTGGCCGACGGCGTCGCCGACTACGGTCGGGTAATCATCCAATTCCACCAGTTCCAGAGCCGGTGCGGCGTCCAGCGCRGCATATACCTGCTTAAGATCGATGGCCGCTTCGGTCTGCAGTGAAACGCTCAGACTGTCACCAAAAAACACCGGAACCTGGATGCAAGTCACCGCAACCTGCAACTCAGGCAATCCCAGCAACTCCTTGAGTTCGGCGGCAATCTGCCGTTCCAGCGCGGCGTGCCCTGCACTGTCGGTCTGCTCGACCTGTGCCAGCAGATTAAACGCCATTTGCCGATCAAACAGCTGCGGCTCGAATGCTCGGCCATTGAGCAGCTCGGCGGTTTGCCGCGCCAGTTCGGAGACGCCTTCCCGCCCGCGACTGGAAACCGCCAGGCAGGCCGTCACAGTCACCCGCTGAATGCTGACTTGCTCAGGCAACGCTGCCAGCACAGCGGCCAATGCAATACCCGGAGCACTTGGGCTGGTCAACAGATAGGGCGCGCTCAGGCTTGCCAATACAGCGGGGTTGACCTCGGGAATCAGCCGTGGCGCCTGAGCAGCAGGCAAACCGCTGGCCAGATCAATCACTGCACAGCCCGCCGCAGCGGCCTGGGCTGCATATTTTTGCGTCACCTTGCTACCGGCAGCCAAGAACACCAGTCGCACACTGGCAAAGTCGAAGGTTTCCAGATCACGTACGCGCAGGTTCTTGCCCTTGTAGGACAGGGAGCGCCCGGCCGACTCACCGCTGGCCACCAGATGCAGGTTAGCCACCGGGAACTCGCGCTCTTCCAGCAGCTGCACCAGGGTTTCGCCAACACTGCCGGTGGCGCCAATGACGGCAATATCGAAGGTACGGGTCATGACAAGGCTCGAAGAAATAAGCCCAGCACTGTATAGGCGCACCCGCCAAATGCAAAGGAGCGGACTGCTGAGCGCTCGATTTGACTCGAACGTCCAACAGCCCGCCCCTTTTAGACAGCCTGCTCGCGTATCAACGCTGCGCGATTAACGCTCCAGCAGGATACGCAGCATGCGCCGCAGCGGTTCAGCCGCGCCCCACAGCAGCTGATCGCCGACAGTGAACGCGCCGAGGTACTGCGAACCCATGTTGAGTTTGCGCAGACGACCAACCGGCACACTCAAGGTACCGGTTACCGCAGTCGGACCCAGCTCGCGAATGCTCGCTTCGCGCTGGTTTGGCACCAGCTTGACCCAAGGGTTGTGCTGGCTGATCAGACCTTCGATGTCCGACAGCGGCACATCCTTGTTCAGTTTGATGGTCAGCGCCTGGCTGTGGCAGCGCATGGCACCGATGCGCACGCACAGACCGTCGACCGGGATCGGATTCTTGAAGCGACCCAGAATCTTGTTGGTCTCCGCCTGGCCCTTCCACTCTTCGCGGCTCTGGCCGTTTGGCAGTTCCTTATCGATGTAAGGAATCAGGCTGCCGGCCAGCGGTACGCCGAAGTTGTCGACCGGGAAGGACTCGCCACGCATGGCTTCAGCCACTTTGCGGTCGATATCCAGAATGGCGCTGGCAGGATCAGCCAGTTCATCGGCTACCGAGGCGTTGATCGCGCCCATCTGCTTGATCAGCTCACGCATATTCTGCGCACCAGCACCGCTGGCCGCCTGATAGGTCATAGCGCTCATCCACTCGACCAGGCCAGCCTCGTACAGACCACCCAGAGCCATCAGCATCAAACTGACGGTGCAGTTGCCGCCGATGTAGTTCTTGGTGCCAGCATCCAGCTGCTGATCAATCACCTTGCGGTTGACCGGATCGAGCACGATGACCGAGCTGTCGTCCATGCGCAGCGACGAGGCAGCATCAATCCAGTAACCCTGCCAGCCGGCTTCGCGCAGCTTGGGGAATACCTCGCTGGTGTAGTCGCCACCCTGGCAGGTCAGAATCACGTCCAGGCTTTTCAGCTCGTCAATGCTGTAGGCGTCCTTCAAAGGCGCCGTTTCCTTGCCAATAGCGGGGCCTTGGCCGCCGACATTGGAGGTGGTGAAGAACACCGGTTCGATCAAGTCGAAATCCTGTTCTTCCAGCATACGTTGCATCAGCACGGAACCAACCATGCCGCGCCAACCGATCAGACCTACACGTTTCATAACCACTACACCTATATAAGCTGACCGCCGGAGCCCCGGCGGGCCAGGAAGATTACAGACTACGCAGCGCTTCGACTACCGCATCACCCATTGCCGCAGTGCCGACCTTGGTCGTACCCGCGCTGTAGATGTCACCGGTGCGCAGGCCCTGATCCAGCACCTTGCTCACGGCCAGCTCAATGGCATCAGCTGCAGCCGTTTGATTGAAGCTGTAACGCAGCATCATCGACACCGACAGAATGGTCGCCAACGGGTTGGCAATGCCCTGGCCGGCGATATCCGGCGCACTGCCGTGGCACGGCTCATACATGCCCTTGTTGTTGGCATCCAAGGAGGCCGACGGCAGCATGCCGATGGAGCCGGTGAGCATCGAGGCTTCATCCGAGAGGATGTCACCGAACATATTGTCGGTGACCATCACGTCGAACTGCTTGGGCGCGCGCACCAGCTGCATCGCCGCATTGTCGACGTACATGTGGCTGAGTTCGACGTCCGGATAATCCTTGGCCACCTCAATCACCACGGCGCGCCACAGTTGGCTAGAGGCCAGCACGTTGGCCTTGTCCACCGAGCAGAGCTTCTTGCCACGCACACGGGCCATGTCGAAACCGACGCGGGCGATACGGCGGATTTCGCTCTCGCTGTACGGCAGGGTGTCGTAGGCCATGCGCTCGCCGTTTTCCAGCACTTTGCTTTCGCGCGGCTGACCGAAATAGATGCCGCCGGTCAGCTCACGCACGATGAGGATATCCAGGCCAGCAACGATTTCGCGCTTGAGGCTGGAAGCATCGGCCAGCTGCGGGTAGAGAATCGCAGGACGCAGGTTGCCGAACAGGCCCAGCTGCGAACGAATTTTCAGCAGGCCACGTTCCGGGCGGATCGCCGGGTCAATGGTGTCCCACTTCGGGCCGCCTACGGCGCCGAGCAGAATGGCATCAGCGGCCTTGGCGCGCGCCAGGGTTTCGTCGGCCAGCGGCACGCCGTAACGGTCGATGGCCGCACCACCGAGGTCATCGAAACTCAGTTCGAAGCCCAGGTTGTACTTGTCGTTGGCCAGTTCCAGCACCTTGACCGCTTCGGCCATGATTTCCGGGCCGATACCGTCGCCGGGGAGAATCAGAATCTGTTTGGACATACTTTTCTCAACTCATTAAATAAGCGAGTGGCGCATGCACTCGCCCGCTGATTACTTGATGGCGCCGAACAGCCAGGGGCTGCGCTGCTGATAAGTGGTTTCAAAGGTCTTGATCGCGTCACTGTCCTGCAGGGTCAGGCCGATATCGTCCAGGCCATTGAGCAGGCAATGCTTGCGGAAGGCATCGACCTCAAAGCTGTACTGCACGCCATCCGGACGGGTCACGGTTTGCGCAGCCAGGTCGACGGTCAGCTGGTAGCCGACCGTGGCTTCTGCCTGCTGGAACAGCGCATCGACCTCGTCTTCCTTGAGGATGATCGGCAGCAGGCCGTTCTTGAAACTGTTGTTGAAGAAGATATCGGCAAAGCTCGGCGCGATGATCGTGCGGAAACCGTACTCTTCCAACGCCCAAGGCGCGTGTTCGCGGCTCGAACCACAACCAAAGTTCTCCCGCGCCAGCAGCACGCTGGCGCCTTGATAGCGCGGAAAGTTCAGCACGAATTCCTGGTTCACCGGGCGCTTGGAGTTGTCCTGATTCGGCTGACCGACATCGTGATAGCGCCACTCATCGAACAGATTCGGGCCAAAACCCGTGCGCTTGATCGACTTCAAGAACTGCTTGGGGATGATCTGGTCGGTGTCGACGTTGGCGCGATCCAGTGGTGCAACCAGGCCGGTGTGTTGGGTAAAGGCTTTCATCGTCAGCTCCTTAGGCCTGGATCAATTCGCGCACATCGATAAAGCGGCCGGTCACCGCAGCGGCTGCAGCCATTGCCGGGCTAACCAGATGCGTACGCCCACCGGCGCCCTGACGGCCTTCAAAGTTGCGGTTGGAGGTGGAGGCGCAATGCTCGCCACTGCCAAGTTTGTCCGGGTTCATCGCCAGGCACATGGAGCAGCCCGGCTCGCGCCATTCAAAACCGGCTTCGATAAAGATGTGGTGCAACCCTTCCTGTTCCGCCTGGGCTTTGACCAGGCCAGAGCCCGGCACCACCATCGCCTGTTTGATGGTGCTGGCGACCTTGCGACCCTTGGCCACTTCAGCGGCGGCGCGCAGGTCTTCGATTCGCGAGTTGGTGCAGGAGCCGATAAATACGCGATCCAGCTGGATATCGGTGATCGCCTGATTGGCCTGCAAACCCATGTATTTCAGGGCACGGATAATCGAGTCTTTCTTCACCGGGTCGCTTTCGGCGGCTGGGTCCGGCACGTTCTGATCCACAGCCAGCACCATTTCAGGCGAAGTACCCCAGCTGACCTGTGGTTTGATGTCTTCGGCGCGCAGCTCAACCACAGTGTCGAAATGCGCATCGGCATCGGACACCAGGTCCTGCCACTGCGCCACGGCGGCGGCCCAATCGGCGCCTTTCGGGGCAAACGGACGGCCTTCAACGTAGGCAATGGTTTTCTCATCCACCGCCACCAGGCCCACGCGGGCGCCGGCTTCGATGGACATATTGCAGATGGTCATGCGCCCTTCCAGCGACAGGTCGCGGATTGCGCTGCCAGCAAACTCCAACGCATGGCCGTTACCGCCGGCGGTGCCGATCTTGCCGATCACTGCAAGCACGATGTCTTTGGCAGTAACGCCGAACGGCAGCTGACCTTCGACCAGCACCTGCATGTTCTTCATCTTCTTGGCCACCAGGCACTGGGTCGCCAGCACATGCTCGACCTCGGAGGTGCCGATGCCGTGGGCCAGGGCGCCGAAGGCACCGTGGGTCGAGGTGTGCGAGTCGCCGCAGACCACGGTCATGCCCGGCAGGGTGGCGCCCTGCTCTGGACCAACGACGTGAACGATGCCCTGGCGGATGTCGTTCATCTTGAATTCGAGGATGCCGAAGTCATCGCAGTTCTCATCCAGGGTTTGCACCTGAATCCGCGACACTTCATCGGCGATAGCTTCCAGGCCACCCTGACGCTCGGCCTTAGTGGTCGGCACGTTGTGGTCCGGGGTGGCGATGTTGGCGTCGATGCGCCACGGTTTACGGCTGGCCAGACGCAAGCCCTCAAAGGCCTGGGGCGAGGTCACTTCGTGGAGGATATGCCGGTCGATATAGATCAGCGACGAACCATCGTCGCGGCGCTTCACTTCGTGCATTTCCCAGAGCTTGTCGTACAGCGTTTTGCCGGCCATCAGCGAGTCCCTCATCAGCGTCTTTCTATGCCAAGGCAAATAGCCCTTTGGCTTATGGGGTAATCCTATGGGCTTGCATTAAATTACTCAAATTCATATTTTTCATTCAAAGCATTCCACAATGGAATACAAATAAGCTTAAACAGCGCACATTGCGCCCCGCACACCGCCAGGAACAGCCGCATGGATCTCGCCACCCTCAATGCTTTTATTGCCATCGCCGAGCTGGGCAGCTTCTCCGAAGCGGCGGAGCGCCTGCACCTGACCCAGCCGGCAGTAAGTAAACGCATCGCCAGCCTGGAGCAGCAGCTGAGTGTGCGCCTGTTTGATCGCCTGGGCCGCGAGGTGAGCCTGACCGAGGCCGGCCGCGCCCTGCTACCGCGGGCTTACCAGATTCTCAATGTGCTCGATGATACGCGCCGCGCACTGACCAACCTGAATGGCGAGATCAGCGGTCGCCTGACCCTGGCCACCAGTCATCATATCGGCCTGCACCGCCTGCCACCGCTGCTGCGCGCCTTTACCCGGGCGCACCCGCAGGTGGCGCTGGATATCCAGTTTCTCGACTCCGAAGTGGCCTATGAAGAGGTGCTGCATGGCCGCGCCGAGCTGGCGGTGATCACCCTGGCTCCGGAAACCCGCGAGCCGGTGCATGCGGTGGCCGTGTGGGACGATCCGCTGGATTTCGTCGCAGCACCCGAGCATCCGCTGGCACGCAGCAAGGCGATCAGCCTGGCCGATGTGGCGCACCACCCGGCGGTATTTCCCGGCGGCAACACCTTTACCCACCATATCGTGCGGCGCCTGTTCGAGGCCCAGGGGCTGACGCCGAATATCGCCATGAGCACCAACTACCTGGAAACCATCAAGATGATGGTCTCCATCGGTCTGGCCTGGAGCGTACTGCCGCGCACCATGCTCGACGAACAGGTCGCGCGCCTGCCATTGCCGGGCATCCAGCTGACCCGCCAGCTGGGCTATATCAGCCATACCGACCGCACCCTTTCCAACGCTGCGCGGGCCTTTATGAACCTGCTGGATGCCCAGCGTGATGGCCTTGCAATGGCCAACGACTAAGGGCTAACGTGGGCTTATAACGATAAGAAAGGTTTCTGCATGACTCAGCCCCGTTGCTCAGCCAAAGGCCAGAAAACCCACGCAGACAAAGGAAGCGTTGGTCGTGGCTAAATCCAGTGATCGCCGTCCGCCACTGCCGTTTATCCCGGCGCTGGACCCTGCCGAATTTGAAAGCACCTGGAACGATGCTCCGCGCCTGTTGCGTGCGCTCAACGGTGCCAAGCTGGGCACCTGGTACTGGGATATCGAAAGCGGCCGGGTCAGCTGGTCTCGCGGCGCCCAGGCCCTGTTCGGCCTCGACCCCAAGCAGCCGCTGGAAAAACGCATCGACTATATCGAGCTGATCCCCGAGGAAGACCGCCCCGACGTCCTGCGTCTGTTCGAACAACTGCTGGCTGGCAACCCAAGCAACCGCGCCTTTCGCCACCGCATTCGCTGGCCAGACGGCAGCCTGCACTGGCTGGAAATCAGCGGCAGCCTGCAACTGGATGCCGATGGCAAACAGCGGGTTATTGGCGTTATCCGCGACATAAGCAGCCAGCAAGCCCGCGAACAGGCGCTGCGCAGCAGCGAGGAAAAGTTCGCCTATGCCTTCAATTACAGCCCCGACGCCGTGGTCATCACCGAGAAATCCAGCGGCCGCTTTGTCGAGATCAACGCCGGCTTCGAGCGCCAATTTGGCTGGACCAGTGAACAGACCCTCGGCCGTACCTCCCTGGAAATGGGCATCTGGGCCTGCCTGAAAGACCGTCAACGGATGATGGATGCGGTCAAAAGCAACACCCTCAACGGCCTGGAAGTACCGCTTTACCACCGCGACGGCAGCATCCGCAAAAACCTGCTGTTTGGCGGCGAAATACTCCTGGACGGTATCCCCTGCCTGGTCCTGTCGCTGCGTGATATCACCCAGCAACGCCAGCAGGAACAGGACCTGCACGACAGCCAGGAACGTCTGAATCTGGCCCTGGACTCGGCCGACCTCGGCACCTGGGACTGGCACATCCCCAGCAATATGCTGTTTGGCTCGGCCCGCGCCTCAAAGCTGCACGGCTTGGCGGACGAGCCCTTTCATGACGATTTCCGCAAGTTCTTCAGCTTTGTTCCGCTGGAAGACCGCCACGCCATGCGCAAACACTTCAACAACCTGGCGCTGGGCCTGACCGAGGAATACCAGGTCACCTACCGCGCGGTGTACGGCAACCAGGAGGTGCATTACCTGGAAAGCACCGCCAAGCTCTACCGCGATGCCGATGGCAAGCCCGAGCGCATGGCCGGCATTCTTATCGACATCAGCGAGCGGGTGCGCCGCGAACAGAGCCTGGCCGCCTCCGAAGCCAAATTCGCCAACCTGTTCCAGGCCAGCCCCGACCCCGTCGCCCTGACCACCCTGCCGGACGGCGTGGGCATGGAAATCAACGCAAGCTTCAGTCAGACCTTCGGCTGGCAACCCGAGGAAGTCATCGGCCGGCGCATGACTGACCTGAACTTCTGGGCCAACCTCGACGTGCGGGCCGCGCTGTACGACAAGCTCGAACGCGACAAAAGCCTGCACAACGAAGTGGCGGATTACCTGGATAAACAGGGCCGAGTGATCACCTGCGYGGTTTCATCCAGGCCCATGCTGCTGAATAACCAGCGCTGTATCCTCACCACCTTCCGCGACATCAGCGAGCGGCAGAAAGCCCAGGCTGAGCTGCAGGCCAGCCAGGAAAAGTTCGCCCTGGCGTTCCACTCCAGCCCCGACGCCATCACCATCACCGAGCGCGATACGGGCCGCTATATCGAAGTCAACGAAGGCTTCGGCCGCCTCACCGGCTATAACGTGGATGAGGTGATCGGCCGCAGCGCCATGGAGCTCAATGTCTGGGCAGACCTGGCTGAGCGGGACGCGATGGTGCAGAAGCTGCAGCGCGAGGGCCATGTCTACCACATGGAAATGCACGGCAAGCACCGCGACGGCACGGTCAAGCTGGTCGAGGTGTCGGTCGAGCCCATCGAACTCAACAACACGCCTTGCCTGCTGCTTACCGCGCGCGACATCAGCGAGCTCAAGGCAGCCCAGGCCCAGGTGCAACACCTGGCCTACCACGACTCGCTGACCAACCTGCCCAACCGCGCGCTGCTGCTCGACCGCCTGACCCAGCAGATATCCCTGCTCAGACGCCACGAACTGCGCGGCGCCCTGCTGTTTATCGACCTCGACCACTTCAAGCACATCAATGATTCGCTCGGTCACCCGGTCGGTGATGCGGTGCTCAAGCTGGTTACCGCACGCCTGGAAGCCAGCGTGCGCCAGGAAGACACCGTGGCGCGCCTGGGCGGCGACGAATTTGTCGTGCTGATTTCCGGCCTGGAAGGCAAACGCTCGAAGGTGGTGCAGCAAGTCCGCGCCCTGGCGGAAAAACTGCGCCACCTGCTGGCCAAACCCATGCTGCTCGACGGCCATCAACTGCAAGTCACCCCGAGCATCGGCATCGCCCTGATTCCCGACCATGGCGACACCCCCTCGGACCTGCTCAAGCGCGCCGATATCGCCCTCTACCGGGCCAAGGATTCCGGGCGCAACTGCATCCAGCTGTTTCGCAACACCATGCAGAAAGCCGCCAGCGAACGCCTGCGCCTGGAAAACGACCTGCGCCTGGCGCTGGCGCGGGGCGAGTTCGAACTGCACTTTCAGCCCCAAGTGGATGCGCGCAACAACCAGATCATTGGCGCCGAAGCCCTGCTGCGCTGGATGCACCCAACCCTGGGCGCGCAATCACCGGCGCTGTTTATCCATGTGCTCGAAGAAAGCGGGCTGATTCTCGAAGTCGGTGGTTGGGTCCTCGCCGAAGCCTGCCACGCCTGCGCCCAGTTGCTTGAGCAGGGCATGGTCAACGCCGCACAGTTCAGCCTGTGCGTGAATATCAGCCCTCGGCAGTTCCGCCAGAATGACTTTGTCGAATTGGTGGAAAGCAGCCTGACCAGCAGCCACCTGCCGCCGCATATGCTCAAGCTGGAAATCACCGAAGGCATCGTGATCCAGAACATCGACGACACCATTGCCAAGATGAACCGCCTCAAACGCCTCGGCGTGACTTTCGCCATGGACGATTTCGGCACCGGCTACAGCTCGCTGACCTACCTCAAGCGCCTGCCGGTGGATGTGCTGAAGATCGACCAGTCCTTCGTGCGCGACGCCACCCTGGATGCCAACGACGCAGAAATCATCCGCGCCATCGTCGCCATGGCGCGCAGCCTGGGTCTGGACATGATTGCCGAAGGCGTCGAGCAGATCGATCAACTGGAGTTTCTCCAGCAGCAGGGTTGCCACCACTACCAGGGCTACCTGTTCAGCCGTCCGGTGCCGCTGGAGCAGTTCCGTCAGTTACTGCACGACAACCGCATACCGGCCCCCCTGTAAAACAACAAGGGCACCCGCAGGTGCCCTTGTTGTTAACAGCGTGGCTGTTTAACTCTGCAGCACAGTGCGGCTGCCCCCAATCGGAATGCGCTTGGCCTTGGCCTCTTCCGGCACGATGCGCACCAGGTCGATATTCAGCAGACCGTTAACCAGGCTGGCCGCCTTGACCTCGATATGGTCGGCCAGACGGAACGACAGCTTGAACGCCCGCTGAGCGATGCCCTGGTACAGATAGGTGACGTTGTCGGCGCTGGTGTCGCGCTTGCCGCCGGTAACGGTCAGCACGCCGCGCTCGACCTGCAGTTCCAGATCGTCTTCCTGGAAGCCCGCCGCGGCGACCACGATGCGGTATTGATCGTCGGCATACTTCTCGACGTTGTAGGGTGGATAGCTGCTGCCCGCCTCGTTGCGCATGGCCGACTCGAACAGATCATTGAAACGGTCGAAGCCAACGGACTGACGGAACAGCGGGGTCATGGAAAATGCGGTGCTCATGATTTAAATCTCCTGAAATTCAGCGAGTGGTTAACCGCGGAACCCGACTTCGGCATCCCGCAAACTAAAAATGTGGCTGCTCAGGTAGATTTCAAGCCTCTGCAAAATTTTCTTACAGGGAGCAATTCGATGAGCAAGGTCATGCTGATCACCGGCGCCAGCCGCGGTATTGGCGCCGCCACCGCCAGGCTGGCGGCTGCCCAGGGTTATGCGCTGTGCCTGAACTACCACCGGCAGCAGGCAGCGGCTGAGGCGCTGGTGAGCGAAATCACCCAGGCCGGTGGCCAGGCCATTGCCGTGCAGGCGGATGTCGCCGACGAAAACCAGGTGATGCAGTTGTTCGCCCGCCTCGACCAATACTTTGGCCGCCTCGATGTACTGGTCAACAACGCCGGTATCCTGGAAACCCAGATGCCTTTGCAGCAGATGGACCTGGCGCGCTGGCAGCGGGTATTTGCCACCAATGTGTTCGGCAGTTTTCTCTGCAGTCGTGAGGCGGTCAAACGCATGTCGGCCCGCCAGGGCGGCAACGGCGGCGCTATCGTCAACCTGTCCTCGGTGGCTGCGCGGCTCGGCGCGCCGGGGGAATACATCGACTACGCAGCGGCCAAAGGCGCCATCGACAGCATGACCCTGGGCCTGGCCAAGGAAGTGGCGGCCGATGGCATTCGCGTAAATGCGGTACGCCCAGGAGTGATTGAGACCGAGATTCACGCCAGCGGCGGCGAGCCGGAGCGGGTCGCGCGGGTCAGCCAGAGCGTGCCCATGGGCCGTGGCGGTTTGGCCAGCGAGGTAGCTGAAGCGATTCTCTGGCTGGCCAGCGAACAGGCCTCGTACACCAGCGGCGCGCTGCTGGATGTCAGCGGCGGGCGCTAGTCGCACAGTGGCAATGCGAAGCACGTAGGGTGGATGACGCTTTTTCATCCACCCAATGTCGAGAACATGGTGGATCGGTGCAGCGTGATCCACCCTACGAACTATGTAGCCCGCCTAAATTCATAGAGCAGGCCCTGGCGCAATCCGGGTTAACGAACCCCCGGATTGCGCTGCGCTTATCCGGGCTACAGGCTCAGGCTCGATAAAGAGTCAGGCGCTCGCCTGCTCGGCACGCTCAGGCTCGATAAAGTCGATACCGAGCAGACCATCGATACGCAGGCAATCGCTTTCACGGCGCAGCAGGTTGAACAGCTCGGTGGCTTCGGGGTAGCTGCGCGTCAGCATCGCCAGCCATTGTTTGAGCCGCCCCGGTGCGTAGCGTGGCGACATCTTGCGCCGCGCCTGCAGCCAGAAATCCGCCAGCAGCGGCTGCAATTCAGCCCAGCTCATAGGCAGCACATCCTGCCCGGCCTTAGCAGCAGCGATCTGCCGGGCCAGGTCCGGGCGTGCGACCAGGCCACGGCCGAGCATGATGTCCTCAACCCCGCTGACCTCACGGCAACGCCGCCAGTCATCCAGGGTCCAGATCTCGCCATTGGCGAAAACCGGCACTTTCACCGCCTCTTGCACGCGCGCCACCCACTCCCAATGCGCCGGTGGCTTGTAGCCTTCGACCTTGGTCCGCGCATGCACCACGATCTGCGCCGCGCCACCATCGGCCAGGGCCTGGGCGCACTCCAGGGCGTAATCCTTGTGATCAAAACCCAGGCGCATTTTCGCCGTCACCGGAATCGCTGCCGGCACCGCACGGCGCACCTCGCGGACGATGGCATGCAGCAGCTCGGGCTCTTTGAGCAATACCGCGCCGCCACGGGACTTGTTCACCGTCTTGGCGGGGCAGCCGAAATTGAGGTCGATCACTGGCGCCCCCAGGTTGCAGGCAAAGGCGGCGTTGTCCGCCAGGCAGGCGGGATCGGAGCCGAGAAACTGCACGCGCAACGGTGTGCCGGCAGCCGTTTGCGCGCCGCTGAACAATTCAGGCGCGAGCTTCTCGTAGCTGCTGACGGGCAGCACCCGCTCAGTGACCCGAATAAATTCCGTCACGCACCAGTCGATGCCGCCCACCTGAGTGAGCACATCGCGAAGGATTTCGTCGACCAACCCCTCCATCGGGGCCAGGGCGATTTGCATAGGCAGTCTCTTGAAAATTCTTTGCCGCGCGAGCTAAAGGGCGCATATAGAAAAACGCCGCGTAGTGTACGCGGCGCGGTGGTGAAGCGCTCAGGCATTAGCCCGACGGTGCGTCACAGCTCCATCGGGAAAGGTGGCTGCAACGCCGCGCCATAGCCTTCGACGAACTCTGGCGGCATGCGCTTGGGCTTGCCGCTGGACAACTCGATGCAGACAAAGGTGGTTTTCGCCCGCAGCAGGGTAACGCCGTCTTCCGGGCGAATCAGCTGGAAGCGCCGGTCCATCTTCAGGCGCTGGTCGGACTCGACAATCCAGGTGGCCATCTGCAGCTGCTGGTCTTCATAGGCACTGGCCAGGTAGTCGATCTCATGGCGCAGTACGGCCATGGCGCGGTCGAGGCGGCGATACTCAGCCAGATCCAGGCCGAGAAACTGCGAATGGCGCCAGGCGCAGCGCTCCAGCCAGCTGACGTAGACCGCATTGTTGGCGTGACCGAGGCCATCGATATCCTCTGCAGTCACCTGAATATCGATGACAAAGGGATTGCTCAGCTCCCAGTTCATGCCGGCTGCTCCAGGCTACCGGCCAGGGCGCGGGCCTCGGCCGCCAATTGAGTGATCTGGTCCCAGGCGCGGGCGCGCACCAGGTTGCTTGGCGCGATCCAGGTGCCGCCGACGCAAGCCACGTTGGGTAGGCGCAGGAAGCTCAGCAGGTTATCCGGGGTTACCCCACCGGTTGGGCAGAAGCGAATGCCGGTGAACGGCCCCTTGAAGCTCTTGAGCATCTTGATGCTGGTGGCGCCGTTGGCCGGGAACAGCTTCAGCGAGCGATAACCATACTCCAGCGCCAGCAGCACTTCCGAGGGCGTCATCACCCCCGGCAAATACGGCAAGCCGGAGTCTTCCGCCGCCGCCGCCAGGCGCTCGGTGCAGCCAGGGCTGACGGCGAACTGCGCACCGGCATCACGGGCTTCGCTGAACTGCTCGGCATGAATCAGGGTGCCAGCGCCCACCAGCAGGTCCGGCAATTCCTTGCGCATGGCCGCCAGGGCATCCAGCGCGCCAGGGGTGCGCAGGGTCACTTCCAGCACGCGAATGCCGCCGGCGTGCAGCGCACGGGCCAGGTCCACCGCCAGGCTGATATCGTCGATCACCAACACCGGCAACACCGGGCGGGCCTGTTGCAGCACCACATCCATCGTCAGGCTCATGCCTTGCTCCCCGCTCTCAAGATTCAATCATCGCGTTCAGTCTTCAAACAGGCTGCTGGCGCCCTGCTCAGCCGAGCCAACCAGACGGCGCTGGGCGGCGAACATTTCCAGACCATAGCCCAATTCCAGCTCGGCACTGGCAGACGCCAATGGCCGCGCGGCCAGTTGCTGCGCGCTCAGCTCCACCTGCAGCAGCCCGTTTTGCGCATCCAGCACCAGCCAATCACCGTCCTGCAACCGCGCCAAGGCGCCTCCTGCCGCCGCCTCCGGGGTGACGTGCAAGGCGGTGGAAACCTGCCCGGATGCGCCGGACATGCGCCCATCGGTAATCAGTGCGACACGCTGGCCGGCTTGCTGCAGATTGGCCAACAGCGGCATCAGTTTGTGCAGCTCAGGCATGCCATTGGCTTGTGGGCCTTGGAAGCGCACCACCAACACCAGGTCACCTTGCAGCTCGCCAGCGCTGTAGGCGGCCTGCACGCCCGCTTCCGAATCGAAAATGCGCGCCTGGGCGCGGATTTGCCAGAACGCCGGGTCCACCGCCGAGGTTTTCAGGATGGCGCGGCCCAGGTTGCCGGTCAGCAGCACCAGCCCGCCCTCCTCGGCAAACGGCTCGGCGACCGGCCGGACAATATCGGGCGCTGGGCTCTGCGCCGGCAGCTCGCGCCAGGCCAAGCGCTCGCCATCCAGCCAGGGTTCGCGGGTGTAAGCACGCAAGCCATGCCCAGCGGCGGTGGCAACATCGTCATGCAGCAAGCCGGCGCCGAGCAGCTCACGCAGCAACCAGGCCGGCCCACCGGCGGCCTGAAACTGATTCACATCCGCCGCACCATTGGGATAAACCCGCGCCAACAGCGGTACGACCCTGGACAGTTCGGCGAAATCATCCCAGCTCAATTCATAACCAGCCGCCCGGGCAATGGCCGGCAGGTGCAGGGTGTGGTTGGTCGAGCCGCCGCTGGCGAGCAAGGCCACCACCGCATTGATCAGCGCCCGCGCATCAATCTGTTGACCGACCGGTAAGTAACGTTCGCCCTGGCGGCTGTTATGCGCCACCAGGCGCGCGGCTTCATCGGTCAGCGCATCGCGCAGCGGCGTGTAGGGATGGATAAAGGCGCTGCCCGGCACGTGCAGGCCCATGGCCTCCATCAGCAACTGATTGGTATTGGCGGTGCCGTAAAAGGTGCAGGTGCCGGCCTGGTGATAAGCAGCCAGCTCGGCAGCCAGCAGCTCATCACGGCTGGCTTCGCCACGGGCGTAACGCTGGCGGACGGCGGCTTTCTCCTTGTTTGGCAGGCCCGACTGCATGGGCCCGGCCGGGACGAATACCGCCGGCAGGTGGCCGAAATGCAGCGCACCGATCAGCAGGCCGGGAACGATCTTGTCGCACACGCCGAGATACAGCGCGCCGTCAAAAATGCCGTGGGTCAAACCAATGGCGGCGGCCTGGGCAATCAGGTCACGGGAGAACAGCGACAGCTGCATGCCAGCCTCACCCTGGGTGATGCCATCACACATGGCCGGCACCCCGGCGGCGAACTGCGAGGTCGCGCCGGCCTTGGCCAGCGCCACTTTCAGGCGTTCGGGATACTCCCTGAGCGGTGCATGGGCCGAAAGCAGATCGTTGTAGCTGGAGATGATCGCGACATGCGGTGAGCCGCCCTGCTTCATGATCAGCCGCGCATCCTCAGGCTGCGCAGCCAGGGCATGGGCCAGATTGGAGCAGCCCAGGGCCTGATGCGCGGTGCGCCCGGCCGCCAGGGCCAGGCGCTGCAAATAACGCTCGCGGCGCTTGGCCGAACGCGTTTCCAGTGCGGCGGTAACCTGCTCAACAACCGGATGCAACATGACGAGTCCCTTTATCGGCGAGGTACAGGCTTACAGTGTAACGGCTTAGCCACTGCTCTAACGCAGCAGCGCCTATGTGCAGCAGACCTCAACATGCTCTCAGGGTGCCCAGTAGATATTTACCGGCAACGGGCTGCGCTGCAGCCAAGCATACAGCGGTAACTCGCGAGCCGAAGGTTGATCCGCCAGCACGGCATCAATCAGCTCGCGCTTGCGCTCGCCGAACGCCAGCAAGCCCAACCACTTCCCGCGCTGCAACATCGCCAAATTTAGTGATAACCGCTCACGCGGCTCTTGCGGCGCCAGCGCTGGCAAGGCTGCAGGCTCGGCTTGCGGATCGAGCGCAGCCGCCAGGCCAGGCATACCGGGAAACAGCGAGGCGATATGGCCGTCTTCCCCCATCCCCAGCAGCACCGCGCTAAACGGCGACCACTGCGCCAGTTGCTCGCCCCAGCTGTCCGCCGACTGGGGCAACGTCGCGCCCTGGCGTGGGTCCAGGCAGTTAGCCTGTGGCAATCCCCGATGCAGCAGCTGCCAATTGCTTTCGGCGGCCTGCGCTGCCACCCAGCGCTCATCACTGGGGCTGAGGTCGATACGCTGACTGTCCAGCTGCTGCGCCAGCAAAGGCAACAAGGCCCGCGGGCTACTGCCGCCAGGCAGGATCAGCCCAGCGCGAGGCTGTTGCGCCAGCGTGGCCTGAATCTGCGCCAGCAGATCGGCGGCCAGCGCATGCAGGCAAGCGTCGCGCTGAGCATGGCAATGCAGCAAATTTTGGCTCATAAGCAACCCCGGCTAAGCTATCGGTATGTCATAAGGCCGCGCAATAATGCACCTTTGTCGTGTCCGCCAACATCCTTGCTAGGGAAAGCCTCTTTTGATCGTGTTGCTGCGCGTACTTCTACTGCTGTTGTTGCCGGCACTGGCGCAGGCCACCAGCCTGCCGCTGCTGGCCAGCGATACGTCACTGCTGCCTGGCCCCGCCATGCACGTCTGGGCAGACCCCGAAGGCCTGGCGGACATCCACAGCGTTCGTCAGTTGCCTGCATCCGCCTGGCAACCGGTGGCCCGTCGCGATGCCAGTTTCGGCTACAGCACCCACGCCTACTGGCTGCGTTTCAGCCTGCACAACCCGGCGGATAACGCCATCAACTGGGTGCTGTTGATC
Organism: Pseudomonas sp. 1928-m; assembly: GCF_029269135.1. Lineage (NCBI taxonomy): Bacteria > Pseudomonadati > Pseudomonadota > Gammaproteobacteria > Pseudomonadales > Pseudomonadaceae > Pseudomonas > Pseudomonas sp. 1928-m. The sequence goes on along the minus strand of NZ_JARIXO010000006.1, from coordinate 111,384 downwards.
GGTAATCCACTGCTCGACACCCTGGACGCCTACGGCCTGGACGACGGCCGGGTGTATCAGGCCGGCGACCAGCGGCCATTCCACCAACGCTGGGTTAATCACCGCCAACTGGTGCTGCCATTCAGCCTGGCAGCCGGAGAAGAACGCGAGCTGATCCTGCGCATGCAGACCGACGGCTCGGCCAACCTCAGCGCCAGCCTGATGAGCGCCCAGGCCTTCAACCAGCACGAACAACGCATGCTGCTGTTACAGGGTCTGTTTTTCGGCGCCCTACTGGTGATGATGATCTACAACCTGTCGATCTTTATCATCACCCGCGACCGCAACTACCTGTGGTACAGCCTGTTTGTCGCCAGTTTCAGCCTCTACCAGTTCATCCAGCTGGGTTTTGCCCTGCAATGGTTCTGGCCCGAGTCACTGGCCTGGCAGCAAATGAGTTTCCCGTTCAGCTCGGCACTGGCAACCCTGTTCGGCGTGCTGTTCACCTATGGCGTACTCGACCTCAAGAACCAACACCCGGCGTACCGTTCGATCTGCCGCGGCCTGATTGGCAGCAGCCTGCTGGTGATGGCGCTGGCATTGGTTGCTCCCTATCTCGTCGCACTGATCGGCAGTTTCGTGCTGCTACTGGTTTGCGCAATTTTCGGCTGCATCTTCACAGTGCTGCGCTGGCGCGATGGCTACCCGCCGGCCAAGCTGTTCGCCCTCGGCTGGTCAGCGCTGATTATCGCCAGCCTGTTCAGCGTGCTCAGCGGCACCGGCCTGATCGCCAATTCGCTGCTAACCCTGCACGCCCAGCAGATCGGCAGCCTGCTTGAGCTGGTGATTTTCTCGATTGCCCTCGGCTCACGCATCCGCCTGGCGCAAAGCGCCCAGCAACAGGCCCAGGCCCAGCTGTTTGCCAACGAGCACGAACTGCGCATGGAACAGGCCAAGAGTCTGGATCTGCAGCAGCAGATCAACGAAGGCCTGGAAGCCCGCGTAGAGGAGCGCACCGCCTCCTTGCAACAGGCCCTGCAGGAGCTTTCCACCGCCAACCGACAGCTGGCCGAACTCAGCCGTCGCGACAGCCTGACCGGGCTGTTCAACCGCCAGGTGCTCAACGAAGAACTGGAGCGCATGCTCGCCCAGGCCAACCGCAGCCAGCAGCCAATCGCCATGCTGATGATGGACCTGGATCACTTCAAGAAGGTCAACGACCAGCACGGCCATCTGGTTGGCGACGCCTGCCTGCAGCACGCTGCCCTGCGCATGCAACAGCGCATGCGCAGTAATGACCTACTGGTACGTTTTGGCGGCGAAGAGTTTGCCGCCGTGCTCTGCGACACCGATCAGTCCGGCGCCATGGACCTGGCCGAACAACTGCGTGCCGACCTGGCCAGCCACCCTTGCATGCACCAGGGCCTGAGTATCGACCTGAGCTTGAGCATCGGCGTGTATGCGCTGATTCCAGATGCCGGCAGCGATCGCGAACAGTTGCTACGCCACGCCGACCAGGCGCTATACCAAGCCAAGGCCGCCGGGCGTAACAAGGTTATCGGTTACGAGGCCAGCGCCTTGGACGATGTCTGATTCAGCGACGCCAACAGTTCCAGCACCGCCTGCACCACCCGCGGGTCGGCCAATACCCGCTGATGCCCGCCGTTTTCCAGGCGTAGCAGGCGGCTGTCGAACCAGCTCTGATGAATCGCCTCCGCCTCGCTGAACGGCACCATCGGGTCGTCCTCTGCATGCACGACCAATCCGGGGAAATCCAGCTGGTAGTGCGCGCTATCAAGCTGCCCAGCAGGAATCCCAGCTTTCTCTTCGACCAACCGGACAAAGTGCGCGCGCGCCTGACGCGGCAAGCCCATATAGCGCGAGAAGCGCCGCAGCATGGTCAGAATCCGGCTGGGCGCGGCAATGCTCACCAGCGCCTCAGTACGCAAGCCCAGCTGGGTGGCCAGCAAGGCACTGGCGCCACCCATGGAATGGCCAATTACCGCTTTTAGCGGCGGCAGCTCGCTGGCGGCCTCTAGTAAGGCGCGGGCAAACAGCACCACATTGGCTTCACGCCCAGGCGAACGACCGTGGGCCGGGGCATCCAGCGCCACCACACCGTAGCCGGCATTGACCAGGGCCTTGATCAGCTCAGCGAACTGCGTCGGCCGGCCTTCCCAACCATGCATCAGCAACACGGCCGGTCCGCTGCCCCAACGCAGCGCTGACAAACCGAAGCGCAGGGTGATGCGCTCGGCCTGCGCCAGCAATGGCAACTCCCAATCCCGCGGCGGCGAGGTGTGCGGCGTCATAAACTCCCGGCGCAACTTGCTGGCCAGGGCATGCGGTGCCAGCAGACCAATCGATGTGTTGAAACCACGAACCCAGCTCATGCTATTCATTGCCATATCCTCAGACGATTGCCGATTTAGCAGCACGCAAGACTCGATCAGACAACTCGCCAGGACCCAGCGCGCGTGCCAGAGCCAGCCCTCCGACCATCAAGGCGATATCGGCCAGCGCCTGATCAGCCTCTTCAGGACTGCCCGCCAGCTGCGCCGTCATCAGCTCGATATGCTCCGCCAGCACCGCGCGAAAACCATCCGGCATACGCGCCAGCTCACCTACTGAACTGGGCAGCGGACAACCCTGCTCACCGGCATCGCGGTGCTTGCGCGACAGATAGAAGGCCGCCAGCAGCACCCGGCGTTCGTGAGCAGGCAAAGCCGGATCAAGCTGCATGACCCGCTCTCGACGCTGGCAGAGCATCTGCTGGAACACTTCCAGCATCAGCGCATCCTTGCTCTCGAAATGCGCGTAGAAGCCGCCGACCGTCAGACCAGCCGCCCCCATCACCTCGCCCACGCTGGGCTCAGCCGGACCACGCTGCAACAACGCCGCGCAGGCAGCAGCCAGGATGCGTTCGCGGGTGTGCGCCTTCTTCTCGCTCATGCTCGACTCCTTAATATTACGACTGCAATATTATAGGCGTAATACAATTAAGCAAGCCTGAGCGGCAACCACTGATCGGCTAGAGAAATAATCTTCAGGAGGTAGAAGAAACTGCCTGGAGCAATGTTTAACGTCGCGCAGTGACGCGCCCGGAGGGTGGCCACCACGGATAGCAGGCCATAAAAACAAAAGGGCCATTCAATAATGAATGACCCTTCAAAATCCCGCAGAGCGGGCAAAAATGGCGTCCCCTAGGGGACTCGAACCCCTGTTACCGCCGTGAAAGGGCGGTGTCCTAGGCCACTAGACGAAGGGGACGAAACCTTCGAAGAACAAGGCCAGCTTTACGCTGGCCCCGTGGCAGTTGTTACTACTGCAAAATTGGTGGAGATAAACGGGATCGAACCGTTGACCTCTTGCATGCCATGCAAGCGCTCTCCCAGCTGAGCTATACCCCCAGATTTATCGCCTCTCGGCTCACAGTCCAAACCGGCACTGCTTTTTGAAACTGGCGTCCCCTAGGGGACTCGAACCCCTGTTACCGCCGTGAAAGGGCGGTGTCCTAGGCCACTAGACGAAGGGGACGTAACCCTTCTACAACCAACCAGCTGCAAGAGCTGATTGTGGCAAGCCTTGCGGCTTTGAAGATGGTGGAGCTAAACGGGATCGAACCGTTGACCTCTTGCATGCCATGCAAGCGCTCTCCCAGCTGAGCTATAGCCCCATCTCAAGGACGGGGCGCATGTTAAGAGCACGCCCCACACCTGTCAACAAAATTTTTACCTGCATCAGCATTCTTTATGCTGACAGAACAACCACTTACCCCATACCGGCACGCCAAAACGACGGCCGGACGGGGCATTCAGCTGCTTAGCCAATGGCTGCCAGCAGCTTCTCCCACTCTTTGTTTTCTTTCTTCGACACGCCGCCGAGCAGTTCGATGGCCTGACGCAGACGGAAGCGAGTGAGGTCCGGACCAATAATTTCCATGGCATCGAGCACCGACACCGAGCTGGCCTGGCCGGTGACAGCAGCAAACATCAGCGGCATGGCGTCGCGCAGTTTCAGCTCAAGGTGCTCGACCACCGCCTGGATGCAGCCAGTGATCTTGTCCTTTTCCCACTGACGCAGCGCTTCGAGCTTCCACAGAATCAACTGCATCAACTGACGCACCTGCTCGGCCGAGAGCTTCTTGTGCTCGAACAACGCGGCATCCGGAGCCACGCCGCCGGCAAAGAAGAAGCTGGCCAATGGCGCGATCTGGCTAAAAGTTTCCACTCGACCCTGCACATGCGGTGCGATCTGCATCAGGTAGTCGCTGTTGAACGCCCACTTCTGCGCGCCAGCGGCGAATTCTTCGACGCTCAGTTCGCGCATCCACTGGCCGTTGAGCCAGGACAGCTTCTCCAGATCGAAGATCGGCCCGCCGAGGGAAACTCGATTGATATCGAAGTGCTCAACCATCTCGTCGAGGCTGAACTTCTCGCGCTCGTCCGGCATCGACCAACCCATGCGGCCCAAGTAGTTGAGCATCGCCTGCGGCAGGAAACCCATGCGCTCGTAGAAGGTGATCGAGGTCGGATTCTTGCGCTTGGACAGCTTGCTCTTGTCTGGGTTACGCAGCAGCGGCATATAGCACAGCTGCGGCTTGTCCCAACCGAAGTATTCGTAGAGCAGAATCAGCTTAGGCGCCGACGGCAGCCATTCTTCCCCGCGCAGCACGTGGGTGATGCCCATCAGGTGGTCATCGACCACGTTGGCCAGGAAGTAGGTCGGCAGGCCATCGGTCTTCATCAGCACCTGCATGTCCATGCGATCCCAGGGGATCTCCACTTCGCCACGCAGCATATCCGGCACCACGCACACGCCTTCAGTCGGCACCTTCATACGCACTATGTTCGGCTCGCCGGCAGCCAGGCGCTGCTGCACCTCTTCACCGGAGAGTTGCATACAGTGGCCGTCATAACGCGGCGTCTGCTTGGCTTCCATCTGCTCGGCGCGCAGCTTGTCCAGGCGCTCGGCGCTGCAGAAGCAGTGGAAGGCATGGCCCTTCTCCACCAGCTCGGCGCTGTACTTCTGGTAGATATGCCCACGCTCGCTCTGCCGATACGGGCCGTGCGGGCCACCGACGTCSGGGCCTTCGCTCCACTCGATACCCAGCCAGCGCAGGGCGTCGTAAATCTGCTGTTCCGACTCGCGGGTCGAGCGCACTTGATCGGTATCTTCGATACGCAGGATAAATTCGCCACCGTGCTGACGGGCAAAGCACAGGTTGAACAGGGCGATATAGGCGGTGCCTACGTGCGGATCACCAGTGGGCGACGGCGCGATACGGGTACGAACGGTGGTCATGGCGGCTCTCAGAGAATGTGCAACGGGCAATCTTTCAAGGGCGCGATATTAACAGGCTGGCCGCCGCCGGCTCCAGCCAGCGCGGCTATTTCAGCGACGCCAGCGCCTGCGGCGGGTTAACGCTTTGTCTTGTAGCGCGTAGCAGGCTGGACAACAACGCCAGCCCGCTTAGACTGACGCCCTCTACTGCGGGCCTTGCCACTTTTCCAGGCACCCGCCCTGCCCTCGTCAACTCAGATCGCCATGCCTACCCCATCACGCACCCGCAGCCTGCTGCTGATTGTCGCCTTTGCCACTATTTATATCGGCTGGGGCACCACCTACCTGGCCAACCACTTCCTCCTGCTGGAGCTGCCGCCGTTCGTCATCGGCAGCCTGCGCTTCTCGATTGCTGGCCTGCTCGCCCTGGCCTGGGTGGTGCTCAGCGGTCAACTGCGCATGCAGCGCAGCGACTGGGGCGGCGTGCTGATCGGCAGCCTGGCGCTGATTGCAGTCGGCCAGGGCGCGCTGATCTACGCCAACCAGTATTTGCCGACCGGCATGCTGGCGATGCTCTACACCACCCTGCCGCTGTGGAGCGTGGCGCTGGAATGGCTGCTCGGTGAGCGCCCGCCGTTGTGGGTGATGTGTGGGCTGGCGCTGGCCTGCAGCGGGATTGTGCTGCTGATGAACAACGGCCTGGATCACAGCGCCTCTATCGAACAGTGGTTCGCCGGCCTGYTGGTGGTGTTCGCCACCCTGCTCTGGGCTGGCGGCGCCTGGCTGATGCGTCAGCGCCCGCCGTTTCGCTCCAGCTGGCTTGGGCTGAGCCTGCAGATGCTAATCGGTGCACTGCTGCTGGCGCTGTTCGGCCTGTGGCACGGCGACTGGCAGGCGTTGGACCTGCACACCATAAGCGGCAATGCCTGGCTGTGGCTGGCCTACCTGGTGCTACCGGTCAGCCTCGGCGTGTATCCGGCGTATTTCTGGCTGCTGCGCGAGGTGCGACCGAGCCTGGTGTCGACCTTCGCCTTCGTCAACCCGGTAGTAGCGCTGTTGCTGGGCTACCTGCTGCTGGGCGAACGCCTCAGCCTGATGGCGATGGTGGCTTGCGGCATCACCCTCGGCGGCGTGGTGCTGATTATCTTCGGCCGACGCTGAACAGCATTTGTGGGAGGGGCTGGGCGGCACTCCGCTTTAGCCGCGAAGCAGCAGTCGCCTTGTCGCGGCTAAAGCCGCTCCCACATTCGCTCAATCAAACCTGCAGCAATCGATCGCGCAGCTTCTGAATTTCGTCGCGCAACTGCGCCGCGGCCTCGAACTCCAGATCGCGGGCCAGGGCATACATCTTCTCTTCCAGCTGGCGAATGCGCTTGCTGATCTCGCTCGGTGAACGCAGCTCGTTCTCGTAACGCGCGCTTTCTTCGGCGGCCTGGGCCATGCCCTTGCGCTTCTTGCTGCGCGAGCCGGGCACGGTGGCGCCTTCGAGGATGTCCTGAACATCCTTGAACACGCCCTTGGGGGTGATGCCGTTGGCTTCGTTGAAGGCGATCTGCTTGTTACGCCGGCGCTCGGTTTCGCCGATGGCGCGCTCCATCGAGCCGGTCATGCGGTCGGCATACAGAATCGCCCGGCCGTTGAGGTTACGCGCGGCGCGGCCGATGGTCTGGATCAGTGAGCGCTCGCTGCGCAGAAAGCCTTCCTTGTCGGCATCGAGAATCGCCACCAGCGACACCTCCGGCATATCCAGGCCTTCGCGCAGCAGGTTGATGCCCACCAGCACATCGAAGGCGCCGATGCGCAGGTCACGGATGATCTCGACCCGCTCTACCGTGTCGATATCCGAGTGCAGGTAGCGCACCTTAACGCCGTGATCGCCCAGGTAATCCGTCAGGTCTTCAGCCATGCGCTTGGTCAGCGTGGTAACCAGCACACGCTCCTCAATGGCCACGCGCTTGTGGATTTCCGAGAGCAGATCATCGACCTGAGTCAGAGCCGGGCGCACCTCGATCTGTGGATCGACCAGGCCGGTCGGCCGCACCACCTGTTCGATCACTCGCCCGGCATGCTCGGCCTCGTAGTTGCCCGGCGTGGCGGAAACGAAGATGGTTTGCGGGCTGGCAGCCTCCCATTCTTCGAAACGCATCGGCCGGTTATCCAGCGCCGACGGCAGGCGGAAGCCGTATTCCACCAGGGTTTCCTTGCGTGAGCGGTCGCCCTTGTACATCGCGCCGACCTGCGGCACCGAGACGTGGGACTCGTCGATCACCAACAGCGCCTCGTCCGGCAGGTAGTCGTACAGCGTCGGTGGCGGTTCGCCAGGGCCGCGCCCGGACAGGTAGCGCGAGTAGTTTTCGATGCCGTTGCAGTAACCCAGCTCGATGATCATCTCCAGGTCGAAACGGGTGCGCTGCTCCAGGCGCTGCGCTTCCACCAGCTTGTTGGTGCTGCGCAGGTACTCCAGGCGTTCGGCCAGCTCGACCTTGATTTTCTCCACCGCCTCCAGCAGCACCTCGCGCGGGGTGACGTAGTGGCTCTTGGGGTAGAAGGTAAAGCGCGGCAGCTTGCGGATCACCTCACCAGTCAGTGGATCGAAGGCCGAGATGCTTTCCACTTCATCGTCGAACAGCTCGATGCGAATGGCTTCCAAATCCGATTCTGCCGGGAAAATGTCGATCACGTCGCCACGCACACGGAAGGTGGCGCGGGCGAAATCCATGTCGTTACGCGTGTATTGCAGGTCGGCCAGGCGGCGCAACAAGGCGCGCTGATCCATTTTGTCGCCGCGATCGACGTGCAGCACCATCTTCAGGTACGACTCGGGGCTGCCCAGGCCGTAGATGCACGACACGGTGGTGACGATAATTGCGTCCGGCCGCTCCAGCAGCGCCTTGGTCGCCGACAGGCGCATCTGCTCGATATGGTCGTTGATCGAGGCGTCCTTCTCGATAAAGGTATCGGAGGACGGCACATAGGCCTCGGGCTGGTAGTAGTCGTAGTAGGAAACGAAATACTCCACCGCATTGTTCGGGAAGAAGCTCTTGAACTCGCCGTACAGCTGCGCGGCCAGGGTCTTGTTCGGTGCCAGCACCAGGGTCGGACGCTGGATCTGCGCGATCACGTTGGCGATGGAAAAGGTCTTGCCCGAGCCCGTTACGCCAAGCAATGTCTGGTGCGAAAGGCCTGCTTCCAGGCCTTCGACCATCTGCCGAATCGCCTCGGGTTGATCGCCGGCCGGCTGGAAACGGGTGACCAATTGAAACTCGGACATGATGGACCTCGACAAGCGGCTGTGACGCGGCCTGAAAGCCTACGTCAAAACCGGTGAAAAGCGTGTGCCTGCTGTCGCAGCACAGGTTATGCGTCGGTATACTACCGGCCCACTTACGCAACCCCTAGCCGGGTGTTGCCTGATACTCACCTCTCCTCTTCAGAGCTGCCGCATCCATGAGTCTGTTCTCTGCCGTCGAAATGGCTCCGCGCGATCCCATCCTGGGCCTCAATGAAGCATTCAACGCCGATACCCGTGCGACCAAGGTCAACCTGGGCGTGGGCGTTTACTACAACGAGGAAGGCCGCATCCCATTGCTGCGCGCCGTAGCCGAAGCCGAGAAAGCCCGCATTGAAGCCCACGCCCCGCGTGGTTACCTGCCGATTGAAGGCATTGCAGCCTATGACAGCGCGGTGCAGAAACTGTTGCTGGGTGCCGATTCCGAGCTGATCGCCGCTGGTCGGGTGATTACTACTCAGGCCGTGGGCGGCACGGGCGCACTGAAAACCGGCGCCGACTTCCTCAAGCGCCTACTGCCCAACACCGTGGTCGCCATCAGCGACCCGAGCTGGGAAAACCACCGCGCGCTGTTCGAGTCCGCAGGTTTCGCGGTGCACAACTACCGCTATTACGACGCAGCCAGCCACGGCATCAACCGCGCCGGCATGCTCGAAGACCTGAGAAATCTGCCAGCGCGCTCGGTTGTCGTGCTGCACGCCTGCTGCCACAACCCGACTGGCGTCGACCTGTCGCTGGACGACTGGAAAGCTGTGCTGGAAGTACTGCGCGAACGCGAGCATGTACCCTTCCTCGACATCGCCTACCAGGGCTTTGGCGACGGTATCGAGCAGGACGCCTTTGCTGTGCGCCTGTTTGCCGCCTCCGGCATCCCGTTCTTTGTCTCCAGTTCGTTCTCCAAGTCCTTCTCGCTGTACGGCGAACGCGTCGGCGCACTGTCGATCATCGCCGGCAGCCAGGAAGAAGCCAGCCGCGTGCTGTCGCAAGCCAAACGAGTGATCCGCACCAACTACTCCAACCCGCCAACCCACGGCGCCACCGTGGTAGCCAGCGTGCTGAACAGCCCTGAGCTGCGCGCCCTGTGGGAAGAAGAGTTGGCCGGCATGCGCGAACGTATTCGCGGTATGCGCATGGCCATGGTCGAGCAGTTGGCGGCGCTGAATTGCAAACGCGACTTCAGCTTCGTCGCCCAGCAGCGCGGTATGTTCTCCTACTCGGGCCTCACCGCCGAGCAGGTCGAGCGGCTGAAAACCGAGTTCGGCATCTACGCCGTCAGCACCGGGCGCATTTGCGTCGCCGCGCTGAACCAGCGCAACCTGCCTGCCGTTACTCAGGCGATTGCTGCGGTTCTCTGAATCACTGGGGAAGTCGATCAGGTATTGACTTCCCCTTTCTAATCAGTAGGATACGCGCCATTGTTCCGCGATAGCTCAGTCGGTAGAGCAAATGACTGTTAATCATTGGGTCCCTGGTTCGAGTCCAGGTCGCGGAGCCAGTAGTTCATCGGGGTATAGCGCAGTCCGGTAGCGCGCCTGCTTTGGGAGCAGGATGTCGGGAGTTCGAATCCCCCTACCCCGACCATTTATGAAAGTAAAAAACCCGCCTAGTGCGGGTTTTTTATTGGCTATTTACTGGCTCACGGCCACATGGGTCAGCCAGCGCATCAATCGTCAAAAACTATTAAAGCCATTCAAGTACAGCATTTCCCCAATCGAACTTGAGCAACTAGGCTGCACCTCAATAGAGAACAATTCTCACTCGAGGTGCGCCATGCTCAAGACAGTAACCTTCACCCTGATGCACTTCTGCATCGCCTTCGGCGTCACTTATGCGTTGACCGGCAGCATCGCGGCCAGCGGCCTAGTGGCCGCCATCGAACCGCTGTGCAACTCGGTGGGCTTCTACTTTCACGAGAAGGTCTGGCAGCGCATCGAAGGCCGCTCAACAGGTGCCGCTGCTCGCCCCAAGCATGCCTGGCTGCATCATCAGGCATAAGGTTTGCTGCCACGGCAACCCCCTTGAGCAGGGCGTAAAAACAGCCAGCGGGATGCTGGTTCAATCCGCTACTATGCGCGGCTCAGCCACCATACGCGCCCGATCATGCCTGCTACTTCTCGCTTCCCTGCTGCTCCCTACGTGTTTGCCTGCCTGCTTGGCCTGCTGGCGCTCTTCGGTCTGTGGTTTGGCATTGGCCAACCGCTCGAACTGGCGGATGCCGCAACGCCCACACACAAACTGCAGTGCGCGTCCTACACGCCGTTCGACAAAGACCAATCGCCCTTCGATCAGCCTATGCAGCTGCGCCCCGAGCGCATGGAAGCGGATCTGGCGTTGCTGGCCGAGCGCTTCGAGTGCCTGCGCACCTATTCGGTGACCGGCCTGGAAGAGCTGCCGAATATGGCGCGCAAACATGGCCTGAAACTGATCGTCGGCGCCTGGGTCAGCCGTAACCCAGCCGACACGGCAGTTGAGATCGCCGGCCTGGTGAAAATTGCCAATGCCCACCCGGACGTGGTCCAGGCGGTGATCGTCGGTAACGAGGCGTTGCTGCGCAAGGAAGTCACCCCGCAGCAACTGGTAGCGTTGATCGAACAGGTCAAGGTGCAGATCGAACAGCCGGTAACCTATGCCGATGTCTGGGAGTTCTGGCTCAAGCACCCGGAAATCGCCCCTGCGGTGGACTTCATCACCATCCACCTATTGCCCTACTGGGAAGACAACCCCGCCGGCATCGAAAGCGCGCTGCATGAAGTCGCCGAGGTGCGCCAGACCTTTGGCAACGCCTATGCACCCAAGGACATCCTGATCGGCGAAACCGGCTGGCCCAGCGAAGGCCGCCAGCGCGAAACCGCCGTGCCCAGCCTGGTCAATCAGGCCAAGTTTATCCGTGGTTTTGTCACCATGGCCGAGCAGAACGGCTGGCGCTACAACCTGATCGAGGCATTTGATCAGCCCTGGAAGCGCGTCAGCGAAGGCGCCGTAGGTGGTTACTGGGGCCTGTATGACGCTGATCGCCAGGACAAATCGATCCTTGCCGGCGCCGTATCCAACCTGCCCACCTGGCCGACCTGGCTGGCGTTGAGCCTGATCCTTGCAGCCGCCACTCTGCTGCTGGCAGGCCGCCCCCACTCGCCCCGCGCAGCATTGTTGTTGCCGCTGCTGGCGGCACTCGGCGCTGGCTGTATCGGTCTATTTGCCGAATTGACACTGGTTACCAGCCGCTACCTCGGCGAATGGCTCTGGGCCGGCGCGCTGATTGTGCTGAACCTGCTGGTGCTGGCCCACGCCGCCCTGCTGCTCAGCCAGCAGACGGGCTGGCGCGCGCGGCTATTCAACTGGCTGCATAGCAAGGGCGCGCTGTGGCTGGCACTAAGCGGCTTTGCCGGGGCGGTGATGATGCTCGCGCTGGTAGCGGATGCGCGCTACCGCAGCTTCCCCAGCGCCGCGCTGTTGCTGCCGGCACTGGTCTATCTATGCCGTCCGGTGGGCGGCTATCGCCGTGAGGTCGCCCTGCTCGCCCTGCTGATCGGCGCCTGCATTGCGCCGCAGCTGTACCAGGAAACCCTGAGCAACTGGCAGGCCCTGGGCTGGGCCATGACTTGCGTGCTATTGGTGGCCGCGCTATGGCGCAGCCTGCGAGTTAACGCGCAGACCGCCTGATCAGGCGGTTTGCGGCGCGCGCACCCAGCGCAGCAGCGCCAGCACCACGGCAAATACCGCCAAGCTAGCGCTGTACAACACCAAAGCCGGCAGAGCGAGCAGCAATGCCGGCACCGCCAAACGCTTGCTCCAGGCGCCCGGCAGGACAAACGCCAGCACAGCAATAATCAGCGCAGCCCAGGCCAAGATCCGGAAGTGGATCAACCAGCCAAGGCTCGCACGTACCTGGCAGGCCAACTGCTGCGGGGCGTCGACGCACAGGCCGACCCACTGCGCGCCTTCCATCAGCTGGTAACGCAGCACAAAGCTCAAAGCCAAACACAGAGCTGCAGCGATCAGCAGAGCAATCAGGGGCAGATAACGGGACATGGGCAACTCAGGCAGATAATTAGGCTGCGTAGGATAAGCCGCCGTGACACGGATAACACCCCCCGAGATCGCCTACTCACAGCCTCAGCGGCTAGAATTCAGCCATGCTGATACGTCGCCTGATACTGATCGCCGCAAGCCTGCTCGGCCTCTGGATGCTGTGGGTCATGCTGTTGCCCACGCCCAGCAGCCTGCCGCCCAGCACACCGCTGTCCAGCGGCAGCTGGCGCGTGGCGGAGCACACGGTCAGCAGGCTAGAAAGCTTCCAGCTGGAAGCACGCATTCTCGGCCGTGAAGACTACTACCTCGACCGCGGCGCCAAGCTCTCGCCGACTGACCTGGCGCTCGGCTGGGGGCCGATGGCCGACCCCGAGGTGCTGCGCCATATCAACATCAGCCAGCGCAATCGCTGGTACTTCTGGCGCGCCGAACAACTGCCAATCGAACGCCGGCAGATCGAGATCCACAGCGCCAATATGCACCTGATACCCGCCAACCCTGAAGTAGCCAGCACTCTGGCCGGGCTCAAAACAGGCCAGCAGATTCGCCTGAGCGGGCAACTGGTGCGAATCGACGGTGACGATGGCTATCGCTGGGTCAGCTCGCTCAGCCGCGAAGACACTGGCGACGGCGCCTGCGAGCTGATCTGGGTCGAGCAGTTGGCGGTGCTGCCGTAGCAAATTGGCTTTTTACATGGCGCTTTTGCCTGAAAAACGACAGTTCTATAACTAAACGGCACTTAGCCTGACTTATGTGGTCAAATCGTTCCGCACCTGACCCGCTCCATCAGCATCAGCCCTAGCTCTCAAGAGATTTAGCCATGTCGCATGTCCCTCGTCTGCTTGCCCTTCTCAGTTGCCTAGCCCTGATTGCCCCCGTCAGCGCAGCCGATATCGATGCCAGCAGTTATGGCTACCCCATCAGCAATGCATTCGAAGCCACCCTGGCGACCACCCCGCCCGAGCTGCGCCCGGAGCTTCCGGCTGACGCCGACATCAACCAGAGTGACTACCAGATCAAACTGCGCCCAGAACGCGAGTTTGAGCTTCCAGAAAATTTCTGGCCGGTCACCAAGATGCGCTACCGCATGGCCAAACAGTCGGGTGAAGCGCCGCTGATCTTTATCATCGCCGGCACGGGCGCGCATTACGCCAGCAGCACCCCGGAATACCTGAAGAAGCTGTTTTACGGCGCTGGTTATCACGTGGTGCAACTGTCGTCGCCGACCAGCTATGACTTTATGACCTCGGCCTCGCGTTTTGCCACACCCGGCATTACCCGCGAAGACGCCGACGACCTCTACCGCACCATGCAGGCCGTACGTGCGCAGCATCCGCGCCTGAAAGTCAGTGAATACCACCTCACCGGCTACAGCCTGGGCGCGCTGCAAGCGGCCTTTGTCAGCGAGCTGGATGAAACCCGCCGTAGCTTCAACTTCAAGCGCGTGCTGCTGCTCAACCCGCCGGTCAACCTCTACACCTCGATCACCAACCTCGACCGCATGGTGCAAACCAAGGTTGAGGGCATCGACAACAGCACCACCTTCTATGAACTGGTGCTGGGCAAGCTGACCCGCTATTTCCAGAACAAAGGCTACGTCGACATCAACGACGCCCTGCTCTATGACTTCCAGAACTCCGGCGAGCAGCTCAGCGACGAGCAGATGGCCATGCTGATCGGCGCAGCCTTCCGCTTCTCCTCGGCCGATATCGCCTTTACCTCGGACCTGATCAACCGCCGTGGTCTGATTACCCCAATCGACTACCCGATCAGCGAGGGCACCAGCCTCACGCCGTTCTTCCGCCGTGCCCTGCAGTGCGATTTCGACTGTTACCTGACCGAACAGCTGATCCCCATGTGGCGCGCGCGCACCGATGGCGGCAGCGTGGCGCAGCTGATCGACCAGGTCAGTCTATATGCCGTGGCCGACTACCTGAAAAACAGCAGCAAGATCGCCGTCATGCACAACGCCGATGATGTGATCCTCGGCCCTGGCGACCTGGGCTTTCTGCGCCGCACCCTGGGCGAGCGCCTGACCGTTTACCCGCTGGGTGGCCATTGCGGCAACCTCAACTACCGCGTCAATAGCGACGCCATGCTGGAGTTCTTCCGTGGCTAAGCCAACCTTCCTTGCCGTGTTTTTCACCCTGTTGCTCGGCAGCAACCTGGCGCACGCCCAGCACGCGGTTGATGACGACGGTTTCAAGCAGCCGTTGCAGCACCTGCAGTTCAACCCAGGGCTGGATCAGCGCGAGTTCGAGCGCTCGACCCTCAGCGCGCTGCAAGTCTATGACCCGCTGGAGTCGTGGAACCGCCGCGTCTATCACTTCAACTACCGCTTCGATGAGTGGCTGTTCCTGCCGATTGTCGATGGCTACCGCTATATCACCCCCAACCTGGTGCAGAGCGGCGTCAGCAACTTCTTCAGCAACCTGGGGGATGTGCCCAGCCTGCTCAACAGCGCGCTGCAGCTCAAAGGCAAGCGCGCCATGCAGACCACCGGCCGCCTGCTGCTCAACACCACCCTGGGCGTCGCCGGCCTGTGGGACCCAGCCACGCGCATGGGCCTGCCCAAGCAGCGCGAAGACTTCGGCCAGACCCTCGGCTATTACGGCACACCAGCCGGGCCTTACCTGATTCTGCCGCTGCTGGGGCCGTCGAACCTGCGCGACACCGGCGGCCTGGTGGCGGATTTTGCGGCAAAAAGCCAGGTCAACTGGCTGAACGTCGCCGAAGCCAGCGTCAGCCACCCGGAAATCACCCTGCTGGAAGTCGTCGACCAGCGCTCCACGGTGAACTTCCGCTACGGCCAGCTCAACTCGCCGTTCGAGTACGAGAAGATTCGCTTCTTCTACCACGAGGCGCGCAAGCTGCAGATCGCCGAATAAACCTGCGAGCTTGACCCAAGGGCCGCCCCCAGGTTTTAACCTGGCGCGGCCTTTGTCTTTTCCGGAGTCTTTATCTATGCGCGTAGCCCAACTGGCCAAAGCCGCCGCAGTCAGCAGCGAGACCGTGCGCCACTACACCGATCTTGGCCTGCTCCGGCCCACACGCAACCCGGACAACGGCTATCAGGCGTATTCCAACAGCGACCTGCAACGCCTGCGCTTTATCGCCCGCGCCCGTCGTCTGGGCTTTAGCCTGAAAGACACGCAACAAATCCTCGCCAGCGCCGATAACGGCCAGGCGCCCTGTTCTGAAGTGCGCGACCTGCTGAGTGAACGCCTGGCGGCGCTACAGGCACATATCGAGGAATGCCAGCGCCTGGCGCTGGTGATGCAAAACGCCTTCGACGACTGGGCCGACAAGGGCGAATGCGCCCCCGATGGTCAGGCCATCTGCCGTTTGATCGAAGATTTCGAGCCGGATATCGAACGCCGCCCAGCGACGCCCTGCCCCGCGCACTAACCAAGCTGCCTGAGATCTCGCGAGCTAGAGTCCTGCAAGGCAAAAACAAGCGAGGAAGCGGAGTGTACTTTTGTACATGAGCATTCCGAGCTTGTTTTTAACGCAGCAGGGCCGACGCGCAGCAGATCGTAACCCTAGTTACTGGGCGTAGCGGCGATGCAGGCCCGGCGGCACACCACTGCTGTCGGTCGGCAACCACGGACCCTGCGGGTTACTGGCCCAGCTCCAGCCGGAGTTCCAGCGGTAATAGGTGCGCTCACGGTAGTACAGGTGAGGCGCGCCGCCGACCACGTACACGCCTAATTGCCCATCCCACTGGCTGTCCACCCCTGGTGGTGGGGCAAAGCGTGGATGGTTGCTGCTGCCACTCGGGGTGGTAACCGGCGCTGTGGCAAGCGGGGTCTGCACGCAGGCACCGAGCCCCAGCAGGCCAATCAGCAGCGCACCACGCAGTAACAGCCTCATGGCGCTTTGCTGTCGGCGCTGTCGATCAACAGTTGCTGCAGCTCGGTGGTATTACTGGCCAACGGCTGACTGCTGCCGATCCACTCGCCGGCCGTGGCGTTGCCGCTGCGCGAGATCCGCGCGACCAGCTGCACCTGCTCAAAACCGGAGATCTTTAGCTGCGGCATCATCGCATCGCTGTCCGACAGGCTGACTTCAGCCGGCAGGTCCGCCACGCTCAGGCGCTTGACCGCCAGCGGCATCGGCGGCCCGGAGACCGCACGAGCGAAGATAAACACCGCATCACCCGGTTGCACCTTGGCTTGCAGCTCGGCGGCCAAGGCAACACGTACGGTCAGGCCCTGGCTGGCTGCAGGCGCAGCATCGGCCGCAGGCGCGCCAAGCTGCTCACGGGCGCGGTCAATCCCGCCCTGAATCGCCACGCGTGAAGGGTCCTCAGCAGGCAGCACCGCCACCAGCTGTTGCCAGCGCTCAATCGCCTGCTGGAACTGCCCGGCTTCATAGGCGGCAATACCGAGCAGGCCAAGGCTGGTGACTTCCGCCGGATCGCCTTTCAGCGCCTCATCAGTGAGTGCCTGCAGCTGTTCGGTCCACTGCTTGTTGCCGGAAAAATACAGCGCCTGCGCCCACTGCCCGAGCAGCTCCGGCTCACGCCCGGCTACATCTATGGCGCGCTCGAAGGCCACGGCAGCATCAGCGGCACGCTCTTGAGCCATATAGGTACGGCCGAGGAAGTACCAACTTTCAGCGGACTTGGGATCGTTCTGCACCGCAGCTTCCAGGCGTGCAGTCATTTCCTCGATGGTCTTTGGCTGCGCGGCAAAGGTTTGCGCACGCTCGACATCATCGACGGCGCCCCACTGCTGGTACAGGCCATACCCCAGCAGCGGCATCAGCAGCGCGGCAATCAGCGGAATCTTGCCGCCCAGCGCGCGCTGAGTCGGCTGCACTTGCGCACCCTCGGTATCGGCGAGCAACTCCCGGGCTGCCTCATCACGACCATTGGCCAGTTGCTCGGCATTCAGCGCGCCCGCGTCGTGCTGGCCTTGTAAGTCCAGCAAACGTTCCTGATACAGGGTCACGTTAAGGGCAGTACGGTCTTCTTCGGCCTGAACCTTGCGCGCACGCAGCACCGGGATCAGCAGAAACGCCAGGGCCGTCAGCAACAGCAGACCGGCGCATAACCAGAATTCAATCATCAGTCTTTCTTATCCACAGGCGTTTGATTAAGCAGAGCAGCCAGACGCTGCTGTTCATCGGCAGACAGGCCACTGGCGGCGGCGCCCGGCTTGCTGCGACGACGCACCAGGATGACCCCGAGCAGGACGAAACCACCGACCAGCAGACCGGCCGGGCCGTACCACAGCAGCAACGTGCGCGCGGTTACCGGCGGCTTGTAGAGGACGAAATCGCCATAGCGGCTGACCAGAAAGTCGATGATCTGCTCATTGCTCTGGCCCTCCTCCAGCATGCGGAAGATCTGCGCACGCAGGTCCATGGCGATCGGCGCATCGGAGTCGGCGATGTTCTGGTTCTGGCACTTGGGGCAGCGCAACTCTTCCACCAGATTGCGGTAACGCTCGCGCTCAGCCTCAGTGGCAAATTCGTAGGTGTCGATAGCGGCCTGGGCGGTTCCCAGCAGCGCCAGCCCCAGGACGGCGGCGGTCAGCAAGCGCTTCATGGAGTAACCTCGTCGACCAATTCCTGATAGAGCGGAGCCAGCTGTTCACGCCAGACACGCTCATCGATCACCCCGACAAACTTGTGGCGGATGATGCCGTCCTTGTCGATCAGGAAGGTCTCAGGCGCACCGTACACGCCCAGGTCCAGGCCCAGGGTGCCGCGCACATCATTGATATTCAGCTGGTAAGGATCATGGAACTCCACCAGCCACTTCTGCGCGGCGGCGTTGTCATCCTTGTAGTTGACCCCATAGATCGTCACACCCAGCTCGGCCAGCTTGTTAAGTACAGGGTGCTCAACCCGGCAGGCCACACACCAGGTGGCCCAGACGTTGACCAGCGCCGGCTTGCCCTTGAGGTCGGCCTCGCTAAGCGTCTTGCCATCCTGCACGGCAGGCAGGGAGAACGCCGGGAACGGCTTGCCAATCAACGCCGAAGGCAGCTCGGTGGGGTCGAGGAACAGGCCGCGGTAGAGAAACACCGCCACGCCAAGAAAGACCAACAGCGGCAACAGCAGCAGTAAACGCTTCATGCCTGCGCCCCCGCCATGCCCAGTGCATCACGCACGCGGGTGCGCACCTTCATCCGGTAGCGCTTGTCGGCGGCCGCCAGGAAGCCGCCAAAGCCCATCAACAACGCGCCGAACCAGATCCAGCGAACGAACGGTTTGATATGCACGCGCACCGCCCAGGCGCCGTTTTCCAGCGGCTCACCCAGAGCGACGAACAAATCACGGGTGATCCCGGCGTCGATGCCGGCCTCGGTCATCACCGACTGCTGCACGGTGTACAGGCGCTTCTCAGGGTGCAACACGGCAATCTGCTTGCCGTCTTCGAGGATGCGCACCGTGCCTTTGTCAGAGGTAAAGTTCGGCCCTTCAAAATGCTCGGCACCTTCGAAAATAAACTGGTAGCCACCAATCTCCACCGACTCACCCGGCGCCATACGCATATCGCGCTCGAAGCTGCCCATGCTGGTCAGCACCACGCCTATGGCGCAGACCGCCATGCCCAGGTGCGCAGTCTGCATGCCCCAGTAACTACGGGTCAGGCTTGGCAAACCGCGGAAAAAGCCCTTGTGGCGGGTTTTCTCAATAATGTCGCGCAGCCCGGCCAACACTACCCAGGCGGCCAGCAGGCAAACACCGAGCACTGCCCAGTTGAAGTCGCCGACCAGGAAGGTGGCGATCACTGCCAACACCACACTGCCGATTAGCACAGGCGCAAGCATGCTCAGTAGCCACTGCAGCGGCGTGTCTTTCCAGCGCACCAGCACGCCGACCGCGATCATCGCCATCAGCAGGCCCATCAGCGGTACGAACAGCGCGTTGAAGTACGGCGGGCCGACCGACAGCTTGGCCCCGGTCATGGCATCCAGCACCAACGGGTAAAGGGTGCCGAGCAGAATCATCGCCGCGGCCACCACCAGTATCAGGTTATTCACCAGCAGCAGGGTTTCTCGCGACCACAGGGCAAAGCCGACCTGGCTTTTCACCACCGGCGCACGCACGGCGAACAGCGCCAAGGAGCTGCCCACCACCAACAGCAGGAAGGCCAGGATAAACACGCCGCGCTCAGGGTCGCTGGCGAAGGCATGCACCGAGGTCAGTACGCCGGAACGCACCAGGAAGGTCCCCAGCAGGCTAAGGGAGAATGCAGCGATGGCCAACAACACGGTCCAGCTCTTGAACACGCCGCGTTTTTCCGTCACGGCCAGGGAGTGGATCAGCGCGGTGCCGACCAGCCAGGGCATAAAGGAGGCGTTTTCCACCGGGTCCCAGAACCACCAGCCGCCCCAGCCCAGCTCGTAATAGGCCCACCAGGAGCCCAGGGCGATACCGATGCCGAGGAAGGCCCAGGCCACGATGGTCCACGGCCGCGACCAGCGCGCCCAGGCGGCGTCCAGCTTGCCGCCGAGCAAGGCGGCAATGGCGAAAGCAAAGGCCACAGAGAAGCCGACATAGCCCATATAGAGCATCGGCGGGTGAATGATCAGGCCGAAGTCCTGCAGCAGCGGGTTGAGGTCGCGGCCATCAACCGGGGTATTGAACAGCAGGCGCTCGAACGGGTTGGAGGTGATGATCAAAAACAGCAGAAAACCGATGCTGATAATCCCCATCACCGCGAGCACGCGGGCAAGCATCTCTTCCGGCAGCTGGCGCGAGAAGATCGATACGGCAAAGGTCCAGCCGGCGAGGATCAGGCCCCAGAGCAGCAGCGAACCTTCGTGCGCGCCCCACACGGCGCTGAATTTGTAATACCAGGGCAATGCACTGTTGGAGTTGTTGGCCACGTAGGCGACGCTGAAATCGTCGACCATAAAGGCGTAGGTCAGGCAGATAAAGGCAAACAGCATAAAGCTGAACTGCCCCCAGGCAGCCGGCTGCGCCAGGCTCATCCACTGCCGATCACCACGCCAGGCACCGATCAACGGCAGCGTTGCCTGCACCAGCGCCATGCACAGCGCGAGAATCATCGCCAAATGGCCAAGCTCGGGGATCATTGCGCGTACTCCGATTGAGATGCCTGCTTGGCCGCTTTGGCCGCGTCATGTTTCTGCTGCATGCCGCTCTGCTCAAGAGCCTGCATGACTTCTGGCGGCATATAGTTCTCATCGTGTTTGGCCAGCACTTCGTCGGCAATCAGCACACCATTGGCGTCGAGCTTGCCCATGGCGACGATGCCCTGCCCTTCGCGGAACAGGTCCGGGAGGATGCCGGTAAAGCGAATGGTCACATTCTTGGCGCCGTCGGTGACGACGAAATCGGTGTCCAGCGAATCGCTGGAGCGCTTCACCGAGCCCTCTTCGACCAGGCCACCGGCACGGATGCGGGTGTCCTGCGGGGCCTCGCCGTTGGCGATCTGGGTGGGGGTGTAAAACAGGTTGATGTTCTGCTGCAACGCACTGAGGGCCAGGGCCACGGCGATGCCGACACCGGCAATAATGGCCAGGACGATATACAGGCGCTTTTTACGCACGGGGTTCACTTCGACTCCTCCCGGCGCAAACGACGCGCCTCGTCTTGCAGGTAACGGCGACGCGCCAGGATTGGCAGCGCCACATTCAGCCCCAGCACAGCCAGGCTGATGGCATAACAGGACCAGACATAAGGGCCGTGGCTGCCCATGGCGATAAATTCGCTAAAGCTGGCAAAACTCATTGGCCTTTCTCCACCAGCGCCTTGACCTCGGCTTTGGCCCAACTGCTGCGCGCCTCACGCTTGAGCACTTCCAGGCGCATACGCAGCAGTAATACCGCGCCAAAGAAGCAGTAGAAGCCCAGCACCATGATCAGCAGCGGCATCCACATCTCGAACGGCATGGCCGGCTTGGATACCACGCTGAAGGTGGCAGGCTGGTGCAGGGTGTTCCACCACTCCACCGAGTATTTGATGATCGGAATATTCACTACGCCGACGATGGCCAGTACCGCACAGGCCTTGGCCGCGCTGTCGCGGTTGGTGATGGCGTTGCCCAGGGCAATCACGCCGAAGTACAGGAACAGCAGAATCAGCATCGAGGTCAGGCGGGCATCCCACACCCAGTAGGTGCCCCAGGTCGGTTTGCCCCACACCGCGCCGGTCACCAGGGCGATCACGGTCATCCAGGCACCAATGGGCGCGGCCTGCTGCAGGGCGACATCGGCCAACTTCATCTTCCACACCAGGCCGACGATGCCGGCCACCGCCAGCATCACGTAAATCGACTGAGCCAGAAACGCCGCCGGCACATGGATATAGATGATGCGAAAGCTGTTGCCCTGCTGGTAATCCGGCGGTGCAAAGGCCAGCCCCCAGACCAGTCCGACCACCAGCAGCACGGCTGCGGCCAGAACCAACCAGGGCAACCAACGGCTGCTGATTTCATAGAACCATTTAGGCGAGCCGAGCTTGTGAAACCACGTCCAGTTCATCAGGTTACTCATCAGTGCTAGGGCTGATCAGGGCGCAGGCAGGCACCCGGTTCAACCGGCCATTCAGGCTTATTGTCTACTCAGCGACACTGATCGTCAGACCAGCGGCGATGGCAAAAGGTGTCAAGGTCACCGCCAATGCGGTGAGGCTGGCCAGCCACAACAGGTGGCCGACCGCCGGCAATCCTTGCAGGCTGGCTTGTAGCGCACCGCTGCCGAGAATCAGCACCGGGATGTACAACGGCAAAATCAGCAGCGCGAGCAGCAGACCACCACGCTTGAGGCCCACCGTCAGCGCGGCGCCGACTGCACCGAGCAGGCTCAGCACCGGCGTGCCGAGCAGCAGCGAGATCAGCAATACCGGCAGGCAGCGCCCCGGCAAACCGAGCATCAACGCCAGCAGCGGCGCCAACAGCACCAGCGCCAGGCCAGAGAACAGCCAGTGTGCCAGCACCTTGGCCAGAACCAGAAGAGCCAGGGGGTGCGGCGAAAGGACCCACTGTTCCAGCGAGCCGTCCTCGAAATCACTGCGGAACAGCCCGTCCAGCGAGAGCAGCACGGCCAATAAGGCCGCTACCCATACCAGCCCAGGCGAAAGGCTTTGTAACAACTGCGTCTGCGGCCCCACCGCCAGCGGGAACAATGCAATCACGATGGCGAAGAACACCAGCGGGTTGGCCAGCTCAGCCGGACGACGAAATAACAGCCGCGCTTCACGGGCCAGCAACAGGCTAAAGACATTGCTCATAACGGACGTTGCCCTAAATCAAGCTCGCGGTAACCGGCCGGCTTGACCGTCAATTCATGGTGCGTGGTCAGCACCACCAGGCCGCCCTGCTGACAATGCGCGGCCAAATGATGCTCCAGCTGCGCCACGGCTGCTTTATCCAGCGCGGTAAACGGCTCATCCAGCACCCAAAGTGGCGGGCTTGACAGGTATAGACGCGCCAGCGCGACACGGCGCTGCTGCCCAGCGGACAGCGTATGGCAAGGCACATCCTCAAATCCACGCAGCCCCACCGCTGCCAACGCCTGCCAGATGGCCTCGCGCTCGGCGGGCTGATGCAGGGCGCAGAGCCAGGTGAGGTTCTCCTCGGCAGTGAGCAAGCCTTTGATGCCCGCGGCATGGCCGATCCACAACAGATTGCGCGCCAGCTCAGCCCGCTGCGCCGTCAACGGACGGCCATTCAGGCGAATCTCACCGGCAGTCGGTTGCATCAATCCGGCCAGCAAACGCAGCAGACTGGTCTTGCCGCTGCCGTTGGGGCCAGCCACCTGCAACATCTCACCGGGAACCAGACGCAGCTCCAAACGCTCGAAGAGCATGCGCCAGTCCCGCTCACAGGCGAGCGCCACGGCTTCGAGAAGAGGACTGGTCAAGGCATCGGTACCTAAGATGGCTGGCAAAAGCTGTTCAAGTCGGCAGAGTCTTGGCCGCTATACTGACGCAAGTGGAATGCGCAGCTGAGCGCAGAGGGTGCTTACAAAAGTAGCGAGCGATGGCAAGGCAAGGCGAAATCAGTCGAGAAAGCGCAGTGTACGAGTAGTACATGAGCATTTTGAGACTGATTTCAACGCAGCATGGCCGAGCGCAGTAATTTGTAAGCACCCTCTCAGACGGGGCGCGATTATACATGCCATGCCTCGCCTCCCGCAGTGGGCATTTTCGACAGGGTGTAACCCGCCAATGAGCGAAATCAGCAGTCCACGGCCTATTGCGCCAACGCCCCCCAGCACTCGCCCCAACGCCATAGCGGCGGACCTGGCGGTGAAACTGCTGCAGCCCATGCAAGGCCTGCTGGCCAGCGGTGAAACCGCCAAGGCCGAAGTCATCGCCCTCAAGGAAGTGGCGCAGAGCTTTCAGATGCTGCTCAAGCTGACCCTGAATAACGGCAGCCAGACCACCCTGGAAGCTAGCAGCCCGCGCCCACTGGCCCAGGGCACATCCCTGGCCGTAACCGCCCTGTCGGAAACCCGCCTGGCGCTGTCTGTGCTAATGGGCGCTGACAAGCCCCTGACCAGCCTGGACCTCGATCAGTTGCCGGTTGGCACCCTGCTGCAGGGCAAGGTGGTGGCGCGCGAGCAGTTGCTGCAAACCCGCTCGCAGCAGGTGATCTACAAGGTGCTGGTCAGCCTGCTCAACACGCCGCTGGCTGGCAGCAAGCTATCCCTGGAAACCCCCTTGGCACTCCCGCTGGGCAGCCTACTCAGCGCCCAGGTACAAGGCAGCCAGGCGTTGAACTTTCTGCCGCTAAGCGGCCGCCTTGATCAACTCGCCCTGAGCCAGCAACTGGGCAGCCAAAGCAATCGCCAAGGCTCCCTGGAAGGCCTGTTCAGCGCCCTGCAAGGGCTGCGCGGCAATGCCGAAATGAGTGAAGGCCTGCGCACCAGCATCGACAAACTCTTCGGTGCCCTGCCCGACGCCGCTCAATTGAGCAGCCCCAAAGGCCTGGCCATGGCCCTTGAAAACAGCGGCATCCTGCTGGAAAGCAAATTGCTCGGTGGCCAGGGCCAGGCGCTGCCGACCGATCTGAAAGCCAACCTGCTGCGCCTGATCACCCAATTGCTGCCCAACCTGTCAGCCGGCACACCACTGGCCGCGGCCAATGCTGGCTCAGCCCTGGCTCAGGCGATGCCCGCCCTGGCCCGTGACCTGCTCGGCAGCCTTGGCAAAGCCACCAGCCGCCAGCAAGCGCTGAACTTCCCTCTGCCCTCGCGCCTGCTACAGGCGATGGAAGGCGAGGCCGATCTGGAAACCTTGCTGAAGCTCGCCGCTGCAGCCATCTCGCGCCTGCAGACCCATCAGCTCTCCAGCCTGGCGCAGAGCCAGGTCGGCCCGGACGGCAACCTGCTCACCACCTGGCAATTGGAACTGCCCATGCGTAACCAGCAGGAACTGGTGCCCTTGCAGGTAAAAATCCAGCGCGACGAAAGCAACCCGCAAGGTAAGCCCGAGAAAAAAGAAACTCTGTGGAAGGTCGAACTGGCATTCGACCTCGATCCGCTGGGGCCTCTGCAAGTGCAGGCGCAACTGGCACACGGCCGGCTATCCAGCCAGCTTTGGGCCGAACGCAGCAGTACCGTCAGCCTGATCGATGCGGAGCTGGACAACCTGCGCCAACGCCTGAGCGCCGCCGGCGTGCAGGTTGGCGAACTGGCGTGCAGCCAGGGCGTGCCACCGCGCGGCCCGCGCACAACGCTGGAACAACGCTGGGTGGATGAAACCGCATGAAGAAGACCGCACCCCGCCAAGCCATCGCCCTCACCTACGACGGCCAGAATGCGCCCGTGCTCAGCGCCAAAGGCGATGACGAGCTGGCCGAAGCCATTCTCGCCATCGCCCGCGAATACGAAGTGCCGATCTACGAAAATGCCGAACTGGTGCGCCTGTTGGCGCGACTGGAACTGGGCGATGCAATTCCCGAGCAGCTGTATCGCTGTATCGCGGAAATCATCGCCTTTGCCTGGTATCTGAAGGGCAAAGCGCCGGCCGGCAGTGAGCGTGATAGCGATATCACGCCGCCGCTGCGCCTATTGCAAGGGCCGGCACATTGAGGGCTATTTGAGAATGGGAAAAATCAGGAACGCTGCAGTTTGGCCTGCTGCATCTTGCTCACCAACTCAGCCTCAGCCTTGCTCAGGCCGCAGGACTGGGTCAGATCATCCACACTGGCGCCCATGCCAGCCAGACGCGCAGCCTGGGTAAACGACAGGCTGCTGGGATCACGCTGCTCAATCTGATTGAGCTTGTCCGGTAACGGCGCAACCACCCTGCGCAACTCATGCAACTCCTCACCCATCTGCACGCTGCCGGTCAGGTAGGCATCCAGCCGCCGGCTAAGCTCCTTGAGCCGCCGGTCACGCACCGCATCACGCTCGCCTTGCAGTTTTATGCTGTCGCGCAGCTGCCGGGTCAGCCAGACGCATGCGCCTATCAGCCCCAGACAGACCAGGGCCAGCGCGATCAGCAGCGCATCGAGCATGGCTTAGATGCTCTCCAGATCGGACCACTCTTCTTCGCTCATCATCTTGTCCAGCTCGACCAGAATCAGCAGTTCGCCGTTCTTGTTGCACACGCCCTGGATAAACTTGGCGGATTCGTCGTTGCCAACGTTCGGCGCGGTCTCCACCTCGGATTGGCGCAGGTAAACCACCTCAGCCACGCTGTCGACCAGGATGCCAACCACTTGTTTGTCAGCTTCGATAATCACGATACGGGTGTTATCGGTCACCTCAGTGGAGTCCAAACCAAAACGCTGACGCGTGTCGATCACGGTTACCACGTTGCCGCGTAGGTTGATGATGCCCAGCACATAGCTCGGAGCACCCGGCACAGGGGCAATCTCGGTATAACGCAGGACTTCCTGGACCTGCATCACATTGATGCCATAGGTCTCGTTGTCCAGGCGGAACGTTACCCACTGCAGAATCGGATCATCAGAACCTTGTGCAGAACTTTTCTTCATGTCCCTAGCCTCGTCATGAACCGCTCGCGGCGGCAATCGCGGGTGTATACCCCGCTGTGATTACTATAGATGCAAAGCTGCGCACATCGCACAGCCCGGCGTTATTCAATGTATCTGKCTGGCGGCCATGCGCTTGGCCGCACCACTGGCAATCAATTCCGCCAGGGATGCGACATCAAGCAAGGCGCACATGTGTTCGATAACCGTACCCGCCAACCACGGACGCTGCGTGCGCTGGCTGCGCCATTTGACCTCGTTAGGGTCGAGACGAATCGAGCGGCTGACCTGATGCACCGCCAGCCCCCACTCATAGCCCTCAACGGAAATCACATACTGCAAACCTTCACGGAAATCATCGCGGTAACGATCAGGCATCACCCAGCGTGCGGTATCCAGCACCTTCAGGTTGCCGGCCTGGCACGGCAGTATGCCGAGAAACCAGTCAGGCTGGCCAAATAATGGCGTGAGCTCCTGACCTTCCAGAGGATAAATCGAACCCAGGCACACCAGCGGCACTGCCAGGGTCAGCCCGGCAACGTCAAACAGCAGGCATTCGAACGGCCCTTGAGCCCACTCAGGGCGGCCCTGCAACACAGGTTCAGGCACCACCAGCACCTGCGGGGTCTGCTGCACAGCTTCAACCACCACAGCAGCCTCAACCACCTCCTGCGGCGGCTCGACGCGGACTTCAATTTCCGGCGCGGGCATCTCGATGGTCGGCAGCACCAACGGCCGCGGCGCCAGTTCAACCACAGGTTTGGCCGTCACGGTTTGTACTTGCGGCATTGTGCGCGCATCGCGCACCTGCTCTTCCAGCACCGCTGCTTCGAACTCATCCAGAGTGATGCTTTCGGCAAACTCGACCGCAGCCTCTTGCAGCAAGCCGTCCAGATAGGACTGCAAGGCCAGTTGCGAACGTGTAGCGGTGGCTAGGGGACGACTCATGAATACAACCCGCAATAACAATCTGTACAGACTATCGGCCGCGCTAGCGGCAGACTTGAGCCTATATCTTCAGCATAGCCGTTCATCTCAGGCGACCTGTGCGGCAATCTGCTGCGACAGCAGGTGCTTGAGCAACGCGCGGTAGGCGATTACGCCACGGCTATTGTTGTCAAACTTGGACGGTGTAAGCCCTGCTCGGCTGGCATCACGCAGACGCGTATCCACCGGAATATAAGCCGGCCACAGGTGCTCGGGGTAGGTGTTGCGCAACACCCGCAACGTGCCCATGGAAGCCTGGGTGCGCCGATCGAACAGGGTCGGCACGATGGTGTAGGGCAACGCCTGCTGACGCGAACGGTTGATCATCGCCAGGGTATTGACCATCCGCTCCAGGCCTTTGACGGCTAGAAACTCAGTCTGCACCGGAATCACCAGTTGCTGACTGGCAGCCAGGGCGTTGACCATCAGCACGCCGAGCAAGGGCGGGCTGTCGATCACCGCATGATCGAAGTCCTGCCAGAGCTGCGCCAGGCTCTTGGCAATCACCAGGCCCAAGCCGCTCTGCCCGGGCGACTGACGCTCCAGCGTGGCCAGCGCCGTGCTCGACGGTAGCAGGGAAATACGCTCATCACTGGTAGGCAGCAGCAATTGCTGCGGCAAACCGCGCGGCACACTGCCTTTATGCTGAAACAGATCGAAGCTGCTGTGCTCCAGGCTGTCCGGGTCATGCCCGAAATAGCTGGTCATCGATCCATGGGGATCGAGATCGACGATCACCACACGCTTGCCGGCATCGGCCAACAGGCCTGCCAGAGCGATTGATGTGGTGGTCTTGCCGACTCCACCTTTTTGATTGGCTACTGCCCAGACTCTCATCGTTATCATCCTCCCGGTACAGCTGCAGCCTGACCGAGAACGGGGCCACCCTTATGGGGCCGGCGACGGGGGATTGACGGCACCCGCTTGCGGGGCCGGCGCTGCCGGGGCTGGTGCAGATTGCGTGCCAGCCCGTTGCAAGGCCGCATCGGGCTTGGCATTGGCGCTGCCGACACCACTCACGCTACGGCGCACATCTAGATTGCGCGAGATTACCAACACTACCCGCCGATTACGCCCACGCCCCTCGGCGGTGGTGTTATCCGCGACGGGCTGGAACTCGCCATAGCCGACTGCCGCCAACCGACCGGGGTTGACCCCATCCATAGTCAGCATACGCACGATACTCGCGGCCCGCGCAGTAGACAGTTCCCAGTTGGTCGGGAACTGCGCCGTCTGAATCGGCAGGTTGTCGGTAAAGCCTTCCACATGAATCGGGTTTTCATAGGGTGCCAGAATTTTGGCTACTTTTTCGATAATGTCGAAAGCCGCATTGTTGGGAATGGCATCCCCGCTGGTAAACAGCAGGCTGGAGCTAAGCTCGATCTCGATCCATAACTCATTGCCACTGACCTTGAGCTGCTCGGACTGAATCAAGTCGCCAAAGGCCTCACGCACGCTGCTGGCGATATTCTGCAGATCATCGGCAGATGACTGCGCGTTTTCCTCATCCACCAGCGAACGATCTGGCTCAGTGGTGCGCGGCCGCTCCTCACCCACCGGAATCGGCTTGATCGCCCGATCAGGCTGATTGAACACCCCGGTCAGGCTGTCGGAAAGAATCTTGTACTTGCCTTCGTTGATCGAGGAAATCGAATACATAACCACAAAAAACGCGAACAACAAGGTGATGAAGTCGGCATAGGAGACCAGCCAACGTTCATGGTTTTCATGTTCTTCTTGATGACGCCTGCGGGCCATAAGGTGTCCCCATCAATCCATAAAGCCTTGCAGCTTCAATTCGATGGAGCGCGGGTTTTCACCCTCGGCAATCGACAGGATGCCTTCGAGCAGCATCTCGCGATAACGCGACTGACGCTGGGCGATGGCCTTGAGCTTGTTGCCAATCGGCAGCAGCAGCAGGTTSGCAAACCCCACGCCGTAGATGGTTGCCACAAAAGCCACGGCAATCCCAGCACCCAGCTTGCTCGGGTCAGCCAGGTTACCCATCACATGGATCAGGCCCATCACGGCGCCGATAATGCCAATGGTCGGCGCGTAACCGCCCATGCTTTCGTACACCTTGGCGGCCTGAATATCGCGGCCTTCCTGGGTGTACAGATCGACTTCGAGAATGCTGCGAATAGCCTCAGGCTCCGCGCCGTCAACCAACAGCTGCAAACCTTTGCGGGCGTAAGGGTCGGCTTCGACATCAGCCACCGCTTCGAGGCCGAGCAGGCCTTCCTTGCGCGCCGTCATGCTCCAGCCAACCACCCGGTTGATACCGCCAGCCAGGTCCACCCGCGGTGGAAAGAAGATCCAGCCGATGATTGCCAGAGCCCGCTTGAACACGTTCATCGGCGCCTGCAAAAACGCCGCGCCCAGGGTGCCGCCGATCACGATCAGCGCAGCCGGCCCATTAAGCAAAGCGCCGGCGTGGCCACCTTCAAGGTAGTTGCCGCCGAGGATGGCGACAAAGGCCAGGATGACCCCGATAAGGCTCAGTACATCCATTAAATGCAGGTCTCCGCCAGGTGCCTGCCAATATCATCCAGCGGGTAGATGGCGTCGGCCAGGTTGGCTTTGACGATGGCCATGGGCATGCCGTAAATCACGCAGCTGGCTTCATCCTGCGCCCACACCTGGCTGCCACCCTGCTTGAGCAGGCGTGCACCTTCACGACCGTCCGCGCCCATGCCGGTCAGCACCACCGCCAGCACCTTGTCACCATAGGACTTGGCCACCGAGCCGAAGGTGATATCGACGCAAGGCTTGTAGTTCAGGCGCTCATCACCGGGAAGGATTTTCACCACACCGCGGGCGTCGACCATCATCTGCTTACCGCCAGGCGCCAGCAGCGCCAGGCCGGGGCGCAATACATCACCGTCCTCGGCTTCCTTGACACTGATACGGCACAGTTTGTCGAGGCGCTCGGCAAAGGCCTTGGTGAAGGCGGCCGGCATATGCTGGATCAGCACGATCGGCGCCGGAAAAGTAGCCGGCAACTGGGTCAGCACACGCTGCAGCGCCACCGGCCCACCTGTCGAGGTGCCAATCGCAACCAGCTTGTAGGATTTACGCTTAGGCGCGGCACTGACAACAGCCGGCGCGGGAGCCGCAGCTGGACGACCCGGCGTGCTGGTGGTGGTTACAGGGCGTGCCCCTGGCTTGGTTTGCGCTGCAGGTGTCGTGCTAGGCGCTGCCACGGGAGGCGGGCTCAGGCTACGGCGGTTACTGCGGGCAATGGTATGAATTTTCTCGCAGAGCAGCTGCTTGACCCGCTCTGGATTGCGCGAAATATCCTCGAAATTCTTCGGCAGGAAATCCACCGCACCGGCTTCCAGCGCATCCAGCGTAACGCGCGCGCCTTCATGAGTCAGCGAAGAGAACATCAGCACCGGCGTCGGACAGCGCTGCATGATGTTACGCACGGCCGTGATGCCATCCATCATCGGCATCTCGTAATCCATGGTAATCACATCGGGCTTGAGCGCTTGTGCCTGCTCGATGGCTTCACGGCCGTTAGTGGCTGTGCCGATCACCTGAATATTCGGATCGGCTGAAAGAATTTCCGACACACGCCGACGAAAAAAGCCGGAGTCATCAACCACCAACACCTTAACAGCCATAAACACTCCTAAACGGCGCGACAGATAGCTGCGCCGCTAACAATCAGATACGCCGGGCGTAACGTTTAAGCATGCTCGGCACGTCAAGAATCAGGGCAATACGTCCATCACCGGTGATGGTCGCGCCCGACATGCCTGGAGTGCCCTGCAGCATTTTGCCCAGCGGCTTGATCACCACTTCTTCCTGACCGACCAGTTGATCGACCACGAAACCGATGCGCTGGCTGCCAACGGTGAGAATCACCACATGGCCCTCGCCCTGCTCCACATGAGCAGCACTGCCGATCAACCAGCGCTTGAGGTAAAACAGCGGCAAAGCCTTATCGCGCACGATCACCACTTCCTGGCCGTCGACCACATTGGTTCGCGACAAATCCAGGTGGAAAATCTCGTTGACGTTGACCAGCGGGAAGGCGAACGCCTGATTGGCCAGCATCACCATCAGCGTCGGCATGATCGCCAGGGTCAGCGGCACCTTAATGACGATCTTCGAGCCCTGGCCCTTGACCGAAAACACGTTGACCGTGCCATTGAGCTGGGAAATCTTGGTTTTCACCACGTCCATGCCCACACCGCGACCGGACACATCGGAAATCTCGGTCTTGGTCGAAAAGCCCGGCGCGAAGATCAGGTTGTAGCATTCGAATTCATTGAGGCGGTCGGCAGCGTCCTTATCCAGCAGACCTTTCTCCACGGCCTTGGCACGCAGCTGATCGGCATCCATACCTTTACCGTCATCGGAGATCGACAGCAGGATATGGTCGCCCTCCTGCTCGGCGGACAGGATCACCTTGCCGCCGCGTGGCTTGCCCGAGGCTTCGCGCTCTTCCGGGGTTTCAATGCCGTGGTCGACCGCGTTACGCACCAAGTGGACCAATGGATCGGCCAGGGCTTCAACCAGGTTCTTGTCGAGGTCGGTTTCTTCACCGACCAGCTCCAGGTTGATCTCTTTTTTCAGGTTGCGCGCCAGATCGCGGACCAGACGCGGGAAGCGCCCGAAGACCTTCTTGATCGGCTGCATGCGGGTTTTCATCACCGCCGTTTGCAGATCAGCCGTTACCACATCCAGGTTGGACACTGCCTTGGACATGGCTTCATCACCACTACTGGCACCCAGACGCACCAGGCGGTTCCGCACCAGCACCAGTTCGCCGACCATGTTCATGATTTCATCCAGCCGCGCGGTATCAACCCGCACAGTGGTTTCCGCCTCGCTAGGTGGCGCAGCCTTCTCGGCTGCAGGTGCGGCAGCCGGAGCAGCAGGTGCCTTGGCCGGTTCCGCCTTGGCAGCAGGTTTTGCAGCGGGTTTAGCGGCGGCCTTGGCAGGTTCAGCAGGTTTGGCAGCCGGAGCTGGCGCAACGGGCTTGATCGCTTCAGGCTCGACAAACTTGCCTTTGCCATGCAGTTGATCAAGCAGTGCTTCGAACTCATCGTCGGTGATATCACCGCTCGGCGCGGCAGCAGGCTCAGCTTTGGCCGCAGGTGCGGCAGGCGCAGATACAGCAGGCGGGACAAACTGGCCTTTGCCATGCAACTGATCGAGCAGCGATTCGAACTCATCATCAGTGATCTCATCACCGGCCGCGGCTGTTGCCGCTGGCGCAGCAGCAACTGGCGCGGCGGGTGCAACAGCAACGTCAGGAGCTACAAACTGCCCCTTGCCGTGCAGCTGATCGAGCAAGGATTCAAATTCATCATCGGTAATTTCATCGCTGCTGGCAGCACTGGGAGCTTGCGCCGGAGACTCGTCCAAGGAGCCCAGCAACTGCTCAAATTCACTGTCGGTGATATCGCCAGCGGCCTCTGCAATCTCGATTTCAGGCTCGGGCTCAGCCTGCGCTTCAACTGGCGCGACTTCCTCTGCACCTGCTGGCTCAGCCAGGCGTGCCAAGGCGGCAAGCAGCTCAGGGGTAGCGGGAGTCAGATCAGTACGCTCACGTACTTCGGTAAACATGCTGTTGACGGCATCCAGTGCTTCCAGCACCACATCCATCAACGCGGAGTCGACGCGCCGCTCACCCTTACGCAGGATGTCGAAGACGTTTTCTGCGATATGGCAGCATTCCACCAGCTCGTTGAGCTGGAGAAAACCGGCACCACCTTTGACGGTATGAAACCCGCGAAAAATAGCGTTGAGCAGATTCATGTCGTCCGGGCGACTTTCCAGCTCAACGAGCTGTTCGGACAGTAGTTCAAGAATCTCGCCGGCCTCTACCAGGAAGTCCTGGAGGATTTCTTCATCGGCGCCGAAGCTCATAAGACGTGCTCCTAAAATCCCAGGCTGGAAAGCAGGTCGTCGACATCATCCTGATTGGATGCGACGTCTTCACGCTTATCGGCATGAATCTGCGGACCTTCACCATGCGAAGGCTCTTTTTGTTTTTCTTGTTCGGCGCGGAGCAACTCATGGTTGTGCTCAATGCCAGCAAATTGATCCACCTGACTGGCCATCAGCACCAGTTTCAGCAGATTACTTTCAACCTCGGTCACCAACTGGGTTACACGCTTGATCACCTGCCCGGTCAGATCCTGGTAGTCCTGAGCCAAGAGAATATCGTTGAGGTGACCAGATATCTTGGCGCCGTCACGCTCGCTGCGCGCCAAAAACAGCTCAACGCGCTTGGCCAGTTCACGGAAACCATCGGCGCTCATCTCGCGGCGCATAAAGCGCCCCCAGTCAGCGCTCAGGCTTTGCGCCTCATCACTGAGGTCATTAACCAGTGGTGCGCTCTGCTCAACCAGATCCATGGTGCGGTTGGCCGCTTTCTCGGTCATCGTCACCACGTAATTCAGCCGCTCGGTGGCATCGGTGATTTGCGAGACCTCAGTGGCATGCGGCACGCGAGGGTCGAGCTGGAAATTGACAATGGCGTTATGCAGCTCACGGGTCAGCTTGCCGACCTCGTGATACAGGCCGCGATCACGCGCCTTGTTGAGCTCATGTATCAGCTGTACCGCTTCACCAAAGTTGCCTTGTTCCAGGCTGTCTACCAGTTGGCGAGCGTTGTGTTTCAGGGACGACTCAAGGTCACCCTGAACGGAATCTTTATGTTCCATAGCACCCTCATGGCAAACATCAGCCGTTGACCCGCTCGAAGATCTTTTCAATCTTCTCTTTCAGTACCTGGGCAGTGAACGGTTTGACTACGTAACCGTTAACCCCAGCCTGGGCTGCTTCGATGATCTGATCGCGCTTGGCTTCTGCGGTAACCATCAACACCGGCAGGGTTTTCAGGCGCTCATCGGCACGCACCGCGCGTAGCAGGTCGATACCCGTCATGCCGGGCATGTTCCAGTCAGTCACCAGAAAATCGAAACTGCCGCTCTGCAGCATGGGCAGCGCGGTGACGCCATCATCGGCTTCCGCTGTGTTGGTGAACCCCAAGTCACGCAGGAGGTTCTTGATGATCCGTCGCATCGTTGAAAAGTCATCAACGATGAGGATTTTCATGTTCTTGTCCAAGTCGACCTCCGTACAGTCCCAAACGCACCCAGCAACCTGTATGCGCTTTTAATCGTGAAACCGGCCCAGCGTTAGCGAATGCAACTCAATGTGCGCGCCACTCGCCCAGACGAGCGCGTAAACGAGCGGCACACTGACTGTGTAGTTGGCTTACACGTGATTCGCTAACCCCCAACACCTCGCCGATCTCTTTAAGATTCAATTCTTCATCGTAATATAGCGCTAACACCAGGCGCTCGCGCTCCGGCAGGTTGGCAATGGCATCTGCCAGGGCCGCCTGAAAGCGTTCATCTTCCAGATCACGAGAAGGTTCGAGGTGGTTGCTGCCAGCGTCTTCACCCAACCCACCGTGTTCACCGTCCTGCAACAGGTCGTCGAAACTGAACAGGCGGCTGCCTAAAGTGTCGCCAAGAATGCCGTAGTAATCCTCGAGACTCAATTGGAGTTCGGCCGCAACCTCTTGATCTTTAGCGTCTCTGCCGGTTCTGGCCTCAATTTTTCGAATTGCGTCGCTGACCATGCGGCTATTGCGATGCACTGAGCGGGGTGCCCAGTCACCTTTGCGCACCTCATCAAGCATCGAACCGCGAATGCGAATGCCGGCGAATGTCTCGAAACTGGCGCCTTTACTGGAGTCGTATTTTTTTGACGCTTCGAGCAGGCCGATCATCCCGGCCTGAATCAGATCGTCTACCTGCACATTGGCCGGTAGACGGGCCAGCAGGTGATAGGCAATGCGTTTGACCAGGGGCGCGTAGCGCTCGATCAACTGGTGCTGGGAATCCTGCGCCTGCGCCTTGCTATACATACGAAGTCCAGAGGCTGCTGTCATATGGCCGTGTCCGCGATCGGTTGCTGCACCAGACGCTCAACGAAAAACTCCAAATGACCGCGCGGGTTGGCCGGTAACGGCCAGGCGTCGACTTTCTGGGCTATCGCCTTGAACGCCAGCGCGCACTTCGAGCGCGGGAAGGCTTCGTAGACCGCGCGCTGCTTCTGCACGGCCTTGCGCACTGACTCGTCATACGGCACGGCGCCTACGTACTGCAGGGCAACGTCGAGAAAACGGTCGGTGACTTTAGTCAGCTTAGCAAAGAGGTTGCGACCTTCCTGCGGGCTGTGGGCCATATTGGCCAATACACGGAAACGATTCATGCCGTGGTCGCGGTTGAGCAATTTGATCAGCGCGTAGGCGTCGGTAATCGAAGTCGGTTCATCACACACCACCACCAGCACTTCCTGGGCGGCGCGCACGAAGCTGACCACGCCATCACCGATACCGGCAGCGGTGTCGATGATCAGCACATCGAGGTTGTCACTGATATCGCTGAATGCCTGAATCAGCCCGGCATGCTGCATGGGTGACAGCTGCACCATGCTCTGAATGCCAGACGCCGCCGGCACGATACGAATGCCCCCCGGCCCCTGCAGCAGTACATCGCGCAGCTCACATTCGCCGCTGATAACGTCTTCCAGGGTGCGTTTGGCGCTCAGGCCAAGCAGCACATCGACGTTGGCCAAGCCCAGGTCGGCGTCCATCAACATCACCCGACGGCCGAGATCAGCCAGGGCCAACGCCAGGTTCACCGAGACGTTGGTCTTACCGACGCCACCTTTGCCGCCGGTCACCGCAATCACCTGTACGGGATGCATACCCATATTTCTACACACCTTGTCTAACTTCGACTGGAGCCACTTGGCCGGCTAAGCGCGGTTCAATTCCAACAGCCTGACGCTTAACTGACGCGTCGTGCGGGTTGCTGGTAAAGGCCGGCAAACATCTCCGCCATCGTATCCTCGCTTGGATCCTGGGTCGCCTGCAGCCCTACGGCCCGGCTAACCAGTTGATGACTGCGGGGAATCTGCAAGTCATCGGGAATGCGTGGCCCATCAGTGAGATAGGCTACCGGTAGACGCTGGCTAATAGCCAGTCCTAAAACCTCACCCAGGCTGGTGGCTTCATCCGCCTTGGTCAGGATGCAGCCAGACAAGCCGCAGCGCTTATAACTATGGTAGGCGGCTTTCAGCACTTGGCCCTGGCTGGTAGCGGCCATTACCAGATAATTTTTTGCATTGACGCCACGGCTGGCCAGGGTTTCCAGCTGCATACGCAGGGCTGGGTCGTTGGCTGGCAGGCCGGCAGTGTCGATCAGCACCACACGCTTGCGCGCCAGCGGAGCCAGGGCCTGGGTCAGCGACTGACCCGGATCAACCAGAGTTACCGGGACATTGAGAATGCGCCCCAGAGTCTTGAGTTGTTCTTGAGCACCAATGCGGTAGCTGTCCAGACTGACCAAGGCAATATGCTGCGCGCCGTACTTGAGCACGTAACGCGCCGCCAGCTTGGCCAGGGTGGTGGTCTTGCCCATGCCCGCCGGGCCCACCAGGGCGATTACACCGCCCTCTTCCATCGGTTCCTGCTTCGGCGTTTTGATTGCGTGAGCCAGATGCGCCAGCAGCATGCGCCAGGCCTGACGCGGTTCGGTCACGGTGCTGACACGCTCCAGCAGCGCTTTCGACAATTCGGCCGACAGGCCCATGCGCTGCAGGCGGCGCCACAGATTGGCTTGCTGCGGACGACGGTTCTGCAGCTGGCCCCAGGCAATCGAGCCCAGCTGCACTTCAATCAGCTCACGCAAGCCGTGCAGTTCAAAACGCATGGCATCCAGGGCGCGTTGGTCGGTTGCTGCAGCAGGTGCTGCCTGAGATTTGCGCATCACGGCAGCCAGGCTGTCAGCAGGCAGGCTATCGGCGGCGCCAAACAGCTGGCGGTCCTTGCCGGCATCGACTTGGGTGCGGGTGGTCAGCTCGGCCTGGGCCGTGGCGATTTTTGCCTGGGTCTTGCGCAGCTCGGCTTCCAGCGCCGGGTTGGGCTGACGGGCCGGTGCGGCAGGCACCTGATAATMCAGCGCGGCGGTCAGTTCGACACCGCCGGCTACCCGGCGATTGCCAATGATCGAGGCATCGGCACCCAGCTCATCACGCACCAGCTTCATGGCGGTACGCATATCGGCGGCGAAAAAGCGTTTGACCTGCATGGCCTGTAACCTCGGTTAGTTCTGCCCCACCGTCGCAACGATGGTGACCTGCTTGTTATCCGGAATTTCCTGGTATGCCAGTACATGGATACTCGGAACCGCCAGCCGCGCGAATCGCGAGAGCATCGCCCGGACCGGACCGGCTACCAGCAGAATCACTGGCTTGCCGAGCATTTCCTGGCGCTGCGCCGCTTCCACCAGGGAACGCTGCAGCTTCTCGGCCATGCCCGGCTCCAGGAGGATGCCCTCCTCGGAGCCTTGACCGGCCTTCTGGATACTGTTGAGCAATATCTGTTCCAACCTGGGTTC
The DNA here is from genome assembly GCF_029269135.1 of Pseudomonas sp. 1928-m. Lineage (NCBI taxonomy): Bacteria > Pseudomonadati > Pseudomonadota > Gammaproteobacteria > Pseudomonadales > Pseudomonadaceae > Pseudomonas > Pseudomonas sp. 1928-m. Next base: position 73,451 of record NZ_JARIXO010000006.1, on the reverse strand, counting down.
CAGGGTGATCACAGGCAGCTCCAGCTCTAGTCCCACAATGCTTTGCACGATTGCGCGGGCCAACGCGACACGCACGGCGGCGACCATCGCGGCGGGATCTTGACTCTTCACCGCGACATTGGCGATGGCCTCGGCAATGGTGCGGATATCGCGCACCGGCACTTGCTCCTGGAGCAAGGTCTGCAGCACCTTGAGCAGGGTCGACAGGGAAATCATCCCCGGCACCAGCTCCTCGGCCAGCTTGGGCGAGCTCTTGGCCAGCAACTGCATCAGTTGCTGCACTTCTTCGTGACCGAGCAGCTCGTGGGCATGCTTGTGCAGCACTTGGTTGAGATGGGTGGCGACCACGGTGCTGGCGTYCACCACGGTGTAGCCGAGCGACTGCGCCTGATCACGCTGAGCCGGGTCGATCCACACTGCCTCCAGGCCAAATGCCGGGTCTTTGGCGGCGATACCGTTGAGTGGGCCGAACACCTGACCGGGGTTGATCGCCAGTTCACGATCCGGATACACCTCGGCCTCGGCCACGCTGACGCCCATCAGGGTCAGGCGATAAGCATTGGGCTGCAGGTCAAGATTGTCGCGGATATGCACCGAAGGCATGAGAAAGCCCATCTCCTGGGAAAGCTTCTTGCGCACGCCCTTGATCCGCGCCAGCAGCTGCCCCCCCTGATTACGGTCCACCAGTGGAATCAGGCGATAGCCCACCTCCAGGCCGACCATATCCACCGGGGTTACATCATCCCAGCCTAGCTCTTTGACCTCCTGGGACTTCTGCGCCGGCAGCAGCTCCTGCTGACGCTGCACCTCCTTGATCTCGTTTTCCTTGGTCGCACGCTGCTTGTTGGCAATCCAGTACGCCGCACCGGCAGCCACCAGGCCCAGGCTGATAAAGGAAAAATGCGGCATGCCGGGGACCAGGCCCATGGTGATCATCACCGCAGCGGTCACCGCCAGCGCACGCGGCGAGGCGAACATCTGCCGGTTGACCTGGGCGCCCATGTCTTCCGAACTGGAAACCCGGGTCACCATAATCGCCGCAGCTGTCGACAGCAGCAGCGAAGGGATCTGCGCCACCAGACCATCACCGATGGTCAGCAAGGTGTAGATGCGCCCAGCGTCAACAAAACTCAGAGAGTGCTGGAACATGCCGATGGCAATGCCACCGATCAGGTTGATAAACAGAATCAGCAGACCGGCAATCGCATCGCCGCGAACAAACTTGCTGGCACCGTCCATAGAACCGTAGAAGTCAGCCTCCTGAGACACTTCACTGCGCCGCTTCTTGGCCTCAGCCTGGTCGATCAAACCGGCATTTAGATCAGCGTCGATGGCCATCTGCTTGCCGGGCATAGCATCCAGGGTGAAACGTGCGCTGACTTCGGAGATACGTCCAGCGCCCTTGGTGACCACCACGAAGTTGATGATCATCAGAATGGCGAACACCACGATACCGACCACGTAGTTGCCGCCGATCACCACTTCACCGAAGGCTTGGATCACCTTACCGGCAGCGTCGTGACCGTCCTGGCCATTGAGCAGCACCACCCGCGTGGAGGCGACGTTTAGCGCCAGGCGCAGCAAGGTGGCCGCCAGCAGAATGGTCGGGAATACCGCGAAATCCAGCGGACGCAGGGCGTAGATCGCCACCAGCAGGACGACAATCGACAGGGCAATACTGAAGGTGAACAGCACATCGAGGAGAAACGGTGGAATCGGCAGCATGACCATGCCGAGCATGACCAGCAGCATCAGCGGTATGCCCAGGTTGCCCTGCTTCAACCCCGACAGGTTGCTGCGCACATCACCGATCATTTGCGAGCGATCTATTGCCACACCACTACCCCAGCCAATTCAATCTTTTGACGCGAGCCGCGCCTTTGGGGAGGGTTTTGCAAGAAGCTGTCCAACTTTGCCAGAGCCAGGTAACAACCGCCAAGCCTGCTGCAATGGGGCTAAGCGTCACTCGTCGCGGCGTAAATCCGGCGGGATTGGCATCTCCGGCAGCGGCCCTGGGCGCTTGCCCTTGCCGGCCTGGTACTGGCGCAGCTGGTAGACGTAAGCCAGCACCTGGGCGATGGCCAGGTACAGGCCGGCCGGGATTTCCTGATCCAGTTCGGTGGAATAGAACACCGCCCGCGCCAAGGCCGGCGACTCCAGCACCATGACCTTGTGCTCATTGGCGATTTCGCGAATCTTCAGGGCGGTGAAGTCACCCCCCTTGGCCAGCAGCACTGGGGCGCTGCCCTTGGTTGGGTCGTACTTCAAGGCCACGGCAAAGTGCGTCGGGTTGGTGATGACCACGTCGGCGTCGGGCACCGACTGCATCATGCGCCGCTCGGCCATTTCCCGCTGCAGCTGGCGAATACGCTGCTTGACCTCGGGCTTACCCTCGCTGTCCTTGTACTCGTCACGTACTTCCTGCTTGGTCATCATCAGCTTCTGTTTGCTGCTCCAGAGCTGAAATGGCACATCCACGGCGGCAATCAGAATCAGCCCGCAGGACATCCACAGCGCGCTCCAGCCCACTACAGTGGCAGAGTGCAGAATGGCCGACTCAATCGGCTCATGGACAATCGCCAACAAGTCGTCCTGCCAGGCCGACAACACAGCCATACCTACCAGCAGAATCAGAATGAACTTGGCCAGAGCCTTGAGCAATTCGACCAGAGCACTGGTCGAAAACATGCGTTTAAGCCCCGCCAAGGGGTCCATCCGACTGAGCTTGGGCGCCATGGCTTCGGCAGAAAACAGCCAGCCACCGAGAGAAATCGGCCCCACAATCGACACGATCAGCAACAGCACGAACAGCGGGAACAAGGCCTCCATCGCAATTTGCCCAGATGCCGCAAGCCACAGGGCCATACTGCGCTCATCCATGATCACATCACGGGGTAGCGAGAAGTTGCCACGCATGATGTCGAGCATGGCATTGGCCATACTGCCGCCGAAAGCCAACATGCCGCCAAAGCCGCCGAGGGTTACGGCCAGGGTATTAAGCTCTTTGGAACGGGCAATCTGGCCCTTCTCACGGGATTCGCGCAGGCGTTTCTCCGTGGGTTCCTCGCTTTTATCGGCGCCACTCTCGGATTCGGCCATGACTTAGCTCGCCCCCGCCATTTCACGCAAGAATTGCAACGCCTCGGTGGCAAATACCTGGTACTGCGCAAGGATATCGGTCATGCCGATCCAGACGATCACCATGCCCAACACCAGGGTCAGCGGGAAACCGATGGAGAAGATATTCAACTGCGGCGCAGCGCGGGTCATGACCCCGAACGCCAGGTTGATCACCAACAGCGCGGTTATCGCCGGCAATACCAGAAGCAGGGCGGCACCCAACACCCAGCCCAGTTTGTTGGCAATTTCCCAGTAGTTTTCCACCAGAAAGCCACCGCCAACCGGCAGGGTGAAAAAGCTCTCGGTCAGCACTTCGAACACCACCAGATGGGCGTTCATGGCGAGAAACAGCAAGGTCACCAGAATCATGAACAACTGACCAATCACCGGCACCGAAATACCGTTAGCCGGGTCAATCATGGAGGCAAAACCCAATCCCATCTGCATGGCGACGATCTGCCCGGCAATCACGAAAACCTGGAAGAACAACTGCAGAACAAAGCCCAGCATCATGCCAATCAGAATCTCCTGGGCGATCCATATAAACGCCTGCACGCTGATCGCATCAATCACCGGCATCGGCGGCAGGGTCGGCATGATCACCAGACAGATAGCCAAGGACAGATACAGGCGCACTCGCGCCGAAACCAGCTGAGTACCGATGATCGGCATAAACATCAGCAGCGCAGCAATGCGAAACAGCGGCAGCAGAAAACTGCCCACCCAGGCGCCGATCTGCTCGTTGCTTAGCTCGAACATATCAGCCAATCAACAGCGGAATGTTCATGATCAGGTTCTCGGTGTATTCCATCAGCTCACGCACCAGCCAAGGCCCGGCAATGATCAGAACCACCAGAATCACCAACAGACGCGGTAGAAAGCTCAAGGTTTGTTCGTTGATCTGGGTCGCGGCCTGGAACATGGCCACCAGCAAACCGACGATCAGGCTGGGAACCACAATGATCGCCACGATGCTGGCGGTCAGCCACAGAGCCCCGCGCACCAGATCTACTGCCACTTCAGGGGTCATGCCTAAAACCCTCCAAAGCTAGCGGCCAGGGTGCCCATAATCAGCGCCCAACCATCAATCAACACAAACAGCATGATCTTGAACGGCAGGGAAATAATCAGCGGCGAGAGCATCATCATCCCCATCGCCATCAGAATACTGGCGACCACCATGTCGATGATCAGGAACGGGATAAAGATCATAAAGCCGATCTGGAAAGCGGTTTTCAGTTCGGAGGTAACGAACGCCGGCACCAGAATGGTCAGCGGCGCATCTTCCGGGCTGGCGATGTCGGTACGCTTGGACAGGCGCACAAACAGCTCCAGATCACTTTCGCGGGTCTGCGCCAGCATAAAGTTCTTGATCGGCCCTTCGGCCTTGACGATGGCATCCTGCGCTGTCATCTGCTCGTTCAGGTAGGGCTGCAACGCTTCGCGGTTAATCTGATCAAACACCGGCGCCATGATAAACATGGTCAGAAACAGCGCCAGACCGACCAGAATCTGGTTCGACGGCGTCTGCTGCAAGCCCAGGGCCTGACGCAGAATCGAGAAGACGATGATGATCCGGGTAAAGCTGGTCATCAGCATGACAAACGCTGGAATAAAGCTCAGCGCCGTCATGATCAGCAAGATCTGCAGGCTGACCGAATATTCCTGCTGCCCGGCCGTGTCGGTACTCAGGGTGATTGCCGGGATCGACAGCGGGTTGCTGCCCGACTGAATCAAGGTACTGGCAGTCGGCGGATCTGCGGCGAACGCCAGTGAAGCCCCCAGGCTAAAAACCAACACCAGCAACAAACGCAGCATCAGGACTTGTCCTTCTGATCCTTGCCCAACAGCTCCATCAGACGCTGGGCAAACTCGGTAGAGGCCGGCTCGGCAGCCGGTAAATGCACCGGCTCTTTCAGTACATGCAGCGAGGTGATGTTGCCTGGCGTCAACCCTAGCAACACCTGCTCGCTGCCCACCTGCACCAGCACCAGGCGATCACGCGGCCCCAGGGCCTGGGTTGCCAATACCTTGATCACCTGACCGCCACGCGGCACGATCTGCTGCACCCTACGCATCAGCCAGGCCAGCAGAAAGATCAGACCTATAACCAACAGCAGGCCCAGCAACAGCTGCACAAGCTGCCCGCCCATGCCCGCTCCGGCAAGGGGTACAGCCGTTTGCGTGGCGGGTTCTGCAGCAATCGCTGCAAAGGGTAAAGCCAGGCCCAGCAGAAGGAGTCTATGCATGGTTAGCGCAGCTTCTTGATGCGTTCGCTTGGGCTGATCACGTCGGTCAGGCGGATGCCAAACTTTTCGTTAACCACCACCACTTCGCCGTGGGCAATCAGGGTGCCGTTGACCAGTACATCCAGCGGCTCACCGGCCAGGCGATCCAGCTCAATCACCGACCCCTGGTTTAGCTGCAGCAGGTTGCGAATGGTGATATCGGTGTTGCCGACTTCCATGGAGATCGACACCGGGATATCCAGAATCACATCCAGATTCGGCCCGTCCAGATTAACCGGCAGATTGATCTTCGGCGCACTGTCGAACTCTTCCATCGGCGCACGCGGCGCCGCTGGCCCCGGGTCGCTGGCGGCAAGCATGGCGTCGATATCGTCCTGCCCGGCATCGCCGGCCTCGGACAATGCAGCCGCCCACTCATCGGCAAGTGCCTGTTCCTCGGGGGAGCTGGCTTCGTTTTCGTTTTCGTCTGCCATCGTTTTTCCTCGGCTGGCGTTGAATAGGGGGATTAGCGGTTACGCTCAATGGGGCCGAGCACCTGCAAAGCCAGTTTGCCCTTGTGCGCCCCCATCTTGACCTTGAATGAGGGCACGCCGTTGGCACAGAGCACTACGCTTTCCGGCAACTCCACCGGTATCACGTCACCGGGCTGCATATGCAGAATGTCGCGCAGCTTGAGCTGGCGGCGGGCAACAGTTGCGCCCAGCGGCACACTGACGCCGAGAATGTCTTCGCGTAGCGCCTTGATCCAGCGCTCGTCCTGATCGTCGACATCGGACTGGAAGCCGGCATCGAGCATCTCGCGGATCGGCTCGATCATCGAATAAGGCATGGTGATATGCAGATCGCCGCCACCGCCGTCCAGCTCGATATGGAAGGTGGACACCACAATCACTTCACTGGGGCTGACGATGTTGGCCAACGCCGGGTTCACTTCCGAGTTAACGTACTCGAAGTTGATATCCATCACCGCGTGCCAGGCTTCCTTGAGGTCGATAAAGGCCTRATCCAGCACCATGCGCACCACGCGCAACTCGGTGGGGGTGAATTCGCGACCTTCGATCTTGGCATGACGGCCGTCGCCGCCAAAGAAATTATCCACCAGCTTGAACACCAGCTTGGCGTCAAGAATAAACAAGCCAGTGCCGCGCAGCGGCTTCATCTTTACCAGGTTGAGGCTGGTCGGCACGTACAGCGAGTGCACGTACTCGCCGAATTTCATCACCTGCACGCCACCCACCGCCACATCGGCGGAGCGGCGTAGCAGGTTGAACATGCTGATACGGGTATAGCGGGCGAAACGCTCGTTGATCATCTCAAGCGTCGGCATGCGCCCACGGACAATCCGGTCCTGGCTGGTCAGGTCATATTGTTTGACGCTTCCCGGTTCGGCTTCGTCCTCGGTTTCAACCAAGCCGTCATCGACGCCATGCAGCAGGGCATCGATTTCATCCTGGGAAAGCAGGTCTTGCACAGCCATATACGGCTCCTGATTACTGCAACACGAGGTTGGTGAACAACACTTGCTCGACCGTAACCTTGCCGGTCTCTTTCTCGGCCAGCTCCTGCACGCTGGCGGTCGCCTGCTGGCGCAGCATTTCCTTGCCCACCGGGGTAATCAGGGAAGCAAAGTCCTGACCGGAAAACAGCATCACCAGGCGGTTACGTAACACCGGCATATGCACCTTGAGCGCATCCAGGGCCGCCTGATCACGGGTCATCAGAGCCACGCTGACCTGCATATAACGGGCACGCCCCTGATGGTTGAAGTTCACCACAAAGGCCGGCGACAACTCTTCATAGATCGCCGCCTGCTTGACCGGCACCGCAGGCTCGGCGCTGGCTTCTGCCTTGGCCTCATCAGCGCCTGTATCCTTCTTGTTCAGAAAGAACAAGGTTCCCCCCACGGAAAGGCCCACAGCCAGCAGCACAGCAATAACGATGATAATGATCAGCTTCATTTTGCCGGCTGGTTTCGCCTCGGCATTTGCCGCTGCGGGTGCTGCTTCTTTCTTAGCCATGCCAATAATCCGTCGTTATTCGGAGTTCTATCCGTTTTCAAAGGGTTAAGAGCAAGTGTTATGCCAGTCTGTTAACAAACCTGCTCAGTACGGGTGGCCCAGCACCTGCGGGTGATATGACCAAGGCATTAGATAAACCCACGCCCCAAAAAAATCGCCCGGCTTCCACACAATGGGAGCCGGGCGAAATGCAGTTTAGATCAGTGGGGCATGCAACTACAGCAGCAAGCGCTTTAGAACCCAATCAAAGCCAGCTGCGCGTCGGCCCTGCTGCGTTAAAAGCAGGCTCAGAGTGCTCGTGTACAGCCGTACACTCCGCCTCCTCACCTGCTTTTGCCTTGCATAGCTCTAGCTCGCTAGCCTTTGAATGGATTCTTAGGCGTAGTAATCGACCAAGCCACGGGCACTCACAGATGTCGTGCGAGCCGCTTCGGCAGCGTTCGAATGCAGTTCCTCATCCGCGCCGAGCAATTCACTGGAGGCGCCACCGCGACCTTTGCCGCCATCGCCCTCCTGCCCTTGCCAGCCACGGCTGAGCGACTGATCGGAGACGTTCACGTCCAGCTGGTTCATGCCCTGCTGGGCGAACAGCTCACGCAGGCGGTGCATCTGCGAATCCAGCGCCTCACGCACCCCGGCATGCGGGCTGGCGAAGGTGACCTGGCTCTGCTCCTGGTTGACGCTGATGCGCACTTCCAGACGGCCCAGCTCAGCTGGATCGAGCTGAATTTCGGCGGATTTGAGATTCTGGCTGGACATCACCATCACCCGATCCACCACCGCTTCGCTCCAGCCGCCCTGCTGCATGGGCACCGGCTGCCCAACCACCACCGGCGCGCGGGCGGACAGCGGGGTCTGTTGAGCAATGGCCTGGCTCAGCGCATTCAGCTTGCTGACAAAGTTTTCCGGCGTATTGTTCGCCGTACCCTCCTTCAGCGCTTCAAGACCTTTGCCGGTAAGGGCTTCGAGCTTTAATTCCGGCAGCTCCAGGGCATCGTCTTCTACTGGTACTTCATCCTGTACAACCTGACTGGCCAGCAAACTCTGGCTGACGCTTTGCGCCTGCGCTGAGGGGGTCGCTGCCTGGTCGGACTGTAGCTTTTCCTTAGCACCCATCTCCAAAGCCATACGAACGGCCGGCAACTGGTTAAGTGCATCCAGCTCAGGATCAAAGCTGGCCTCGGTCATGCTCGCCGTGCCCGAGCCGGTCAGGCTGGTCGTAGCCACGGGCAGCATGTCGCTGACGGTTGTCAGCTCTTCGCTTTCCTCGGGGGGCAACTCACCGGTAATGCCCAACAACAGCAACGGATCAAGCACAACACCTTCAACAGTCGGCTCGCTCGGCAAAGGCTTGCCGCTATCGGCAAGCCCGCTCTGCCCAGCAGCGGCAAGGGCCTGTGCATCCTCACTTGGTTTTTCCGCCGGTTTACTCTCCCGTGCGGGCTTAGCAGATGCATCGCTGCGCTCGGAGGCCTTGGCCTGACGCTCTCTGGCATACACCTGAGAGAAGCTGGAAGCCTCATTTCTATTGGGCTGCGCGGGTTTTTCCGGCGGTTTTGATGCAGCAGCCCTGGGCTTTACTTCAGGTGCCGACTTGAGCAGCAGATCGGGGGCAACGGACATGGATACTCTCCGTTCGGGGTTGGTCGTGCGGAGAGTTTTGCAAGGCGCGGGCCAACTTGTTGACCGGCAGATTCAGCAGGGGGAAATGCAGCAACTGGGGACACAAGCAGCAAGACTAGTGCCGATAACGCTGACGTTCGGATTTAAGCAGGATGCGCACAATGGCAAATTCACGCTCAATCTGCTCGACCAGCTCAGGGGCCTGTTCCAGCTGCTCGCGCCGCCCGGCCTCCTCCAGCTGCTTGCACAGCCCAGCCAGCATCAGCGCGCCCATATTGCTGCAGCTGCCTTTAAAGCTGTGCGCCGCCAGGCGCAAGCTCTGCGCATCGGCCGCCCGCTCAGCCTGACGCAGCACCAACAGGCGCTCTTCGGAGTCGATCAGGAAGGTATCCAGCAGCACCGGGTATTCATCTTCCATGACGTCCTGCAAAGCCGCCAATACTGCGCTATCAAGGTGAATATCGGACAACTGCTCGCTCCCCTGGCGTGTTGCCTTGGATTATGCCCCAGGCAACCAGGAAAACTCCACGCGCACCCCCGGTTCGCCGTCGCCCCAACTGCAACGCTCACTCAGTTGCCTGACCAACGCCAGCCCGCGACCGCTCAAGCTATGGGCATCGCGGGGTTCCACCGGTAATTGCTGGGCATCGAAGCCCGAACCGCTGTCTTCGACCCGGACGATCAAGCGCCCGCCCGCGCCTTCCGGCAATAATTGCAGATGAAAGCGCACAAAGCCGTCGGTCAGCGCAGCCAGCCTTACGCTGCGCTGGCGATAATACTCGGCAAACCCTTCGGCATTCGCCTTGAGCGCCGAATCAAGGCCCAGCACGCCATGTTCCAGCGCATTCGAATACAGCTCGGCCAGCACACTGAACAAGGCGCCGCCCTGGGGGCGCAGCCCCTGCACCTCCAGCAGCAACTGCAAGAGGAACGGCAAGGGATTGAAATGACGCAGGGTTTCCCCGCGAAACTCGAAGCTGGCCGACCAGTCCAGCGAATGGCTCTGGCCATTATCGGCGAAGGCCAGCGGCGGCCGACTCAGCTCGGCGTCATCGACCAGGCTGACTTCAAGCAGGCTAACGTCATCCTGCTGCTCGCCACTGAAATGGGTCAGCGCCCGCTGGATCTCAGAGAACAGCGCCGTAGGCTGCTGATTGGCAGCGAACACCTCAAGCAACCGCCCTTCACCAAACAACTCGCCCTGTTTGTTACAGGCCTCCAACACGCCATCGGAAAGCAGGAAAACCCGATCTCCCAGCGCCAGCGGGTAAACCTCGTATTTGTCATTGAATGCGGTCGGCTCCAGCACTCCCAACGGCAAATGCCGCGACACCAGCGGCAAACGCTGGCCACTGCCGCGCAGCAGATAGCCATCCGGCAGACCGCCGTTCCACACTTCGACCACCTGGCGCTGGAAGCTGATATTCAGCACCGTAGCGCAGCAGAACACCCCGACCGGGAGAATACGTTTGAGCTTGGCGTTGATCTCGCGCAGCACTTCGGCCAGCGAATAGCCCTTGGCCGTCATGCCGTAGAACACCTCGGCCAGCGGCATCGCGCCAATTGCCGCAGGCAAACCGTGGCCGGTGAAGTCACCCAGCAGCACATGCATGCCGCCTGACGGCTTGAACGCAGCCAGCAGCAGATCGCCGTTAAACACCGCGTAGGGCGATTGCAGATAACGAATGTTCGGTGCATCCAGGCAACCGGAGTGAGTCACCTTGTCGAACACCGCCTTGGCCACGCGCTGCTCGTTGAGCAGGTGTTCGTTGTGCATGGCAATCAGGTCGCGCTGCTGCAGCACGGTGTCCTGCAGGCGGCGCAGGCGGTCCATGGCCTTGATCTTGGCTTCGAGAATCACCCGGTTATAGGGTTTGGCAAGAAAGTCGTCACCGCCGGCTTCCAGGCAGCGCACCAGGGCTTCGCCTTCGGTCAATGAGGTAAGAAAGATGATCGGCACCAGCTCCTCGCCGGCCACCTGCTTGATCCGCCGCGCGGCTTCAAAGCCATCCATAACGGGCATCAAGGCATCCATCAGTACCAACTGCGGACGCTCCTGCTCGAACAGGGCCACCGCCTCCAGACCATTGCTGGCGGTCAGCACCCGGTGCCCCTGGCGGCTGACGATGGTCGACAGCAGCATGCGATCAGCCGCGTTGTCCTCGGCGATCAGAATGGACAGACGCTCTGGCATGGCATGCGCCCCGATCAGGCGATTTTGAACAGCTGCTCGAAATTCGAGATAGCGAGGATCTTGCGCACATCCGGGTTGCAGTTGAGCAGACGGATCTGCGCGCTGTCGCCGCCGGCGTGATCACGCAACAGCAACAGCATGCCCAGCGCCGAGCTGTCCAGGTAGGTGGTGTCCTTGAGGTCTACGACGTAACGCTGCGGGGTACTGTTGACGCGTTCGTAGGCATTGCGAAATTCCTGATGCGCACCGAAATCGAAGCGTCCCTGAATCAGAATGGTCAGCTCTTGCCCATCGGATGAGGGCAGCGAGGTGATGGCCATGAATTACTCCTATAAACGAAAAGACCAGGCCGCACGTTCAGGTGGGCCAGACTGCAGGTTATGCATGATCAAGATGTAGCATCGCAATGCCCATGCGGCAACTGTTTAGGCTGGTTGATGTGTCGCCTTCAGTTTCAAGTAAACGGCAATTCGCGCTCAAGACTGCGAATCACGGGCGGATATGCGCTGCGAGAGCTCATCGAGCAATTTCTGCTCACGCTTGTCTTCAGCCAGGCGCGCTTCGTCCTGATAGCGTTTGACCAGTTTGCGCAAACCTTCCAGGCGCGCGTAGCGCTGCTGCCAGACCTCGCGCACCTTTTCCATATTGCCGCGGTGCCAGTCGACGCTGTTGCGCTGCTGGCCGATGGCGGTTTCCAGCTGGGTAAGAAAGCGCTGATAGTTCATCAGCCACTGCCCGGAGACGCCGCGCTGGCCTTCAGTAATCCACTGCTGCTGGTAATCACCGCGGTAGCGCTCCAGGTCACCCAACTGCACTTCGGCCTGGCGCAGCAGCCCCTGGCAATGGCCCAGCTGCAAAGCAGCTTCACGCTCGGCACGCTCGGCCATGTCGACCACCGGGGCCAGCCGCGCGGCGCGGCTTTGCGCCATGGCTTACGCGCCTGCTGCGGCAGGGTTGAAGGTCGCGGCCAGCTGTGCACTGCTGTTTTCCAGGCTTTCGTTGTCCTGCAGGTTCTGCCGCAGGTACTTGACCATGGCCGGCTGGCGCGCGATGGCCAGGTCGGTGTCAGCATCACCGCCGGGCACATAGGCGCCGACGCTGATCAGGTCGCGACTCTGCTGATAACGCGACCACAGCTGCTTGAAGCGCTGTGACAGGCGCAGGTGCTCGGCGCTGACCACCTGTGGCATCACCCGGCTGATCGACGCCTCGATATCGATGGCCGGGTAATGCCCCTCCTCAGCCAACCGCCGCGACAGCACGATATGACCATCGAGCACACCACGGGCGGCATCGGCAATCGGGTCCTGCTGGTCGTCGCCCTCACTGAGCACGGTGTAGAAGGCGGTAATCGAACCGCCGCCCTTCTCCGCATTGCCGGCGCGCTCCACCAACTTGGGCAGGCGGGCAAATACCGAAGGCGGATAACCCTTGGTTGCCGGCGGCTCGCCAATGGCCAGGGCGATCTCGCGCTGGGCCTGGGCGAAACGGGTCAGCGAATCCATCAGCAGCAGGACGTTCTTGCCCTTATCGCGGAAGTACTCAGCAATTCGCGTGCAATACATCGCCGCGCGCAGGCGCATCAGCGGCGCATCATCGGCCGGCGAGGCCACTACCACCGAGCGTTTGAGGCCCTCGTGACCGAGAATCTCGTCGATAAATTCTTTAACTTCGCGGCCCCGCTCACCGATCAGCCCGACCACAATAATGTCGGCCTCGGTAAAGCGCGTCATCATGCCGAGCAGCACCGACTTACCCACACCGGTACCGGCAAACAGGCCGAGACGCTGGCCGCGGCCCACAGTCAGCAAGCCGTTGATCGAGCGGATACCGACATCCAGCGGTTCGCTGATCGGGTGGCGGTTTAGCGGATTGATCGCCGGGCCGTCCATCGGCACCCAGTCTTCGGCTTTCATGCCGCCCTTGCCATCAAGGGCGCGGCCGGTGCCATCGAGAACCCGACCAAGCATCGACATGCCCATGGGCAAACGCCCGGTATCCGGCAGCGGCACCACGCGGGCACCCGGGGCGATGCCGGCCAGGCTGCCGACCGGCATAAGGAAGATTTTGCCGTTGGAAAAACCCATCACCTCGGCTTCAACCTGCACCGGGTGATAGCTGTCATCGTTGATCACCAGGCAGCGGCTGCCCAGGGCGGCGCGCAGGCCTTCGGCTTCYAGGGTAAGGCCGACCATGCGCAGCAATCGGCCTTCGACCTGCGGCTGGGTCGGCAGCGCCACGGCTTCGCTGTAACCGGCCAGGCGCTTGGCGAAACTCACCCGATCAAGGCGCATCCGGGCTCGCCTGGCTATATATCTGAGGCGCCTCTGCCGGCAGGGCATCCAAGTCGGTATGCAGATCGGCCTCCAACGGGTGCGCCGCCTGTTCGCGCTGCTGCTCAAACAGCTGCTTGATCGCCTGACTCAGACGGGTTTCCACCGTGGCGTCGATACGGCTGAGTTCACTTTCCACCCGACAACCACCAGGCAGCAAGGAAGCGTCCTCGAGAATCCGCCAGCTCTCTTCGTGGCGCTCACGCAGGGCTTTGATCATCTCGAAATCTTGCGGATTGACGTGAATGCGGATGTTGCCAGTGCCCATCGGCAGCAGCTTGAGCGCCTCGCTGAGCACCTGGCGAATCTGACTGGAGTCGCTGACCAGCTCACGCTGAATCACCTGACGCACCATCTGCCCGAGCAGGCTGACCATGGCCTCTTCAAGCTGCTGGTCTTGCTCGGCAATCGGCTCGAACAGTTGGGTCATCAACTGCTCCAGCCCAGCCAGTTTGGCGGCCAGGGCGATATCGGCTTCCTGCTTGGCTTTCAGCTGGCCGGCATGGAAGCCGTCTTTCTCGCCGGTGGCAAAACCTTCGTTGTAGGCGTCCTGGCGGATCGCCTCCAGCTCGTCCAACGTCAAGGGTTTGACGTCTTCCAGGGCAACCTCTTCACTCTCAGCCTGTGCCTGCTCGCCCGCTTCAACCGGCTGCTCGGACGCTTGCTCCTCTTCGCTGGTCTCAGGCGTTTCCACTTCCGGGTCAAAGCTGGGCAGCGCCCACAGGTCAACGCCCTTGAGGTCCTTGGCGCGAATCAGCTCGCTGGGCGGTTCTTTACTGGACATGTGTTAAACCATTACTGGCCATGTGTTAAACCATTTCCTCGCCGCCTTTGCCGCCCAGGACAATTTCCCCGGCTTCGGCCATACGCCTGGCGATGGTGAGGATTTCCTTCTGCGCGGTTTCCACGTCGCTGACGCGCACCGGACCTTTGGCTTCCAAATCGTCGCGCAGCAGTTCGGCGGCACGTTTGGACATGTTCTTGAAGACCTTCTCCTTGATTGCCTCGTCGGCGCCCTTGAGCGCCAGCACCAGCACGTCGGAGGACACCTCGCGCAGCAGCGCCTGGATGCCACGGTCGTCGACATCGGCCAGGTTGTCGAAGACGAACATCAGGTCCTCGATCTGGCTGGAGAGGTCTTCGTCGACTTCGCGGATCGAGTCCATCAGCTGGCCTTCGACCGAGCTGTCGAGGAAGTTCATGATATCGGCGGCGCGCTTGACCCCGCCGAGCGCGGCGCGGGTGGTGTTGGAGCTGCCGGAGAACTGCTTCTCGAGAATCTGGTTGAGTTCTTTCAGCGCCGCTGGCTGCACGGTATTCAGCGACGATACGCGCAGGACGATATCCAGGCGCACCTTGTGGTCGAAGTGGCCAAGCACTTCGCCAGCCTGATCGGGATCGAGGTAGGCCACCACGATGGCCTGGATCTGCGGGTGCTCGTAGCGGATCACGTCGGCTACGGCGCGCGGTTCCATCCATTTCAGGCTGTCTAGGCCACTGGTGCTGCCACCGAGGAGGATGCGGTCGATCAGGTTGCCGGCTTTGTCTTCGCCTAGCGCCTGCGTGAGCATCTTGCGGATATAGCCGTCGGCACCAACACCCAGGCTGGTCTGATCGCCGACGATGTCGACAAATTCGCCCATCACCTGCTCAACCTGCTCGCGCTGGATATTGCGCATGCCGGCCATGGCCACGCCGACCCGCTGCACTTCCTTCGGCCCGAGGTGGCGCAGCACCTGAGCCGCGTCGGTTTCACCCAGCGACAGCAGCAGAATCGCAGCCTTGTCGACCTTGCTCAATTTAGTGGCGGTTCGATTTTCACTCATCGGCGTTAATCCACTCTTTCACAACCTGGGCTACGCGGCCTGGGTCTTCTGCGACCAGGCTCTTGATGGCGTTTAATTGTGCATCATACCCCTCACTCGGGCTCGGCAGGAGGATGCTTTGTGGGCCGCCCAGGCTTACGCGGTCCTCGGCCAGATCACCACCCAGCGCGCCCATTTCGCCCAGTTCGACATCGCCATCGCGGCCATCGCCCTGGCCCTTGCCGCCACCTGTGATGTTGTTGAGCACCGGCCGCAGCACACCGAACACCAAGATGAGGATAAACAGCACGCCGAGCACTTGCTTGACCACATCCCAGAACCACGGCTGGGTGTAGAACGGAATTTCAATCATCTCCTCACCCAGCTGGGCGGAGAACGGCGTATTGATCACGCTGACACTGTCACCACGGGTGGCATCGAAGCCTACCGAGTCCTGCACCAAGCGGGTAAAGCGCGCCAGATCATCACTGCTCCACGGCACCCGAGTGGTTTCACCGCTGGCCGCATCGATCTTCACCTGATCATCCACAACCACCGCCACCGACAGCCGGCGCAAGCGGCCCTGCTGCTGCTTGGTGTAGCTGATCGAGCGATCCAGCTCGAAGTTGCGCGTGGATTGCTCGCGCTTGTCCGCCGGATACGGCGCCAGCATGGCCAGCCCAGTGGCCGGGTCGATGATCTGCGCGCCGTTGGCATCCAGCAGCGGCTGCCCTGCGGCAATCGGGCCAGGCACCGCGGCAGCGCCGCCAGCTTGCTCAGGGGCTGCCGCCGCACCCGGCGGCTGGTTGGCCAGGGCGCCCGGCACACCCTGCGGCGGCAGGCTGCTGGTACGTTGTTCGTTGACCGACTGCTCACTGCGCAGCGCCGGTTGATCGGGGTTGAACATTTCCGAGGTGGATTCCACCGCACTGAAATCCACATCCGCCGACACTTCGGCCTTGTAGCGGCCCGAGCCCAGCACCGGCTGCAGAATATTGTGAACGCGCTGGGTGAACAGGCTTTCCATGCGGCGGCTGTAATCGAACTGCTTGCCGGCCATGGTCAGTTCGGACATTTCCTGAATATCCGAAAGCAGATTGCCCTTCTGGTCGACCACGGTGACCTGGGCCTTGTCCATTTCCGGCACGCTGCTGGCGACCAGATTGACGATGGCCATCACCTGGCTTGGCTCCAGGCCGCGCCCGGAATACAGCTCCACCAGCACCGAGGCGCTTGGCTTGCGCTCATCGCGCACAAACACCGAACTCTTCGGAATGGCCAGGTGCACACGAGCGGCCTTGACGTTGTTCAAGCTGGAAACGGTACGTGCCAACTCGCCTTCCAGGCCGCGACGATAGCGGGTGGCCTCCATAAACTGACTGGTACCCAGGCCTTGTTCCTTGTCGAGAATTTCAAAGCCGACGCTATTGTCCTTCGGCGCAACGCCAGCAGCCGCAAGGCGCATGCGAGCGCGAGCCAGGTCATCAGACTTGACCAGCAGCGCGCCGGAGTTGGGTTCCACGGTGTATTTGATGGCGGCGGCGTCCAACGTCTCCATTACTTGGGACGCATCCATACCGTCGAGACTGCCATACAGCGGACGGTAATCGGGCTGCTGCGACCACAGCACCACGGCAAAACCGATAGCCACGCTGGCAGCCAGACCGACCAGCAGGCCGATCTGGCGCAGCATCGACATATCGGCGAGGTTTTCCAGAAAGGTCAGGCCGAACAGCGGTTTCTTCGGCTCATCACCACCGGTGGTGGCAGGTACGTTTGCAGCGACGGCTTCAGCCATGATTCAGCCCTACCCTTAAACCGGCATCTGCATAATGTCTTGATAAGCCTGAACCAGCTTGTTGCGCACCTGGGTCATGGCTTGAAAGGAAACGCTGGCTTTCTGCGACGCGATCATCACGTCCGTCAAATCCACGCCGCTGGTGCCCATCTCAAAGGCGGTTGCCAGCTTATTGGAGGCCTGCTGGGTTTCGTTGACCTTACCCACGGCCTGCCCGAGCATCTCGGAAAAGCTCGGCGCGCCAGGTTCAGGCGTGCTGGTGACAGGCTTCTGACGCGCCATGGCGTCGGCCTGCATGGAACGCATCTCCAGCATCAAGCGATTGAATTCAACACCCTGGCTCATCACTACCTCCACTGGCCGCGGTTTTTTGACGCTTCGCGGCGTTTGCTGAGGTATTGCAACAAGGGTGCCAGATTATCGAACCCGCTCTCCGCTCCTATTTACGCGCTTGCGAACGTATATACAGCGCCTCGACCTTCTCCCGCGCCCAAGGAGTTTTGCGCAGGAAGGTCAAGCTCGACTTGATGCTCGGGTCGCTTTTGAAACAGCGGATATCGATGCGCTCGGCCAGGCCGTCCCAACCGTACTGGGCAACCAGGGCGGTGAGAATGGCTTCGAGGGTCACGCCATGCAGCGGGTCTTTCGGTGATTGAGTCATGCAGAACCTGTACGAACAGCTCGATTAAGGCAAACCCCGCCACCTTAGCCAAACCAGCGGCCAATCGAAAGCGCAGCGCGGCTGCCTGAAGCTTATTGCGGGCATAAAAAATGGCCGGTAACCATTTTTAACGTCGCGTAAAGACGCCGCCCGCTGGGTGCGACCTTAATGGCAAGCCATAAAAAATTGTCTGGAACAATTTTTAACGTCGCGTAGCGACGGCCCGAAGGGTGGCGGCCATGGATGGCCAGCCATAAAAAAGCCGGCCCACACCAAAGGTGTGGGCCGGCGAAGCACTATCGGGTCGCACGCACATCGCCGCGAAGCGAATCCGCGGGGCAACTGAGCGACCAGTCAGTTGCCAGGTATCTCAAGCCATCAAACCGATTGGTATTCCTTCTCAGCTTCGTCGAAGCGCTTGATCATGCTGGCCGATGGGCCGTTGCCGATCTTGCTGAACACCAGAATGGCGATGGTGGCGAAGATAAAGCCTGGGATGATTTCGTACAGGCCCAGGTGGCCGAGGAAGTTCTTCCACAGGATTACGGTCATGGCACCGACCAGCATGCCGGCCAACGCGCCGTTGCGGGTCATCTGCTTCCAGACCAGCGAGAGGATCACCACCGGACCGAACGCAGCACCGAAGCCTGCCCAGGCGTAGGACACCAGGCCCAGCACGCGGTTTTCCGGGTTGGCAGCCAGCATGATGGCAACGATGGCAATCAGCAGCACCATGCCACGGCCGACCCATACCAGCTCGGTCTGCGAAGCATCTTTACGCAGGAAGGCTTTGTAGAAGTCTTCGGTCAGGGCGCTGGAGCACACCAGCAACTGGCAGCTCAGGGTGCTCATTACGGCAGCGAGAATGGCAGACAGCAGGATGCCGGCGATCCACGGGTTGAACAGCAGCTTGGCCAGCTCGATAAATACGCGCTCTGGGTTCTCGGTCACCGGGCCTGCGAGGTCCGGGTTGGCGGAGAAGTACGCAATACCGAAGAAGCCCACAGCCACGGCGCCTGCCAGAGTCAGAATCATCCAGGTCATGGAGATACGACGGGCTGCTGGAATCGACTTCACCGAGTCAGCGGCCATGAAGCGCGCGAGGATATGCGGCTGGCCGAAGTAGCCCAGGCCCCAGGCCATCAGCGAGATCACGCCAACAAAGGTCGCACCTTTGAGCATGTCGAAGCTGGTAGCGTCTTTCAGTTCGATCGCCGCAAAGGTGGCATCGGCACCGCCGGTGGCAATCAGCACCACGATCGGGGTGAGGATCAGGGCGAAGATCATCAGTGTGGCCTGCACAGTGTCAGTCCAGCTAACCGCCAGGAAACCACCGATAAAGGTGTAGGCGATGGTCGCCGCAGCACCGGCCCACAGCGCAGTCTCGTAGGACATGCCGAAGGTGCTTTCAAACAGGCGGGCACCGGCCACAACGCCCGAGGCGCAGTAGATGGTGAAGAACACCAGAATCACCAGGGCAGAGAAGATGCGCAGCACGCGACTGCTGTCTTCGAAGCGGTGGGTAAAGTAATCCGGCAAGGTCAGGGCATTGCCGTTGTGCTCGGTCTGCACACGCAGACGACCAGCCACGAACAACCAGTTCAGGTAAGCACCGACAATCAGGCCGATGGCGATCCAGCCTTCAGACAGACCGGACAGGTATACCGCGCCCGGCAAGCCCATCAGCAGCCAGCCGCTCATGTCCGATGCACCCGCCGACAAGGCGGTAACAAAACTACCCAGGCTGCGACCGCCCAGGATGTAATCGGAAAGGTTCTTGGTGCGCATGTACGCGAACAGGCCAATCAGCACCATGAGCGCGATGTACACCACGAAGGTGACGAGCATCGGAGTATTTGCAGTCATTGGGGAGCTCCCCTCTTGATTGTTGTTATTTCAGCAACAGGGAGTAGCCCCCATTGCCAACGTGGCATTGCACGCCTGCCTATGCAGGTGAAGCCGCTTACCGCAACCGAGGCACAAAGGCCCCAATACAACAACGGGCGCATGCCGCAAGACAGTCGCCCGTAAAAATCCTTTTAAATACCCGCCAGCGCCTTACACCCGGCCAGGCTCGGCACGCACTCAACGCTTTGGTAAACGCTGCACGCCGGTAAAAATTCAGCATCAATCGCCACGGCCTGTATTAGGTCTAGCCCAACTGCAGCGGCTTGCCGGGGCAAGCCTGTGGGCAGAAACCTGCGCACCGCGTAAATCGAGCACGGAATTTAGTGGCAGAGGCATGACCGCTTCTTACAAAAAGCTCTGGAGTTTTTGCAAAAAACTCCAGGCACAGGAACTTCTTGCAAACAGCTGTTTAAAGCGCAAGGCCAAAGATTTCGCCGATCACGGCCATCCATCGCTACTTATACCAGGCGTGTAACGGCCATCTAGACTGCATCCATAAGGCTGGAGGTGTGCGTTGCAGAGCGAAGCATCCGATTACTCAATCTACCGGCGCGTAGTCTCGCAGTTGATGCAGGGCGAAGAGCAATTGCCCAGCCTGCCGACCATTACCCTGGATATCCGCCGAGCCCTGGGTGACCCGAATATTTCGTTAAATACCCTGGTGCGCCTGATCAGTCGCGACCCGGCCCTCAGCGCTCTGCTGATGAAACATGCCTCCAGCGCGCTGTATCGCCACACCTTGGCGCCCAAGACGCTGCACGAAGTAATCGGTCTGCTCGGTATGACGGAAGTCGACCGAATCACCATGGTGCACAGCATCAAAAGCCTGTTCACCCTGCACAGCCCGGGGCATAAGCGGCTATTTGTTGATGCCTGGGAGCGCCTGGTGATCAAGGCCAGCACCAGCGCCATGCTGGCCCGTCTGCTGGGCCATGTGACCGCAGAACACGCGCTGCTGGCCAGCCTACTTAGCGAAGTGGGCACCCTCGCCGTGCTCTCGGCGTTCAGAAATGAAAGCGTTACGCCCTCCAGCGAGCTGTATTACAAGCTGTGCCGCGAATACAGCAAATCGCTCGGCATCATCGTGCTGAAGAAATGGTCGGTGCATAACGAATATATCGAGATCATCCGCGACACCGGCAACTGGCAACGCAGCCCCGGGCATAGCCTGCAATTGCTGGATCTGGTCAACCTGGCGCTCTACCACGCCATCAAGGAACGCACCCCCGACGCCGAGCTACCAACACTGCAAGAGCTAGCCGCCTACCAAAAACTGATGCCGCCGCAGGACTTTATCGGGGAGAACGGCGAACTCAGCCTGGTGATCAGCCACCGCGCCGATATTCTGGCGATTGCGCAGACCTTGCGTTAGCGATCAATCACCTGCGCACGCATCGGCGCAAGCCGCGCCAGCAGGCGGTTTTGCGCCGGCATGGGCACGCCCTGGGTGCTCATTGCATCCTGCAGGTTTTCCACCAGAGCGTTGAAGTCGCTGGGGGTGAGGTTCTGGCCCTTGTGGCTTTCTTCCATGCTGTCGCCGGTGTAGGTGCACGGGCCGCCGGCTTCGACACAGATCTGCTCCACCAGCTTGTCGCGCAGGCGCACGATGTCGATATTCTCGAAATGTCGGACGATGCGCGGGTCTGCGGCAATATTCAGCAGCATGCCTTCGACGATACGGGTAATCCCGGCCTGCTCACCCAGGTCACGGTACAGGCTGTCGTCTTGCGGCGCTTGCTGGGCACAGGCCGCCAGACTCAGAACAACCACCAGCAGCAGACTGCGCATGCTTAGAAACTCCCCTGAACGGACAGATAAACCCCGTCCTGATTATCCAGCGTGGCGATTTCACCGAGGCGCGCATAGGCCAGCACCACGGCCAGGCTCTTGTTGGGGAAGTAACCGAGAAACAGATCAGCCCAGTCACTTTCGCCGGCAAAGCTTAAGTTGTCCGGCTTCTCGCGATACTCCACGCCCAGCGCCCAGCGCGGGTTGAACAGCACGGTGACGGAGCCTTCCTTGAGCACCGAGTGACGATCACGGCGGTCGCCACCAAAACCCAGCAGGCCCAGCTCGTTGGCCCGGCTGTAACGAATGCCGCCGTTAAGCAGCAGGTTGTAACCAAAGGCGCCGCCGAGGATCAGCCGGCTGGCGCTGATATAGCCCTCGGTGTCTTCGYTGCGTTGCGCGCCCACCAGGCTGGGAATCAGGAAATCCTTCTGGCGTTTGTGCTGAATACCCAATGACACCTGCGGCAGCTGGTCATAAATCAGGTCACCAAACAGGCGCACCTTGAGGCCGAAGATATCCTGGCTCAGGCTGTTTTCCGGCAGATTCAGGTTGCGCGCCAAGTTGCCCAGATCAAAGCGCTGGCGGGCGTAGGACAGCTCAATACGGTTATCGAACGCAACGCCAATACCGGCCACATCCAGACGGTAATCGCCGGTTTCCACTCGCGTGGCAAATACATCCGCGCCCCATTCACCGCGCTCGCCATAACCGGAAAGCACCGCCCAGGGCGTAATCCCGCCACCCGCCGCGCCTTCAATGCTGCTGGCGCCACCCGTGGCCAGCAAGCGGCCGTCGGCCCAGGCCAAGTTGGCCAGCAAGCCGAACAACAGGGCAATGCAGCGAGGCAGTTGGGTCATGGTCAATGCACCAGGGTCGGGGAGGCATGAGTGTATTGCGCCATCCAGGTTTCAAAGGCTTTCGCCGCCAATGGTCGGCTGATCAGGTAGCCCTGGGCGGTATCGCACTGCCAGCGACCGAGCAGTTGCAGGCTGCGCTCGAACTCGACGCCCTCGGCCACGACCTTGAGGCCCAGGCTGTGGCTCATCTCGATGGTCGAACGCACGATCACAGAGTCCTCGCTGGCATCGTCCAGGTCGCGGATAAACGACTGGTCGATCTTCAACTCCTGCACCGGCATGCGTTTGAGCTGCGTAAGGGATGAGTAACCCGTGCCAAAGTCGTCCACCGACAGGCTGATGCCGCACGCACGCAGGCCGTGCAGTACCTGCAGGGCGAGCTCGGGGTTGAGCATCACCCCGCTTTCGGTGATTTCAAAAATCAGCTGTTCAGCCGGCACCTGGTACTCGGCCAACAGTTTGCTGACCCGCGCCGGCAACTGTGGATCGATCAGGTCTTCGGTGGAGATATTCAGCGACACCTGCACGCGCAGGCCGCGACCGGCCCACTCGCGCAACTGGCGCATGACTTCCTCGATCACCCAGGCGGTCAACAGCTGAATGCTGCCGGTGCGCTCGGCCAGCGGAATAAACTCCCCCGGCGAAACCATGCCCAGCACCGGATGCTGCCAACGCAGCAAGGCCTCGGCCTGACGCACCTGGCCGGCGGCAATATCCAGTTTCGGTTGATAGTGCAACAGCAACTCGGCCTTGCTCGGCGCATGGCGTAGATCGCGAATCAAGCGGATCTGCCGCTGCTGGGCATCATCGCGACCGCGTTGATAAACCTGCAGATGGCTGGGCATACCAGCAGCATCCTGCATGGCGATGCTCGCCCGGCGCAGCAGCTCTTCCGGGGCATTGCCATCGACTGGGTAGCTGGCAATGCCGATGCGGCAATCCAGGGCGAAGTCATGGGTGGCGACGCGCAGCGGCTTGAGCAGCAGTTGCTGCACCTTGTCGGCGATGCCCACGGCGCTGTCACTGTCGGTGTTCTCCAGCAGCAGGAGAAACTCATCGCCAATAATCCGCGCCACGCTATCGCCGGGGCGCAGAATCGCCTGCAGGCGCCTACTCAGCTGCTGCAGCGCCAGGTCACCGCCCTCCGCCCCCAGACTTTCATTAACCGCCCTAAAGTTGGCCACGCCCAGGTAGAGCAACGCCGTTGACCGCCCGGCAGTGATCGCACTGCCCAGACGCTCCAGCGCCAGGGTACGGTTGGGCAGGCCAGTCAGCGCATCATGCAGCGCGTTGTGCGCCAGCTGCCGCTCACGCTCGGCGATACCTTGCTGCATAGCCTTGAAGGCGGTGGCCAAACGCCCTAGCTCATCACCGCGCTGCAAGTCCAGGCTGGCCTGGTAATCGCCCTGGCGCACGCGCTCGGCGACGGCCGCCAATTGCTGAACAGGCTGCGATACCGAACGCGCCAGCAACAAGGCGCCAACCAGGGAAGCGGTCAGCGCCACCAGGGCAATCAGCAGAATATTCTGATCAAGCGGGGCAAATGCCTGCTGCGCCTGACTCAAGGACTTGTGCAGCAGCGCGCGTACTTCAAAGCCGTCACCACTGGCCAGTACCAGGGTCTGATTGAGGTAGGACTCGTTGCCGATCAGGCTTATCGCATCATTGGCCAGCTCGGCCATGCTGCCCTGCAGCTGCTCACGCTGCGCCGGCTGCAGGGTGCTGATCCAGATATCGGCCACACCGTCCTGGGTCGCGCGCAGGGTCAGGTCCAGGTGGGTCAACTCACGCAATTCGGCGGCAAATACATCGTCAACCTGAAAGCCCATCATCACCCGAGCAATCGGCAACGGCGCAGTCACCGTGGCCTGCACCAACAGATAGATCTTGTCGGCAATCGGCATCAGAAAAATCTGCACGCCCTCACGCTGACGCTGCATCACCTGGGTACTCAGGCGCTTGGCCGTGTCACCGCTGATCTGCCGATCACTGCTGACCTCCAGGTTGCCATCGAGGCCCAGCATCATCACCGCGCTGGCGTTGATCCGGGCGCCATGGTTAAGCAGGGCCGAGCGAATGGTCTCGCTGTCACCGCTGGCCACCGCATCCTTGAAGCCAAAATCGGCAGCCAGCACCTGCACCGCATCGTGCAACTGGCGGCCGCGCACCTCGAGCAATTGCTGAAACACCAGGCTACCCACATCCAACTGCTCACGGGCCTGGCTGCGTACGGCGGCATTGGTGGCAGTTTGCACGGCCGCATAGAGCGCGCCGACCACCACCAACAGCAGCAGTACCAGTACGCCGGCAATCCGTGCCTGAAAACTATTGCGCAGCATCGCGAGCCTTCTTGAAGGCATCGCCAAAGGCGCTGGCCGGCGCACTTGGAGCTGCTTGGCTGGCGGGGGCCTGCATGGTCAGGGTAAAGCGCTGCTGGCTACCGGCCTCGGTTAGCTGCACCTGGCCAGCAGCCTGCGGCAACATATCTGGCGCTTGCGGGTGCCACAGGCTGGCCGTGTAGGTGCCGGCTGGCAACTGCTCCAGATTCAGCTTGCCCTGCGCATCACTGACGGCAAACCAGGGGTCGTCGGTGACATAGACATAACCCACCATCCAGTCATGGATATTGCAGCCCAGCACCACTACGCCGGGCTTGTCGAAAATCACCGGCTCGCTCGGCGTGCCCTGATACAGACGCAGTTCAAAGCGTTTGGCGAGTGAGAACGAATAAACGTGATGGCGAATATTGTCGCTATTGGGGAACGACACCGAGGTGCCGCTGCGCACGGCCAGCACATTGGGCGCAAACTGCTGCGAGCGCTGATCCATCACTGCGGTAGCAGGTGCAACCACCGGTGCAACCTCGCTACGCAAACTGAGTACGGCATTGGCCAAGGGCTGGCCCTGGCTGTCCACCAGCTCGGCTTGCAGGCTGGCGGCGTGCAAAGGCGTACTGAGCAGCAAGATGCCGAGCAGCGAAAAGGTGAACGATGGGTGCAGGTGCTTGCTCATCAAGACTACTCGTACTTTAGGGGCACACTTGAAGTGGACAGCATCCTTGCCCAGGCACAGTAAATGTCTCTGTGCGCCACAGCTTAGTCGGCAGCGTGAAGAAGTTCACGTTTGATCGGCAGCGCCCGCCTGCTGAGCACCGCCACCTAAGGTAGTCAGCGTGCGTTTATGCGGCGCTGCGCAGGCGTTTCGGGGTCAGGCCCAGGTAGCGACGCATGGCAGTGGTCAGTGCGCTTTGGCTGGAGAAGCCGCACTCTTCGGCGATGCGAATCAGTGGCATGCCGCTCTCGCGCAACAGCCGCACGGCGCGATCCAGACGGGTTTTCAGCAGGTACTGGTGCGGCGTCAGGCCGACACTATCCTTGAACTGCGCATGGAAATGACTGGGGCTCAGGCAAGCCACCTGCGCCAGTTCAGCGACGCTGATACGCCGCGCCAGGTGCTCGATGATGTAACTGTCGAGCCGCTCCAGATTCAGCGCCCCCACAGCCCGCGTGTGGGGTTCACCGAACAGGCGCAGGTGCAGGGCGCGCAGCAGCACGCCGCCCAACGCGCGCGGCAACAGTGGATCAGAGCCATAACGCTCCAGCTCAGCGCCGGCATAGCTCAGCAGGTTCTGGAAATCGGCATCCAGCTGCGGGTAACGCGGGGTTTCGAACAGACGGGTCAACAGTTGCAGGTCTTCGCTGGAGGTGCCCTGCTCATCCAGGTCGATGATCAGCATACGGTTATCGCCCATGCCCGCGAACTGGTGATCGGCATCCCCCGGCACCAGGCAGGCGCGCATGCGGCACACCTCGCCACCCCGGCCGTTCACCTCAAATTCGGCACGCCCGGCCAGCGACAGCACCAGTTGATGGTGGTCGTGGGTGTGCTCATGGGCCTGGTCATCAAGACGCATCAAACGCGCGTTGAACATGAAAAGTGCAACCCTGAAAAACAGAGGTGCAACTTTAACCCTTTGCCCGGTAAAACTGCAGCCCGCACGACAAATGGGCAGCGCCCGCACCAAAAACTGCCGGAACGATTAAAAGCGCCCAAATACAGGGCGAATAGACTGCAAACAGTGGATTGAAAACGCCTTAAACCGGGCCTTTGCGCGCTCTGGCAAGGGATTTGCTCAGTTTGCCTGCCCCCTTGCGCACCGTTCGGGTTCAGGAAACCAGCTTATGGCCCTCAGCATTGCTCTCGCCCTGGCATTGGCGCTGTTACTCGCCGGCCACTTCCTCAGCCAGCTCGCCGGCAAACGCCACCAGCAGCATCTCAATGAGCTGCAAGCTGCGTTGCTGCAACGCGCCATCGACCTGCTGCAGAACCTGCAAAAACACCGTGGCCTGGGCGCCCAGCAAGACCTGCCCAGCACCAGCCAGCGCAACGCCCTGGCCCGCCAACTCGACCAACTCTGGCTGAACTGGCCCGGCCCCAGCCTGGGGCTTGCACCACTGCAGCAGGACTGGCCACGCCTGCGGCGCAACCCGGCGGACTTTGCCGCCCACTGCCAGGTTATCGACGGCTTACTGGCGGTGATCGCAACACTCGAAACCCGCCTGCATGAGGCTGGTAACGCACACCTAGAGGGCATCGCCCAGGCCTGCCATGGCCTGGAAAACCTTGCCCGCCTGCGCGGCCTGAGCGTGCGGGCGGCCAATTACAGTCAATGCCCGCCAAACCTGAAACAGCAGATTCAGCAGCTCTGCCTGCAACTGGAGCAATCGCCCGTCGGCGCGTCCTTACAACAGGTGCTGCAGCGCCTGGAGCATGAACTGATCGACAGCCACGACGTACGCCTGGCACCTCACGAATGCTTTGCCCTGCTCACACCGCTGATCGACGAGTATGCCCAGCACTTGCGCGCGCCACTGCAGGCGACGTTCGCTGCACGGGCTCCCACGCAGCAGCCCTAGCAGCTATGCTGGCAGCCTCGACATTCGCCAGGAGCTCACCATGCTTGCCCCCCGCCTGACAGTGGCACTCAGCCTTGCACTGCTCGCCGCCTGCGCGCAAAAACCCAGCAGCGTCACCCTGGAGCAAAGCCAGCAGAGCAAATGCCCGCTGTCGCTGCACGTCGGCCAGCAATTCAATCTGCGCCTGCCGAGCAACCCCACCACGGGTTTTCGCTGGCTGCTGCGTGACTCTGCGCCACAGGTGCTGAAAAGCCTCGGCCCCGAGGTCTACAGCAACCCGGAAGACGCCGGCCTGGTCGGCAGTGCCGGGGTTTCCACCTGGCGCTTCGAAGTTGCCCAAGCAGGCGAGGGCCAATTGGCCCTGACCTACGAACGCCCCTGGGAAGTCGGCGTAGTACCGGCACAGCGCTTCACCTGCACGATCAAGGCGCGCTAACTGGCGCGAAATGCTGACCTGACTGGCACCCACGGCGTGGCCAGTTAATCCGCGACACGCCATAGTGCTGGCCTTTCGAGCATCAAGGACAAGGCCATGCGTTATCTGCTGCTGGGTTTGCTGGGCGCTGCAGTATTTCTCTATGCGCGGCTCAGCGGCCTGAGTGAACTGGGCTTGCTCAGCAAGGGCATCCCGGTCGTCGCTCTACTGCTATGGCTGAGAACGGCACCCAGCGGTCTGTATCGACGCTGGATCAGCCTCGGCCTGCTTGCCTCATTGGCGGGCGATATCCTGCTCGACTGGCCCGGTGATCTGTTTGTTTTCGGCCTCGGCGCCTTCCTGCTGGCGCACCTGGCCTATCTGCGCGCCTACCTGAGCGACTGCAAGCAACCCGCCTGGCTCGCCTTGCTGCTGGCCCTGGCCACGGGCGGCACGATGTTCGCCATCCTCGCCAGCGCCAATCTGGGCCCACTGCTGATCCCCGTAGCCTGTTACGCCCTGGCGATCAGCGCCATGCTCTGGCGCGCCCTCGCCCGTCTCGGTCAACCAGGACTGCCCAATACCTCAACGCGCCTGGCCGCCGCAGGTGCTGCGCTGTTTGTGCTGTCCGACAGCCTGATCGGCATCAACCGCTTTGTCGCGCCCTTCGAGACCGCGCCATTGGCGATCATGCTCAGCTACTGGCTGGGACAATGGGCCATTGCGGCCTCGGCCTTCAAACAGTCCGCCAAGCCATCGCCCATGCAGATTTGCGACCAATAGCGGCAATCAAAGTTTGGCTATACCGCGCACTTGGCTAAAATGCCCGGCTTTATCGACCAGTGCGTAGCCATCGTGAGCAAACAGCCCGACCGTCTTTTCGCCCAACCCCTGGCCCAGGTGCCGGACTTCGTGTTCAACGAAGATGTGGTGCGGGTCTTCCCCGATATGATCAAGCGCTCGGTGCCGGGCTACCCGACCATTGTCGAGAATATCGGCGTGCTCGCTGGCCAGTTCGCCCAGCCGCACAGCGTGCTGTATGACCTCGGCAGCTCCCTGGGCGCCGTGACCCAGGCGCTGCGCCGGCATGTGCAGATCGACGATTGCCGGGTGATCGCGGTGGATAACTCCAGCGCCATGGTCGAGCGCTGCCGCGAATACCTGCACGCGCAGGACTCGATGTTTCAGGAGTTGCTGCCAGTCGAGGTGCTTGAGGCCGACATTCTCAGCCTCACTTTTCAGCCAACCTCGCTGGTGGCGCT
This sequence comes from Pseudomonas sp. 1928-m, assembly GCF_029269135.1. Taxonomy (NCBI): domain Bacteria; kingdom Pseudomonadati; phylum Pseudomonadota; class Gammaproteobacteria; order Pseudomonadales; family Pseudomonadaceae; genus Pseudomonas; species Pseudomonas sp. 1928-m. Next base: position 44,501 of record NZ_JARIXO010000006.1, on the reverse strand, counting down.
GAACTTCACCCTGCAATTTATCCAGCCTGAACAACGCCTCGAATTACTCACGCGGATTCGCCAGGCCTTGCTGCCCGGCGGCGCGTTGATCCTCTCGGAAAAACTGCAATTCGAAGATGCCGAGCAGCACGCCCTGCTGGGCGAGTTGCATATCGCCTTTAAACGGGCCAACGGCTACAGCGAGCTGGAAATCGCCCAGAAACGCAGCGCGATTGAAAAGGTCATGCTGCCCGATAGCCTGGAGCAGCACCGCGAACGCCTGCTCGCCGCCGGCTTCAGCCAGGTGGTGCCGTGGTTCCAGTGCCTTAATTTCGCCTCCTTGATTGCCCTGCCATGATCAGTCGCCTCGACCTCGATGCCCTGCAAGCTGCGCTTGCCGGCACACCCCTGCAGGACTGGGCAGCCGACCTGCCCGGGCAGATCGACGCCAAACTGGCGGTCGGCCATGGCGATCTGCCGCGCTGGTACGGCGCGGTACAGGCGCTGCCGGAACTGCACGTCGAACAGCTGGAGCTGATGCACAGCTTCACCTTCAACGGCCCCTGTGATGAACCCACCCGCACCGCGCTAAAAAGCGCCCTGCAGGGCCTGATTCCCTGGCGCAAAGGGCCATTTCACCTGTTTGGTGTGCATGTCGACACCGAATGGCGCTCGGACTGGAAGTGGCAACGAGTTGCCCCCTACCTTGATCTAAAGGGCAAGCGGGTGCTGGATGTCGGCTGCGGCAACGGCTATTACATGTGGCGTATGCTTGGCGCCGGCGCGGACAGCGTGGTCGGCATCGACCCCAACTGGCTGTTCCTTTGCCAATTCCTGGCGATGAAGAACTACCTGCCCGACCTGCCCGCCTGGCACCTGCCGCTGGCCTTCGAGGAATTACCCGGCAAGCTGCAGGGCTTCGACACGGTGTTTTCCATGGGCGTGCTGTATCACCGCCGCTCGCCCATCGATCATCTGATCGACCTCAAGGATTGCCTGGTCAAGGACGGCGAACTGGTGCTGGAGACCCTGGTGGTAGAAGGCGATGCGCAGCAGGTACTGGTCCCCGAGGACCGCTACGCGCAAATGCGCAACGTCTGGTTCCTACCCTCGGTGCCGGCACTGGAGCTGTGGCTGCGCCGCGCCGGCTTTGTCGATGTGCGCTGCGTGGATGTCAGCACCACTTCGCTCGACGAACAACGCTCGACCGAGTGGATGCGCTTTCAATCACTGCCAGAGTTCCTCGATCCCGCCGACCACAGCCGCACGGTCGAAGGCTTGCCGGCGCCCAGCCGCGCCGTATTGATTGCACGCAAGCCCTAACGTAGCAGGACGTAGGATGGGGCGGGCCGCGTAGGTTGAGCGCAGCAATACCCATCACCGGATCGATGGGTTACACCGCTGCGCGGCTAACCCATCCTACGTTTCAGCCGCGACCTGACGCCGCTACGATCAGCTGCTTCATCTCCACCACCGCCTGTTTGAAACCGACAAACAGCGCGTGTGCCACCAGGGCATGGCCGATATTCAGCTCGTTGATCCCGGCAATCGCCGCCACCGGCTCGACGTTGTGGTAATGCAAACCGTGGCCGGCATTGACGATCAGCCCGTGCTGCAGGCCGCAAGCCACTCCGTCGCGAATCCGCGCCAGCTCGCGCGCTGCCTCCTCTGGCGTGTGGGCATCGGCATAACGGCCGGTGTGCAATTCGATAGCCGGCGCGCCGACACGCTTAGACGCCTCAATCTGCTGAGGGTCCGGGTCGATAAACAGCGACACTTCGCAGCCGATTTTGCTCAGGCGCTCCACCACTGCGCGAATCCGCGCTTCCTGCCCGGCCACATCCAGGCCACCTTCGGTGGTCAGCTCCTGACGGGTTTCCGGCACCAGGCAGACGTGCTCGGGACGAATGCTTTCGGCGAAGGCGAGCATTTCCTCGGTCACGCCCATTTCGAAGTTCATCCGCGTCTGCATGACTTCCTTGAGCAAGCGCACATCGCGCTCCTGAATGTGCCGACGGTCTTCACGCAGGTGCACGGTAATGCCGTCGGCACCGGCCTCCTCGGCGTCCAGCGCGGCCTTGACCGGATCGGGATAACGGGTGCCACGGGCCTGGCGCAAGGTGGCCACATGGTCGATGTTCACACCCAGCAGAATACGATTGGCATCAGTCACGGCTTGGCTCCTTGAGCGTCATAAATAATTCGCGGCTGACCAGCGGCCTGCCGCCTAAATGGGGGGCCAGGGCCTGGCGCATCAGGCGTTTGGCGGCGGCCAGGGCACCGGGCGCAGTCCAGTCCGCTTCGGCCATGGCTAACAGCTCGGCCCCTTGAAAAGCTCCGGGTTGCAGCTGGCCAATCGGCACCAGCCCGGTTTCGGTCTGCAGTCGATATAGACCCGCCTCGGCTATAGGCTGACCTTCGCTGTCCAGATCCAGGGCGAAACCATAGCCCAGCTGATCCAGCAGACGCCATTCAAAAGAGCGCAGCAAGGGCTCCAGGGCGCGGCCCTGGGCCAGCGCCAGCACCGTCATGGCGTAGTGCTCGAACACGGCGGGGTGCGGGTCATCGGCGGGCAACAGGCGGATCAACAGTTCGTTGAGGTACAGGCCGCTGAACAGTGCCTCGCCCACCAGCAGATTGGGAATGCCTGCGGGGTCGAGGCGGCCGACGTTTTTCAGCTCGCCACGCCCGCGAAACTCGGCTTCCAGCGGAATAAACGGTCGCGCCAGGCTGCCAGCCTTGCCCCGCGCACCGCGCAACACAGCGCGCAAACGGCCTTGGGGGGTGAGAAAGTCCACCAGCGCGCTGCTTTCACGGTAAGCGCGGCTGTGCAGAACATAGGCAGGCTGACCAAGGGCAAGCATGGGGCTTACTCACAAAAGCGGGCGCAGGACGCGCCCGAGGGCGACTCAGATGTTGTCGTAACCCAGAGAGCGCAACGCGCGCTCATCGTCAGACCAGCCACTTTTGACCTTGACCCAGAGGTTGAGCATGATCTTGGAGTCGAACATCACTTCCATGTCCTTGCGCGCTTCCTGGCCAATGCGTTTGATCCGCTCACCCTTGTCGCCAATGATGATTTTCTTCTGGCCGTCGCGCTCTACCAGGATCAGCGCGTGGATATGCAGGATGCGCCCGTCGCGCTTGAACTCCTCAATTTCCACGGTGATCTGGTACGGCAGCTCAGCGCCGAGCTGACGCATGATCTTCTCACGCACCAGTTCGGCGGCGAAGAAGCGGCTGGAGCGGTCGGTGACCTGATCTTCGGGGAAGAAGTGCACGCCTTCCGGCAAACGCTCGCCCACCAGTTTTTCCAGGGTATCGAGGTTATGCCCATGCTGGGCGGAGACCGGCACGATCTCGGCATTCGGCAACTGGGTGGCCAGCCACTCCAGATGCGGCATCAGCTCAGCTTTGTCTTCAATGCGATCAGTCTTGTTGATCGCCAGGATTACCGGGCCTTCGACGTATTGAATACGCTCCAGCACCATCTGGTCTTCGTCGGTCCAGCGGGTGCGATCGACCACAAAGATCACCACGTCGACATCTTTCAGCGCCGACGAAGCGTTCTTGTTCATATAGCGGTTCAGCGCTTTTTCGTTGTTCTTGTGCAGGCCGGGGGTGTCGACATAGATCGCCTGCACCTCACCCTCGGTCTTGATCCCGAGCATGTTGTGCCGCGTGGTCTGCGGCTTGCGCGAGGTGATCGCCAGCTTCTGCCCGAGGATGTGGTTAAGCAGCGTCGACTTGCCCACGTTGGGCCGGCCGACGATGGCGACATAGCCACAGCGTGTAACAGGTGAATCAGTCATTGCCATTCTCCACACCCAGGGCGATCAGCGCAGCCGCAGCGGCCACCTGCTCGGCGATACGCCGGCTGGCACCCTGCCCCAGGGTTTTATCATTCAGTAAGGTAATCTGACATTCGACCACGAATGTCCGGCAGTGCGGCTCGCCCTGAATATCCACCACTTCGTAACGTGGCAACTCACAGCCGCGCGACTGCAGAAACTCCTGCAGACGGGTTTTCGGGTCCTTGTTGGTGTCGACCAGGGTCAGGCTGTCCAACTCAGTGGTCAGCCAGGCCAACACCCGCTCACGGGCCGCATCCATACCAGTGTCCAGATAGATGGCGCCAATAAGCGCTTCCAGGGCGTCGGCGAGAATCGACTCACGGCGAAAACCGCCACTTTTCAGCTCACCGGAGCCCAGGCGCAGGTACTCGCCCAGATCGAAACCACGAGCCAGAATGGCCAGGGTCTCGCCCTTGACCAGACGCGCGCGCAGACGTGACAGCTGCCCTTCACGGGCCAATGGAAAGCGCTGAAACAGCGCCTCACCAGCGACAAAGTTGAGGATCGCATCGCCAAGAAACTCCAGACGCTCGTTATTGCGCCCGGCGAAACTACGATGGGTCAGGGCCAGGATCATCAGCTCCTGGTCCTTGAAGGTATAACCGAGCTGCCGCTCGAGACGAACTAACGACGCACTCACGGCATACGCACGCGGAATTCTTTGTCGAAACGCACGACCAGATCGATATTCTCGATCAAAGGCTCGCGCTTCTCGTACTTAAGGTGCGCATGGAACTCGTTGTTCTCCACTTTTATCTTCAACGCTTCTTGCATATCCAAGTCACGGATGCTGTTGACCTGCATACCCTTGCTGACATGGCTGTAGAAGTCATTAATGCTACGAATCTCAGCAGCTTTATCGGTCTCAACCGAAGTAATGATCTTCTCCAACGACATATAGTCGAAGTAATGCGGCAACACCTTGAACGCCGCGCTGGCCAAAAAAGCGACCACAGCCAGCACCATCAACCAACTAAGAATCGACATTCCCTTTTGCGAATGCGCAGATTTCATATTTGTCCCCAAATTCGAGTTATGTGAAAGCCATTACGGCTGGAGGCAAGACTATATATAGCCTGCGACGCTGCATTTAACAGCGTCGCAAATTCGGCAGCAGGTCAGTGAATCAGACCTACGCGAGAGAAATTAGGCAGGTTGCTCGACTTCGGGTCCGGCCAGCTCATCCAGATGGCAAATGCTTTGCCGACGATATTCTGGTCCGGCACCATGCCCAGCAACGGCTTGGGGATGGCAGGGTCGTTCCAGTAACGGCTGTCATTGGAGTTGTCGCGGTTGTCGCCCATCATAAAGTAATGCCCTTGCGGCACCACCCACTCACGACCAGGCTCAACCCGATAACGCTGCATTTCCTTACGGATCTGGTGCTCTGCTTCACCGAGTTTCTCGTTATACAACGTCGCACTGCCCAGACTGCCGGGCTCATCGCCAATCAACTGCTGTGCTACAAGCTCACCATTGATGGTCAGACGCTTGTCGCTGCTGTAGGCAATCCGGTCGCCGGCCAAGCCCACCACGCGCTTGATGTAGTTGATGTTCGGATCGCTTGGGTAGCGAAACACCATCACATCACCGCGCTGCGGATCGCCTACTTCAATCACCTTGGTGTCCAGCACCGGCAGGCGGATGCCATAGGCGAATTTGTTAACCAGAATAAAATCACCCACTTCCAGGGTCGGCTTCATCGAGCCGGATGGAATCTGGAAGGGTTCGACCAGAAATGAGCGCAGTACCAGCACAATCGCCAGCACCGGGAAGAACGACTTGCCGTACTCAACCAGCAAAGGCTCTTTGTTCAAGCGCTCCAACACGGCCTCATCAGGCTCGCTGACCTGGCCATGATAGGTACTGATAGCTGCTCGCCGGCGCGGGGCCAGAAAGATCAGGTCGAACAACGCCAGCGCGCCACAAACGGCAACGGCGATAACCAGTAACAGCGGGAAATTGATCGACATAGGACCTTAACTATCCAACCTGAGCACAGCGAGGAAGGCTTCCTGTGGAATCTCCACGTTACCAACCTGCTTCATGCGTTTCTTACCGGCCTTCTGCTTTTCCAGCAGTTTGCGTTTACGGCTGACGTCACCACCGTAGCATTTGGCCAATACGTTCTTGCGCAGCGCCTTGACCGTAGTCCGCGCAACGATCTGCCCACCAATGGCAGCCTGGATCGCCACGTCGAACATCTGCCGTGGAATCAGCTCTTTCATCTTCTCGGTCAACGCACGTCCTTTGTAATGGGCGTTGTCCTTATGCACGATCAAGGCTAGGGCATCTACCTTGTCACCATTGATCAACACATCCAGCTTGACCAGGTTGGCCGACTGATAGCGATCGAAATGGTAATCCAGCGAGGCATAACCACGGCTGGTGGATTTCAGACGGTCAAAGAAGTCGAGTACCACTTCGTTCATCGGCAGGTCGTAGCGAACCTGAACCTGAGAGCCGAGGAACTGCATATCGCGCTGCACACCGCGTTTCTCGATACACAGGGTGATGACGTTACCCAGGTGCTCTTGCGGCACCAGGATGGTGGCCTGCACGATCGGTTCGCGGAAGTCCTCGACCGAGGAGATATCCGGCAGCTTCGACGGGTTATCGACGTAGATGGTTTCGCCGGTCTTGAGCACCACTTCGAAGATTACGCTCGGCGCCGTGGTGATCAGATCCAGGTCGTATTCGCGCTCCAGGCGCTCCTGAATGATTTCCATGTGCAGCATGCCAAGGAAGCCACAACGGAAACCGAAGCCCAATGCATCGGAGCTTTCTGGCGAATATTGCAGCGACGAATCGTTCAAGGTCAGCTTCTGCAACGCATCGCGGAAATCTTCGAAATCGTCGGAGCTGACCGGGAACAGGCCGGCATACACCTGCGGCTGGATACGCTTGAAGCCGGGCAGCACTTCGACGTTCGGCGTGGCGGCCAGGGTCAGGGTGTCGCCCACTGGCGCGCCGTGAATGTCCTTGATGCTGGCGATGATAAAGCCCACTTCACCGGCCTTGAGGTCGACCGTGGCAGTGTGTTTGGGGTTGAACACGCCGACGCTGTCGACCAGGTGGATCTTGCCGGTGGATTTGACCAGTACCTTGTCGCCTTTCTTAATCCGACCGTGGCGTACACGCACCAGGGAGACCACACCCAGGTAGTTATCGAACCAGGAGTCGATGATCAGCGCCTGCAGCGGCGCCTCAATATCACCGGTCGGCGCCGGAATCGTGTGCACCAATCGCTCAAGCACTTCATCGACGCCCAGGCCAGTCTTGGCACTGCAGGTCACCGCATCGGTGGCATCGATGCCGATAATCTTCTCGATCTCTTCCTTGACCCGATCCGGATCGGCCTGGGGCAGGTCGATCTTGTTCAGTACCGGCATGACCTCAAGGCCCTGCTCAATGGCGGTGTAGCAGTTGGCCACCGATTGCGCTTCCACGCCCTGACCGGCATCGACCACCAGCAGCGCACCTTCACAGGCCGCCAGGGAACGGCTGACTTCATAGGTGAAGTCGACGTGGCCTGGGGTATCAATAAAGTTCAGCTGATAGGTGATGCCGTCTTTAGCCTTGTAATACAGGGTGACGCTGTGCGCCTTGATGGTGATCCCGCGCTCGCGCTCCAGATCCATGGAGTCCAGTACCTGGGCTTCCATTTCACGATCGGCCAAGCCGCCACACATCTGGATAAACCGGTCGGCCAGGGTCGACTTGCCGTGGTCAATGTGGGCGATGATGGAGAAATTGCGGATATGACTCAAATCACTCACGGATCAACACTCAAAAAGGGCGCAGGCGACTGCCCGCTGAAAATAGCCGCGAAGTGTACCCGAAAGCCACCTTGCACGTCATCAAGGCCACACGGCAGCACTATGTAAAAGGGCGACCGAAGTCGCCCTTTTAGCCTACCTGCGCCGTTAATCGGCCAGTTTGAAGGTGATAAAGCTGGCGCGCCCCTGACGCAGCACGCGCATCGACACCGAACGATTCTTCGGCAGCGCCTGCGCCACTTCGGTAAAGGTCTTGGCCGAATTGATCGCCTGATTGTTCAGATGAGTGATCACATCACCCGGACGCAGGCCAATCAGCGCCGCCGGACCATCCTGCACCTCAGAGATAACCACACCGCCTTTCAGGTCGAGGCTCTTCTTCTGCTCGGCAGTCAGCTCAACCACCTTGACCCCAAGACGATTGCTGCTGCGTTCAACCCCAGGCGCAGCAGTCCCGGCCAAAGCCTCGCCGTCTTCAGGCAGCGCACCGATGCTCAACTTCAGCTTCTTGCGCGCACCATCGCGCACCACATCCAGCTCGGCACTGGTACCCGGCTTGAGCGCACCGACCAGATGCGGCAGGTCGGCAGACATGACAATCGGCTTACCATCCAGACTGAGGATCACATCGCCTACCTGCAAGCCGCCTTTGGCAGCCGGCCCTTCTTCCAACACCTGCGCCACCAGCGCACCGGCTGGTTTATCCAGGCCAAACGACTCAGCCAGATCCTTGTTTACTTCCTGAATCACCACACCCAGCCAGCCGCGACTGACCTTGCCTTCCGCCTTGAGCTGATCGGCCACATCCATGGCCACACTCATCGGGATGGCGAACGACAGGCCCATAAAGCCGCCGGAGCGGGTAAAAATCTGCGAATTGATACCGACCACTTCACCAGCCAGATTGAACAGCGGACCGCCGGAGTTACCTGGGTTGATCGCCACGTCAGTCTGAATAAACGGCACATAGCTCTCGTTCGGCAGGCTACGGCCTTTGGCACTGACGATCCCGGCGGTCACCGAGTGATCGAAGCCGAATGGCGAGCCGATTGCCAGCACCCACTCACCAACTTTAAGGTCTTCCGACTTGCCCAACTTGACGGTTGGCAGGCCAGCACCCTCAACCTTGAGCAGCGCAACATCGCTGCGCGGGTCAGTACCGACCAGTTTAGCTTCCAGCTCACTGCGATCCGACAGACGCACAATGATTTCATCGGCGTCAGCGATCACATGGTTATTGGTCAGCACATAACCATCAGCGGAAATGATAAAGCCCGAGCCCAGCGACTGGGCCTCACGCTGGCGCCCCCCGCCAGGTGCACGTGGCATCTGCGGAATATTGCGTTCGAAGAACTCGCGAAACATCGGCGGCAGGCCTTCCAGATCAGGCACATTAAGCTGACCGCTGCCAGCCACCGCGCGATCCGGCATCTTCTGCCGGGTGCTGATATTGACGACCGCCGGTGACGCCTGCTCAACCAGCTCGGTGAAATCCGGCAGGCTCGCCTGAGCAAACAGCGCCTGCCCCATCAGCAGCACGGCAAATAACGCAGTAAATGAAGATTTCAGACCAAGCTTCGACATACAACTCCCCATCAGGCCAGCAAAAGTCTTAAAACGCTGCTGCGGCACCACCAAGCAATGCACGCAACACCACAGGCTGCAACGCCGGATCACCGGCCGTAACGCGGCTGCGCCAGCGCACCGCGCAGCAGGCAAACAGAAACCCCAACAGCGCACTGAATATTACCCAGGGCTCGCTCAAGCCCGCCTGCTCAGCCAATACAGCCGCAGCAAACAAACCGAGCAAGGGCAGCAGATAAACCAGCAGCGAGCCGCGCACCAGCAGATCCTCGCGCACACCGATAATGACTGTATCACCCACATTCAGCTGCAGATCCGACAGTGCACGCACGTAACCACGACGGCCGCTCGCCCCGAGCTGATCAAGCAAGCCTTGGCCGCAGCCGGCTTTGACAGAGCAACTGGAGCAGGTGCTTTTACGCAGGGTTTCAACCCAGACAGCGCCAGGCTCAACAGCTACGACTCGCCCCTGCTCCTCGATCACTGCGCCACCTCAGCCACCGAACGCATGGATAAGGCCACTCGCTCAGCCGTACCTAGAGGAATTTCGCCAACCACGGTGACCATCACGTCGCCATCTTCGGTCTTCAATCGACGTGAAACCGCCACAGTCGGCCCCAGCTGAGTACGCACATCCTCAACGGCAGCGCCGCGCAGCGGCTCCATAAACACAGAGAAACGCGCCAGGCCATCTTCATACACCTGGCAGGCGACTGGCTCATCCGATGCGGGGCTGCGGCGCTGAGTAACCGAGCGCAGGCTAAAGCCTGGCGGCAGCCAATCCGAACGCCAGGCTTCTACCGCATCCACCTGGGCGGTAGACAAACGCACCGGACGGCAGCCTGCACCAGGCTCAAGGTTAGAGGCAGCGGGAGCTGCAGTTTGTAGTTGGGTAAACTGGAAACGCTCAAGCAACTGCCCCTTGTCATTGACCAGCAAGGACTTGAGCGGCAAGCCAGTTTGCTGATCAAGGTGCAGCTCGATGCCATAACGATGCTGATCGCGCGGCACCAGGGCCAATACGCTGGTAGCTCGCCCCGCCACGCGGGACTTGCCGAGCACACGCAGCTCATACCACTCACTCAACTGCTCGGCATTCAGCGCCCGGGCGGGCCACAGCTGGCTATCGATCAGCTGGTCAGCCAATGCACCACTGGCGCACTGCACCTGACCATCGACGCGCAACACCTCCTGCGCGGAACCATCCAGCTGTAGCAGGCGCTCTCGTAGCGCACCGCCCTCACCCACCCGATGCCAGATGCTGTGCGTCGAAAAGCTGCCATTACGCTCGTATACAAAGGTGCCCTGAAAACTTTGTGTGCGCTCGGCATCCGCCAGACGCTGCAACAAGGCACGACCTTCATCGGCAACCGCCGGCAACACCAGCCAGCTGCCCAGCAACAGAACGCTTAAAGGAATAAAGCGCATGCGATTCCTTAACAACGACCGTTAACGGTTTTCCAGACTGGCTGCGCGCGCGTAAGGCAGCGCACCTTCACTCGTACTCATGGCTGCCTGCTGCGCATGCTGGCGCAGATAGGCCGGCAAACGCTGCTCATGCCAGCCAGGCTGGCCCTGACCCACGGCACTGGCCGCAGGAGCAGACTGCTCTTCAGACGTATTGAAACCTGCCAGCATGGCCGGCCCGCTGACCTGAGGGATATTCAGCACCGGCTGATTGGACTGTTGCGCCAACTGCACACCGGTGATGTCGTCCTGGTTGTACATACGCACACCCGCCAGCACTGCAACGGTAACCGAAGCGGCAACAGCCAGACGACCGACGGTACGCCAAGGACCGCGCTGCACTGGCTGCGCAACCGGGGCAACATCGTCGGCCAGGGCGACGGACACAGCAGCGGCAATATCCAGGCGCGGCTCAAGCAACTCTTTGTGCATGACCGCCCGAGCAATCTGGTAACGCGACCAGGTTGCGCGCAGCTCAGGGTCATCACTGGCCGCCAGCACTCGCCTTAGTTCAAGTTCATCCGCTTGGTTATCCATCACCGCGGACAGCGATTCCTGCAGGGTTTCACGACTCATGGCGGTTCCTCTCTTGGCTGACGCCGCTGTCTCAGGTTTCCTGCAGCAACGGCTGCAGGGATCGATCAATAGCCTCACGCGCCCGGAAAATTCGCGAACGCACGGTGCCAACTGGACACTGCATGACGCTGGCAATGTCCTCGTAACTCAGACCATCAAATTCACGCAAGGTTAGCGCTGTGCGTAAATCTTCCGGCAACTGCTCGATACTGCGGTGCACGGTGGCCTCGATCTCGTCGCGCAACAGCGCGCGCTCCGGCGACTCGATGTCCTTGAGGGCATGGTCACCGTCATAGAACTCGGCATCCTCAGCACTTACATCACTGTCTGGCGGGCGCCGACCACGCGACACCAGGTGGTTCTTCGCCGTATTGATGGCGATGCGATACAGCCAAGTGTAGAACGCACTGTCACCACGAAAATTACCCAACGCCCGATACGCCTTGACGAAGGCTTCCTGCGCCACATCCTGTGCCTCATGGGTGTCATGCACAAAACGCACGATCAACCCGAGAATCTTGTGCTGATACTTGAGCACCAATAGATCAAATGCACGCTTGTCGCCGCGCTGTACGCGCTCGACCAGTTGCTGATCATCTTCCTGGGTTAGCATGAAAACTCCTCATAAGGTTTGAAGGAGCGCAACGCCAACCCTTTACTCGGTCTGCCAAAGTAGACTTGGGCATTGCGCAAAAGTTCTCTCCTTCAAACAAGCTTCCTGCAGAACACTTAAAAGTCCTGCACGGAACAGCGCAGCAAAGGGACTCCACTGCTGCGCTTGTAGTCTGGATCGCCCGCCGGCTAGGCAAAAACCGCAGGCCCGTTGCAAAGCCGACTGACCCAGGCGAATTCCCACTTAAACAACCGCCTATGGAACCCGAAACACTTAAAAAGTTCCCGAGTAACGCACTTGGTCATAAGCTGGCTATTGTGCCGTCCACCCCCTCTATATACTAGGGGCCGCTTTTCGCGGAATTCGGACATGAGCCAACATTACCAACACGACGTTCTGGTTATCGGTAGCGGTGCCGCCGGCCTGACCCTGGCCCTCACGCTGCCTGAGCACCTGCGCATTGCCGTCCTGAGCAAGGGCAACCTGTCCAACGGCTCGACCTACTGGGCGCAAGGCGGCGTGGCGGCGGTGCTGGACGACACCGACACCATCGAGTCGCATGTCGAAGACACCCTCAATGCCGGTGGCGGCCTGTGCCGTGAGGACGCCGTGCGCTTTACCGTCGAGCACAGCCGCGAAGCCATCCAGTGGTTGATCGACCAGGGCGTGCCCTTTACCCGTGACGATGAACACGCCCGCGAAGACGGCGGTTTCGAATTTCACCTGACCCGTGAAGGCGGCCACAGTCACCGGCGCATCATCCATGCCGCCGATGCCACCGGCGCGGCGATCTTCAACACCTTGCTCGAACAGACCCGCCAGCGCAGCAATATCGAATTGCTGGAGCAGCGCGTCGCCGTTGATCTGATCACCGAACGCAAACTCGGCTTGGAAGGCCAGCGCTGCCTGGGCGCTTACGTGCTCAACCGCGCCAGCGGCGAGGTCGACACCTTTAGCGCGCGCTTTGTAATTCTCGCCACCGGCGGCGCGGCCAAGGTTTATCTCTACACCAGCAACCCGGACGGCGCCTGCGGCGACGGTATCGCCATGGCCTGGCGCGCCGGCTGTCGGGTCGGCAACCTGGAGTTCAACCAATTCCACCCGACCTGCCTGTACCACCCGAAAGCCAAGAGCTTTCTGGTCACCGAGGCACTGCGCGGCGAAGGTGCACTGCTCAAGCTGCCCAACGGCGAGCGTTTTATGCCGCGCTTCGATGAGCGCGCCGAACTGGCGCCACGGGATATCGTCGCCCGCGCCATCGACCATGAGATGAAGCGTTTGGGGATTGACTGCGTGTTCCTCGATATCAGCCATAAACCGGCTGACTTTGTGAAATCGCACTTCCCTACCGTGTATGAACGCTGCCTGGACTTCGGCATCGACATCACCAAAGAACCGATTCCGGTGGTGCCAGCTGCGCATTACACCTGCGGCGGTGTAGTGGTCGACCAAAGCGGCTGCACCGATGTGCCCGGCCTGTATGCCATCGGCGAAACCAGCTTTACCGGCCTGCACGGGGCCAACCGCATGGCCAGCAACTCACTGCTGGAGTGCTTCGTTTATGCCCGCTCGGCGGCGGAGAACATCCTCGCCCAGCTGGAGCAGATCAGCATGCCCAGCGACCTTCCCAGCTGGGACGCCAGTCAGGTGACTGACTCGGATGAAGACGTGATCATTGCGCACAACTGGGACGAACTGCGGCGTTTTATGTGGGACTACGTCGGCATCGTGCGCACCAACAAGCGCCTGCAGCGCGCCGAGCACCGGGTGCGCCTGCTGCTCGACGAAATTCACGAGTTCTACAGTAACTACAAGGTCAGCCGCGACCTGATCGAACTGCGCAACTTGGCCCAGGTCGCCGAGCTGATGATCCGTTCAGCCATGCTGCGCCATGAAAGCCGCGGCCTGCATTACACCCTGGACTACCCGCAGCAGTTGGCCGAAGCCAAGGACACTATTCTGCTGCCGCCCACCTATGGCGACTGAACTTCAGCCGCACCCGTAAGCGCCGGTGCTGATCACGGGCCAAGCTGTCGCGGGCGATGCAGACCGAGCGCACGCGGCGCTGCCCAGCCAAACGAAAGCGCAGCAGCACAATCAACGGCAAAGCCAGACTATCGGGGTGCAACTCGATGGCCTGCCAGCCCTGCGCCGTGCTGTGCACCTGCCAACCATCGGCCGTGTAGCGCAGCGCTCGGTAGGCCTGCGGCGAACTCAACAGCAGATGGCGTGGCAGCACCCAAGCGGCATGGGCGACACAGAAGCCAATACCGAGCAAACGCGCCCAGAGTGGAATGTCTACCAGCGCCAGGCTAAGCAGCGCCAACCCCTGAATCAGGGCATAGCAATCCAGCAGCTGCCGTGAAGGCTGCCACCGGCATTCGAAGCCGTCACTGGGGCTGAACACGATCCAGAATCATCCGAACCATACGCTTGAGATCGGCGTCTTCCGGCTCGCCGCGCTGCATAAACCAGCCGAACATATCCTGATCTTCACATTCGAGCAGCTTGCGATAACGCTCGCGGTCAGCCTCGTCGAGGTGCGGATACACCTCTCTGACAAACGGCACCAGCAGCACATCCAGCTCCAGCATGCCGCGGCGGCTGTGCCAAAAAAGACGATTGAGTTCAACCGAGTCGACCATGGAAATGCTCCTTGAAAAAATGGTACGGAACCATTTTTAACGTCGCTCAGCGACGGCCCGAAGGGTGGCTGCCACGGATGGCAGGCCATAAATAAGGCGCGCAGTATACCGATGAAAAGCCCCCCTGTTGACCGCGCACATCACCCGACCAGGCAATGCCCTCAAGCGAAGCTGCGGCAAGCGCTGACAAGCCGCGAGGCGCGCTCTATGATGAGCCCCCTAACTTTTATCCAGCGATACCTAATCCACCATGGCCGATACCGCGTTTTACTGCACCCTCAGCCACGAAGGCATCCTCGCCGTGCGCGGCCCGGACGCCAACAAGTTTCTCCAGGGCCAAGTCACCTGCAACCTCAATTACCTCAACGACAGCCACTCCAGCCTAGGTGCGCGCTGCACCCCCAAGGGCCGCATGCAGTCGAGCTTTCGCATCCTTAGCGTGAGTGACGGCTACCTGCTGGCAATGGCCAGCGACTTGCTGGAAGCGCAACTGACTGACCTGAAGAAATACGCTGTTTTCAGCAAATCCAAACTCACCGACGAAAGCCAGGACTGGCTGCGCATCGGCCTGAGCGGCGGCGATGAAGCCCTGCGCAGCCTCAGCCTGGAGCTTGCAGAAACCGCCGACAGCGTCGCGCGCAGCAATGAGTTGCTGGCCCTGCGCCTGAGTGATGGCCGCGCCGAACTCTGGATACCCGCCAGCCAAGCCGCAGCCGTACAGGCGCAATTGGCCAGCCAACTGCCGCAAGCACCGCTGAATGACTGGTTACTGGCGCAAGTGCGCGCTGGGATTGGCCAGGTCATGGGCAGCACCCGTGAGCTGTTTATTCCGCAGATGATCAACCTGCAGGCCGTGGGCGGCGTGAGCTTCAAGAAAGGCTGCTACACCGGCCAGGAAATCGTCGCGCGCATGCAGTACCTGGGCAAACTCAAGCGTCGCCTGTATCGCCTCGAGCTGCATGACAATCAGCTGCCAGAGCCCGCCACGGCGCTGTTTTCGCCCAGCCACACCTCCAGCGTTGGGGAAGTGGTGCTGGCCGCGCGCAGCCCGGCCGGCGTCGAACTGCTGGCCGTGCTGCAGGACGAAGCCGCCCTGAATGGCGTGATTCACCTGGGTTCTGCCGAAGGCAGCACGCTGAGCGTGCTCGATTTGCCGTATACACTGGACGCAGACCGCGAAATACAGCGCTAAGCACTTACTACACTGATTACTATTGCCTGACCGCCTAAAGAGAATTGCCCATGAGCAAGCTTGCCGAGAAAGTCCAAAAGGAACTGATCCAGGCCATCGACAGCGATGAACTGGTACTGCCGACCCTGCCAGAGGTCGCGCTGAAAGTCCGCGAGGCAGCAGAAGACCCGGACATCGGCATCCCGCAACTGAGCAAGGTGATCGGCAACGACGCCGCCCTGACCGCGCGCATCATCAAGGTGGTCAACAGCCCACTGCTGCGCACCAACAAGGAAATCACCGACCTGCAGATGGCCGTCGGTCGCCTCGGCATCAATTACACCTGCAACCTGGCCACGGGCCTGGCCATGGAACAGATGTTCCAGGCCACCAGCGATGTGGTTGACCGCAAAATGCGCGAAGTGTGGAACAAAAGCACGGAAATCGCCGGCATCTGCCACGTTCTGTGCAAACACTACACCCGCCTGCTGCCGGACCAAGCCACCCTCGCCGGCCTGGTGCATCAGATCGGCGTACTGCCGATCCTCACCTACGCCGAAGAGCACAGCGAGCTGCTGGCCGATTCGATCAGCCTTAACCACGTGATCGAGCAGATCCACCCGATCATCGGCGACAAGATCCTGCGTACCTGGGAATTCCCCGAGCTGATCGCCATGGTGCCCGGCCAATACCTGGACTTCACCCGCGACAGCGCCAAGGTCGATTATGTCGATATCGTCCAGGTCGCCACACTGCAGAGCTACATTGGCAGCGAACACCCCTACACCAAACTGGACTGGAGCCAGATTCCAGCGTTCGCCAAGCTCGGTCTTGACCCAAACCAGAACCTCAACGAAGACGAAGACCTCTCCGCCGCCATGGAAGCAGCCATGAGCATGCTCCAGTAAAGCCCTCACGCGCATGCAGCCGAATGCAACTAGACTGAATACAGTCCCCGCAATCGGCATACGGCTCATGCGCACTCTGCTGTTATCTGCCCTCTTCAGCCTGTTTTGCGGCGGTCTCGCGGCTGCCGACTCAGTGCGCCTGACCAACGGTGAATGGCCGCCTTATCTGGGCGAACAACTGCCGCACAAGGGCGTCGCTTCACGCATCGTCGCCGAAGCCTTTGCCCTGCAAGGCATCAACGTGGACTGGGAATTCCACCCCTGGGCACGTTCCCTGCAACTGGCCGAGCGCGGCAAACGCGACGGCAGCGCAGTATGGCTGCACAGCAGCGAACGGGAGGAAAAGTTCTTTATCAGCGAGCCGGTGGTGGAAAGCGGTTACTACCTGTTCCACCGCAAGGGCTACAACTTTGACTGGCAGCAGGTCAGCGACCTGCAAGGCCGGCGCCTGGCTGGCACGCGCGGCTATGACTACGGCGAAGCCTTTCAGCAGGCTGAAGCCAGCGGGCAACTGCGGGTCAATCGGGTGACCAGTGATGAAACTGCGTTTCGCCAACTGATTGCCGGCCGCGTCGATCTGTTCCCCATGGACAAGGTGGTCGGCTTCGACATGCTGCATCAGCACTTCAGCGCCGCCGAACGTGCGCAGCTGAGCTTTCACCCCAAGCCGTTGCGCAGCGACAGCCTGCACCTGCTGCTCTCGCGGGAAGTGCCCGGCAATGCCGAGCTGATCGCCCGCTTCAACCAGGGCTTGGCGCAACTGCGCGAAAGCGGCAAGGTCGCCCAGTACCTATTGGAAATCCAGCAACCGCTTAGCCTGGCGCCCTGACTCAGGCTTGCGCACTGGCGAATGCGACACGCACCAACAAACCGTGCGGCTGCGCCTGATGCAGGCTGATTTCAGCCTGATGCGCGCGGCATATCTCACCGACAATCGCCAAGCCCAAGCCTGCCCCAGAGCCCTTGTTGCTGCGCCGATAGAAGCGCGCAAACACCCGCTCATGCTCTTCTGGCGGAATCCCTGGGCCGTCGTCTTCGACCTCCAGCACCCCAGCCGGCAGTACCCGCAGAATTACATTGCCGCCGGCTGCGGTATGCGCCAGGGCGTTATCCAGCAAATTGCACAGCAGCTCGTTGAGCAAGGTTGGCTCACCGCTGACCCACACCGGTTGCTCGGCCTCCAGAGCCAGGGAAATACCCCGCGCATGGGCCAGTGGCGCCAGCGCCATACCCAATTCGCGTGCCAGCTGGCTGAGATCCAGACGCTGCGCGCCGCCCTCGGCAATCGCCCGTGCGCCGCTTTCGATACGCGCCAGCGAGAGCAATTGATTGGCCAGATGGGTGAGTTTGTCGGTGTTCTGCGCGGCTTCCTCCAAGGTACTGCGCCAGATCGACGGTTCCTGCGCACGTAAGCCCAGCTCGACCCGCGCCTTGAGCGCCGCCAGGGGCGTGCGCAGCTCGTGGGAGGCATCGGCGATAAATTGCGACTGGCGCTCGAACAGATTACGCAGACGGTCATTGAACTGGTTCAGCGCATCGATCAACGGGCGCAGTTCACGCGGCATGCCGAGATCCGACAGCGGCTGCAGATCGTCGCTGGTACGCGCCGCCACGCTGCGACGCAAGGCTTCCAGCGGGCGCAACGCGGCGCTTACCGCCAGCCACACCAGCAGCAAGGCACTCAGCGACAGCACACCCATGCGCAGCAAGGTGCCAAGCAACAGCTCGCGGGCCATGCGTTCACGCGCGCCCTGGGTTTCCGCCACGCGGATTTCTGCCACGCCATTGACCCCCGGATCGCTGACCGGCTGCAGCAGGCTGACCACCCGCACGCCCTGGTTGCGGTATTCGGCATCGTAGAAATGCGCCAGCGCCGGGTAATCCTCGGTGCGTTTGGTGCCGGGCGGTGCCGGCGGCAGGTCTGCGTAACCGGACACCAGCGCGCCCTGCACATCCAGCACCTGGTAGTAGATGCGCCCGGCACTGTCATAGGCAAAGGTGTCCAGCGCCACATAGGGCACATTGGCATTCAGCCGTTCGGCGGTGGTGTACAGGCCATCGGCAATCGCCCGCGCCGAGGCCAACAGGGTGCGATCGTAGGCGGTATCCGCAGCATGCCGCGCGCTCCAGTAGGCGCTCAGGCTGCTGACCAGCAGAATCAGCGCCAGCAGCACCGCTAATCGGCGGATCAACCGCCCGCGCAGGCTGCCCGGCTGGTTTCCCATGGGTTTGCCGCGCTCAGTCACCAACGGCCTCCAATAAATAGCCCAGACCACGGAAGGTGACGATTCGCACCCCGCCGCCTTCGAGCTTTTTGCGCAGGCGATGGACGTAAATTTCGATAGCGTCGCTGCTGGCATCCTCATCCAGACCAAACACCTGGGCGGCCAGTTGCTCCTTGCTCATCACCCGTCCGGGCCTGGCGATCATCGCCTCCAGCACCGCCTGCTCACGGGAGGTAAGGGTCAGCAGGCCATCGGCCAGGGTAAAGCGCCGGGTATCCAGGTCATACAGCAAATTGCCGCAGCGTTGCTGGCGTTCGCCACCGAGCACGGTGCGACGCAGCAGCGCCTTGACCCGCGCCTCCAGCTCGCTCAGTTCAAAGGGTTTGGCCAGGTAATCATCGGCGCCCAGGTTAAGGCCATGCACACGGTCCTTGACCTCGCCACGGGCGGTGAGCATCAGCACCGGTAGGGTATTGCCGCGCTCACGCAAGCGCGCCAGCACCTGAAATCCGTCCAGGCGCGGCAGGCCAATATCGAGAATCGCCAGGGCGTAATCCTCAGTGCTCAGGGCCATATCGGCGGCCACGCCGTCATGCAGCATGTCCACGGTCAACCCAGTGCCACGCAGGGCCTGAGCCACGCTTTCAGCCAGGGGCAGATGGTCCTCGACCAGCAGGATTCGCACGGTAATGGCACTCCACAAACTTGTTGTTATGCGCCCAGTGTAACGGCGCACCCCGGGGGCCGTCGCAAGCGATGTGAAAAAACGCTCCAGGCGTTTCTTTGTGGCCTGCCATCCCTGGCGGCCACCCTGCAGGCCGTCGCAAGCGACGTCAAAAAACGCTCCAGGCGTTTTTTTGTGGCCTGCCATCCCTGGCGGCCACCCTGCAGGCCGTCGCAAGCGACGTCAAAAAACGCTCCAGGCGTTTTTTTCAAGCTGAAAGCCTGGTGAAAGCTTGACCCCCTAGCATCGGTTTCAGGTGGCTCGATCCACCGACCTGAACGACTGACGCAGTGGTGCGCAGCC
This sequence comes from Pseudomonas sp. 1928-m, assembly GCF_029269135.1. Lineage (NCBI taxonomy): Bacteria > Pseudomonadati > Pseudomonadota > Gammaproteobacteria > Pseudomonadales > Pseudomonadaceae > Pseudomonas > Pseudomonas sp. 1928-m. The sequence goes on along the minus strand of NZ_JARIXO010000006.1, from coordinate 24,673 downwards.
GTGACAAAAACAACAATGGAGACCACAGGATGCCGACTGCATCTCATCAGGCGCTTGCGCCTGCTCACCTGCTTAGCCTGGCAATCGCCGCCGCGCTGCTTGCCCCCGCTGCCCATGCCGATTTTATCGCTGACAGCAAAGCCAGCCTGACCACCACCAATATCTACCTCAACCGTGATTTCCGCGAAGGCACAAGCAGCCAGCAGAACAAGCGTGAAGAATGGGGCCAGAGTTTCTGGCTCGACGTTCAGTCTGGCTACACCGAAGGCACCGTGGGTTTCGGCCTTGATGCCCTGGGCCTGGTTGGGGTCAAACTGGATTCCGGCGGCGGCCGCACCGGCACGGATCTGCTGCCGGTGCAGGACGATGGCGGCACTCCAGATCAGTTCGGCCGCCTGGGCCTGACTGCCAAGGTCAAGGTCTCCAATACCGAGCTGCGCTATGGCTCGCACGTTCCAGAACTGCCCGTGGTCAAGGCCAGCGACAGCCGCCTACTGCCGCAGGTGTTCGAAGGCGGCCTGCTGACCTCCAGCGAACTCGACGGCCTGACCTTTACCGGCGGGCGCCTGGACAAGGTGATCGACCGCGCCTCGACCAACTCCGAGGAGCTGATCCTCAACGCCAAGAACAAGCGCTTCGCTGCCGGCATCAGCGCTGACCATCTGGACCTGATGGGCTTCGACTACAGCTTCAACGAGCAACTCAAAGGCCGCTACTACTTCGCCGATCTCGACGATATCTATCGCCAGCACTTCTTCGGCCTGCTCGCCAGCCAACCGCTGGGCAGCGGCACCCTCAGCGCTGATGTACGCCTGATGCTGAGCAAGGACAGCGGCGCAGCCAATGCCGGCAAGATCGATAACCGCGCCTTCAACGCCATGCTCAGCTACGCCATCGACGGCCACAAACTGGGCCTGGGCTTTCAAGACATGAGCGGCGACACCGGTTACGCCTATATCGATGGCAGCGACCCATTCCTGGTCAACTTCGTGCAGATCAACGACTTCGCCAACGCCGACGAGCGCTCCTGGCAGGCCCGTTACGACTACGACTTCGGCAAGCTCGGCGTACCCGGCCTGAGCTTTATGACCCGCTACATCAAAGGCAGCGACGCGCAAATCGCTGGCACTGATGACACCGGCGGCGAGTGGGAGCGCGACATCGAGGTCAAGTACGTGGTGCAAAGCGGGCCGCTGAAAGATGTCTACGTGCGCCTGCGCAATGCCAGCTTCAAATCCGACTTCGCCCGCGATGCGGACGAGAACCGCGTCATCGTCGGCTATACGCTGCCGATCTGGTAACCCACAATAATCGGGTGTTAACAAACTGCTGCGCTCGGCCATGCCGCGTTGAAATCAGCCTCAAAATGCTCATGTACTACTCGTACACTCCGCTTTTTCGGCTAATTTCGCCTTGCCTGACCTTCGCTCGCGACGTTTGTAAACACCCTCTAGCGCCAAGAGGAATACCCCATGAAAACTGCCTTTACCCGCATCGCCCTGGCCACCGCCTGCATGGCCTTTGCCGGCCAACTGCTGGCTGCCGAACCCAAGCGCCCGGAATGCATCGCACCGGCCAAGCCAGGCGGTGGTTTCGACCTGACCTGCAAACTGGCGCAAAGCGGCCTGAAAGACAGCGGCCTGCTGAAAGCACCAATGCGCGTCACCTATATGCCCGGCGGTGTCGGCGCGGTGGCCTACAACGCAGTAATCGCCCAGCGCGCGGCTGATCCCGGCACCATCACCGCGTTCTCCAGCGGATCCTTGCTCAACCTGGCGCAAGGCAAGTTCGGCCGCTACGACGAAACCGGCGTGCGCTGGCTGGCAGCAGTAGGCACCGACTACGGCGCGATCACCGTGCGTGCCGACTCGCCGTACCAGAATCTGGATGACCTGGTGCAGGCGCTGAAGAAGGACCCAACCAGCATCGTCTTCGGCGCTGGCGCCACCATCGGCGGCCAAGACTGGATGCAGACTGCGCTGATCGCCCGCCTGGCCGGCATCGACCCGAAAAACCTGCGCTACGTGGCCTTTGAAGGCGGCGGTGAAACCCTCACCGCTATGCTCGGCGGCCATGTGCAGGTCACCTCCAGCGGTCTGGGCGAAGTCACCCCGCAGCTGGCGGCGAAGAAAGTGCGCATCCTCGCCGTGCTCTCCGATGAGCGTCTGCCGGGCAAACTGGCCGATATCCCCACCGCCAAGGAGCAGGGCTACGACATCGTCTGGCCGGTGATCCGCGGCTTCTACATGGGCCCAGAGGTGACAGACGAGCAGTACAACTGGTGGAAACAACAGTTCGACAGCCTGCTCGCCCGTGAAGACTTCGCCACCCTGCGTGAACAGCGCGACCTGCTGCCGTTGTCAGTTACCGGCGACGAGCTGAAAGCCTTGGTCTTCAAGCAAGTTGAGGAATACAAGGCATTGGCTGGCGAGTTCGGCCTGATGCAATAAGGAAGCTACTGCGCTCGGTAATGCGGCGTTGGAAAGCGGCTCGAAATGCTCATTTACACCAGTAAACTGCGCTTTCTCGCCGCTTTCCGCCTTGCCTTCCCTTCGCTCGTAACGCTTCCGCCTCTTTGGTTTTATCAACTAGGTAATCCGCCATGTACGTTCGCCTGTTCGCCGCGAGCTGGCTGCTGTTTTGCGCCGTTCTCGCCGTCATCGCCTGGGGCTTCCAGGCACCCTTCGCCTATGACCCGGTCGGGCCGCGCGCCTATCCCTTGCTGCTGCTTAGCCTGATGGCCGCTGGCAGCCTGTGGTTGATATTCAAGCCTGGCCTGCTGGAGCAGCGGCTGAATACCCGCGCGGCCGTGCGCGCCGTGCTCTGTGTACTGGCGCTGCTGGCCTATGCGCTGCTGTTCGAAGTGCTCGGCTTCGTCATCAGTACCACGCTGGCCACCTTCGCCCTTGGCCTGCTGTTTACCGGTCGCCCACTGCCCTGCGCCATCAGCGCCGTACTAATGGGCGTGCTGCTGTACGGCCTGTTTGATTACCTGCTGGATGTGCCGCTGCCCCTCGGCCTGTTCGAAGCCTTTGTGGAGAGCTGAAAATGGAAACCCTGAATTTCTTGATGCAAGGCTTCGAAGTCGCCACGCGACCGGAAAACCTGCTGGTGGCCTTGTTCGGTGCCTTTGTCGGCACCATCGTCGGCCTGTTGCCGGGCCTGGGCCCAATCAATGGCGTGGCGCTGCTGCTGCCGCTGGCCTTCGCCCTCGGCCTGTCGCCGGAAACTGCACTGATCCTGCTCGCCGCCGTGTACCTGGGCTGTGAATACGGCGGGCGTATCTCGGCCATTCTGCTCAACGTACCGGGCGACGCCGCAGCGGTGATGACCACCCTCGACGGCTATCCGCTGGCCCGACAGGGCAAGGCCGGGATCGCCCTGTCGCTGTCGGCCGTCAGCTCGTTTATTGGCAGCATGATTGCCACCTGCGGTGTGGTGCTGTTCGCGCCAATCCTGGCCAACTGGGCGGTGGCCTTCGGCCCTGCCGAATACTTTGTGCTGATGATTTTCGCCATTGCCTGCCTCGGCGGCATGGTCGGCGACAAGCCGGTTAAAACCCTGATGGCTGCCCTGATCGGCCTGGCCCTGGCCACCGTTGGCGTGGACTCGACCACTGGGGTGTACCGCTTCACCTTCGGCAGCGTCAGCCTGTCGGACGGCATCCAGTTCGTTATCGTGGTCATCGGCTTCTTCAGTGTCAGTGAAGTGCTGCTGATGCTGGAAAAAACCCACAACGGCCAGAAAGCCGTGAAGGCCAGCGGCCGTCTGCTGTTCAACTTCAAAGAGTTCTGCTTCACCTTCTGGACCATGGTGCGCAGCGCTGTGGCCGGTTTCGTTATCGGCGTCCTGCCCGGTGCCGGCGCGACCATCGCCAGTGCCATGACCTATATGACCGAGAAGCGCATGGCTGGCCCGAACGGCAAGTTCGGCGACGGCGATCTGCGCGGCCTGGCGGCGCCGGAAGCGGCGAACAACGCCTCGGCCTGCGGCTCGCTGATCCCCATGTTGACCCTCGGCGTACCGGGCTCGGGCACCACGGCGGTGATGATCGGCGCACTGACGCTGTACAACATCACCCCCGGCCCGCTGTTGTTCGAACAGCAACCGGATGTGGTCTGGGGCCTGATCGCCTCGCTGTTTATCGGCAACGTGATACTGCTGGTGATGAACATTCCGCTGGTCGGCCTGTTCTCGCGCATGCTCAGCGTGCCCAACTGGGTGCTGGTGCCGGCGATCACCGTAATCAGCATGGTCGGCGTCTACGCGGTGCACAGCACCACCTTCGACCTGGTGCTGATGATCGGCCTCGGCGTCTTCGGCTATATCCTGCGCAAGCTGGACTTCCCGCTGTCGGCGCTGATCCTCGGCTTCGTTCTCGGCGAGTTGATGGAAGACAACCTGCGCCGCGCCCTGTCGATCTCCGCCGGCGACCTGAGCATCCTCTGGAACAGCCCGATCAGCCTGTGCCTGTGGGCACTCACCGCGCTGATGCTGGCCCTGCCCGGCCTGCGTTGGTGGCGTGCGCGCCGTGCGGCGCAACTGGCCAATGCCTAAGTTGCCCGTGCTCACCGGCTGGCAAAGCTGGTGGGCCACCCCGCTGGTGGGGCTGGCCGGTGGCGCCCTGGCCAGCCTGATCGGCTGGCCTTTACCGTGGATCATCGGCTCGCTGCTAGCGGTTATCGCCGCCCGCTGCAGCGGCTGGCTGATCAGCGAGCTGCCGGGCGGTCGCAAGACCGGCCAGTGGCTGGTGTCCAGCGCCATCGGCCTGCACTTCACCAGTGAAGTATTCGGTCAACTGCTCAGCCACTTCGGCGTGATCCTGCTCGGCGCCCTGCTCACCCTCCTGCTCAGCCTGATCGGCATTGTCGTGCTGCGCCGCGCCGGCCTGGATCGCGCCACCGCGTTCTTCGCCAGCATGCCAGGCGGCGCCAGTGAGATGGTCAACCTGGCCCAGCGGCACAACGCCGAAACCGCCAAGGTGGCAGCCGCCCATAGCCTGCGTCTGCTGCTGGTGGTGCTGCTGATTCCGGCGATCTTCACCTGGAGCCTGCCGCCCATCGCGCCACCCATACCGGCGCCGGTAAGCTGGCCCTGGCTGGCGGTGTTGCTACCGGCTGGCGCGCTTTTGGCTTGGTTGTGGGGGCGCTTGGGCCAACCCAACCCGTGGATGCTTGGCCCGCTAACGGTCTGCGCAGTGGCCAGTGTCAGCTTCGATCTGCATCTGGGTTTGCCCGATGGTCTCGGCCAGGTCGGCCAATGGCTGATCGGTTGCGCCCTGGGTTGCCACTTCGACCGCAACTTCTTTCGCAGCGCACCGGGCTTTCTCGCACGCATCCTGCTGTTCTGCCTGCTCGCCATGCTCGCCGCTGCGGCGCTTGGCCAAGGCCTGGGCTGGCTGGCCGGGGAAAACCAGAATGCGCTGATGCTCGGCATGATGCCCGGCGGCATCACCGAACTGTGCCTGACCGCAGAAGCCCTGCAGCTCTCGGTGGCGCTGGTAACGGCCTTGCAGGTGCTGCGCCTGTTTCTGGTGATGTTTCTCGCCGAGCCGTTATTCAGGCTTTGGCAACGCAACGCATAACGCTTTTGACGACCACGTTTAGCCCGCCTTGTGCGGGCTCTTTTTTGCCTGCAGGCGATCCCCGCATTACGCAATGCCAGAGCTATGTAGGGTGGATGACGCTGTTTTCATCCACCATCGCAGTAGAACCGTAGGATGGGTGGTAACCCATCAATTGGCTGATGGGTTACCACCCATCCTACTGTCTGGACCGTCATCCAAGGCCGTCACGATAAAGATTTCAAACCCTCCGCCCAGCCCTTGTGCTCGCTCATCTTTGTCCGCAACGCAGCAGTTTTTGTTTAACAGATATGTCCGCTGCCACTCAGGCGCAGGCGACGGCGGTACTCTCAGGCCTTCACCACCGAGGCATCCTCAATGAGCGTACTGCGCTGGCCCGCCGTGAAAACCCTGCTGCTAGTGCTCTGCCTGAGCCTGTTGGTTAGCGCCTGCAGCCGTATCGGCCTGGCGTACCGCAACCTGGACTGGCTGGTGCCCTGGCGGCTGAACGATTACCTGAATCTCAACAGTCAGCAGCAGGCCTGGCTCAAACCCCGTTTGCAGACGCATCTGCAATGGCATTGCAGCGCCGAGCTGCCGCGTTATATCGACTGGCTGCAGACCACCGAAAGCATCCTGGCCCAGCCGCAACCGGACAGCGCTCAACTGCTTGAGCAATTCACCCAGTTCGATGCCGCGCTCAAACGCATCAGCGTCGAGATCACCCCCACCGCCATCGAGCTGCTACAGGGACTGAGCGAGCAACAAGTCAGCGAACTCTACGCAGCGCTGGATGAAGACAACCTGGAAGACCGCCAGGACTTTCTCGACCCACCCCTGGCCACCCAGCTCAGCGAACGCCAGACACGTATGCAAGAACGCCTGCGGCCCTGGTTCGGCCGCCTGAACACTGCGCAGACAGAACATATCGCCACCTGGGCCAATGGCCTCGGCGAACAAAACCGCCTGTGGCTGGAGAATCGGCAACTGTGGCAGGCCGAGCTGCGCAAGGTGGTTGCCGAACGCGACAGCGCGGACTTTGCCGAACGGCTGCCCCGCCTGCTGCAACAACGCGAGAGCTTTTATAGCGACGAGTACCGCGCCAACTATGGCCGCTCACGCAAGGCGCTGGCCACGCTGTTCAGTCAGCTGCTGAGCAGCAGCGATGAGGCGCAACGCGAGCGCCTCAATCACCGTTTGCGCGACCTGCGCAGGGATCTTGCCGAGCAGCAGTGCAGCGCCTAAGAACCTGCTTACGATCTGCTGCGCGTCAGTCCTGCTGCGTTAAAAACACGCTCGGAATGCTCATTTACACCAGTAAACTCCGCTTCCTCGCCTGTTTTTGCCTTGCATGACTCTAGCTCGCGAGATCATAAACAGGCTCTAGAAAGCCGACTCGGGGAGGCGCCAGTCAATCGGGCTTAGCCCATGCTGTTGGAGGAACTTGTTGGTGCGGCTGAAATGGCCGTTGCCGATAAAGCCACGGTGCGCCGACAGCGGCGAAGGGTGCACGGATTTCAGCACCAGGTGCTTACTGGTATCGATCAGCTTTTCCTTGCTCTGCGCATGGGCGCCCCAGAGCAGAAACACCAGACGCTCCTGCTGCTGACTGACCACCTCAATCACCTTGTCAGTAAAGGTCTGCCAGCCGATCTTTGCGTGGGAGCCAGCGATGCCGTGCTCCACCGTCAATGAAGTGTTGAGCAGCAGCACACCCTGCTCCGCCCAATGCTGCAGGTGGCCGTGGTCGGGAATGTCGATATTCAGGTCGCGCTTAAGCTCTTTATAGATATTCACCAGCGACGGCGGCGTCTTCACCCCAGGCTGCACCGAGAAGCACAGGCCATGGGCCTGCCCCTCGCCGTGGTAAGGGTCCTGACCGATCACTACCACCTTGGTCTGCGCCAACGGCGTGGAGTTGAGCGCATTGAAGATCAGCGAGCCAGGCGGATAAATCTGCTTGCCTGCGGCCTTCTCGCTACGCAGAAAATCGCCCAGCTCACGCATATAGGGCTTCTCGAATTCTGCATGCAGCGCGGCCTTCCAGCCGGCTTCGAGTTTGACGTTATCGGCGGCGCTCATGCCTGAATCCTGCGTAAACAAACGGAAGCGGCACGCTAAGGAAGGCACCGAGGCAAGTCAAGGCTGGCGGCGCGTGGCCGCGTAGGTTGTGGTTGAGCGCAGCGAAGCCCAACAATGGGGTTGAGCGGACTTGTGAAGAAAACAGGAGACAGGCCACGATTAAATCTCGCGAAAACCGTGGCCTGTCCCTTATTGTTTTAAGTGGCTTGACTATGGCGCACAATAGTTCGTATCTAATTGACAGTTAAGGAACATCAAGTGGAACTGAAATCTAGAATTGTCTTTCTTGACACAAACATATACGAAGGAAAGAACTTTCAATTCTCAACGCATGCTTTAAAAGCATTCAAGCAACTAGTGGAAGAAGATGAAATCCACCTCTTGATTACCGACCCGACTATTGGCGAGGTAAGGGCGCATATAAAAGAAAAAGCAGAAAGTGCCGTAAGGGAAATTAAAAAAATCAAGAAGAATGCGATGATTCTTCGCAACACTCCAAACCTCCCAGCTCATGGAATATTTTCAGACATCAACACTTCAGAAATTGAGGGTGTGCTAAATAAAAACTTTGACGAATTCATCACTGGTGAAAATGTTGAACACGTCTCGATAGAAACAGTAAGTGCGACCCAGGTATTTGATAGATACTTCAATCTTAAACCACCTTTCGCTATAGGGGAGAAGAGAAAGGAATTTGCAGACGCATACGTTCTTTTGGCAATAAATTCATTGTCCAAAGGTCGGAATTGGCCAGTGCACATCTTAACAAACGACAGGGATATGCATAGGTTCTCTGAGGAATATCCAAATTTGATTTGTAGTGAGTCTCTTGACGAGCTTATGGATGCGGTAAATAAGGCGAAGGCGATTGAGCCTGCAGAGTTCGCAGAAACCGCTTACTCGAAAGTTTCTGATCAGGTTCTAGGCTTGGCTAGAGAGTCTCTTGAAGGCATGGATGTAGATATCGTTGACTCTGACGGGGTGGAGATTGATCTCGACTTCGTAGAGTATTCTGAGCTAGCGTTTGTTAGCAAAAACCTGCTATCTGTTGATAGTCAATATTGCGTATATGACATTGCATTTTCGGTGAGAGTGGACACCCTTGAATCGATCAAGGATTACGATAGAAGTCCTTTTGATCATGAGGACGGAAGGTACGTATTTGTTTTGGAAACGATTGCATCCAAGACTTTTAGAACACAGTTTTCCGCCGAGCTTGTTATCGGCTACTCTGATCGAATTATAGACTCTATTTATATAGAAGAATTTAACACCCCCGACGATCTTGTTCTTAGCAACCCAATAGAGGCGACATATCGACAATTGGATATTAATGGTGAGTAATCGGAATGACTACTACCCCTGAATTCCCCATAAGCGTGACCATGAACTACGTGATCGCTTACTTATACAATGAGGCCTGCAGCCCATCCGACGAATTAGAAAGGAGACTGATTTATTTTCCGACGCCACCAGCAGCCTCTGACCGAAATCAGCCACCTCCCCCTGCAAACCTCTAACTCACCCCTGATGCAGCGCCCGGTAATGACTGGGCGCCATACCGACAACTTTGCGAAACAGCCGCGAGAAGTAATACACGTCGTCATAGCCCAGCTGCTCGGCGACCTGGCGGATGCCCTGCTCGCCTTCATCGAGCAGGCGGCAGGCGTGGGCCATTTTCAGTTGGATAAAGTCCTGAATCGGCGCATGCCCGGTCAGGGCGCGGTAGGTTTTGGCGAAGTGAAAGCGCGACAGCTTGAACTGCGCGGCCAGCTCATCGAGATTTAGCGAGTCGTGCAAATGGGCGCGCATCACCGCCTGTACCGCGTCCACATCCAGCACCCGCCCGGACTTCAGGGTGGTGCGTGCCGGCAGCACGGCCAGGGAGGTCAGTAGCACCTGCAACTGGTGCGCGGCATGAACGAAGTGCGCCAGGTTCAAGCCCTGTTTGCGCAGGTTAAGCAGCGCATCGAACTCGGCCAGCAGGCGCGGCTGCACGCCGATGCGCCACAGCGGCCCCTTGCCCAGGGGCTTGAGAAAGTCCGCCACCAGCTCACCGTCAAAATGCACCCAGTACAGCGTCCAGGGCTTGTCCACGTCCGCGCCGTAGGCGTGCATCACGCCTTTTGGCAACAGCAGCAGATCGCCACCACTAACAGCTAATCGTCCATCCGCTGTCTCCAGCCAGCCCTGCCCGGCGCGGCAGTAGATCAGCAAATGGTCCTCCGGCTGCGGGCGATGCATGCGGTGCCCCTGGGCTTCGGGATAGTACCCCAGGGCCAGGGGATAACAGCCCTGCCCTAAGGGATGCTTTGCCAGCAGGCGGCGCAGCCTGGGCGGCGTGATAAAGCGCACGCCGTTGGCCGGCAGTGGCCAGTTGGATGTATCAACAAAAGTGCGCATTGGGGGACTCAAGTAGCCCGGATGCAATCCGGGAGAAATGTTCCCGGATTGCATCCGGGCTACAGATTAAATCCCAAGATAGTCCATCTGCAGGCCAAGATCGTCAATCCACAAAGCCGAGCAAGGCGGCTATAACACTGACAAAACAACAATCGAGCCCACCCTGAGGTTCGCAGGAGGAAGGCATGGCCAAGGCAATCCCACAGTTGATCGACGGTGAATGGCGCGAAAGCCGCGCCCGCGAATTTATCGAAGTCACCGACCCGGCGACCCAGGAAGTCCTGGCGCTGGCACCCAAGGCCACCGCCGAGGAAATCGAAGCGGCGATCGCCAGTGCCAAGGCTGCCTTCCTGACCTGGCGCGAAGTGCCAGTCTCCGACCGTGCGCGGGTGATGCTGCGCTACCAGCATCTGCTCAAGGAACACCACGACGAACTGGCGGAAATTCTCGCTGGCGAAACCGGCAAGACCCTGGCCGATGCCAAGGGCGATGTCTGGCGCGGCATCGAGGTGGTCGAGCAAGCCTGCAATATCGCCAGCCTGATGATGGGCGAGACCATGGAGAACGTGGCCCGCGACATCGACACCGCCAGCTGGATTCAGCCGCTGGGCGTATGCGTCGGCGTCACCCCGTTCAACTTCCCGGCGATGATTCCGCTGTGGATGTTTCCCCTGGCCATCGCCGCCGGCAACACCTTTATTCTCAAGCCATCCGAACAGGACCCACTGACGCCTAACCGCCTGGCCGAGCTGTTTATCGAAGCCGGCGCGCCCAAGGGTGTGTTGCAGGTGCTGCACGGTGCCCGCGAGGTGGTCGACAGCCTGCTCACCCACCCGGATATCCGCGCCATTTCCTTCGTCGGTTCGGTGCCGGTTGGCCAGCACATCTACCGTACTGGCACCGCACACCTGAAGCGCGTGCAGGCGTTTGCCGGGGCGAAGAACCATATGGTGATCATGCCCGACGCCAACAAGCAGCAGGTGCTGAGCAATCTGGTCGGCGCCAGTTGCGGCGCGGCCGGGCAGCGTTGCATGGCAATCAGCGTGGCGGTGTTTGTCGGTGAATCTAAGCAATGGATCGACGAGTTGCAGACGCAGATGGCCGACCTACAACCAGGTTACTGGACCGATGGCCACGCGGCCTTCGGCCCGCTGATCAGCCAGCAGGCCAAGCAGCGCGTGCTGCGCCTGATCGCCGAAGGTAAAGCCGAAGGCGCCGAATGCCTGCTGGACGGCTCGCACTGCGCGGTCGAGGGCTACCCCAACGGCAACTGGATCGGCGCCACGCTGTTTCGCGGCGTAACCAGCAAGATGAGCCTGTACCGCGAAGAAATCTTCGGCCCGGTGCTGGTGTGCATGGAAGTCGATACGCTGGAACAAGCCATCGAACTGGTCAACGCCAGCCCCTACGGCAACGGCACCTCGATCTTCACCCGCTCCGGCGGCGCAGCGCGGCATTACCAGCACGCGGTGGAGGTCGGCCAGGTGGGCATYAACGTACCGGTGCCGGTACCGCTGCCGTTCTTCTCCTTCACCGGCTGGAAGGGTTCGTTCTACGGCGACCTGCACGCCTACGGCAAACAGGGCGTGCGCTTCTTCACCGAAACCAAGACGGTCACCAGCCGCTGGTTCGATGAAGACTCCGTAGCCGGCGCAAATATGACCATTCAGTTGAAATAAGAACGGTATAACAACGTCGACAGGCAGCTGAAAAAGGTAGCGAGCGATGGCAAGGCAAGGCGAAATCTGGCGGGGCTGCGGAGTGTACGAGCTGTACATGAGCAGGCCGAGCCTGATTTCAACGCAGCATGGCCGAGCGCAGTAGTTTTTCAGCGATCTGTTAGACCAATAGACGATCTCAACAATAAGTCCAATGGCGTAAAAAGTTCTCCGAGTTCCAACAACAAGAACAAGGAGAACTGCCATGCAACGATTGACCACCGCCCTGGCCCTATGGGCCGGGCTTACTGCCTGTGCACAGGCGGCTGAGCCGATTACCCTCGGCCTCAACTACCCACGTACCGGCCCATATAAGGAAGAAGGATTGGCACAGATGCGCGGAGCCTTGCTGGCCATCGACGAGCTCAACGCCCAGGGCGGTGTGCTCGGGCGTCCGCTGCGTCTGTCCAGCAAGGACACCGCATCGCGTCCGGCCAAGGCGGTGAAGAACGTCGACAAGCTGGCCAGCGAAGGCGCGGCCATGCTGTTTGGCGGCTCATCCAGCGCGGTGGCCATCGCCTCCGGCAAGCGTGCGGCGCAGCATGGGCTGCTGTATTTCGGCACCCTCACCTACTCCAACGACACCACCGGCAAGGACGGCCACCGCTATATGTTCCGCGAGTGCAACAACGCCTGGATGAGCGCGCGGGTGCTGGGCCAATACCTGAGCAAGAACCTGCCGAACAAACGCTACTTCTATATCACCTCCGACTACACCTGGGGCCACACCACGGAAAGCTCGTTGCGCCAGACCACCGGCAGCGAAGACAGCGGCCAGCATCCGGGGCTCAAGGTGAGCTTCCCCGGCGCCCGCCTGGCCGACTATCAGGATGCCCTGACCCAGGCCGCATCGAGCAATGCCGAAGTGCTGGCCCTGGTGCTGTTCGGTGAAGACCTAGTGCGCGCCATGCGCATCGCCAAGGATCTGGGCCTGACCGAACGCATGCAGATCGTTGCGCCCAACCTGACCCAGAGCATGGTCGAGCAAGGCGGCCCCGGTTTGATGGAAGGCGTGATCGGCACTGAACCCTGGACCTGGCGCGTACCAGCGCTGGAGAAATCTGTGCGCGGCGAAGCCTTCGTCAAAACCTTCAGCGAACGCTACGCGATGTACCCATCCAGCTCTGCCGCGTCGGCCTACAGCATCGTCTATCAGTGGGCCGATGCCGCCAAACGAGCGAACAGCCTGGACAGCGAAGCGCTGATCAAGGCCCTGGAAGGCCACAGCTATCAGCTGCTCAAAGATCAACAAACCTGGCGCACCCTCGACCACCAGAACCTGCAGACGGTGTATGCCGTCAAAGTCAAAGCGCGCGCCGAAGTGCTGAAAGACCCGCTCAAACAAGACTACTTTGAAATCGTCGATCGCCTCGACGCCACCCAAGCGGCACCCAGCCTCGCCGAATGGCAGGCCGAACGACGCGCCGCCGGGCAACCCCTGACCCTGCAATGAGGACTTATGGATTTCGAACTCAGCGATGAACAACGCCTGCTGGTAGACAGCGCCCGCCAATTCGCCAGCCGTGAACTGGCCCCGCATGCCGCCGATTGGGACCGCGACCACCACTTCCCGGTGGATGTGATCAAGCGCGCCGCCGAGCAGGGCTACCTGGCGCTGTATATCAAGGAAGACGATGGCGGCCTTGGCCTGTCCCGCCTGTCCGCATCGCTGATTTTCGAGCAGCTATCGGCCGGTTGCATCGCCACCACGGCGTTTCTGACCATCCACAATATGGCCTCGTGGATGCTCGCCTCCTTCGCCGATCAGGCGCTGAAGGATGCCTGGCTGCCGCGCCTGGTCAGCGGCGAGTTGCTCGCCTCCTACTGCCTGACCGAGCCGGATGCCGGCTCCGACGCCGCGCACCTGCGCACCCGCGCCAAACGCGATGGCGATGACTACGTGCTGGACGGTAGCAAGTGCTTTATCTCCGGCGCAGGCTCCACCGATGTGCTGATCGTGATGGCGCGCACCGGCGAAGAAAGCGGCGCCAAGGGCGTGTCCTGCTTCCTGGTACCGGCCGACGCCGAGGGCGTCAAATACGGGCGCAACGAACTGAAGATGGGCTGGCGCGCCCAGCCGACCCGCACCATCACCTTTGAAGGCGTGCGTATTCCGGCGGGCAACCGCATCGGGCCCGAGGGCCAGGGCTTTGTCTACGCGATGAAGGGCCTGGATGGCGGGCGCATCAATATCGCCAGCTGCTCGCTGGGCGCGGCACAAGCGGCGCTGGAACAATCGCTGCGCTACGTCGAGGAGCGCAAGCAGTTCGGCAAGCCGCTGAGTGACTTCCAGTCACTGCAATTCAAGCTCGCCGATATGCTTACCGATCTGACCGCCAGCCGGCAGATGGTGCGCCTGGCCGCACACAAGCTGGACCACGGCCACAGCGAAGCCAGCCTGTATTGCGCCATGGCCAAGCGTTTCGCCACCGATCACTGCTTCACCCTGTGCAACGAAGCCCTGCAATTGCACGGCGGCTACGGTTACCTCAACGACTACCCGCTGGAACGCTGGGTGCGCGACAGCCGCGTGCACCAGATACTCGAAGGCACCAACGAGATCATGCGGGTGATCATCGCTCGCCGCCTGCTGGATCAGGGCGGCATGCTCGATCGCTTGCTGTAGCTTTTAATTCCCTCTCCCCTCGGGGAGAGGGTTAGGGAGAGGGTCGGCGTCGCCCGCAGCCCTCTCCCCCAGCCCCTCTCCCAAAGGGCGAGGGGAGCAACCTGACGAGGACCGTTATGAGCAACGCCATCGAAGCCTACAACCCAGGCGTGTTTGACCTGACCCACAAGCTCACCGTGGAAAAGCACGGCCATACCGCGCTGATCACCATCAACCAGCCGCCGGCTAACACCTGGGATCGCGACTCGCTGATCGGCCTCAAGCTGCTGGTTGAACACCTCAACCGCGACGATGACATCTACGCCCTGGTGATTACCGGCCAGGGCGGTAAGTTCTTCAGCGCCGGCGCCGACCTCAAGCTGTTCGCCGATGGCGACAAGGCCCGTGCCCGCGAGATGGCCCGACGCTTCGGCGAAGCCTTCGAGGCGCTGCGCGATTTCCGTGGCGTATCGATTGCCGCGATCAACGGCTACGCCATGGGCGGCGGCCTGGAATGCGCCCTGGCCTGCGATATCCGCATCGCCGAACGCCAGGCGCAAATGGCCCTGCCGGAAGCCACGGTAGGCCTGCTGCCCTGCGCCGGCGGCACCCAGCACCTGAGCTGGCTGATCGGCGAGGGCTGGGCAAAACGGATGATTCTGTGCGGCGAACGCGTCGATGCGGAAACTGCCCTGCGCATCGGTCTGGTCGAGCAAGTAGTCGACAGCGGCGAAGCCCKTGGTCATGCCCTGCTGCTGGCGGCCAAGGTTGCGCGGCAAAGCCCAGTGGCAGTGCGCACCATCAAGCCGCTGATTCAGGGCGCCCGCGAACGCAGCCCGAACACCTGGCTAAGTGAAGAGCGCGAGCGCTTTGTCGACCTGTTCGACGCCGACGACACCCGCGAAGGGGTCAACGCCTTCCTGGAAAAACGCGACCCGCAGTGGCGCAATAAATAATCCGCAGGGTGACAACCACGATGAATGTGCAATTCGAAGAACGCCCCGCCCAACACGGTTACCGCATCGGCATCGCCAGCCTGGATGCCGAGAAGAGCCTGAACGCCCTGTCGCTGCCGATGATCGAAGCGCTGGATGCCAAGCTCAAGGCCTGGGCGGACGACCCGAGCATCGCCTGCGTGATGCTGCGCGGCAACGGCCCTAAAGCCTTCTGCGCCGGCGGCGACGTGGTGCAGCTGGTGCATCAGTGCCGCGAGCACCCGGGCGAAATCCCGCCGCTGGCGCGACGCTTCTTTGCTGACGAATACCGCCTCGACCACCGCATCCACACCTACCCGAAACCCTTTATCTGCTGGGCCCACGGCCATGTGCTGGGCGGCGGCATGGGCCTGATGCAGGGCGCCGCAATCCGCATCGTCACCCCAGGCAGCCGCCTGGGCATGCCGGAAGTGAATATAGGTTTGTACCCAGATGTCGGCGGCAGCTGGTTCCTCGCGCGCCTGCCGGGCAAGCTCGGCCTGTTTCTCGGCCTGACCGCCAGCAGTATCAACGCTAAAGATGCGCTGGATCTGGACCTGGCCGACCGCGTGCTGCTCGACAGCCAGCAGGACGACTTGCTCGATGGCCTGGCCCAGCTCAACTGGCAGGAGCAGAGCCCGCAACAACTGCACAGCCTGCTCAAGGCCCTGGAAAATCAGGCCCTCGCCGAGCTGCCGGAAGCCCAATGGCTGCCGCGCCGCGCGCGCATCGATGAGCTGCTCGACAGCGCCGACCTGCCCCACGCCTGGAATGCCATCAGCGCCTTGCACAGCGACAGCGACCTGCTGCTGGCCCGCGCAGCCAAGACCCTGGCCGGCGGCTGCCCGCTGACCGGGCACCTGGTATGGGAGCAGATCAAGCGGGCCAAGCATCAGTCCCTGGCCGAAGTATTCCAGATGGAATACGCCATTAGCCTGAACTGCTGCCGTCACCCGGAATTCCCCGAAGGCGTGCGCTCGCGGCTGATCGACAAGGACCACGCGCCACGCTGGCACTGGCCGGATGTGGCGAGTATTCCGCAGCAGGTGATCGACGCGCACTTCGCCCCAGCCTGGGACGGCGCCCATCCACTGGCAGACCTGTAACCCGGCAACGGTCACTTATTCAGCGCGACAGGAGCATAACAATGACAACAATCGCTTTTATCGGCCTCGGCCATATGGGCCTGCCCATGGCGCGCAACCTGCTCAAGGCCGGCTTCAACCTAAGGGTCTTCGACCTGCTGCAAGCAGCCGTCGAAGACCTGGCCAAAGACGGCGCGCAAGCGGCCAGCAGCGCGCTGGATGCGGTGCAGGATGCCGATGTGGTGGTCAGCATGCTGCCGGCCAGCCGCCATGTCGAAGGCCTGTACCTGGGTGATAACGGCCTGCTAGCCGCGCTCAAACCCGGCAGTCTGGTACTGGAATGCTCGACCATCGCCCCGGAAGCGGCGCGCAAGGTGCATCAAGCGGCGGCCGCGCGCGGTATCGAACTGCTCGACGCGCCCGTGTCCGGCGGCACAGCCGGCGCAGCAGCGGGCACCCTGACTTTTATGATCGGCGGCGCAGCAACCACGCTGGAAAAAGCCCGGGCGATCTTCGAGGCCATGGGCAAGAATATCTTCCACGCCGGCCCGGATGGCGCAGGGCAAGTGGCCAAGGTGTGTAACAACCAGGTGCTGGCAGTGCAGATGATTGCCACCGCCGAAGCCATGGCCATGGGCGTAGCCAACGGCCTGGAGCCGGCAGTACTGGCCGAGATCATGCGCCAGAGCTCGGGCGGCAACTGGACGCTGGAGAAGTACAACCCCTGGCCCGGCGTGATGGAAAACGCCCCGGCCTCCAAAGGCTACAGCGGCGGCTTTATGGCCGAACTGATGGCCAAGGACCTGGGCCTGGCCCAGGAAGCCGCCCAAGCCAGCGGCAGCAGCACGCCCATGGGCGCCCTGGCGTTGCAGCTGTATCGCCTGCTGCTCAAGCAAGGCAAGGGCAAGCAGGACTTCTCGGTGGTGCAACAACTGTTTGTCGAGTAACCCCGCAGACAGCAAAAAGCCGCAGCTAGCTGCGGCTTTTTTGTGGGCAGAATCTGCAACCTAGCGCTCGCGCAACGCCTCGCTGCGGGCGCGAATAATCGGTTTGAGCAGGTAACTGAGCACACTTTTCTTGCCGGTGATGATGTCCACCGACGCGACCATGCCGGGAATGATCAACAACGGATTTTCCTCGGTGCCCAGGTGGCTCTTGTTGGTGCGCAGCTTGATCACATAAAAGCTATTGCCATCATCGTCGGTCACGGTGTCGGCGCCGATCTGTTCCAGCTCGGCCTTGAGACCGCCATAAATGGTGTAGTCATAAGCAGTGAACTTGACCATCGCCTCCTGACCCGGATGCAGGAAGGCAATGTCCTGCGGACGAATCCGCGCTTCGACCAATAGGTTTTCCCCCAGCGGCACGATTTCCACCAGGTCGCTACCTGGCTGTATCACCCCGCCGATGGTGGTGACCAGCAGCTGTTTGACGATGCCGCGCACCGGTGAAATCACCAGAGTGCGGTTGACCCGATCTTCCAGCGCCTTGCCTGTTGACTGGATTTTGCTCAGCTCGGTGCGCGCCTCGTTGAGCTCGGTCAGCGCCTCGCTACGAAAACGCCCGCGGGTTTCATCGATCTTGCGCTCGACTTCCTTGATCGCCGACTCGGCGCGCGGTATCGCCAGAGTAGTGGCCTCCAGCTGGCCGCGCGCTTCTACTTCGGCGCGTTTGAGACGCAGCACTTCCACCTGGGAAATCGCGCCATCGGCCACCAACGGCTCGGACATCTGGATTTCCTGGCGCAGCAGGCTAAGGCTGTTGCGGAACTGCCCCTGCTTGGAGGCAAACTCGCGCAGCTCCTGCTGCCGTTGAATCAACTGTTCTTCCAGGCCGGCCACTTCATCAAGCAATTGCTGCTTGCGGCTGTTGAACAGCTGGATTTCGTTATCCGCCTGGCCGCCGGCCTTCTCGCGCACCTCATCGGTCACCACCAGTTCGCGGTCTTGCACTTCGGCGCTAAGGCGCTCCACGCGCAGCAACAAGGCCAGGCGATCCGCCTCGGTTTCGCCGACGTTGGAGGCAAAACGGGTGTCGTCCAGGCGCAGCAGTGGATCGCCAACGTCGACAATCTGCCCTTCGCGGACAAACAGCTCGGCGACGATGCCGCCTTCCAGGTTCTGGATTTTCTGCAGCCGCGAGGACGGAATCGCCTTGCCGTCGCCTCGGGTCACTTCATCGACCACGGCGAAATTGGCCCACAACAGGCAGAACACCACAAAGGCGATCAAGCCCCAGATGGTCAGGCGCACCACCCGTGGCGCATCCTCGATCAACGCTTTGTTGACCTCTGGCAGCGGCTCATCGCCCAGCTCATCGTGGCTGCCGAAATAAGCCGCAACGGCCTGACGCAGGCTCCTTTTCTCAGGCGCGTTAGCTGACACTGATCTGCCCCTTCTTCAGCGCTTCCATCACGCTACCTTTCGGCCCGTCGGCGATGATCTGCCCTCGGTCAACAATGATCAGCCGGTCGACCAGGCTGAGCATCGAGGCACGGTGGGTGACCAGCAACAGGGTCTTGGTGCCGATCACCGCAGACAAGCGCTGCTTGAGGCGTTCTTCACCGGTGTTGTCCATGGCGCTGGTCGGCTCATCGAGCAGCAGAATCGGCGGGTCGAGCAATAGCGCGCGCGCCAGGGCGACGTTCTGCCGCTGACCGCCGGAGAGGTTCTGGCCACGTTCGCCAACCTGCAGTTCATAGCCTTTCGGATGCAACCGGGCGAATTCGTGCACGCCAGCCAATTCGGCGGCCTGCAACACCAGCTCGTCTTCGACATAGCGCGCGCCGGACACCAGGTTGTCGCGCAGGGTGCCGCTAAACAGCTGAATATCCTGCGGCACATAGCCGATGTTATGCCGCAGATCACTGACATCCAGCTGGCGCACATCGATGCCATCGACCAGTAGGCTGCCGCCATCGGGCTGATACAGGCCGACAATCAGCTTGGCCAGCGAGCTTTTGCCCGAACCGCTGCGGCCGATGATGCCGATCTTCTCGCCGGGGCGAACCACCAGATTGATGCCCAGCAGAGCAGCCTGTTGCTGATCCGGGTAATGGAACTCCAGCTGGCGGAACTCGATGGCGCCTTGCAGCGACTGGCGCTTGAGCGGGCGTTCATCGGCGTGGCGTTCCTGCGGCAGCTCCATCATCTGGTTAACCGATTCAAGGGTCACCCGCGCCTGTTGATAGCGCGTGAGCAAACCTGATATCTGCGTCAACGGCCCCAGCGCGCGGCTGCTGAGCATGTAGCAGGCAATCAGCCCGCCCATGCTCAGATTGCCATCGATGATCTGGTACACACCGAGCACGATCACCACCACACCCGCCAGTTGCTGCAGCAGCATGGTGGCGTTCATCGCCAGGCTGGAAAGCATGCGCGCGCGCAGCTCCAAACGGCTGAGGGTGCCGATGGTCTGTTCCCACAGGTACTGGCGCTCGCTTTCGGCGTTATTGACCTTGACCGCATCCAGCCCGGCCAGGCTCTCGATCAGGCTCGACTGACGCTCACCGGCCAGGGCCATGGTGCGCTGCATGGTCTCGGCCAGCGGGCGCTGCAAGGCCCAGCCGATCAAGGCCACCAGCGGGAAGGCGAGCACTGGGATCCACACCAGATGGCCGCCGATCATAGCGATCACCGCGAGAATCAACAGGGTAAACGGCAGGTCGATGACGCTGGCCAAGGTCAGCGAGGCGAGGAAGTCGCGCAGGCTCTGAAACTCGTGGATGTTCTGCGCGAAGCTGCCAACCCGCGCCGGGCGGAACTTCATGGCCATGCCGACGATGCGCTCGAACAGCGTGGCGGAGATGATCAGGTCGGTCTTCTTGCCTGCCAGATCCAGGCATAGGCCGCGTAGGGTCTTCAGCAGCAGGTCGAAGAAGAACACCCCGGTGATGCCAATCGCTAGCACCCACAGGGTGGCTTCGGCCTGGTTGGGCACCACGCGGTCGTACACGTTCATTACGAACAGCGGCGTGGCCAGGCCGATCAGGTTGATCAGAAAACTTGCTGCGATGGCATCGATATACAGCCAGCGCGAGCGTTTGAGGGTGTCGCGAAACCAGGAGGTGGCACGCGGGATCAGCTCGCCACGGTTGAAATCGAACTTGTGCTGCGGCTGAGCAAAGAACACCCGACCGCTGTAATCCTCGGCCAGCGCCTCGGCACTGACGCGCACCTCGCCGCCCTCGCTTTCGCTGGGCATGATGCGCGCCCGACCCACATCATCCCAACCCAACAGAATGGCGCTGCGGCCATCGTGCAAAAGCAACAGGGCCGGCATCGCCAGGGCCGGAATCTTCTCCAGGCCACGACGCAACCAGCGCCCCTGCAAACCCGCACGCGCCGCCGCACGCGGCAGCAACTCGGCACTCAGGCGCTGCTCAGGCAGCGGCAGGCCTGCGGTGAGCATGGCGCGGCTGACCGACTTCTGGTGCAGGCCGCACAGCGACAACAGGCTGTCGAGCAGAGGGTCGTCGTAGCGATCACGGGGATCGCTACGGGTTTGCATCGGGCTTGGGTCTACTGCCACTGGGTTTTACTCATCAACGACTGGGCTCAGTTCAGACCCGGCAAGTTGGCCTGGGCCTTGATCTCGTCCAGTGGTGCGGCGGCCATCGGCGCGACTACACCCTGGCTCTTGAGCAGGGAGCCCATGGTGGCCTTGATCCGGTATTGAGTAAACAGCTCGGTGTAACGCACTTCCTCAAGACGACGCGAGGCGGTGAACAGCTCGTTTTCACTGTCGAGCAAATCCAGCAGGGTGCGGTCGCCGAGACTGAACTGCTTCTGGTAGGACTCGCGCACGCGGCTGCTGTAGTCAACGTACTGCTGGGCAATCGGCAACTGTTGGCGAGCGTTTTCCAGAGCATTCCAGGCCAGACCGAGGTCTTCATTCAACACGCGCAAGGCGTTGTTGCGGATATCCATGGCCTGGTTGGTCTGATAGGCCTTGGACTGCAGGTCGGCCTTGTTGCTGCCGCCGGCAAACAGGTTGTAGCGCATGTTCAACATCGCACGCCATTCATTACTATGGCCGCTGACCCCATCGATATTGTTGTCCATACCGCGCGACAGCTCGGCATCCAGGCGCGGGTAGAAACTCGACTTGGCCGCCTCATATTGCTGCTCGCTGGCCTGCACATCGGCCTCGGCCGAACTCAGGTACGGGTTGTTGGCGAGCATTTCCTGGCGCGCCGCCTGCAGGCTTTCCGGCAGGTGACCAGCCAAACCAGACGGCGGGCTCAGCTCGCTGGCATCACGGCCAACCACGCTGAAATAGTTGACCAGCGCATCCGCCAGGTTGGTCTGCTCGGTGATCAGGTTGTTGCGGGCCTGAGCCAGACGCGCTTCGGCCTGATCGAGATCAGCAGTACGCCCTACCCCGCTCTGGCTGCGCAGGGTGATCTGGTCATAAATACGTTCGTGGCTGGCCAGGTTGCTCTCGGCCAGACGCACCAGTTCCTGACGGGTCAGCACATCCAGATAAACCTGCGCCACCGTCAGCGCAGTGCGCTCGGAAGTACCCAGCAGCTCATAAGCACGGGCATTCACCGTAGCGCGCTGGCGGCCGACTTCACTGCTGGTGGCAAAACCGTCGAACAGCATCTGTTGCAGACGCAGGCTGGATTCACCGCGAGTCAGGGTCTCGGTGTTGTGGTTCTGCCCGCGGGTACCCGGGCTGTCAGTGCCTTCACGGCCATAACCGGCCAACAGGTCAACTCGCGGCAGGTAACCGCCCTTGGCGGCCTTCATCTGTTCTTCAACCGACAAGCGCGCATTAATCCCCGCCTGAATCTCCGGATGCACCTCGAGGGCACTTTGCATGGCTTGATTAAGCGTTTGGCCATGGGCAGCCATCGATACCGCAAGAGCAAGAGGGAACAGTGCAAAAAAACGCATTAAATGAAATTCCTTTCAGGCTGGGCTAGTGACTTAGAACAACGAAGAGGCGACGCGCTTGACGCAAAGTGGCGAGGGATACGAGGCCAGGCATACGCTCAGCACACACCATTTACCCGCCGATCAATATCAAAGTGACATCAGGCGCGGCATTGTTTATCATCGCGAGCAGATGGTCAATACTTTGGCATATATTCAATTCCAAAAAGGAATAAGCCAAAAACATGACACGGTATTAAGTCAAAACGCTGTCGCAACGAAACCACAGCACTGACTGCTTCAATCTCCCTATTAACAACGCGTGCCATTTTCGGAGCTTCATCCATGAGCAATATCGTCGCCATTGTCAAAAGCCTCGTAGGCCAAGTGTTTGCTGTATCTCTTGACGGTCTCAAGCGACAGATCTTTGAAGGCGAACGCCTGCTCATGGGTGAACAGGTTCTGACCGGGCTGGGCGGTGAAGTGACACTACAGCTGACGAGCGGCGAAGTGATTAATGTGTCGCAGAACAGCAACTGGCAGGCGGCTTCCACTGAGGTTCAGGTAGAAGAAAACACAGTCAAGCAGAACCCGGAGTTAGAGCAGGCATTGGCCGCAGGCTTTGACCCCACTGCTGATCTTGAAGCCCCGGCAGCAGGCCCCAGCACGAGTGGTGGCACTGGTGGGGGAGCAGGTGGTGGGCATGGTTTTGTGATGCTCGGGGAAACCGGTCAACGCCTTGACCCGACGATTGGATTCGAAACACAAGGCTTGGGCTTCGCGGGCAACGGACAAGATGAACAACTGGGGGCCCTGACTGACGCCCAGAACCCTACAGATGGCAATGCCCTAGGCGGAAATACCCCTCAAGCCAATAGGGCTCCCAGCGCTGTTGCCGATACATTTACTGTTAACGAAGATGGCAGCGTCAGCATTGACGTTCTGAATAATGACAACGACCTGGACGGCGATACGCTGACAATCAGTGCTGTTGATGGCCAGGCAATCACTGAAGGTGGCACAGTCATCGTCAGCAATGGCTCGGTCACCTTAACCGGCGGCCAACTGATATTCACTCCGGATGCGAACTACAACGGCCCAATAAGCTTCACTTATACGATTACTGATGGTGCGCTAAGCAGCTCTGCAGTAGTCAATGGCTCGATCACGCCTATAAATGATGCTCCGATAGCTGTGGATGATTCCCTGTCGGCCAGCGAAGACACCCCGATCACCTACACAGCCAATGACCTGCTGGGTAATGACAGCGATGTCGATGGCGACACCCTGACCATCGCCAGTGTCACCAGCGGCAATGGCGGTACAGCCGTGCTCAACCCTGACGGCACCGTCACCTTCACCCCGAATGCCAACTTCAATGGCGTCGCTGACTTCACCTACACCGTGACCGATGGTGCGCTGACCTCCAACACCGCCACCGTGACCGTCAACGTCGCGCCAGTGAACGATGCACCGGTTGCCGTCAACGACAGCCTGGTCGCCAGCGAAGACACACCGATCACCTACACAGCCAATGACCTGCTGGGTAATGACAGTGATGTCGATGGCGATACCCTGACCATCGCCAGTGTCACCAGCGGTAATGGCGGTACAGCCGTGCTTAACCCTGACGGCACAGTGACTTTCACCCCGAATGCCAACTTCAATGGCGTCGCTGACTTCACCTACACCGTGACCGATGGTGCGCTGACCTCCAACACCGCCACCGTGACCGTCAACGTCGCGCCAGTGAACGATGCACCGGTTGCCGTCGACGACAGCCTGGTCGCCAGCGAAGACACCCCGATCACCTACACAGCTAATGACCTGCTGAGTAATGACAGCGATGTCGATGGCGACACCCTGACCATCGCCAGTGTCACCAGCGGTAATGGCGGTACAGCCGTGCTTAACCCTGACGGCACCGTCACCTTCACCCCGAAYGCCAAYTTCAATGGCGTCGCTGACTTCACCTACACCGTGACCGATGGKGCGCTGACCTCCAACACCGCCACCGTGACCGTCAACGTCGCGCCGGTAAATGATGCACCGGTTGCCGTCAACGACAGCCTGGTCGCCAGCGAAGACACYCCGATCACCTACACAGCMAATGACCTGCTGAGTAATGACAGCGATGTCGATGGCGACACCCTGACCATCGCCAGTGTCACCAGCGGCAATGGCGGTACGGCTGTGCTCAACCCTGATGGCACCGTCACCTTTACCCCTAACGCCAACTTCAATGGCGTCGCTGACTTCACCTACACCGTGACCGATGGGGCGCTGACCTCCAACACCGCCACCGTGACCGTCAACGTCGCGCCGGTAAATGATGCACCGGTTGCCGTCAACGACAGCCTGGTC
>NZ_JARIXO010000005.1:0-312882 GCF_029269135.1 Pseudomonas sp. 1928-m | reverse complement strand
GCCCAGGCCGATATTACGCTCGACGTTTTCCACCACGACGATGGCGTCGTCCACCACGATGCCGAAAATGGAAACTGGGCAACGCCACATGCCAGCGAATAGCGGTCAGACGAATCAGCAACACGGTGAGCATGGCCACGCCCGTATCCAGCCAATGTGGCGTGTCCAACGCGCGCATGCCGATAAACACCACTGCGCCGGCTATGCAGGCGGTGGCGTAAATCTCCTTCTGGAAGATCAGCGGGATCTCGTTGCAGATCACGTCGCGCATSACGCCGCCGGCAACCCCGGTCATCACGCCCATGATTACCGCCGTGCTGTGCGGCACGTTGTGTTGCATGGCGACCTCGGTGCCGATCACGGWAAACACCGCCAGGCCGAAGGCATCCGCCAATAGCAGGCCTTTCTCATGAATGGGCTGGGTCAGCCGCACCCAAATCACCGTACCAACGGCTGCCAGCGAGGCCACGACGATATACAGATCGTTGCGAATCCAGCTGACCGGATGGTTGTCCAGAATCACGTCACGCAGCGTGCCGCCGCCCAATGCGGTGACGATGGCAATTACCAGCACGCCGAACAGGTCCATGGACTTGCGCCCGGCCATCAGCGCACCCGTGATGGCGAATACCGCGACGCCGAACAGGTCGGCCAGATAGAACAGTTGCGCCATGCTGACCTCAGGACGACACAGGAGTACGCATGGTGACGAACTCTTCGGCGGCCGTTGGGTGCACACCGATGGTTTCATCGAATAGTTGCTTGGTCGCGCCAGCTTTAAGCGCCACGGCCWACCCCTGCACGRTTTCTCCAGCGTCCGGGCCGACCATATGGCAACCCAGCACGCGGTCTGTGGCAGCATCTACCACCAGTTTCATCAGGGTGCGTTCCTGGCTTTCGGTCATGGTCAGTTTCATCGGCCGGAAGCGGCTTTCGAATATCTGAACGTTGTAGCCCTCCTCCTTCGCCTGCTCTTCACTGAGCCCGACCGTGCCGATATTCGGCAGGCTGAAGACTGCCGTCGGGATCATCCGATAGTCGACTTTGCGGTATTGCTCTGGCTTGAACAGGCGCCTGGCCACGGCCATGCCTTCAGCCAGCGCAACGGGCGTCAGCTGCACGCGGCCGATCACATCACCAATCGCGAGGATTGACGGCGTGCTGGTCTGATACTGCTCATCGACTTTGATAAAGCCGCGCTCATCAAGCTGTACGTGGGTGTTTTCCAGGCCCAGGTTATCCAGCATGGGCCGGCGACCGGTGGCGTAAAAGATACAGTCGGTTTCCAGCACGCGACCGTCTTTGAGCGTGGCCAAAAGGCTGCCGTCGGTTTGCTTATCGATACGAGCGATATCGCTGTTGAACTGCAGGTCTACGCCGCCCTTGTTCAACTCTTCCTGCAGGTGCAGACGCACGGCCTTGTCGAAGCCGCGCAAGAAAAGCTCGCCGCGATAGAGCAACGAGGTTTTTGCACCAAGGCCGTTGAAGATCGAGGCAAACTCCACGGCGATATAACCGCCGCCCACCACGAGCACCCGCTTGGGCAGCTGCTCAAGGAAAAAGACTTCGTTCGAGCCGATGGCATGTTCATGCCCGGGAATTTCAGGAATCTGCGGCCAGCCGCCAGTGGCGATCAGGATGTGCTTGGCACTGTAGCGTTTACCGCCCAGCTCAACGCTGTGCTCATCAACAATCCGCGCGTGGCCTTCCAGCAAGGTCACGCCGCTGCCCACCAGCAGGTTGCGGTAGATGCCGTTGAGTCGCTCGATTTCACGATTCTTGTTGCTGATCAGGGTCGACCAATCGAAGCTGGCCTCGCCCAGCGACCAGCCGAAGCCCTGCGCCTGCTCGAAGTCGTCGGCGAAGTGCGCGCCGTAGACCAGCAGCTTCTTCGGTACGCAACCAACGTTGACGCAGGTGCCGCCGAGGTAGCGGCTTTCGGCAACCGCCACACGGGCACCGTAACCAGCGGCAAAACGCGCAGCCCGTACACCGCCGGAACCGGCGCCGATCACAAACAGGTCGAAGTCGTAGGTCATTTCAGCCTCCAGAACAGGTCGCCAGCATACCCCAAGGCGCGCCAGTGCCTAAACTTGAAGCATGCGGAACAGGAGAACAATGATGCGCCCTACCCTTACTCATCTGGCCTTGCACGTACCTGACTTGGCGGCGTGTGTAGCCTTTTATGAGCAGTTCTGTGCGATGCGGGTGATTCACCAGCGCGCCGGCAAAGGTTCAAAGATTGTCTGGATGGCCGAGCCCGGCAAGGAGCACAGCTTTATCTTCGTGATCATGCCCGGCGGGCAGGATCGTCAACTGGCTGCAGATGACTACAGCCACTTTGGCTTTGCTCWGGAAAGTCGCGAGCAGGTCGATAGCCTTGCCGCGCGAGCAAGGATTGCCGGCTGCCTGGTCTGGGAGCCGCGTGATGAGCCCTACCCCGTTGGCTACTACTGCGGCCTGCGTGACCCGGCAGGCAACTATGTGGAGTTCAGCTACGGTCAGCCATTAGGACCTGGCGCCGAGCATATGCCGTTGCCCTGAATGCACACAGCCACCCGAAGGTGGCTGTGTGTTGCCGCGCTAGAAGCCGAATCAATAGGCCTTGCCGGTTTTGTAGAGGTTCTCGAAGCAGAAGTTGGTGGCCTCGATATAGCCTTCAGCACCGCCGCAATCGAAGCGCTTGCCCTTGAACTTATAGGCCATCACGCAGCCGTTCTGCGCCTGCTTCATCAGTGCGTCGGTGATCTGGATTTCTCCGCCTTTGCCAGGTTCTGTCTGCTCGATCAGTTCGAAGATATCCGGGGTGAGGATATAGCGACCGATAATCGCCAGGTTCGACGGCGCATCTTCCGGACGTGGCTTCTCGACCATGCTGTTGACCCGGTAGATGTCGTCACGAATCATCTCGCCTGAGATCACGCCATATTTGTGGGTCTCTTCTGGCGGCACTTCCTGGATGGCCACAATCGAGCAGCGGAACTGGTTGTACAGCTTGACCATCTGCGTCAGTACCGCATCGCCGTCCAGGTTCAGGCACAGGTCATCGGCCAGCACTACGGCGAATGGCTCATCACCAATCAGCGGGCGGCCACAGAGAATGGCGTGGCCCAGGCCTTTCATCTCCACCTGACGGGTGTAGGAAAAGGTGCACTCGTCGATCAGACGGCGGATGCCAACCAGGTATTTTTCCTTGTCGGTGTCGCGGATCTGGTGCTCAAGCTCGTAGCTGATGTCGAAGTGATCTTCCAGGGCGCGTTTGCCGCGGCCAGTGATCATGGCAATTTCCGTCAACCCGGCTTCCAGCGCCTCTTCGACGCCGTATTGGATCAGCGGCTTGTTCACAATCGGCAGCATTTCCTTGGGCATAGCCTTGGTGGCTGGCAGAAAGCGGGTGCCGTAACCGGCTGCTGGGAACAAGCATTTCTTGATCATGGGAGACCTTGGGAAGATGGGGGTGAAAATCGCGTGCGCAGTTTATCAGGCTGCACTGGCCTTACAATGCCCCTGCGCGGGGCGACCAATGCCTCGGTAGAGAAAACCCAGCTCAGCCAACTGCGCGGCATCGTAGATATTACGCCCGTCAAACAGCACGGGCATGCGCATCAAGCCACGAATGCGCGCGAAGTCGGGCTGGCGGAATTGCTTCCATTCAGTGACCAACACCAACGCATCCGCGCCTTCAACAACACTATACGGCGAGGTGCTTAAGCGCAGCTGACCGCTGCTGATCGCCTGGCCATAGCGCTCTGCCAGAGCCGTTGTAGCAACCGGGTCGCACGCCTGAACGCTGACGCCCGCTGCCAACAAGGCATCCAGTAGAACCAGGCTGGGCGCTTCACGCAGATCATCGGTGCCTGGTTTGAAGGCCAGGCACCACAGCGCCACCACTCGCCCTTGCCAATAGCCGGAAAAATGCTCACGCAGCGCCTGGAACAACAGGGTTTTCTGCAATGCGTTACGGGCTTCGACTGCGCGCAGGATGCCGGGTTCAATGCCCTCCTGCTCTGCGCAGCGAATCAGCGCCCGTACATCCTTGGGGAAGCATGAGCCGCCATAGCCGCAACCAGCGTAGATAAAGTGAGTGCCAATGCGCTTGTCGCTGCCGATGCCGCGGCGTACATCTTCGATATCAACATCCAGGCGCGCACACAGACTGGCCATTTCGTTGATAAAGGAAATCTTGGTGGCCAGAAAGGCGTTGGCAGCATATTTGCTGAACTCTGCCGCGCGCAGGCCCATGCATAACAAACGCTCGTGATTGCGCAGAAACTGCGCATACAGGCGGCGTAAAAGCTCATGGCCACGGGGTTCATCGCAACCGACAATCACCCGATCAGGGCGCATAAAGTCGTCAATCGCCGAACCTTCCTTGAGAAATTCCGGGTTGCTCGCCAGCGTCACCGCAAAGCGCTTGCCGCGTTTGCTCAAGCGACTGTTGATGCGCTGGGCAACACGCCCGGCGGTGCCCACCGGCACCGTGGATTTATTCACCACCACGCAGCTCTGCTCAAGCTGATCGCCCAGCTCGTCGGCCACAGCCAGGACATGCGACAAGTCCGCTGAGCCGTCCTCCCCGCTCGGCGTGCCGACGGCGATAAAAATGATCTCGGCCTGCTTGATGCCTTCATGCAGGTGCTGGCTGAAACTCAGCTGACCGCTGCTCAAATGCGTTTGCAGCATGGCCTCCAGCCCAGGCTCGTAAATCGGTGACTGGCCACGGGCAAGCCGTGCCACACGCTGCGCATCGCGCTCAATGCAGATCACCCGATTGCCCATCTCGGCAAAACAGGCCGCCGATACCAGCCCTACATAGCCTGCGCCAATCACACAAATCCGCATCGCCTGCATTCCTCACTGAGTTACCGCGATTGCAGCTAAAGCAGATGGCAGGCGTATGACATGCGGAAGACGCTCGGATGACAGCGCCAGATGTACAAATTCCGGGCACAAAAAAACCGGCTACGAAAGCCGGTTTTAGTGGGTTTCAGGTTCGCGGGCGAACATCTGAAATCATGTACATGGTGCCCGAAGCCGGGGTCGAACCGGCACGAGGTTACCCTCGAGGGATTTTAAGTCCCTTGCGTCTACCGATTTCGCCATTCGGGCGGTAGCGCTGCGTTGCGAGGCTTGGACTATATACAGCCCTTGGATGCCTCGCAAGGTTTCAAGCTTAAATGAAAAAGCCTCGTAAATCAGTGATCTACGAGGCTTTTCTAATTGGAGGCTGAGGTCGGAATCGAACCGGCGTTCACGGATTTGCAATCCGGTGCATAACCACTCTGCTACTCAGCCTTGAAACTAAACGGACCGTGTAAAACGGCCCGTTGAAAATGGAGCGGGAAACGAGACTCGAACTCGCGACCCCGACCTTGGCAAGGTCGTGCTCTACCAACTGAGCTATTCCCGCTTGTCGTGCTGACGGCCGCCATTCTATAGCTTCAGAACGGCCCGTCAACCCCTTGATTCAAAAAAGCTTATTTCTTTTCCGAGGTGATTCGCAGGTGTGGCCATGCGGCTAGCAGGTACTGCGCCATGGACCACAGGGTGAGTACCGCCGCAATGATCAACAGCGCATAACCAAACACAACCCAGGCGGTAAAAATCGGTGGATTGGCCAACAAAATCACCAGAGCAAGCATCTGCGCGGCGGTTTTCCACTTGGCCAGTTTGGATACGGCAACATGCGCGCGGGCGCCCAGCTCTGCCATCCATTCACGCAGCGCCGACACCACGATTTCGCGACCGATGATGATCGCCGCAGACAGGGTCAGCCAGAGATTGGCGTGTTCAGCCACCAGCAATACCAGGGCAACCGCCACCATCAGTTTGTCGGCAACCGGATCGAGGAAAGCCCCGAAAGGTGTGCTCTGCTCCCAGCGACGGGCCAGGTAACCATCCAGCCAGTCGGTGGCAGCTGCGACTGAAAACACCGCGCTAGCGGCCCAATAGCTCCAACTGAAGGGAAGGTAGAACAGCAGAATAAACACCGGAATCAGCAATACGCGGAGCACGGTCAGCAGGTTGGGGATATTCATCGACACAACTTGGCGGTAAAGAGAGTCGGCATTCTACTCACTGTGCAGGGCCGCATAAATCAACTCGGCGAGTTTTTTACTGATCCCAGGTGCTTTGGCGATTTCTTCGATGCTCGCACGGGACAGTTCTTGCAGCCCACCGAAGTGGTTGAGCAGCTCGCGCCGGCGCTTGGGCCCGACGCCAGCAACCTCCTCCAGGGTCGAGGTACGGCGGGTTTTGCCACGGCGGGCGCGGTGGCCGGTAATGGCAAAACGGTGCGATTCATCGCGGATCTGCTGAATCAGATGCAAGGCCGGCGAATTACCCGGCAGGGTGAACTCATGGGCTGCGTCATTCAGGTACAGGGTTTCCAAACCCGGCTTGCGCGTGGTGCCCTTGGCCACGCCAAGCAGGATCAGGTCAGGCACTGAAAGTTCTTCGAGCACTTCACGGGCCATGGCCAGCTGGCCTTTACCACCATCGACCAGAAGGATGTCCGGCAGCTTGCCTTCGCCATCCTTAATCTTGCTGAAGCGCCGGGTCAGCGCCTGATGCATGGCTGCGTAATCGTCGCCAGACGTAACGCCTTCGATGTTGTAGCGGCGGTAATCGGACTTGAGCGGACCTTCGGGGCCGAACACCACGCAGGAGGCGACCGTCGCCTCACCACTGGAGTGGCTGATGTCAAAACACTCCAGGCGCTGCGGCACTTCATCCATATCCAGCGCCAGTGCCAGGGCATCAAAGCGTGCKGCAACTTGCTGCCGGTTAGCCAGGCGCGCAGCCAGGGCCTGCTCGGCATTGGTCACGGCCAGCTGTTGCCAGCGCGCACGGGTGCCGCGCACGCGGTAGCTGATGCTCAGCTCACGGCCACGCAGCTCATCAATGGCGGCGATCAGCGTGGGGAAGTCTTCGTGTTGCGCATTGACGATCAGCTCGCTTGGCAGGTCTCGCTCCTGGCTGCTCAGGTAATACTGCGCGAGGAAGGCCAGCAATACGCCGCTGCCCTCCTCCTCAATCGCCACCTGCGGGAAGAAGTTCTTGCTGCCAAGCACCCGGCCGCCACGCACGCTGATCAAATGCACGCAGGCGCCGCCTGGGTTGACCATGGCGGCGACCACGTCCACATCACCGGTGCCGCCTTCCATGCTTTGCTGATCCTGTACTCGGCGCAGCAGCGATATCTGGTCACGCAACCCGGCCGCCCGCTCGAAGTCGAGGGCCATAGCGGCAGCCTGCATACCGCTGGACAGCTCATCGGTCAGGGCATTGCTGCGTCCCTCAAGAAACATCACCGAGTGGCGCACGTCATCGGCATATTCGGCGGGTTCTACCAGGCCGACACAGGGGCCTTTGCAGCGTTTGATCTGGTACTGCAGGCAGGGGCGAGTGCGGTTTTTGTAGAAACTGTCTTCGCACTGGCGCACCAGAAAAGTCTTCTGCAGGAGGTTGAGGCTTTCGCGGATGGCACCAGCGCTGGGATACGGGCCGAAGTACCGGCCCTTCTGCTTTTTCGCCCCACGGTGAATGCTCAGGCGCGGGAAGTCACCGTCGGAAAGAAACACGTAGGGATAGGACTTATCGTCGCGCAGCAGGATGTTGTACGGCGGCCGCCATTCCTTGATCAGCGTCTGTTCAAGCAGCAGGGCTTCGGTTTCGTTGGCGGTGATGGTGGTTTCGATCTGCGCGATTCGGCCCACCAGCGCGGCGGTCTTCGGCGCTAAGCCGCTCTGGCGGAAGTAGCTGGCCAGGCGCTTTTTCAGGTTTTTGGCTTTGCCGACATAGAGCAGTTTGGCGTCCACATCGAACATGCGGTACACGCCAGGGCGACCGCTGCAGGTGGAGAGAAACGCGCTGGAATCGAAGGCGGCGCGGCTGTCGTCAGCTGCTGGCATCAATCATGCCGTGGCGCACGGCCAGCAGGGCCAGCTCGACATCGCTGGTGATCGACAGCTTTTCGAAGATGCGATAGCGGTAGGTATTCACGGTTTTCGGCGACAGGCAGAGCTTGTCGGAGATGGCCTGAACCTTCTGGCAACCGGCAATCATCAGGGCGATCTGGATTTCACGCTCGGACAGCAAGTCGAAAGGCGAATTGCTGCTCTGCGGCTGGAACGACTTGAGCGCCAGCTGTTGGGCAATCTGCGGGCTGATATAACGCTGACCGCTGAACACCATGCGAATCGCCTGAACCATTTCTTCCAGCGCGGCGCCCTTGGTCAGGTAACCGGCGGCGCCGGCCTGCAGCAGGCGCGTCGGGAATGGGTCTTCTTCGCACACTGTAACCGCGACGACTTTGAGGTCAGGATGACTGCGAATCAGTTTACGCGTGGCTTCGAGGCCGCCGATACCCGGCATCTTGATGTCCATCAGAACAACGTCGGGCTTCAGCTCGCGGGCTTTCTTCAGGGATTCTTCGCCGGACTCGGCTTGACCCACTACATGCAAGCCGTCGATATCAGCCAGCATACGGGTGATGCCGGTACGTACCAGGTCGTGGTCATCAACAACTAGCACCCTGATCAAGCGACACCCCGTTTGCATCAGTCGCTAAAAGCGGCTGGTTGGGTTGGAAGGCTGGAGATTTGTAAACCCAGCTTGGCGCATAACCGTCAAAATGCAAGCGCCAATAAAATTGTGCGCTAGGGTGACGGCCAGAGGAATTTGGCGGAAGCGGTGAGATTCGAACTCACGGAAGAGTTTCCCCTTCGACGGTTTTCAAGACCGTTGCATTCAACCGCTCTGCCACGCTTCCGGCGATTGCGGGCGGCAATCTTACCCGAACGCAACACGCTGTCAAACTCTGCGTATTGGCTCTTTATCTGCCTCTGCTATGATCGGGCCTGACCTTGGTCACGGAACCATCAGCCATTTCAGGAGTGTCGCCATGAACGAACACAATTATGCACTTGACCACACGCAGGTTGAGCAGCAAGAAGTCAGTCGCGTCCTGCGCAACACCTATGGCCTGCTGGCCATCACCCTGGCCTTCAGTGGCCTGGTGGCGTACATCGCGCAGCGCGCCAATGTGCCTTATCCAAATATCTTTGTGGTGCTGATCGGCTTTTACGGCCTGTTCTTCCTCACCGCCAAACTGCGTAACTCGGCCTGGGGCCTGGTTTCGACCCTCGCTCTGACCGGCTTTATGGGCTACACCCTCGGCCCGATCCTCAATCGCTACATGGGCATGGCCAACGGCGCTGAAGTGGTCAGCTCAGCCTTCGCCATGACGGCACTGGTGTTCTGCGGCCTGTCGGCTTACGTGCTGACCACCCGCAAGGACATGAGCTTCCTCAGTGGCTTTATCACTGCAGGTTTCTTTGTGCTGATCGGTGCGATGGTTGCTGGCTTCTTCTTCCAGATCAGCGGCCTGCAAC
The DNA here is from genome assembly GCF_029269135.1 of Pseudomonas sp. 1928-m. Taxonomy (NCBI): domain Bacteria; kingdom Pseudomonadati; phylum Pseudomonadota; class Gammaproteobacteria; order Pseudomonadales; family Pseudomonadaceae; genus Pseudomonas; species Pseudomonas sp. 1928-m. The sequence goes on along the minus strand of NZ_JARIXO010000005.1, from coordinate 303,487 downwards.
TGGCGATCAGCGCAGGTTTCGTGCTGTTCTCCTCGGCCTGCATCCTGTTCCAGACCAGCGCGATCATTCATGGCGGCGAACGCAACTACATCATGGCGACCATCAGCCTGTATGTGTCGATCTACAACCTGTTCGTCAGCCTGCTGCAGATTTTCGGCATCATGGGCAGCGACGACTGATTCAACTTGCTGTGCAAAGCCCGCTTCGGCGGGCTTTTTTATGCCTGGCGTCCATAGATCGCGCGCATCTTGGCGGCTCAGGCTTTATCATTCCGGCAAATTGGCTTGCCAGGTTTGCTATGAAGTTCGCCATCGCCCTGTTCTCACCTCCTCATGCGCCCTCCTCGCGCCGCGCGCTGCGTTTTGCCCAGGCGGCATTGGCCGGTGGGCATGAGATTGTGCGGCTGTTCTTCTATCAGGACGGCGTCCACAGCGCCTCGAGCAATGTGGTCTGCGCGCAGGATGAAGTGGATCTGCCGCGTGAATGGCGTGAGTTCGTGCAAACGCAGCAACTGGATGGCGTGGTGTGTATCGCCGCCGCCTTGCGCCGTGGCGTATTGAATGACGACGAAGCGCAGCGTTATTCGCGCACTGCCGCCAACCTGGATGCGCCCTGGGAGCTTTCCGGCCTGGGCCAGTTGCACGAAGCGGCGCAGCTGGCGGATCGCCTGGTGTGCTTTGGAGGGCCTTGAGATGAGCAAGTCACTGTTGATCATCAGCCGCCAGGCGCCCTGGTCCGGCCCCAGTGCGCGGGAAGCGCTGGATATCGCCCTGGCTGGCGGCGCCTTCGATTTGCCGATTGGTATGCTGTTTCTCGACGACGGGGTATTTCAGCTGAGCGGTGCACAGCAGCCGGCCAGCCTGCAGCAGAAAGACCTCGGTGCCAATCTGCAGGCTCTGCCGATGTTTGGCGTCGAGGCGCTGTATGTTGCCCAGCGCAGCCTGGAAGAACGCGGCCTGCAGGATCAGCCCAGCAGTCTCGCTGTCGAGCGCCTCGATGATTCCTCGATAAGCGCCTTGATTGACCGTTATGACCAGGTGATTACGCTCTGATGGCTACCTTGCACGTGCTTTCACATTCGCCCTTTACCGATAGCCGCCTGAGCAGTTGCCTGCGTCTGCTCGGCAGCCAGGATGCCCTACTGCTCTGTGGTGATGCGGTGTATGCCTTGCAGGCCGGCAGTGCGCAGCGCCAGGCGCTGGAGCTGATGCCCGAAGCCATTGCGCTGTATGCCCTGGATGAAGATGTCCAGGCCCGCGGCGTTGCGCACCCTAGCCGCCTCACACTGGTCGATTACCCCGCTTTCGTGGCCCTGAGCTGCCAATACGACAAGGTAAACACCTGGCTATGACTGCATTGAATGTTGAAGGCCGCAGCCTGGCGCTGGACAAAGACGGCTATCTGCTCGACCTCGCCGATTGGTCCGAGGCCGCTGCGCACGCCCTGGCGCAACGTGAGGGCATCAACCTGAGCGCTGATCACTGGGAAATCCTCTGGCTGGTGCGCAGCTTTTACGACGAGTTCCAGCTGTCGCCGGCCAATCGCCCGCTGATCAAATTTATTGCCAGCAAACTCGGCCCCGAGAAAGGCAATAGCCTGAACCTCAATCGCCTGTTCAATGGCGCTCCTGCCAAACTCGCCGCCAAGCTGGCGGGCCTGCCCAAGCCGACCAATTGCCTATGAACCTTGTGACTCCGCCGGAACATCCCTTCGCGCAATTTGTACGCATTCTGGGCAAGGGCAAGCGTGGCGCGCGCAACCTGACCCGCGAGGAAGCCCGTGAGGCCATGGGCATGCTGCTCGACGGTCAGGCCGAAGAAAGCCAGTTGGGCGCATTCCTGATGCTGCTACGGCACAAGGAAGAAAGCGCCGAGGAAATGGCCGGCTTTGCCGAAGCTGTACGTGCACGCCTGCAGGCGCCGGCAATTCAGGTAGATCTGGACTGGCCCAGCTATGCCGGGAAGAAGCGCCACCTGCCTTGGTTTCTGCTGGCCGCCAAAGCCCTGGCGAATAGCGGTACTCGCATCCTGCTGCATGGCGGCGGCCCACACACGGCCGGGCGCATGTACAGCGAACAGCTACTCGAAACCCTGCACATTCCACTGTGTCGCAACTGGGGCAGTGTCGAGCAGGCATTGGCGCAACAACAGCTGGCGTTTATCCCGCTGGGTGACTGGATGCCGCAACTGCAACGGATGATCGACCTGCGCAATATCCTCGGCCTGCGCTCACCGATTCATTCCCTGGCACGCATTCTCAATCCGCTGGGCGCGCGTTGCGGCCTGCAGAGCATCTTTCATCCGGGTTATCAGGCGGTGCACCGTGAAGCCAGCCAGTTGCTCGGCGATAGCGCGGTGGTGATCAAGGGTGAAGGCGGCGAAATCGAGATCAACCCGGACGCCACCAGCCACCTGTATGGCACGGCCAACGGTGATAACTGGGATGAAGAATGGCCGGCGCTGTCGGCGTTGCGCCACGTCAAACCCGAATCACTGCAACCCGCTCATCTGGCAGCCTTCTGGCGTGGTGAAGTGGCCGATGATTACGGCCAGCTTGCCGTCATCAGCACCATGGCCCTGGCCCTGCGCGCCCTCGGTGAACCGCGCGAACAGGCTCTGGAGCGTGCCGCGCTGCTGTGGGCCGAGCGTAATCAGACGTTGGCCTGAGCCCCTTCGAACCAGGCCAGCTTTTCCCGCAGTTGCACCACTTCGCCGACGATTACCAGGGTCGGCGCATGCACCTCATGCTCCGCCACCAGCTCGGCCAGATTGGCCAGGGTGCCGGTAAACACCCGCTGGTTCTGCGTGGTGCCCTGCTGAATCAATGCCGCCGGGGTTGTTGCGGCGCGGCCATGGGCAATCAGCTGCTGACAGATGATCGGCAAGCCCACCAGGCCCATATAGAACACCAGGGTCTGACTGCTGGCCGTGAGTTCATTCCAAGGCAGATTGCTGCTGCCATCTTTCAGGTGACCGGTAACAAAGCGCACCGACTGCGCATGGTCGCGGTGGGTCAGCGGAATCCCCGCATAAGCCGCGCAACCTGAGGCAGCGGTGATGCCCGGCACCACCTGAAACGGAATACCGTGGGCGGCCAACTCTTCAATTTCCTCGCCACCGCGACCGAAGATAAACGGATCGCCGCCCTTGAGGCGCAGCACGCGTTTGCCTTGTTTGGCCAGGCTGACCAGGCGCTGATTGATCTGTTCCTGCGGCACGGCATGCTCGGCGCGTTGTTTACCGACATAGATGCGCTCGGCATCGCGGCGACACAGCTCGATAATCGCCGGGGCTACCAGGCGGTCATACAGCACCACATCGGCCTGTTGCATTAGGCGTAAGGCGCGGAAGGTCAGCAGATCAGGATCACCCGGTCCAGCGCCGACCAGATACACCTCACCCAAGGTGCGCGGCGCAATCCCTGCGATCTTCTCTTCCAGCAGACGCTGACCTTCCTGCAGTTTGCCGGCGAATACGCTTTCGGCGACCTGGCCCTGGAACACATCCTCCCAGAACACCCGGCGCTGCTGCACATCCGGAAAAAGCGCTTTGACCTGAGCACGAAAGCGCTTGGCCAAACCGGCTAGCTGACCATAGGTTGCGGGAATCCAGGTTTCGATCTTGGCGCGAATCAGCCGGGCCAGCACCGGTGCATCACCGCCACTGGTGATCGCGACTATTAGCGGTGAGCGGTCGACAATAGCCGGGAAAATTACGCTGCACAGCTTCGGCGCATCCACCACATTGACCGGGATACCCAAGGCCTGGGCCTCGGCCGATATCTGCGCATTCAGCGGTTCGTCATCGGTGGCGGCAATAATCAGCGCCACGCCCTGCAAATCAGCCGATTGATAATCACGCAGCAGCACCTCGCCATTGCGCGCGTTGGCCATCTCGCGCAATTCATCACGAATTTCCGGCGCCACCACCCGCAACGTCGCGCCGGCATCACTGAGCAAACGCGCCTTGCGCACGGCAACTTCGCCGCCACCGACCACCAGTACCAGGCGATCCTGCAGTTTGTGGAACAGGGGCAGAAAATCCATGACGCACGCTCTCGATCGGGTAAACAAAACGGGGCAGCACTGGCCGCCCCGTCGCAGGTAGCTGAAATCCGGATTAACCGATGATTTCGATGCCGCCCATATAGGGCTTCAGCACGTTTGGCACGCGGATGCTGCCATCGGCCTGCTGGTAGTTCTCCAGCACGGCGACCAGGGTGCGACCTACTGCCAGGCCGGAGCCGTTGAGGGTGTGCACCAGCTCGGGCTTGCCGGTTTCCGGGTTGCGGTAGCGCGCCTGCATCCGGCGCGCCTGGAAGTCGCCACAGTTGGAGCACGAAGAAATCTCGCGGTACTTGTCCTGGCTCGGCACCCAGACTTCCAGGTCGTAGGTTTTCACCGCGCCGAAGCCCATATCGCCGGTGCACAGCGCCAGTTTGCGGTACGGCAGCTCGAGCAGCTGCAGCACGCGCTCGGCGTTGGCGGTCAGGCTTTCCAGCGCTTCGAAAGATTTGCTCGGCTCGACGATCTGCACCATCTCAACTTTGTCGAACTGGTGCTGACGGATCATGCCGCGGGTATCGCGACCGGATGCGCCGGCTTCGCTACGGAAGCATGGGGTGTGGGCGACCAATTTCAGTGGCAGCTGCTTGGCATCGAGAATTTCGCCGGCGACGATATTGGTCAGCGACACTTCAGCGGTCGGGATCAGGTACAGATCGGCTTCGCCTTCGCGGCTGATCTTGAACAGGTCTTCCTCAAACTTCGGCAGCTGGCCGGTGCCTTGCAGCGCCGGCGCCTGCACCAGATACGGCGTGTAGGCTTCTTCGTAACCATGTTCGCCGGTGTGCAGGTTGATCATAAATTGCGCCAGAGCACGGTGCATACGGGCGATGGGGCCACGCAGCACGGCAAAGCGCGCGCCGGACAGTTTGGCTGCGGTCTCGAAATCCAGCCAACCGTGTTGTTCACCCAGGGCGACGTGATCCTGAATCGGGAAATCGAAGCTACGCGGCGTGCCCCAACGGGAGACCTCGACATTGCCCTCTTCGTCCTCACCGACCGGCACCGACTCATGCGGCAGGTTGGGGATATTCAGCAGCAGGTTGTCGAGCTCGCTCTGGATGCTGTCGAGGTCACGTTTACCCTGCTCCAGATCGCTGCCCATCTGATCGACTTCGGCCAGCAGCGGCGCAATGTCTTCACCGCGCTGCTTGGCCTGGCCAATGGATTTGGAGCGACTGTTACGCTCGGCCTGCAGCTGCTCGGTGCGGGTCTGCACATCCTTGCGCTGAGCTTCGAGCGCTTCGAAACGCGCAACATCAAGGACAAAACCACGGGCGGCCAGGCGCTCGGCCACTTCATGGAGCTGGGTACGAACGAGTTTGGAATCGAGCATGTTCTGGTCTCAACACATCACAAGGGTTTGCATGGCCATGGCCATGACGCGCAATGCCGCGCAGTTTAAGGCTTTAACAGGCTTGGGTGCCAGACCGCGCGTTAGCTGGCGCGACTACTGATAGAGGCGTGCCAGGGCAAATCCGCCCCACACCGCAGCCACACCGACGACCACGCTGCACAGCAGGTAAGCGAAGGCCTCATTGTGGCGGCCACCTTCAAACAGCTTGAGCAACTCAAGGCTGAATGAAGAAAAGGTGGTGAAGCCGCCCAGCAGGCCGATGATCAGGCCGCTGCGCAATTCGATGGGCAGGTCGCTACGCAGCAGAAACAGGCCTGACAGCAGGCCAATCAACAGGCAGCCGAGGATATTGACGGTGAAGGTGCCCAGGTAAAAATGCCGTGGCCAGTGCGCAACCACCCAGCTGGCGGTGAGAAAACGCAGTACAGAACCTACGGCACCGCCGAGGGCAACGGCCATTGCTACACGAATCATGGTTTTCTCCGCTGTCTGGGGCTACTACGGTCCTGGTTGTGCAAATGCTGCAGTTTGTCGCGAATTTTCAGTTCCAGGCCACGCGGCACCGGCTGGTAGTACTCGCGCGGTTCAAAGGCTTCGGGAAAGTAATCTTCCCCTGCGGCATAGGCATCGGGCTCATCGTGGGCATAGCGGTATTCATCGCCATAACCCAGTTCTTTCATCAGTTTGGTTGGCGCGTTGCGCAGGTGCAGCGGCACCTCCTGCGAGCCGTGCTCGGCAGCATCACGCTTGGCCGCGTTAAAGGCGTTGTAGACCGCGTTGCTTTTCGGCGCGCAGGCCAGGTAGACAATCGCCTGGGCCACCGCCAGCTCACCCTCGGGGCTGCCCAGGCGCTCCTGCACATCCCAGGCATTCAGGCACAGGGTCAAGGCGCGCGGGTCGGCGTTACCAATATCCTCGCTGGCCATACGCACCACGCGCCGGGCGATATACAGGGGGTCACAGCCACCATCGAGCATGCGCGCATACCAGTACAGCGCGCCATTCGGGCTGGAGCCGCGTACGGATTTGTGCAGCGCCGATATCTGGTCGTAGAAGGCTTCGCCGCCCTTGTCGAAACGCCGACGGGTATCGCCGAGCAGATTGAGCAGCAGTTCGCTGCCGATCTCGCTGCCGTCGTCAGCCAGGTCCGCGGCGTTTTCCAGAAAATTGAGCAGGCGCCGGCCATCGCCATCGGCGGCTGCCTGGAGGATCTTGAAGCTTTCTTCCGGCAGGCTCAGCTGGCGTTCGCCCAGGCCTTTTGGGTCGCTCAAGGCACGCTCGACCAGCTTGCGCAGCGCGCTTTCATCCAGGCTTTTCAGCACGTACACGCGAGCCCGTGAGAGCAAGGCGTTGTTTAGCTCGAACGATGGATTTTCCGTAGTGGCGCCGATAAAGATCAGCGTGCCGTCTTCCACGTAGGGCAGGAAGGCATCCTGCTGCGACTTGTTGAAGCGGTGCACTTCATCAACAAACAGGATGGTCTGGCGGCCATATTGCGCGGCATGTTGCTGCGCCACTTCCACGGCCTGGCGAATCTCCTTGACCCCGGAGAGCACTGCGGAAATCGTCTCGAAATGCGCATCGGACACCTGCKCCAGCAGCCGCGCCAGGGTGGTCTTGCCGACGCCCGGCGGCCCCCAGAAAATCATCGAATGCAGCGCGCCCTGCTCCAGCGCTTCACGCAAGGGTTTACCACGGGCCAGCAAATGCTCCTGGCCGACGTACTCATCCAGGCTGGCTGCACGCAAACGGGCAGCCAGGGGTTGAGCGACGGGAGCCTTGCGAAACAGATCCATGACTGCGGTTTAACGCCTCTTACTTTGAGCTTTTTACTCTTGAATCACGTCCGCGCCGGCCGGGATCTCGAAGGTGAACTGCGCATCGTCCTGCGGCTCATTCATTTTCACGTTGAGGAACAGAATGTTGGTGCGCTGGCCGATGCTGTCGATCAACTGCATATCGTTGAGCACCTTGTTGCGGAACGACAGGCGTAGGCTGTCGAACAGGGTGTCCTTGGATTTTGGCTTGAGGATGAAGTCGACCACGTTGCCGCCTTCGTTGTGGCTGATCTCGAAGTTCTCACGAATCTTCGACACATCACCGGACAGCAGCAGCGCCGGGGTGTGGGTCAGGCGCTGATCGAGGGTCTGGATGGTCACCTGTTGCAGGTCCGGGTCGTACAGCCAGACCTTCTCGCCATTGGAAACCAGCAGCTGCTCCATCGGCGCATCGGTGTGCCAGCGGAACAGGCCTGGACGTTTTAGCGCGAGCTGGCCGGCGGTTTCCTGCAGCTGGGTACCGCTGCCATCGAGGGTCAGCTGGGAAAAGCGCGCGTTGATGGTCTGCGCTTGGTTGAGCAGCTCGGTCAGGCGCTGCACGGCAACTTCATCGTCGGCCATGGCGGCAACGCTGGTAAAACTCAGTACGGTCAGCAACAACATGCGAATCAGGCGCATGGGACTCCTTAAGATCGGGCTAGGCGTTAATCGCGAACGGGGCTTGGTGCTATGACCTCGCGAGAGCCATTAGTGTTCATTGAGGTGACGACGCCGGCCATTTCCATGGCCTCGATCATCCGCGCGGCGCGGTTGTAGCCGATTTTCAGCTTGCGCTGCACTGCGGAGATAGACGCGCGGCGGCTTTCCAGGACGAAATTCACTGCCTCGTCATAAAGCGGGTCGGCCTCGCTGCCTTCACTGCCCTCGCCGCTGCCACCCTCGAAACCGCTACCGGACTCTTCGGCACCGGCCAGGATGTCATCGATATAGTCAGGCGTGCCGCGCTGCTTCCAGGCCTCGACCACGCGGTGTACTTCTTCATCGGAAACGAAGGCGCCGTGTACGCGAATCGGCAAACCTGTGCCTGGCGGCATATAGAGCATGTCACCGTGGCCTAGCAGCTGTTCGGCGCCACCCTGGTCGAGGATGGTGCGCGAGTCGATCTTGCTCGATACCTGAAACGCCATACGGGTCGGGATGTTGGCCTTGATCAGGCCGGTGATCACATCCACCGAAGGACGCTGAGTCGCGAGAATCAGGTGAATCCCCGCCGCACGGGCTTTCTGCGCGATACGTGCAATCAGCTCTTCGACCTTCTTGCCGACGATCATCATCATGTCGGCGAACTCGTCGACCACCACCACGATGGTTGGCAGGGTTTTCAGCAGCGGCGCTTCGTCGTGCATGCTTTCGCGCTTGTACAGCGGATCGCTCAGTGGTTCGCCCGCCTCTTCGGCGTCTTTGACCTTGCGGTTAAAGCCGGCCAGGTTGCGCACGCCCATCTTCGACATCAGCTTGTAGCGGCGCTCCATCTCGGCCACCGACCAGCGCAGGGCGTTGGCGGCTTCCTTCATATCGGTCACTACCGGGCACAGCAGGTGAGGAATGCCTTCGTAGATCGACAGCTCAAGCATTTTCGGGTCGATCATGATCAAGCGCGCCTCTTCCGGCGTGGACTTGAACAGAATCGACAGAATCATGGCGTTAACCCCGACCGACTTACCGGAGCCAGTGGTACCAGCCACCAGCAGGTGGGGCATCTTCGCCAGGTCGGTAATCACCGGTTTGCCGCCGATATCGTGGCCCAGGGCCAGAGTGACCGGCGACTTGGCTTCGTCATACTCAGGCGACGACAGCACTTCGGAGAAGCGCACGATCTGCCGGTCTTCGTTGGGGATTTCGATGCCGACCGTGGTCTTGCCTGGAATTACTTCCACCACGCGCACACTGATGATCGCCATCGAGCGCGCCAGGTCTTTGGCCAGGCCGGAAATGCGGCTGACCTTGACCCCAGCTGCGGGCTGGATCTCGAAGCGGGTGATCACCGGGCCTGGATGGACCGACTCGACGATAACCTCGACGCCAAACTCCTTGAGTTTGATCTCAAGCAGGCGCGACATGGCTTCCAGGTATTCGGGCGAGTATTTCTTCTGAACTTTCTCTGCCACATCGAGGATCGAAATCGGCGGCAGGCTGCCGGCCAGGGCGCTGTCTTCAAACAGGTTGACCTGTTTTTCCTTCAGCACACGCTTGCTCGGCTCGGGTGCTTTCGGCGCGGCTGGAGGCGTGATCACTGGAGCGGGACGGTTGACCCGCTCGCTCATGTGCTTGTTCAGCGACTCTTCGCGCTCAATTAGGCGTTCTTTGACTTTGGCCTGTTCACGGCGATCCAGCACGATCGGAGCGGAGACTTCACTGACGCGCTCATCGACTTCACGCAATTGCGCTACCAGCTGCTTGCGCTCAACCCGCGCACTCCACCAGCGGTTAGCCAGGCTCTGGATCAGCTCGATCAGATCGAGGGTGATCTTGCCGGTCAGGTCCATCACCTTGAACCAGGACAGGTCGGTAAACACCGTCAAACCGAACAGGAACAATGCAATCAGCAGCAGCGTACTGCCCTGCACATTCAGTGCATTGATTGCCAGTTGGCCGAGGCTTTCACCCAGCGCACCGCCGGCAGAGGCCGGCATGCTCGAGTTGGCGTCAAAATGGATATACGCCAGTGCGGCACCGGACAGCACCAGAAAGACCAGGCCAATCAGCCGCCAGGAGAACAGCCAGCCGCTCCACTGCCACGGCTGATGGCGGGCGCGGAACACCTGCAGAGTTTTTACCGCCAACAGCAGCGGGAATAGATAGGCGAAATAGCCCAGCGCCATAAACAGAATGTCGGCAAACCATGCACCGGCGCGGCCGGCGGCGTTTTGTACCTGCTCAACATTGCTGGTGTGGGTCCAGCCCGGGTCAGCCGCATCGTAGGTCAGCAAGGCCATCCACAGATAAAGGCAAAGGGCGCCCAGGCCAATCAGCGCGCCTTCTTTGAGTCGATAAGGCAGCTGCTGGCGCCAGAGAGGGGCTTGTGCGGTTGGGCTAGATTTCTTCAAAACGCATCTGTTCCTGCGCCAGAGGCGCCGAATAATTGGTTAACGGCAAAATATGCAGCGATTGTACGGGTTTAACCACACGATACCAGACCGGGCTGTATGTATAAACAGCTACGGCGGTTGACTCCCGCTCCTTGCCTGCTTCGGTGTAGCATATCCGCCAACATCTTCCGTGCGGCTCAATTGGAGCATGCATTCTCTTTTGTGACAAAGGCTTATGAGGTGTTTTTATGAGCGAAGTCAAGCATTCACGCTTGATCATCCTGGGCTCCGGCCCTGCCGGTTATAGCGCTGCCGTTTACGCTGCCCGCGCCAACCTCAAGCCTGTGATCATTACCGGCATCCAGCCCGGCGGTCAGCTGACCACCACCACCGAAGTGGACAACTGGCCGGGTGATGTTGAGGGCCTGACCGGCCCGGCGCTGATGGAACGTATGCAAAAGCATGCCGAGCGCTTTGAAACCGAGATCGTCTACGACCACATCCACACCGCCGAGTTGCAGTCGCGCCCTTTCACCTTGAAAGGCGACAGCGGCACTTATACCTGTGATGCACTGATTATTGCCACGGGCGCATCGGCGCAGTACCTGGGCCTGCCGTCCGAAGAAGCGTTTTCCGGCAAGGGCGTATCGGCCTGCGCCACCTGCGATGGCTTCTTCTATCGCAACCAGGTGGTAGCGGTAATTGGTGGCGGCAATACCGCAGTCGAAGAGGCGCTGTACCTGTCGAATATCGCCAAGGAAGTGCACCTGGTGCATCGCCGCGACAAGCTGCGTTCCGAGAAGATTCTTCAGGACAAACTGTTCGACAAGGCAGCCAACGGCAACGTGGTGCTGCACTGGAATCACGCGCTGGAAGAAGTACTGGGCGACAACACTGGCGTTACTGGTGCGCGCCTGAAAGATACACAGAGCGGTGTGAGCAAAGACTTGCCGTTGGCTGGCGTGTTTATCGCCATCGGCCATAAGCCCAATACCGAGTTGTTCCACGGCCAGCTGGAGATGCGTGACGGCTACCTGCTGATCAAGGGTGGCAATGAAGGTAATGCCACCGCCACCAGCATTGAAGGTGTATTTGCCGCAGGCGACGTGGCTGACCACGTTTACCGCCAGGCCATCACCTCTGCCGGCGCCGGCTGTATGGCCGCGCTGGATGTCGAGAAATTCCTCGACGACAATTGATCCATCCAGGGCGGACGCACCGTCCGCCCTGCCCTCCTCTGTCCAATTCCGGCCCTGCACATGCTGACGTGGCTGCAACGCGACTCACTGGATTTTCCGCCCTTAAATAAAGCCCTGCGCGAGCCGAACGGCCTGCTGGCGGCGGGTGGCGACCTGCGCCCCGAGCGTTTGATCCAGGCTTATCGGCACGGCTGCTTCCCCTGGTTTCAGGATGGCCAGCCGATTCTCTGGTGGTCGCCAGACCCGCGCACCGTGCTGCTGCCTGACCAGCTGCACGTCTCGCGTAGCCTTGGCAAAGTGCTGCGCCAGGGCCGTTATCGGGTGACCTTTGATCAGGCTTTCGCTGACGTGATCCGCGCCTGCGCCGCGCCGCGCAGCTATGCAGCAGAAACCTGGATCACCAGCCCCATGCAGGATGCTTACCTGGAGCTGCACAGGCGCGGTATCGCTCATTCGGTTGAGGTCTGGCGCGATAACGAGCTGGTTGGCGGGCTCTATGGCCTGGCCATGGGTCAGCTGTTCTTTGGTGAGTCGATGTTTAGCCGCGCTGACAATGCATCCAAGGTGGGTTTTGTCACGCTGGTTGAACACTTGAAGAACTGGGGCTTTGTGCTGATCGACTGCCAGATGCCAACCGAACACCTGCTCAGTCTCGGTGCGCAGACGATTTCCCGAAGCGAGTTCGCCGGCTACCTGAGTGGTCATCTTGATCAATCCAGCCTGGCCGACTGGGTCGCCTAGGCGAGTTTGCCAGCCTGGCTTACACTTGATTTAAGCCCGACCCTGAGAGTCGATCATGACTGAGCTGGCCCGCCTGAAGTTTTACGCCACTCAACCGCACCCTTGCAGCTATCTGCCCGACGAGCAGGCCACCACCCTGTTCCTCGACCCCAGTCAGCCCATGGATGCGGATGTTTATGCTGAGCTTTCGGAAATGGGCTTTCGTCGCAGCGGCGACCACCTCTATCGCCCGCACTGCCAACGCTGCACCGCTTGCGTCCCGGCGCGCATCCCTGCCGCGCAGTTCAGCCCGAATCGTCAGCAACGGCGTATCTTTAAGCGTAATCAGGACGTTCAGGTGCGCCTGGTGCGCCCAGCTTTTACCGAAGAATATTACGCGCTGTACGTGCGCTACATTGAGCAGCGGCACGCCGATGGCGATATGTACCCGCCCAACCGCGAACAATTTTCGACTTTTCTAGTGCGTGATCTAGCCTTCTCGCGCTTCTATGAGTTCCGCCAGGACAACCGTCTGCTGGCAATTGCCGTAACCGATGTGCTGCCCAATGGCCTGTCTGCGGTTTACACCTTTTATGAGCCGAGCGAGGAACGGCGCAGCCTCGGGCGCTTTGCCATCCTCTGGCAAATTGCCGAAGCGGCGCGTCTGGGGCTGCATGCGGTCTATCTGGGTTACTGGATCAAGAACTGCCGCAAGATGAATTACAAGACCCAGTACCGGCCAATCGAGCTGTTCGTCAATCAACGCTGGGTCAGTCTTAACTGAAGCCCTTGGCGCAAACCCCAAATTTCGGGCACAATGCACGCCGCTTTTGCCTGGCGCCAGTTGCACCGGGCCATTCATTGGATACCGAGGGCTTTACTGCATGTCGAAAGAAGACAGCTTCGAAATGGAAGGCACTGTCGTCGACACCCTGCCCAACACCATGTTCCGTGTGGAGTTGGAAAATGGGCACGTCGTTACTGCGCACATCTCCGGAAAGATGCGCAAAAATTACATCCGCATTCTGACTGGCGACAAAGTTCGCGTTGAACTTACGCCTTATGACTTGAGCAAAGGCCGCATTACTTACCGCGCCCGTTAACAGGCCTGCGAAAACTCAGTTTTCCGGCATCTGTTACACCAAGCTCCAGTAAAAACGCCCGGCAATGCCGGGCGTTTTTGTGCGCGTAAGAAAACTACGCCTAGGCCATTTCCGCCGTGGTTTCGAAATCGAAGGTCAACTCCCCACCTTCAATGTCGATATGCACTACACCGCCGTGCTCAGCCAGCTCACCAAACAGGATCTCTTCCGCCAGCGGACGCTTGATCTTGTCCTGGATCAGGCGCGCCATCGGTCGAGCCCCCATCTGCACGTCGTAACCGCTCTCGGCCAACCAGCTACGTGCGGCATCGCTGACCTCCAGCGTGACGCGCTTGTCCTCCAGCTGCGCCTGCAGTTCGGTAAGGAACTTGTCGACGATGCTTTTGATCACCTCGTGGCTCAAGCGGCCGAACTGGATAATGGTATCCAGACGATTGCGGAACTCCGGGGTGAAGCTCTTTTTGATCACTTCCATGGCATCAGACGAGTGGTCCTGATGGGTGAAACCAATGGATGCCCGCGCTGCGGTTTCAGCACCAGCGTTGGTGGTCATGATCACGATCACGTTACGGAAGTCCGCCTTGCGGCCGTTGTTATCGGTCAGGGTGCCGTGATCCATAACCTGCAGAAGCAGGTTAAAGACTTCCGGGTGGGCCTTTTCGATCTCATCGAGCAGCAGTACGCAGTGCGGCGTTTTGGTGATCGCCTCCGTTAGCAGGCCACCTTGATCAAAGCCAACATAGCCAGGTGGCGCACCGATCAGACGCGACACGGTGTGACGCTCCATGTACTCAGACATGTCGAAGCGAATCAGCTCAACACCCAAGGCCTTAGCCAGCTGGCGAGCAGCTTCGGTTTTACCAACCCCGGTAGGGCCAGCGAAAAGGAAAGAGCCCACCGGCTTGTCAGGCGCCTTGAGCCCTGCACGCGACAGTTTGATTGCGGTCGAAAGTGAGTCAATCGCAGCGTCCTGGCCAAATACGGTTAGCTTCAGGTCGCGTTCCAGGTTGCGCAGCAGTTCTTTGTCCGAGCTGCTGACGTGTTTTGGCGGAATACGGGCAATCTTCGCCACGATGTCTTCGACCTGCGCCACGTCGATACGGGTCAGGCGTTTCTCCAGAGGCTGCAAGCGTTGATAGGCCCCTGCCTCATCGATTACATCAATGGCCTTGTCTGGCATATGCCGGTCATTGATATAGCGCGAGGCCAGCTCCGCCGCTGCGCGCAGGGCTTCATCACTGTATTCGATGCTGTGATGCTGCTCGAAGCGGCCTTTCAGGCCACGCAGAATGCCGATGGTGTCCTCCACCGAAGGCTCGACTACATCGACTTTCTGGAAGCGACGCGCCAAAGCGCGGTCTTTCTCGAAAATGCCGCGGAACTCCTGGAAGGTCGTCGAACCGATGCAGCGAATCTCACCCGATGAGAGCATGGGTTTGAGCAGGTTGGAGGCATCCATGACCCCGCCAGAAGCGGCGCCAGCGCCAATGATGGTGTGGATTTCATCAATAAACAGAATGGCGTGCGGGCGTTTGCGCAGCTCATTAAGTAGAGCTTTCAGACGCTTCTCGAAATCACCGCGGTATTTGGTGCCAGCCAGCAGTGCACCGAGATCCAGCGAGTAGACCACGCTGTCGGCCAACAGATCAGGTACCTGGTTATCGACAATGCGCTTGGCCAGGCCTTCGGCGATGGCAGTTTTACCGACACCGGCCTCACCGACCAATAGCGGATTGTTCTTACGCCGACGCGCGAGAATCTGCGCCACACGCTCGACTTCCGACTCACGGCCGACCAGTGGATCGATGCGCCCCTGGCGGGCCAGTTCATTCAGGTTGCTGGCATAAGCGTCCAGTGGGTTGCTCGAACTGGAGGATTCACCACCCTCGTCGTCCTGCATCTCCTGTTCGGTTTCCGAATGACCGCCATGGCCCGGCACCTTGGAGATGCCGTGGGCAATAAAATTGACCACATCGATACGCGCGACGCTCTGCTGCTTGAGCAAAAACACCGCTTGGCTTTCCTGCTCGCTGAAAATCGCCACCAGTACGTTGGCACCGGTCACTTCACGCTTGCCGGAACTCTGTACGTGGAACACCGCGCGCTGCAGAACGCGCTGGAAGCCCAGGGTAGGCTGCGTCTCGCGCTCTTCATCGTGTTGAGGGATCAGTGGCGTGGTGGAGTCGATAAACTCCTGTAGATCATGCCGTAGCTTGTCCAGATTGGCCCCGCATGCGCGCAATACGCTGGCGGCGGCCTCGTTATCCAGGAGGGCCAGCAACAAATGCTCAACCGTCATAAATTCATGACGCTTGGTACGAGCCTCCTTGAAAGCCAGATTGAGGGTGACTTCGAGCTCTCGATTTAACATAGCTTCACCTCATGCCCAAGTGGCCGGCGTTAACCGTCCTTCTCTATTTCACAGAGTAGCGGATGCTGGCTCTCTCTCGCATATTGATTCACCTGTGTCGCTTTGGTTTCAGCAATATCGCGGGTAAACACTCCACACACTGCCCGCCCCTCTGTATGGACGGTCAGCATGATTTTGGTCGCCATCTCTCGATTCAGGTTGAAAAACACCTCGAGAATCTCGACCACGAAATCCATGGGCGTGTAGTCGTCGTTAAACAAAATCACTTTATACATAGGAGGCGCCTGCAAAGCGGGCTTGGATTCCTGAACGGCTAAGCCGAAGGAATCGTCCTCATGCTCTGCGGGGCGATCCTGATTGAATGTTAGTCGAATCTGGCTACGTGCATGCATGCTGAATAGCTTCGTTGATGGGCGAATAGTCTGTGCTAGACAGAGTTTGAACGGCTTCTCAGCCAGTTACAGCATTGCCTTGACTATCGGCAAAACGGTGTTACAAACAATGAATACCCAGCGTGGGTATTAAGGGGTTTCACAGCTTTGCCGACTCACGTCAAGCAGAGCGTGGAATTGAAGTGGATGATACTCCAGTGATGGAGTCCTTTGCAGAGGGATATCAGCATGGTTAGCGGTAAGGTCAAGTGGTTCAACAACGCCAAAGGCTATGGGTTCATCCTGGCCGATGGTCGAGATGAGGACCTGTTCGCCCACTACTCGGCTATCCAGATGGACGGCTATAAAACGCTGAAGGCTGGCCAGCCGGTAAGCTTCGATATTATTCAAGGTCCAAAAGGACTCCACGCCGTAAACATCAGTGCGGCTACTGCCGCCAGTGAAGCGCCCGCCGCAGTTAAGCAACACCAGGGCTCAACGGTTGAAGTCTGATTAGAGTCACCTGGGCAGTTAATCGCCCACAAAAAAGGCCGGTCATATGACCGGCCTTTCTTTATACGGCTGATTTGCTTACATATGCGAAATCAGTGCATCACCGAATGCCGAGCAGGACAGCAGCTTGGCACCGTCCATCAGGCGCTCGAAGTCATAGGTCACGGTCTTGGCCGAGATAGCGCCGTTGGTGCCCTTGATGATCAGGTCGGCCGCTTCGATCCAGCCCATGTGGCGTAGCATCATTTCGGCGGAAAGGATTAGCGAACCTGGGTTCACCTGGTCCTTGCCCGCGTACTTCGGCGCAGTACCGTGGGTTGCTTCGAACATGGCAACGGTGTCGGACAGGTTGGCGCCCGGCGCGATGCCGATACCACCTACTTCAGCCGCCAGGGCGTCGGACAGGTAGTCGCCGTTGAGGTTCAGGGTGGCGATTACGTCGTACTCGGCCGGACGCAGCAGGATTTGCTGCAGCATGGCGTCGGCGATGGCGTCTTTGACGATGACATTCTTGCCGGTTTTCGGGTTCTTGAACTGCATCCAAGGACCGCCATCGAGCAGGGTTGCGCCGAATTCTTCAGCGGCAATTTCGTAGGCYCACTCTTTGAAGGCACCTTCGGTGAACTTCATGATGTTGCCTTTATGCACGATGGTCAGCGAGTCACGGTCGTTATCGACTACGTACTGCAGCGCTTTACGTGCCAGACGCTTGGTGCCTTCTTTGGAAACCGGCTTGACGCCGATACCGCAGTCCTGGTCGAAGCGAATCTTGGTAACACCCATTTCCTCTTTGAGGAACTTGATGACCTTGGTTGCTTCCGGCGAGCCAGCTTTCCACTCGATGCCTGCGTAGATGTCTTCCGAGTTCTCACGGAAGATGGTCATGTCGACGTCGCCAGGCTTTTTCACCGGGCTTGGCACGCCTTCGAACCAGCGCACCGGGCGCAGGCAGACGTACAGGTCGAGCTGCTGACGCAGAGCAACGTTGAGGGAGCGAATGCCGCCACCGACTGGCGTGGTCAATGGGCCCTTGATGGAAACGACGTAATCTTTGACCGCATCCAGGGTTTCCTGAGGCAGCCAGGTGTCCTGATCGTAAACCTGAGTGGCTTTCTCGCCTGCGTAAACTTCCATCCAGGAGATCTTGCGCTCACCGCCGTAGGCTTTCTGTACGGCCGCATCAACGACTTTGATCATCACCGGGCTGATATCGACACCGATACCATCACCTTCGATAAAGGGAATGATTGGATTATTCGGTACGTTCAGGGATGTATCGGCATTGACGGTGATTTTGTCACCGGTGGCAGGCACCTGGATCTTTTGGTATCCCATGCTGGACTCCGTCTTGTGGTTAAAACAGTCAGATCGCCCCAGAGTAACCCACTTGAATCGGGCGAAACCATATGTTCGTTGGTCTTATGCGCCAAGGCATTCTGCGACGCGCCAGCGCGGTGGTATACTGCACAGATGACTCACAGGTCATAAGGCGCGGATCGTTCAAACAGGTTGTCCGCCTCTTGAAACCGTCGAATTGCTACAGCGCTTCAACGGCTCGAAACGCTCAACACTCTACTGGTGCATCCAACATCACCGCGGCAAGACCTCGACTTCTGGCTCATCCACATGGGCCTCAGCGCTTACCTGCGCATGTCGAGTGGCTATGCACGCTCAGCAAAGAAGAGAGTTAACTCAGAATGTCCACCCCCTCGAAGATCATTTATACCTTCACCGACGAAGCCCCAGCCCTTGCGACCTATTCGCTTCTGCCTATTGTAGAAGCCTTCGCAGCCTCTGCTGAGATTGCCGTCGAAACGCGCGACATCTCTCTTGCAGGGCGCATCCTTGCAAGCTTTGCCGACCAATTGGATGCCGACAAGCAGATCGCCGACGACCTCGCCAAGCTGGCCGTACTGGCCACCTCGCCAGACGCCAATATCATCAAATTGCCAAACATCAGCGCCTCGGTGCCGCAGCTCAAAGGCGCAATCGCCGAGCTGCAGGCCCAGGGCTACAACATCCCGAATTTCCCGGAAGACCCGCAAACTGACGCTGAGAAAGACGCCAGCGCCCGCTACAGCAAGGTGCTGGGCAGTGCGGTCAACCCGGTGCTGCGTGAAGGCAACTCCGACCGCCGCGCGCCTGCCGCAGTCAAAGCCTTCGTACGCAAGCATCCGCACTCCATGGGCAAGTGGAGCATGACCTCGCAATCCCACGCCGATTACATGCGCGGCGGCGATTTCTTCTCCAGCGAGCAATCGATCACCATGGCCAAGGCCGGTGACGTACGCATCGAGTTCGTCGGCAAGGACGGCCAAGTCAAGGTCAAGAAACAACTCGCTCTGCAGGAAGGCGAAGTCTTCGACAGCATGTTTATGAGCTGCCGCGAGCTGCGCGATTTCTTCGAGCGCACCCTGCAGGACTGCAAGGAAAACGGCGTGATGTGGTCCCTGCACGTCAAGGCGACCATGATGAAGGTCTCCCACCCGATCGTCTTCGGCCACGCTGTCAGCGTCTACTACAAGGACGTGTTCGACAAATACGGCAAGCTCTTTGAAGAACTGGGAGTCAACCCGAACAACGGCATCAGCAGCGTCTACGACAAGATCAAATCCCTGCCGGCTTCGCAGCAGGAAGAAATTCTCGATGACATCCATGCCTGCTACAGCCACCGCCCGGAAATGGCCATGGTTGACTCGGTCAAGGGCATCACCAACCTGCATATTCCTAGCGACGTGATCGTCGACGCTTCGATGCCGGCGATGATTCGCAGCTCCGGGCAGATGTGGGGTAAGGACGGCAAGCTCAAGGACACCAAAGCGGTGATGCCGGAAAGCACCTACGCCCGCATCTATCAGGAAATGATCAACTTCTGCAAAACCAATGGCGCGTTCGACCCGACCACCATGGGCAGCGTGCCGAACGTTGGCCTGATGGCGCAGAAGGCCGAAGAGTACGGCTCCCACGACAAGACCTTCGAAATGAGTGCCGATGGCACCATGCGCGTAGTGCTCGCTGATGGCACCGTGCTGATGCAGCACGAAGTCGAGGCCGGTGACATCTGGCGCGCCTGCCAGACCAAGGACGCGCCGATCCGCGATTGGGTCAAGCTGGCCGTAACCCGTGCCCGCCAGTCCAATACCCCGGCAATTTTCTGGCTCGACCCAGAACGCGCCCACGACCGCGAGCTGCAGAAGAAAGTCGAAGCCTACCTGCAGGAACACGACCTGAATGGTTTGGACATCCGCGTTATGGACTACAACCAGGCCATCCGCGTAAGCATGGAGCGCCTGATTCGCGGCCAGGACACCATTTCGGTGACCGGCAACGTACTGCGCGACTACCTGACCGACCTGTTCCCGATCATGGAACTGGGCACCTCGGCCAAGATGCTCTCCATCGTGCCGCTGATGGCCGGTGGCGGCATGTACGAAACCGGCGCTGGTGGCTCCGCGCCCAAGCATGTGCAGCAGCTGATCGAAGAAAACCACCTGCGCTGGGATTCGCTGGGCGAGTTCCTGGCTCTGGCGGTTTCCCTGGAAGAAACCGGGATCAAGACCAACAACCCGAAAGCCAAACTGCTGGGCACCACCCTCGACGCGGCCACCGGCAAGCTGCTGGACAACAACAAGTCGCCATCGCGCAAAACCGGCGAGCTGGACAACCGTGGCAGCCACTTCTACCTGGCGCTGTATTGGGCTCAGGAACTGGCCGCACAGAACGATGACGCCGAGCTGAAAGCGCAGTTCGCGCCACTGGCCAAAACCCTGACCGAGAATGAAGCAACCATCGTTGCCGAACTCAGCGCCGTACAGGGCAAGCCCGTGGACATCGGCGGCTACTACCGCTCCAACCCGCAGCTGACTAGCCAGGTCATGCGTCCGAGCGCGACCTTCAATGCCGCACTCGCTGCGCTGAACTAAGACGTAGCGCCCTGCGCCCTCGGGCGCAGCAGCACCGCAAACCCCGGCCCCGCGCCGGGGTTTGCGCATTCAGGGTAGAGAGAATCAGGATAAGATCGCCTTTTCTCATAACAGGTAACACGTTTATGCAGTGGCAGCCGCACATCACCGTGGCCACGGTCATCGAAGACCAGGGCCGTTTTCTGTTAGTCGAAGAAATGGCCGAAGGCCGCGCCGTGTTTAACCAGCCTGCCGGCCACCTGGAAGCCGACGAAAGCCTGCTGCAGGCCGCGCTGCGCGAAACCCTCGAAGAGACCGGCTGGGATGTCGAACTGACCGGTGTTACCGGCATTTACATGTATACCGCACCCAGTAACGGCATCACCTACCAGCGCGTGTGTTTTGCCGCCAAGCCGCTGCAACAGAGGCCCAATCACCCGCTGGATGACGGCATCATCGGCCCGCGCTGGCTAAGCCGTGACGAACTGGCTGCGCAGCCCGAGCGCTGGCGCAGCGAACTGGTATTGCGCTGCATTGATGACTACCTGAGTGGCCAGTGCTTTTCACTCAGCCTGATCCGCGATTAACGGCCACAGCCCTGCGCCTGCTAGAATCGCCCTCTTTTTAAGCCCGTGCCCAGTATCCCCATGCCAGATCCAACTACTCAGCGCGTAATCGTCGGTATGTCCGGCGGCGTCGATTCCTCCGTTTCCGCCCTGCTCCTGCTTGAACAGGGTTATCAGGTCGAAGGCCTGTTTATGAAGAACTGGGACGAGGACGATGGCACCGAATACTGCACCGCCATGGATGACCTGGCCGACGCCCAGGCTGTGTGCGACAAGATTGGCATCAAGCTGCACACCGCCAACTTTGCTGCCGAATACTGGGACAACGTGTTCGAACACTTCCTGGCCGAATACAAGGCTGGGCGCACGCCGAACCCGGACATCCTGTGTAACCGCGAGATCAAGTTCAAAGCCTTCCTCGACTACGCCCTGATGCTCGGCGCCGACCTGATTGCCACCGGCCACTATGTGCGCCGCCGGGATATCGACGGGCGTACCGAACTACTCAAGGGCCTCGACCCGAACAAGGACCAGAGCTACTTCCTGCATGCGGTCGGCGGTGAGCAGATTGCTAAGACCCTGTTTCCGGTCGGCGAGCTAGAAAAATCTGCGGTGCGCGCCATCGCCGAGAAATACGCGCTGGCCACGGCAAAGAAGAAGGATTCCACTGGTATCTGCTTTATCGGTGAACGGCGCTTCAGCGACTTCCTCAAGCAGTACCTGCCAGCCCAGCCCGGCAATATCGAAACCACTGAAGGCGAAATTATCGGCCGCCATCACGGCCTGATGTACCACACCATTGGCCAGCGCCAGGGTTTGGGCATTGGTGGTTTGAAAGATGCCAGCGACGAGCCCTGGTACGTCCTGCACAAGGACCTGACGCGTAATGTGCTGGTGGTTGGCCAGGGCAATGAACACCCCTGGCTGTTCAGCCGCGCCCTGCTCGCCTCGGAAATTTACTGGGTCAACCCGATTGACCTGAGCACGCCGCGTGAGCTGACGGCCAAGGTGCGTTATCGCCAGAGCGATCAGGCCTGCACGCTGGAGAAAACCGCCAGTGGCTACCGCGCCGTATTCAACGAGCCACAGCGCGCCGTGACACCGGGCCAGTCCGTGGTGTTCTACGACGGTGAAATCTGCCTGGGTGGCGGCGTGATTGAAACCGCCGAGCCCTGGACCGCACGGGAGCAAACGGCGTGAATCCTATCCGCGAGCAACTGATCGCCCTCGGTGCAGTATTCGAATCGGCGGTATTGGTCGACAAGCTGGCGCGTACTGGCCAGGTCGGCGAGCCGGCCGTAGCCTGCATGATCAACAGCCTGCTGGTGCGCGACCCGAAAGACACCCTGGACGTCTACGGCGGCGATGACCTCAACCTTCGTGATGGCTACCGCGCACTGGTCAGCGCCCTGGAGCGCGACCCGGCCAGTCTGCAACGTGATCCACTGCGCTATGCCCTGGCGCTGCTGGCCCTGGAGCGTCAGCTGGATAAGCGTGGCGACATGCTGCAAGTCATGGGCAGCCGACTTGATCAAGTGCAGCAGCAGGTCGAGCACTTCGGCCCGACCCATGAAAACGTGATATCCAACTGCGCCAGCCTGTACCAAGACACCATCAGCWCCTTCCGCCAGCGCATTCAGGTGCAAGGCGACATGCGTCACCTGCAGCAGACCAACAACGCCGCGAAGATTCGTGCGCTGCTGCTCACCGGCATTCGCTCTGCGCGCCTGTGGCGCCAACTGGGCGGCCATCGCTGGCAGATGGTGTTCAGCCGCAGCAAGTTGCTCAAGGAACTCTACCCGCTGCTGCGCACGTGAACATGGGCACCCGCTCGGTCAAACCCGTTCAGGGTGCTGCTCTGCTTGCGCTGTCGGCCTTGCTGTTTTCCCTGATGGGCGTGGGCATCCGTGAAGTCTCGGTCAGCGTCAACAACGAGTCCGTGGTGTTCTTGCGCAACCTGGTCGGCGTGCTGTTCTTTCTGCCGCTGATTCTGTTCAAAGGCCTACGCCCGTTAAAGACCACGCGGTTGAAATCCCACCTGTGGCGCACCACCTACGGCCTGGCGGCGATGTACTGTTTTTTCTACGCCATCGCTCACCTGCCGCTGGCCGACGCCATGCTGTTCACCTATTCCGCACCACTATTCACTCCGCTGATTGCCTGGTGGTGGCTCAAGGAGCCGCTGAGCAAGCGCATGCTGTTGACCACCGTGGTGGGCCTGATTGGCGTGCTGCTGGTGGCCAAGCCGTCGGCGGCGCTGCTCGACAGTCATGCATTGATCGGCCTGGCCGCCAGTGTGCTGGCCGCGTTTGCCTTTGTGTCGATCCGCGAGATGAGCGACACCGAGCCTGCGTATCGCATCGTGTTCTACTTTTCCCTGTTCAGCGCCCTGCTCTCGACTATCCCGCTGACCTGGGCCTGGCAACCGATAAGTGAGCCTGACCTCTGGCTGCTGCTGGTAATAGGTTTGTTGGCCACCGCCAGCCAGATCATCATGTCCAAGGCTTACAGTTTGGCGTCGCCAGGGCTGATTGGTCCCTTTGCCTACCTGGCGATTGTGTTTGCCGGGCTGATTGCCTGGCTGCGCTGGGGAGAAACCCCGGATCTGACCTCGCTGATCGGTGCAGCGCTGATTTTCAGTGCCAGCCTGCTGTCGATTGCTCGAAGCAAACGCAGCTGAACGGTCGCAGCCAATCGCGATTCAGCGGCCGATTTCATGTATGATACGCGCCCTTTTCAACAGAGGCTGTCTAGTATCTCGCGAGCTAGAGTCATGCAAGGCGAAAACAGGCGAGGAAGCGGAGTGTACGTTTGTACATGAGCATTCCGAGTCTGTTTTCAACGCAGCAGGGCCGACGCGCAGCAGATACTAGATAGTCTCTTGGCCCGACTGCCCGAGAACGCCCCCATGCAGCTTTCCTCGCTCACCGCGGTTTCCCCCGTTGATGGCCGCTATGCCGGCAAAACCAGCGCCCTGCGCCCAATTTTCAGCGAATACGGCCTGATCCGTTTCCGCGTCCTGGTTGAGGTCCGCTGGTTACAGCGTCTGGCCGCCCACGAAGGCGTTGCTGAAGTCGCGCCCTTCTCCGCCGAAGCCAACGCAGTGCTCAATGAACTGGCTGACAACTTCGCCGTCGAGCACGCCGAGCGCGTCAAGGAAATCGAGCGCACCACCAACCACGACGTAAAAGCCGTGGAATACCTGCTCAAGGAACAAGCGGCCAAGCTGCCTGAGCTGGACAAGGTCAGCGAATTTATCCACTTCGCCTGTACCAGCGAAGACATCAACAACCTGTCCCACGCCCTGATGCTGCGCGCCGGCCGTGACGACGTGCTGCTGCCGCTGATGCGTCAAACCGCTGAAGCGATTCGCGAGCTGGCGATCAAATTCGCCGACGTGCCGATGCTCTCGCGCACCCACGGTCAGCCGGCGTCGCCGACCACCCTTGGTAAGGAACTGGCCAACGTGGTCTACCGCCTGGAGCGCCAGATCGCTCAGGTTGCGGCCGTACCGCTGCTGGGCAAGATCAACGGCGCCGTGGGCAACTACAACGCCCACCTCTCGGCTTACCCGCAGATCGACTGGGAAGMCAACGCTCGCCAGTTCATCGAAGGTGACMTGGGCCTGCAGTTCAACCCCTACACCACGCAGATCGAGCCGCACGACTACATTGCCGAGCTGTTCGACGCCATCGCCCGCTTCAACACCATCCTGATCGACTTTGATCGCGATATCTGGGGCTACATCTCCCTGGGCTACTTCAAGCAGCGCACCATTGCTGGCGAAATCGGTTCCTCGACCATGCCGCATAAGGTCAACCCGATCGACTTCGAGAACTCCGAAGGCAACCTGGGTATCGCCAACGCGCTGTTCCAGCACCTGGCCAGCAAGCTGCCGATCTCGCGCTGGCAGCGCGACCTGACCGATTCCACCGTGCTGCGTAACCTCGGTGTCGGTTTTGCTCACAGCGTTATCGCTTACGAAGCCAGCCTCAAGGGCATCGGCAAGCTGGAACTGAACGAAGCGCGGATCGCCGCCGATCTGGACGCCTGCTGGGAAGTTCTGGCCGAGCCGATCCAGACCGTGATGCGCCGCTACGCCATCGAGAACCCGTACGAGAAGCTCAAGGAACTGACTCGCGGCAAGGGCATCAGCCCCGAAGCGCTGCAGACCTTTATCGACGGCCTGGACATGCCAGCCTCCGCCAAGGCTGAGCTCAAACTCCTGACCCCGGCCAGCTACATCGGCAACGCGGTCGCCCAGGCCAAGCGCATCTAACCGGCAAAAGCCTCCCAGACGCCCGGCTGCGCCGGGCGTTTTTATTTATGGGTATTTACTGACTTCAAGGGCTTAGCGATGAATCCTGATACTCCGCTGCAACTGTTGGGTGGCCTTACTGCTCGCGAGTTCATGCGTGACTACTGGCAGAAGAAACCCCTGCTGGTACGCCAGGCCATCCCCGGTTTTGAGAGCCCGATTTCCCCCGACGAGCTGGCCGGCCTGGCGCTGGAAGAAGAAATCGAATCGCGCCTAGTCATCGAGCATGGCGAGCGCCCTTGGGAGCTGCGCCGCGGCCCGTTCGCCGAGGACGCCTTTGCTGAGCTGCCCGAGCGCGACTGGACCCTGCTGGTGCAGGCCGTCGACCAGTTCGTCCCGGAAGTCGCCGAACTGCTGGAAGAGTTCAAGTTTCTGCCCAAGTGGCGCATTGATGACGTGATGGTCAGCTTCGCCGTACCTGGCGGCGGCGTTGGCCCGCACTTCGACAACTACGATGTGTTCCTCCTGCAGGGTTACGGCAAGCGCCGCTGGCAGGTCGGTCAGGTGTGCGATTCCGACAGCCCAATGCTGCAACACGCGGATCTGAAGATCCTCGCTGAATTCGTTAAAACTGAAGAATGGGTTCTGGAACCCGGCGACATGCTCTATCTGCCGCCGCTTCTGGCCCACTGTGGTACCGCTGAGGATGACTGTATGACGTATTCCGTAGGCTTCCGTGCGCCAAGCGCCGCTGAAGTTCTGACCCATTTCACCGATTTTCTCGGCCAGTTCCTGCCTGACGAAGAGCGCTACAGCGACGCCGACGCGCAGCCGACCAGCGACCCAACGCAGATCCAGCGCGACGCCTTGGATCGCCTCAAGGCCCTGCTCACCGAACACATGAGCGATGAGCGCCTGCTGATGACCTGGTTCGGCCAGTTTATGACCGAGCCCAAGTATCCGGAGCTGATTGCCGGCATCGAGATTGACGAAGAAGGCTTCCTCGCCGGGCTGGAAAATGGCGCAATCCTGATCCGCAACCCCAGTGCGCGCATGGCCTGGTCGGAAGTCGGCGACGACCTGGTGCTGTTCGCCAGTGGCCAGAGTCGCCTGCTTTCGGCCAGCCTGCGTGAACTGCTGAAACTGGTGTGCGCGGCCGATGCCCTGCATATCGAAAACCTCGGCGCGTGGCTTGCCGATGACGAAGGGCGTAACCTGTTGGTTGAACTGGTCAAACAAGGCAGCCTGGAGTTTGCTGATGAGTGAGATACACGTTCGTCTGGCCGACTGGCAGAAGGACAACGCTGACCTGCGACGCATTCGCGAAACCGTGTTTATCGCGGAACAAGCAGTGCCGCCGGAGCTCGAATGGGACGCCGAAGACGCCGATGCTGTGCATTTTCTTGCCCTCGAAGGCGACTACCCGATCGGCACCGCACGCCTGTTGCCCGATGGTCATATCGGTCGGGTGTCGGTACTCAAGGACTGGCGCGGCCTGAACGTGGGTGTGGCGCTGATCCAGGCGGTGATCGCCGAAGCGGAAAAACGCGGCCTGACGCAACAAATGCTCAGCGCCCAGGTGCACGCCACTGCCTTCTATGAAAAGCTCGGGTTTGCCATCGTCAGCGGGGAATACCTGGACGCCGGCATCCCACACGTGGACATGGTGCGTCATAGCGCCTAGAGGCCGAGATGAACGACGAAAACGCCCCGAGTGACCCTGCCGAGCCGCTGGAGCCTATAGAGCTCCCCGACATCGAGTTTCAGTCACCGGGGCGTTTTGCTGTGCACAATCCGGGCAGCCCCAGCCCGGACAGCCCACGCGCAGAGCCAGCGCCGTTTACCCTCGGCGCACATGCAACGCTGGAACGCTTCAGCCAGCCCGAACAGGCCCGCGCCCATGCACTGGCGCTGTTGCAGCAAGCTCAGCGCAGCCTGTGCATCTACAGTCACGACCTGGAACCTTGGCTCTATCACCACAGCAGCGTGCAAGACGCCTGCACCCGTTTTCTCCTGGCCAGCCCGCGCAATCAACTGCGCATTCTGCTGCGCGACCCCAGCCGTGCAGTCAAGGAAGGCCACCGCCTGCTCAGCCTTTCGCGCCGGCTGTCCTCCAATCTGCAGATCCGCAAACTGCACCCGGACTACCCTAGTGAGGAGCTGGCGTTTCTGCTGGCCGATGATCGCGGCTTGCTGCTCTTGCCGGAAGTTGGCCAGGCCAGCGGTTATGCCTTGTACCAAGACCCCGGGCGCAATCGCCAGCGCCGCGCACAGTTTGATCAAGCCTGGGACACCAGCATC
Organism: Pseudomonas sp. 1928-m; assembly: GCF_029269135.1. Classification (NCBI taxonomy): domain Bacteria; kingdom Pseudomonadati; phylum Pseudomonadota; class Gammaproteobacteria; order Pseudomonadales; family Pseudomonadaceae; genus Pseudomonas; species Pseudomonas sp. 1928-m. The sequence goes on along the minus strand of NZ_JARIXO010000005.1, from coordinate 275,896 downwards.
ACCGACGCTGATTTACGGAGTTTTCTGCTATGAAGGTTCGCGCCCTGCTCGCCGCCGCGCTGTTTAGTTGTAGCCTGTCCCTCAGCGCCGCTACCGAAGTGATTCCGCTGAATTTCCGCACGGCTGACGAGGTGCTCAGCGTGGTGCAATCGGTGCTCGGCCATGAGGGCAAGGTCAACGCCTATGGCAACCAGCTGATCGTCAATGCCGAGCCGGCGAAGATTGCCGAAGTGCGCGCCCTGCTGCAGCAACTCGACACCGAACCCCGCCGCTTGCTGATCAGCGTCGACACCAATGAGTCGGGCTTTCAGTCCGACCGCGGCTACCGCGCCGATGGCACGATCAGCGCTGGCGATGCCGAGGTGCAGATTGGCCAGGGCGAAATCAATGGCCGCGATCAGGTGCGCATCATCCGTCGCAGCACCGACAGCCGCAGCGGCGGCACCCAGCAAGTGCAGGCCACTGAGGGGTATCCCGCACTGATTCAGGTCGGTCAGAGCGTGCCGCTGACCACGCGCGGGCGTGATGCCTATGGCCAACCCTACAGCAACACTCAGTACCGCAACGTCACCCGCGGCTTCTACGTCACCGCCAGCCTCAGTGGCGAGCGGGTGCACATCAACATCAGCAGCAACCGTGACCGCCTCAGCCAGTCGCAACCCGGCGCCATCGATGTACAAAGTGCCGACACACGGGTCAGCGGACGGCTGGGCGAATGGATCAGCATTGGTGGCGTCAACGAGCAAAGCCAGAGTGCGCAAGGCGGTTTTCTGCAACACCGCTCGACCCAGGGCCGCGAAGACATGAACATGCGCGTCAAAGTCGACGTGATGAATTAAGCCCGCCACAGCCCTCTTACCAGGCGCTGGGCCACTCCAGCCTCAGTGCCTGACCACCGTTCATCGCCGGATGCCCGCAGGCGCCCGCACAGTGATCCACAACGAAACGCCCCAGACCTTGAGCCAGACGCCGCCACCCGCCGGATAGAGCCGTAAAAGCTGACTTGCCGGTCGCTTGTGGATTTATGTAGTAGTCATTCAAAAAGCACTACAAAATAATTGACGAACACTTTTGGCAGAGGCATGATGGCCCCGCTCCCGCTAATCAGAGGTGCTGAAAGGCCCTCCGAATCGCGCTCCAACTTACCGTCCGAGCCGATTTGCGTTGTAAAGCCCACAAGGCCGTTCGATGAGATTGCGACTGGAACGAAGTTGTCCTGAGGGACGGGGAAGCGTTTAGCAACAGCGCGCAGCAAGCACAGCACGTTGAGTCGTCCAACGGCATCTTTGCCGGTAAACGCCAAATGACCCGCTCATTTGCAACAGCTGAAGCCCGCGAACTGTTTAGCTCGTCACCCTCCTCCCGGATCAATTCCGTCTCAAGTCGATGTCTCGGCGTTCTGCAGTTGGCTACAACAACCACCAGCAACATTGCTGTTAAAGCATTGGTGTTCAGTGGGGAAGTCGGTGCTCAACCAAACACATACTTTGAAGGATTGACCATGTCAGCTTATCAAAACGACATCAAAGCCGTTGCCGCCCTTAAAGCCGCTGCTGGCAGCAGCTGGAGCGCTATCGACCCTGAGTCCGTGGCCCGCATGCGCGCCCAGAACCGCTTCAAAACCGGCCTGGAAATCGCTCAGTACACTGCCGACATCATGCGCAAAGACATGGCTGAGTACGATGCTGACTCCTCCGTCTACACCCAGTCCCTGGGTTGCTGGCATGGTTTCATCGGTCAGCAGAAGCTGATTTCGATCAAGAAGCACCTGAAGACCACCAACAAGCGCTACCTCTACCTGTCGGGCTGGATGGTTGCTGCTCTGCGTTCGGATTTCGGTCCGCTGCCGGATCAGTCCATGCACGAGAAAACCTCGGTTTCCGGCCTGATCGAAGAGCTGTACACCTTCCTGCGCCAGGCTGACGCCCGTGAGCTGGACCTGCTGTTCACCGCTCTGGACGCTGCTCGCGCTGCCGATGACAACGCCAAGGCTGCTGAAATCCAGAACCAGATCGACAACTACGAAACCCACGTAGTGCCAATCATCGCCGACATCGACGCTGGTTTCGGTAACCCGGAAGCCACCTACCTGCTGGCCAAGAAGATGATTGAAGCGGGTGCTTGCTGCATCCAGATCGAAAACCAGGTTTCTGACGAGAAGCAGTGCGGCCACCAGGACGGTAAAGTGACCGTTCCTCACGCCGACTTCCTGGCCAAGATCAACGCTGTTCGCTACGCATTCCTCGAGCTGGGCATCGACAACGGCGTGATCGTTGCGCGTACCGACTCCCTGGGTGCTGGCCTGACCAAGCAGATCGCAGTTACCAACCAGCCGGGCGACCTGGGCGACCAGTACAACTCCTTCCTGGATTGCGAAGAAGTTTCCCCAGCCGACCTGAAGAACGGCGACGTGGTTCTGAACCGCGAAGGCAAGCTGCTGCGTCCTAAGCGTCTGCCGTCCAACCTGTTCCAGTTCCGTGCTGGCACCGGTGAAGCGCGCTGCGTACTGGACAGCATCACCTCGCTGCAGAACGGCGCCGACATGCTGTGGATCGAAACCGAGAAGCCACACGTTGGCCAGATCGCTGCCATGGTTGACGAGATCCGCAAAACCATCCCGAACGCCAAGCTGGTTTACAACAACAGCCCATCGTTCAACTGGACCCTGAACTTCCGTCAGCAGGTATTCGATGCCTTTGTTGCTGAAGGCAAGGACGTTTCCGCCTACGACCGCGCCAAGCTGATGAGCGTCGAGTACGACGAAAGCGAACTGGCTCAGGTTGCTGACGAGAAGATCCGTACCTTCCAGCGTGATGGCTCGGCTCGTGCCGGTATCTTCCACCACCTGATCACTCTGCCGACCTACCACACCGCCGCGCTGTCCACCGACAACCTGGCCAAAGGTTACTTCGCAGACCAAGGCATGCTGGCCTACGTGAAAGGCGTTCAGCGTCAGGAGATCCGTCAAGGTATCGCCTGCGTTAAGCACCAGAACATGTCCGGTTCCGACATCGGCGACGCTCACAAAGAGTACTTCGCTGGTGAAGCGGCCCTGAAAGCCGGCGGCAAAGACAACACCATGAACCAGTTCAGCTAAGAACCGGCTCACTCAACCGAGGCCACGATCAAGGTTGAGGGTGTTAAGAAAATCCCAGCAGAAATGCTGGGATTTTTTTATGGCCTGCCATCCATGGCGGCCACCCTTCTGGCCGTCGCTGTGCGACGTTAAAAATGGCTCCCGGCCATTTTTTGCCTGCAATTTGCCCTTTTTCGGTTTTGTGCGCGCCCGCACAGCCGCTGTCATGTTTACGTCAATTTCATTAGATAGCGTCAGGCACCCGTCGATTAATCCAAGGAGCCTGCATGAGCCTCGATAATGACCAGCCAGTACTGTTCGGCAATGGCGATGAATTGCCCAGTAATGCGTCTGCTAACCCGCATATCAATCAGCTGATCGACGGTATTGGCCGTCGGCAAGTGCTGGCCGCCGGCGCCGCACTCGGCACCCTGGCGTTTCTCGGTAGCGCGCTGCCTGGCGCTGCGGTGGCGGCAGAGCCCGCCGCCAAAGGCCTGGAAAAACTGCGTTTTAAGCCGCGCAGCAAACTGCCGTTCACTGCAGTCGCCACCAGCCGCCTTGATGGCATCAGCGTGCCGGCCGGCTATCGCGCCACAACCTTTATCCCCTGGGGTACGCCGATCACCGGCAATTACCCGGCTTATCTGAGTGATGGCAGCAACAGCGCTCAGGATCAGGCCGAACAACTGGGCATGCACCATGACGGCATGCATTTCTTCCCGATTGACGCCCAGCGCGGCGGCAAGAAAAGCGATCACGGCCTGCTGGTGCTCAACCACGAATACGTCGATGCGCCGCTGCTGCACCCCAACGGCCCGACGCTGGTGGCCGGCAAACGCAGCAGCGCCGAAGAAGTGCGCAAGGAAATCAACGCCCACGGCGTTTCCGTGGTGGAAGTACGCCGCGGCCTGAATGGCGAATGGGCGGTGCTGCCGAGCGCCAGAAACCGCCGGATTACCGGGGCCACGCCGATGCAGATCAGCGGCCCGGCGCGCGGCCATGCGCTGCTGAAAACCCGTTACAGCCCCAAAGGCACGGCAACGCGCGGCACCTTGAACAATTGCGCCCACGGTTTCACCCCGTGGGGCACCTACCTGACCTGCGAAGAAAACTGGGCCGGCTACTTTGCCAGCCGCGATAGCGACCTGCCGCGCGAGCTGAGCCGCTATGGCCTGCGCAGCAGCAGCCGCTACGGCTGGGATCATCTCAAGGGGGACGAGTTCGAGCGTTTCGATGCCACGCGCATCACCACCACCGCCAGCGCGGACTATCGCAATGAGCCGAATCACTTTGGCTGGATTGTCGAAATCGATCCGTTTGCGCCGGAGTCCGTACCCGTCAAGCGCACGGCGCTCGGCCGTTTTGCCCATGAAGGCCTGGTGTTCGCCCCGGTAAAATCCGGCCGCCCAGTGGTGTGCTATTCCGGCGACGACTCGCAGAACGAGTACATCTACAAATACGTCAGCCGCGACAAATACCGTCCTGGGCGCAGCAATGGCCGTTTGCTGGATGAAGGCACGCTGTACGTCGCGCGCTTCGATGCCAGCGGCAAAGGTGAATGGCTGGCGCTGGATATCAGCGACAAGAAGTTCCAGAAAGCCTGCAAGGCCGCTGGTGTGAGCTTTGCTGACCAAGGTGAAGTACTGATCAATACCCGTCTGGCGGCAGACGTGGCCGGCGCCACCAAGATGGACCGCCCGGAATGGGGCGCGGTCAATCCGGACAACGGCGAGGTGTATTTCACCCTGACCAACAACAGTGCCCGCACCAGTGCCGATGCTGCCAACCCGCGCCCCGCTAACGCGTTCGGCCATATCATCCGCTGGCGTGAGCTAAGCAAGGATTACGCCGGTCGGCAGTTTGCCTGGAGCCTGTTTATGCTGGCCGGCCCGGAGACCGATAGCATCGGCCCGAATGGCCAACCGCTGACTGCTGATAATCGCCTGGCCAGCCCCGACGGGCTGTGGTTCGACGAAGAGGGTCGGCTGTGGATTCAGACCGATATGAGCGGCAGCCAGCTGAATAGCGGCCCGTTCGGCAATAACCAGATGCTGGTTGCCGAGCCGCGCACCGGTGAGTTGAAGCGTTTTCTGGTCGGGCCTGTCGGCGCCGAGGTGACCGGTATTACCGCGACCCCGGACTTCCGCACCCTGTTCGTCAACATCCAGCACCCGGGTGAAGGCTCAACGTCTACCAATCTGCTCAGCACCTGGCCCGATGGTTCTGGTCAGCGCCCGCGCTCGGCTACGGTAATCATCACCCGCGAAGACGGCCGTCGGTTGCTCTAATCGACGGGCAATAACGTGACCGGCCAGCCCTGGCCGGTCACATTTCGCTGTGACAGACTCATGCCTTTCCCTTTGCGCAAAGAGCATCAGCATGTCCAGCAACCGCTTAAGCCGTATCGTCGGCAAAATCCAGCAACTGCCCAGCGCCCTGCAAAGCCCGGCCCTGTCGCTGTTGTTTGGCTCCCAGGTGAAGTTCGCAGGCACCGCCAAGGTGCGCGTGCATACGCTGACCCAACAGCAAGCGGTGATGAGCATCGCCAACAAGCGCAAGGTGCAGAACCACATCAAAGGCGTACACGCCGCCGCTATGGCGCTGCTGGCTGAATCTGCCACGGGCTTTCTGGTCGGCATGAACGTGCCCGATGACAAACTGCCGCTGATCAAAAGCCTCAAGGTCGACTACCTCAAACGTGCCACCGGCAGCCTGCGCGCCGTGGCGAGCCTGACACCCGAACAGATTCAGGCCATTCACACCCAGGAAAAAGGCGAAGTGCTGGTTGCCGTGACGGTGACCGATGAAGCCGGCATCCAGCCGATCCAGTGCGAAATGCTTTGGGCCTGGGTCAGTAAAAAGCGCTGAGAGCAGACTGGGCTAAGCTGAAAACGCCGCACTGTGCGGCGTCACTCAGGAGATAGCCGGTGCAGGGAAAACCTCTTTTAATCGGCGGCGGGCTGGTGCTGATTGCAGTGTTCGGCACGCTGTACTGGCGCCTACAGGGCGAGCCGCAGCTGGTGACGCTGGCCAGTCAGGCCGAAAGCCCCGCAAGCGTGCTCACTGCTGATACCCCCGCAGTGTCGATGCCCACTGAGGCGCAGTTGCACGAGCTGCTGCAAAACCCCGCCGTGAAAAACCAGGAGCAGCGCCTGGCGTTCCATCAGGCCTACCGCCGCTTTGTCAGCGGCGCCGCCGAGCTGTCGCCCGCCCAGCGTGAAAGCCAGGCGCGGGCCTTGCGTGAGCAGATCGAAACTTACGAGCAACGCAGTGAACTGGCCATGAGCGAGTCGCTGTTACTGCAGCTGGGGCTGATTCAGCTCACCACCGGCGATGAACAGGCGCAGAAAGACCAGGCCGCGGCCCTGGTTGCCCGCTACAAGGCGATTAGCGCCGAGCGCGAAGCCAAGGCCGCGACACCCAGCGCCGAGTTTCGTCGTTACAAGACCGATGAGAAGCGCATCGTTGAGGAAGTCCTGAGCATGGACAGCTTCCCCGATGGTTTGAGCCGCGATGAGTACTTGCGTCAACGCCTGCAGCAGGCGCGTGAACAGCACTACCAATGACCCGACCTGAGCAGGTTGCTCAGGCCGGGGTTGGCGTTACAGCAGTTGGTCGAGCGCGTAGTACAGCAGGTTGAAGGGTTTGTTGCGGTCGGCGGTGTCGCTCTGTTCGGAGGCATCGAGTACCGGGCCGCTGCCATTCATCACGTTATTGACGAAGTCATCCAGCTGCAGGTTCTGCTCCTGRATATCCGCGTTGGCAAACTCGATGATGCTGGTGCAGTGGCTTTCATTGACCGCGCGGTACTGCGGGAAATAACCGCCGACATTCGGCAGGTTGGCCAGCTCGTTACGCAGCCTGCCGGTATCCACATCCCATTTGGCGTGAATCAGCGCCTCCTTGGCGGCCTGGTTCGGCGCGTTGATGATCTCCGGGTAGAAGCGCTCGTAGGAATAGGACGAGTAATTCAGGTCCTTCCAGAAGTGCGTGTGGCCCATGCGATCAGCCGCCAGGTTGCTCGACAACGCCGGGTAGATGGTGCCCAGGTTGTTCAGGTTAAGTCCTGGTAAACGCGACTGCAGGTACGGCAACGGTCCTGCGTCCAGCCCCCAGGCACTGCGGATCAAGCCTTGCAGCGGCAAGGATGGATAAGCGCTATTACCACCACCGCTGATGGCCGAAAACACCGGGCCGGAATCATTGATCAGGAAGCTGCGCGTCGGCGCAATATCCTGCCGGGTCGGTGCGTAGTTGGTCAGGCTGCCGGCACCGCCGGCGCTGCAGCCGGTGGTCAGCATCTGCGTGGGACGTGGCAGGTTGTCTTTCAGCCAACCCACTACCGCACGCATGTTGCGCAGGCCGTTGTGGTGCCAGATCAGCGGCGCCTGCTGGCTTTGCGGGTCTTGATAGACCGCGACCTTGTCGCCGGAGTAGATGTCGCCGGTGCAATACGGCACATAGACCATGTTCCAGTTCTGGGTTTTTACCCGCGTCCAGGGATGCAGGCGCACCACAAACGGGCTGACCAGGCTGGCGCCCGGATTGAGCAGGCTCATGTAGTCATTGGGAATGCCGTTGGGGTTGCGTGCGCCGCGAATGCCGCTTTGACCGGTGCAACTGGCGTAGTCCCAGCAGGCACCGCCGCCCTCCAGGTAGATGATGGTGTTGCGGGTATTGGGTACACGATTGACGAAGAACTTGTACGGCGAGCCGTTGCCGCACACGGCGCCGGTTTGTGGGGCCATCTGCACGGTTTGCCAGGCGTAGTAATTGGCTGGTTTGAAGCCGCTGTTGAAGCCGCTCGGGTTGGCCAGTAGCGKGTACGGCCCGAGGCGTTGCGCCGGGGTGACCTTGTTATCTGCCGCCGGTGCCACTACCAGGTTGCTCAGGGTTTGCCAGAAGTTGTAATCGCCCTCCTCGGCCTGCACTGGCATGGCCAGGGCCGAAACTATCAGCGGCGCGGCACAGCGCCGAAGTGTTATCGCTACAGACATGGTGAGTCCCTCATCTTGTTGTTATCGATGGGTCCACATACCCGAGCCGTTGTACGAATCCCCTCCAGCTGTTACCCGAAATCAGCCCATCACCCACTGGAGACTGCTCATACACCGCGCCGAAGCAGCAGTAACTGCGCGCACCCAAACGTGTCGCCGCTGCTCAAGGTTCAAGCGGGCCCGGCGATTCGTGCACGTTAGTCCAAGAAACTCCCACCAACCACAGAGCTACATATTTATTGGATATAGCGCGATGGGTTTTAAGCTGTTGCGGTTATCTGCCGGTACGCTATTTCCGTAGGAGCGAGCCATGCCCGCGAAACGATTATCGCGGGCATGGCCCGCTCCTACGGACTAATGCTCAGAACAAAAAAAAGGGAAGCTTGGCTTCCCTTTCAATGTGACTGCCTCAGGTGCTAGATGCGGAACTGGCGCACCAGTGAGCCCAGCCGCTCACCCAGCCCGGCCAGGTTGCGCGCGGTCTGTGCGCCCTGCTGGGTTTCGTCGGCCACGCTGTCCACCGCCACGGCAATCTTGTGCACGCTGCGGTTGATCTCTTCGGCCACGGCGGTTTGTTCCTCGGCGGCGCTGGCGATCTGCGCGTTCATCGCGTTGATGGTGCCGATCAGTTGTGCGATGGCATCCAGTGACGTGCCGGCGCGGTTGGCCTGCTCGCTGGTGACATCACCGGCATCACTGGAGCGGCGCATCGCGGTCACCGCATCCTGGGTGCCCTTCTGTAGGCGGTCGATCATGCCCTGAATTTCCTGGGTGCTTTGCTGCGTACGGCTCGCTAGCGCCCGCACCTCATCGGCGACCACGGCAAAGCCACGCCCTGCTTCACCGGCCCGCGCTGCCTCGATGGCGGCGTTGAGCGCGAGCAGGTTGGTCTGTTCGGCGATGGAGCGAATCACATCGAGCACGCTGACAATCGACGACACGTCTTTCTGCAGGGTGTCGAGGGACACGCCGCTGTCGCGGATATCCTGCACCAGGGTGTGAATGCGCTCGATGCTGCCATCGACCACCTTTTTCGCGGCCTGGCCTTCGGTGTCAGTCTTCTGCGCTGCCTCGGCTGCGCCCTGGGCGCTTTGCGCGACTTCATGGGCGGCGGCGGACATTTCATTGATGGCAGTCGCCACCTGATCGGTCTCATGGCGCTGACGCTCCATGGCCTCCTCCGAACGCTGCGCCTGGGCCGATACCTGGCCGACCAGTTCGGTCAGCTGGCCGGTCATGTCGACGATCTGCCGCACCAGGCCGTGGATCTTCTCAACAAAGCGGTTGAACGAACCCGCCAGCTGGCCAAGCTCATCATCACCATTGATCGGCAGGCGGCGCGTCAGGTCGCCTTCACCGGCGGCGATATCATCGAGGTTGTCTTTGATCTGCTGCAGCGGGCGCAGGAAGGTATTGCTCAGCACCACACCGACAATGCCGAAGACCACCAGCAGCACGGCGGCAATCACCATAATGCTGGTAATGATGGTGCTGATGCGCTCGTCGATTTCAACTTGCACCTGGGCGATCTGCGCTTCGACGCCATCAAGGTTGATTGCCGTGCCGAGGGCCATGTCCCATTTCGGCAGGTAGTAGCTGTAAGCCATTTTCGGCACCAGCACCGAATCATCAGTCGGCAGTGGCGAGCTGTAATTGACGTAATAGCTGTTGTTCTTGGCGACATTCACCAGTTCACGGTTGATGTACACGCCATTCGGGTCGCGACGATCCGCCAGGCTCTTGCCGACATCCACCGAGCTGTCGCCACGGAACAGGCGCACCACATTGGAGTCATGGCCGAAGAAGTAACCGTCCTTGCCGAACTTGATTTTCGACAGGATCGCCACGGCCTGCTCACGGCTGGCCATATCACCTTGCGCGGCGCCGTCATACAGGGTTTGTACCGAACCCAGAGCGATCTGCACGTAGTGCTGCAGTTCGCTGCGGCTTTCCTGCAGCAGGCGCTCGCGGGTTTCTTCAACCTCTTGGGCCGCCAGGTTTTGTAACACCTTGGCGGCGGCACCACTGAGTACCAGGGCAAACAGCACCACCGGTATCAGTGCCAACAGCACTACTTTTGATTTCAAGGTAAGGCGCATCGGGCAGATCCTTGCTTGGCAGTAGAGCGAAATAAAAACGGGGCTACCGCTTTATCGGTAGCCCCGCTGAAAGGTTGAGTCGTCTGGCGCTATCGCGCGGCAAACGAGCAATGCCCCGGTCAGATCACCATAGCTGCTGCCCAACCGAATACCAGCAACGGCAGGTTGTAGTGCAGGAAGGTTGGCACCACGCTGTCCCAGATATGGTTGTGCTGGCCATCGACGTTCAACCCGGCGGTTGGCCCGAGGGTCGAATCTGAGGCTGGCGAGCCGGCATCACCCAGCGCACCGGCAGTGCCGACGATGCACAGAATGGCCAGCGGGCTGAAGCCCAGTTGCAGGCCCAACGGCACGAAGATCGCCGCAATGATTGGCACGGTGGAGAACGACGAGCCGATCCCCATGGTCACCAGCAGGCCGACCAGCAGCATCAGCAGCGCGCCCAGCGCCTTGTCGTGGCCGATCAATGTGGCGGAGCTGTCGACCAGGCTTTTCACTTCGCCGGTGGCTTTCATGACTTCGGCAAAACCGGCGGCGGCGATCATGATAAAGCCGATCATCGCCATCATCTTCATGCCTTCAGTGAACAGGCCATCGGCCTCTTTCCAGCGCACCACGCCAGACACCGAGAAAATGATAAAGCCGACCAGGGCGCCGATAATCATCGAGTCCAGCCACAGCTGCACAACAAATGCCGCGACAATCGCCACGCCCGCCACCAGCAGGCTCAGTGGGTTGTAGGCAACATCCACGCGCTCGGCCTGCTCGATCTTGCTCAGGTCGTACACACGCTTTTTGCGGTAGCTGAACAGCACCGCCACCAGCAAGCCGAACAGCATGCCCAGCGCTGGAATCGCCATGGCCTTGGTTACGTCCAGGTTACTGGTATCAACGCCGCCGCTGGCAACATTGGCCAGCAGAATGTCATTGAGGAAGATCCCGCCAAAGCCCACCGGCAGAAACATGTAGGGGGTAATCAGGCCGAAGGTCAGCACACAGGCAATCAAACGGCGGTCGAGCTGCAGCTTGCTCAATACATACAGCAGCGGCGGCACCAGCAGCGGGATAAAGGCGATATGAATCGGCAGGATGTTCTGCGAGGAAATCGCCACAGCCAACAGCAGCGCAATCAGCAGCCACTTGAGCAGGCCGGCACCTTTGGCGTCCTGCTTGCCGACCATGGCCAGGGCTTTGTCCGCCAAGGCGTGGGCCAGGCCGGATTTGGCAATCGCCACGGCAAAGGCCCCCAGCAAGGCATAGGACAACGCCACTGTCGCCCCACCGCCCAGGCCTTTGTTGAAGGCTGCCAGCGAGCCTTCAATACCCAGGCCACCGAGCAGACCACCGGCCAAAGCACCGACAATCAGGGCTACCACCACGTGCACACGGCACAAGCTGAGAATCAGCATGATCCCCACTGCCGCAACGACTGCGTTCATCGATTTACTCCCGCAATTTAAGTAGGTCCGCGAAGGTTTCGACCTTCTCTGGATGCTGCGCCGGCTCGGCGAAGGGCGCGTACTCTGCACAATGCTGACTGACCTGTCAAAACACCCGTAAATTATTCTGTACAAGGCGTTGCTAATTTCGATTACCCTGCCATTTCCATGCTGCCGCTGGCCTGCAATTTGCTCTGCTTTACTTAACCTGAAACTTAAAGAAAAGCCCCTAAGCGCCGATAGGCGCTCTAAGCCTCTGCCATCAAAAGGTCCTGAAAATGCTGTTCAGCCGACTTTCCATCCAGTTGAAGATCACCCTGCTGGCCGGCCTGTGCTTGCTGGCCATTGTTGCCGTACTGGTCTCCGCGTCGGTCATCCAGGCCTCACGCAGCGCCAGCCTGGTCAAGCAGGCCAGCTCGGCCATGCTGCAGGAATCTGCACAGCTGCGGATGTCGGCGCGCGGTGAGTCCCAGGCCCTGCAGATGCAGCGCTACTTTATGGACGCCTACCAATATGGACGTGGTGCCGCCACCCAGGTGCTGTTTATCCGTGAGCAGGCGGAAAAGCGCTTTCTTGATGCCTTTGACCTGCGCGAAGACCTGACCCGCCAGGTACGCAGCGCACTGGAAGCCAACCGCAGCCTGCTGGGCATCTATGTGGCATTCGAGCCCAACGCCCTGGATGGCAAGGACGAGTTGTTTGCCGATCAGGCCAACCTTGGCAGCAACGACAAGGGCCGCTACTCGATCTACTGGGCGCAGGGCGCCGACGGCGAGCTCAGCTCCGAATCCATGACTGAAGAGACTCTCAACGACACCACGCCAGGTCTCAGCGGTGCGCCTTATAACGCCTGGTACAGCTGCCCACTGCAGCAGAAAAAGGTCTGCCTGCTCGACCCTTATATTGACGAGGCTGACGGGGTGAAAATCCTGATGACCAGCATCGCCTTCCCATTGGAACAAGACGGCAAGGTGATCGGCGTACTTGGCGTGGATATCAGCCTGGCTAGCCTGCAAGAACTCAGCACCAGCGCGCACCAGGGCCTGTTCGATGGCGCCGGACATGTCAGCATCATCAGCCCTGCGGGCTTGCTGGCCGGCCATAGCCGCGACAGCAGCCTGTTAGGCGGCAAACTGGAAAAAGCCTTCACAGACCAACACCGCGAAATCCTCAATTTGGTGGCCAGCAACCGCCCGGAGGTTCTGCACCACGAGGGCGCACTGCAGGTGCTGCAACCGCTGTTGCCGATTCCCGAATCGCAACCTTGGGGCGTATTGATGGAGGTGCCCGAGAAAGTCCTGCTGGAGCCGGCCACCCGCCTGGAAGCCGAGATGGATGAAATGGGCACGCGCAGCACGGCGGTGTCCTTGGGCCTCGGCCTGGCTGCCGGGGTGGTCGGTATTCTGTTGATCTGGCTGACGGCGCTGGGCGTGACCCGGCCGATTCTCGGGGTCGCGGCTATGCTGAAGAATATCGCCAGCGGTGAAGGCGACCTGACTCGCCGCCTGGAATACGCCAAGCAGGATGAACTGGGCGAGTTGGCCAGTTGGTTCAACCGCTTCCTCGACAAGCTGCAGCCGATCATCGCTGACGTTAAACGCAGCGTGCAGGACGCCCGCAGCACCGCCGACCAGTCTGCGCTGATCGCCAGCCAGACCAGTGATGGCATGCAGCAGCAGTTCCGTGAAGTCGACCAGGTGGCCACCGCCTTCCAAGAAATGAGCGCCACGGCGCAGGATGTCGCGCACAACGCCGCGCAAGCCGCAGAAGCGGCGCGTACCGCCGACCAGGCCAGCCGCGAAGGCATGAGCGTGATCGGCAAAACCACCTCGACCATCGAACTGCTGGCCAACGAAATGAACGTGGCCATGCAGGAAGTCGAAGGCCTGGCCAACAGCAGCGAGAAGATCGGCTCGGTACTCGAAGTGATCCGTTCGATTGCCGAACAGACCAACCTATTGGCCCTCAACGCGGCGATTGAAGCCGCCCGCGCCGGTGAAGCCGGCCGTGGTTTTGCCGTGGTGGCTGATGAAGTGCGCAACCTTGCCAAACGCACCCAGGACTCGGTGGAGGAAATCCGTCAGGTGATCGAAGGCCTGCAAAGCGGCACCAAGGAGGTGGTCAGCACCATGCACAGCAGCCATCGCCAGGCCCAGGGCAGCGTCGATCAGGTTGAACAGGCGGTGGCCGTGCTGCAACGCATCAGTCAGGCGGTCAGCGTGATTACCGATATGAACCTGCAGATCGCCAGCGCCGCCGAAGAACAAAGCTCGGTCGCTGAGGAGATCAACCGCAATGTGGCCTCAATCCGTGATGTCACCGAGTCGATTTCCGCCCAGGCCGATGAGTCGGCGAAAATCAGCCAGGGTCTGAATAAACTGGCCAATCACCAGCAAAGTCTGATGGACCAGTTCCGCGTTTAGTCGACATGGCACCATCGGACCGCCACTCTGGCGGCTGCTTCCTTGTGACGCAGGCTAGCAATCGTTAGCCTGCGTTTTTCATTTACGACGCATAAATTAATAGAGGTGCACGATGCTTAATATCGCCCTGGTGGCCGGTTCCAGCCGCAGTAACAGCCAATCGGGCAAGGTCGCCCGCTTCTTGCGTCAGCGCCTGATTCAGTTGGGCCACACCGATGCGGCGCAGAGCAACGTGATTGACCTGGGCCTCGCGCCGCTGCCGCTATGGCCCGCCGACGACACCGGCCCCTGGGGGCTGTACAGCAAACAACTGGCGGCCGCCGATGCGGTGGTGATCATCTCTCCGGAGTGGAATGGCATGGCCTGCCCGGCGATCAAGAACTTCTTTATCTACGCCAGTAAGGCCGAGTTGGCGCACAAGCCAGGGCTGCTGGTGGGCGTATCCTCGGGCGTCGGCGGGGCTTACCCGATCAGCGAACTGCGCGCCTCCAGCTACAAGAACTGCCGCCTCTGCTACCTGCCTGAGCATCTGATCGTGCGCAGCGTCGAAAAGGTGCTGAACACCCCAGAGCCGAGCAGCGAAGACGATCAGCGCCTGCATGCGCGTATCGATTACGAGCTGGATATTCTGGCCAAGTACGCACACGCCCTACTTCCGGTACGCGCCAGTATCGACATGAGCAACCCGGCATTTGCTAACGGCATGTGAGTACGAGGTGAAGCGTACCCGATGAACTCAGGTGCGCTTCACCGGCAGGCTGACCGTTACGCGCAAACCGCCCAGCGGGCTATCCGCCAGCTGCAATTGCCCGGCCCAGGCATCGACGATATCGCGCACGATACCCAGGCCCAGACCATGCCCAGCCACCTGCTCATCCAGACGGCTGCCACGGCTGAGCACGTCCTCGCGCTGCGCGGCGTCGATGCCCGGCCCGTCATCATCAATCAGCAAGTGATAATCCTCGCCCACCTTACGGATCTGCAGCTGCACCTGGCTGTCGGCCCATTTACAGGCGTTGTCCAGCAGGTTGCCGAGCAGTTCCAGCAGGTCTTCACGGTCCCAGGGCAAACGCAAGCCAGGCTCGGCCTGCCAGTCCAGTTGCAGGTGGTTGCCATGGATCATCGTCAGGGTCGAGAACAGTTCCGGCAGCTCATTGGCGCAGTCAAAATGCGCCCCAGGTAAGGCTTCACCGGCTAAGCGGGCGCGGCCCAGTTCGCGGGCGATACGCTGTTCGATCTGTTGCAGCTGGCCATTCAGGCTCTCGCGCAATTGCGGCAATTGCTTGAGTTCTTCCCGGGTGGCCAGGCTGACCAGTACCGCCAACGGTGTTTTTAGCGCATGGCCGAGGTTGCCCAGGGCATTGCGCGAGCGCTTGAGGGTGTCTTCGGTATGTGTCAGCAGGTGGTTGATCTGCGCCACCAACGGTTCCAGCTCCAGCGGCACCTGCTGGTCCAGCTGACTACGCTGGCCTTGCTGCAGTTGCATAAGCTGCCGGCGGGTCTGCTCCAGCGGGCGCAACGCCCGGCTGACGATCAGCCGCTGCAGCAGCAGAATCAGCACCAAGGCGCTAACCCCAAGGCCCAGAACAATCTTTTGAACCTGGCTGAAGCTGTTGAGGATCGGTGTGTAGTCGCGCGCTACGTGAATCACGATGGGCTGGCCAAAGCGCTGATAGTCGGCGCGGTACACCAGCCATTGTTGGCCTTGCGGCCCATCACCCAGCGCATCTTGCAAGCCAGCCGTTTCATTCAGGTGCAGGTCACGGTCCCAGAGTGAGCGCGAGCGCCAGCTCTGCCCCTCCAGATCGATACGAAAATACAAGCCGGAGTAAGGCCGTTTGAATGCTGCGCTG
The DNA here is from genome assembly GCF_029269135.1 of Pseudomonas sp. 1928-m. Taxonomy (NCBI): domain Bacteria; kingdom Pseudomonadati; phylum Pseudomonadota; class Gammaproteobacteria; order Pseudomonadales; family Pseudomonadaceae; genus Pseudomonas; species Pseudomonas sp. 1928-m. Next base: position 260,009 of record NZ_JARIXO010000005.1, on the reverse strand, counting down.
AGGCGGCGCTCATCCAGTTGCAGGCCATTGGGGCCACGCACAATCGCGCCGAGCAAGGTCTGGGTTTCATCCTGCAGGGTTGTCTGCAGGTAACTGCGCAGGCTGCGGTCGAACAGCCAGAGGCTGCTTTGCACCAGCAGCAGACCAACAATCAGCAAGACACTGATCAGGCCCAGGCTCAAACGCCGCTGAATCGACCTCAAGCAGCATCCTCGCTAAAGCGATAACCCTGGCCGCGCCGGGTTTCGATGATCTCGCGCCCCAACTTGCGTCGCAGGTGGTTGACATGCACCTCGATAACATTCGAGTCGCGTTCGCTCTCGCCGTCATACAGATGCTCAGCCAGGTGGCTCTTCGACAGCAGCTGCCCGGCATGCAGCATGAAATAGCGCAGCAGGCGGAACTCGGCGGCGGTCAGCTGCACCTCTTCGCCATTGCGCTGCACCGATTGCCGACTTTCATCCAGCTGCAAGCCCGCCGCTTCCAGTTGTGGCTGGTTGGCCAAACCACGGGCGCGACGCAGCAGTGACTGAATGCGCAGTTGCAGTTCTTCCGGGTGAAAGGGTTTGCTCAGGTAATCATCGGCCCCAGCCTTGAGCCCTTCAATACGCTCAGCCCAGGAACCGCGCGCCGTGAGGATCAAAACCGGCGTACTAAGGCCACCCGCCCGCCATTCCTGCAGCACCTCAAGCCCCGGTTTGCCAGGCAAACCGAGGTCAAGAATGATCAGGTCATAAGGTTCGGTCGCGCCTTGGTAGGCGGCATCACGGCCATCGGCCAACCAGTCAACCGCATAGCCCTGGCGGGTCAAGCTGGCCAGCAGCTCATCGGCCAGGGGTACATGGTCTTCAACCAGCAACAGGCGCATTCAGTCGTCTACCTCGTCCTTGAGCACTTCGCCGGTGCCGGCATGCAATTCCAGTTCGCGCACGACGCCTTGCTCAGTCACCAGTTCGACTTCGTAGACCAACACGCCGTCCTCTTCTTCCAGCTCGACTTCCAGCAAAACCGCACCGGGATGACGCTGCAAGGCGATCTGCAGCAACTGCTCAAGGGGCATGATCAGCCCCTCGCGGCGCAGGCGTAATGCTTCATCCTGATCCAGGTCACGCGCGCTGCTGCTGAACGTCAGCGTCAGCAGCAGGCAGGCCAGGAGTGCGCGGGCAAGCCAAGCAGTGTTGTTCATCAATCGTCTCGTTGGTTCTTCAGCACTTGGGCATTAGTGGCATCCAGTTCGACGTCCCACTGCACGCCCTGGGCGTCACGCACTTCAACCTGGTAGATGTAGCGGCCGTACTCTTCTTCCAGCTCGGTGTCTTCAGTCACGCCGCCTGGGTGCAACGCCAGCGCTGCAGCGTTGAGTTTTTCGAAGGACTGGATGGTGCCGGCATCACGCAGTTTCAGCGCCTCATCCGGGCCCAGGTCACGGGCTTGGGCCAAACCGGCAGTCAAGGTCAGGGCAGCAGCGGCAAATACGGCAGTCAGGGTTTTCATGTTCAAGTTCCTTATGGAGTTGGCTTTCGACGGAGTCCAAGTTACTGCACACGACTTAACTCAAGCTGAATTTGCTTAAGGCATGGCGCAAGCACTGATTTATCTCAACCCACGCGCGCATCATTCACGCGCTGAAGTCGCTAGGCATTACCATTCAGGACTCTATAATCGCTGCCTTGCGCGATGGAGGCCAGCATGAGTGCGATATTAATCAAGTCCCCTGCTTTGACAATCAAGGCCGGTAAACGCGCCCTTGCGCGGATTCGCGAGCACGGCCTACAGCCGGCGGATGTCGGTATTCTGCCGGGTGCGGCTGGCGGCCCTAAGGCCTTGGGCATTCAGGGGCTGGATCTGGCGCTGTTCGGTGACTGGCTGCAGCGTGCGCCCCGCGAGCGTTCGCTGATCGGCGCGTCAATCGGTTCCTGGCGTTTCGCCAGCGCCTGTTTGCCGGATGCGGCAGCCGGCTTGCGTCGCCTTGGTGAGCTGTATACCTCGCAGCGCTTTGCCAAAGGCGTGAGCATGGCGCAAGTGTCGAACAGCTGTAGCCTGATGCTCGACCAGCTACTGCGCAACGACGACGCCAACATCCTCAGCAACCCGCACTACCGCTTGAATATCGTCGTGGTGAAAAGCCATGGCCTGCTCCAGCACGATCATCGCGGCGCCCTCGGCCTGGGCCTGTCTTCGGTGATTGGAAGCAACCTGCTGGGCCGCCCGCGCCTGGCCAAACACTTCGAGCGGGTGATTCTGCACGATGCCCGCCTGGCGCCGCCGCTAGGTACGCTCAGCGATTTCCCCTCACGCTATCTGCAACTCGACAGCGGCAACCTGCGCCATGCATTGCTAGCCTCCGGCTCCATCCCGATGATCATGCAAGGAGTACGCGATATTCCCGGTGCCGGGCCTGGCACCTACCGTGATGGCGGCCTGCTCGACTATCACCTCGACCTGCCCTATAGCGGCGAAGACATCGTGCTTTACCCGCACTTCACCGATAAGGTCATCCCCGGCTGGTTCGACAAGGGCATGCCCTGGCGTCGCGGTGATGGCGGGCGCCTGCAGGATGTGTTGCTGCTGGCCCCCTCACGCGACTACCTGGCGCGCCTGCCCCATGGCAAACTCCCCGACCGCAAGGACTTCAGTCGTTACCTGGGCGATGATGCCGGCCGCGAACGCTATTGGCGCACAGCCATGAGCGAAAGCCAGCGACTGGGCGACGAGTTTCTCGAACTGGTCGACAGCGGCCGCCTCGGCGAGCGTCTGCAGCCGCTCTAACGACTGACGCCGACCGAACACCCCAAGCAGCATGACCAAGGATGGGCAGAATGAAACTCGCAGTCGCCATTATCCACGGCATCGGCACGCAACCCGACCTGCGTGACGACGAAGGCCAGCACGCCTTCGCCCAGAGCCTGATCGCCGGGCTACGCCAACGCCTCGGCGCGGAGGCCGACCAGGTGGCCTTCCAGACCCTGTACTGGGCCAGCGTGCTGGACAAGCGGCAACTGGCTTTTCTCGACAAGCTGCGTGACCAGCCCGTGCGCTGGCGCTGGCTGCGCCGTATCGTCACGCTGTTTCTCGGTGATGCCAGCGGTTACCGCAAAGTCAGCCAGGCTTACGACACCACCTATGAAGAAGTCCATCAGTGCCTGCGCAGCGGCCTCAATGCCTTGCGCGCCAAGGTCGATGCCGATACCCCGCTGGTGGTGCTGGCGCACTCGCTGGGCGGGCATATCTTCTCCAATTTCGTCTGGGATCAGCAGCGCATCAACCAGGTTGAAGAGTGCCCGTTGGACCCCTTTCTGGCCCTGGAAACCCTCAGCGGGCTGATCACCTTCGGCTGCAATATCCCGCTGTTTACCTTTGCCTACGACCCGGTTGTGCCGATCCGCTTCCCCGGCCACTGCCTGACCGACGCGGTGACCGAGCAGGCGCGCTGGCTCAACCTCTATGCCCCCGCAGACCCGCTAGGTTACCCGTTGCGCCCACTGCCCAACTACGCTGCCGTGGTCGCCGAAGACCGCGCCATGCCAGTGGGGCCCTGGTACAAGCGCCATACCCCGTTGAGCCACTTGGGCTATTGGGATGACCGCGGCTTTCAGCGTTATATCGCCCGTTATCTGCAGCAATTACTGGCGGTCTGCACAGGTTCAGAGAAGGCCTAAGCACCCTCTTGCTCGCCCAGTTTCTCGGCTTACACGATTAAAACTGTGATTTATCGGACAATTCCGTGCATTTTTTCGCCAACATGTGACTTAGCGGTCAGCTTCGTTCATCAACGCATATGACTGGCAAGCGTGAATCTACCGTTTGCCCCTTTGTGTATTTGGGATCACCTCGGAGAAACCGACCCCATGAACGCACCGCTGCGTTTTAACGAAGCTTTGCTGATTGCCGACCGCGCCTTTCAACCTTTCCAATGCGTCGCCTGGGCCCCGCAAGATGGCACTGGCAACCTCAGCCTCAGTGTGATCGACCGTACCAGCACCCGCCTGCTCGGCCGCACCCAACTGTCCAGTACCATCTACAGTGACCCAGTGCAATTTGCCGATGTGCTCAAGCAGTCCCGTGAGCAACTCAGCCAGCAAGGTTTCACCCTGGAGCCATGGAGCATGCCGGAGTAATCGACGGCTGCAACAAGGGCTCTGAGCTGCCGATTGGCCCCTCTTGTCAGAGCCCTTTTCTCCCTCGTCGCACCGGCGACGCTGAGCTGGCAATATCTGTGGGTTTATTGTCCTTGTTGCCAATTACTCGTTAAGCGCAGACTGCATTCATCGCTTATCGAGATGCCCCTATGGATGCCCCGCGAACCATCGCCTGCCTGCTTTATCCGCATGTTATGAGCCTGGATCTGACCGGCCCATTGCAGGTATTTGCCTCCGCCAATGACGAACGCCAACGCCAGGGCTTGCCCGCCGCTTATCGCCTGCTGGTACTCGGCCAGCAAACTGGGGCGATGCCTACTTCAGCGGGTTTCCAACTGGTTGCCGAACAGGCCTGGAGTGCCACAAACCCGACACATATCGACACCCTGCTGATTCCCGGTGGCCAAGGCGACAAAGCGCAATGTCAGAACATTGAACTGCTGACCTGGCTACGTAGTGCCGCGCCGCAGATCAGACGAGTGGGCTCGGTCTGTTCCGGCGCGTTGATTCTCGCCGCCGCCGGCCTGCTCAATGGCCGCCGCGCCACTACCCACTGGGCCGATATCGACTGCCTGCGTCAGGAACATCCGCAGGTTGAGATCAGTGGCGACTGCCTGCACACCTATGATCCGCAAGACTCTGCCGGCAATGGCCATATCTTTACCTCAGCAGGGGTTACCGCAGGGATTGATCTGGCGCTGGCCCTGGTCGAAGCCGATCTCGGCCGGCCACTGGCATTAGCCGTGGCCAAGCGCCTGGTGCTGTTTCTGCGTCGCCCTGGCGGACAGGCGCAGTTCAGCGCGCTGCTGACTCCAGAACCGAGTCGAGTGCCACGCCTGGCCAGCCTGCTGGAATGGATACCGCTGCACCTAGATGCCGACCTGTCGCTGGCAGCTCTGGCCAGGCAAGCCAACATGACGCCGCGGACCCTGTCGCGAACGTTCAACCAGGAACTGGGCATGGGCCCAGGCCGCTATGTCGAGATTGTGCGCCTGCAAGTGGCGCGCAGTCTGCTGCAAAACGCGCAGGCATCGATCAGCACGGTGGCGCGATTGAGCGGCTTTAACCACCCGGAAAACCTGCGCCGCACCTTTCACAAGCACCTCGGCATCAGCCCACAGGAATATGCCGAACGCTTTGCCTGAACACTCATCCGAGGAGCCTGCCATGCTGGAACTACGTAGCAATTGCGAATGCTGTAAGCGGGACCTGCCGGCCGATAGCCAGAACGCTTTTATCTGCTCATACGAGTGCACATTTTGCCGCGACTGCGTCGGTCACACATTGCGCGGGAGGTGCCCGAACTGCAGTGGAGAATTGCTGCAGCGGCCACGACGTATGGTTACCGAGCCAAAATAAAAAGCGCTCCAGAGGAGCGCTTATCCAGGCTCAGTTTGGCGCTAACAACGAGCGAAAGCGCGAGTCGCTGCGCGTCGGCTCCAGGGTGTAAAGCTGTTCCTTTTTGTCGACCCAGGTATACAGCTTGTACTCCTTATCACTGTCACCACAGTGCTTGCCTAGGCCGTATACCGTCAAATGACTGGGGGTATTGCCGTAGGTGAAAAACATCGAGCAGGTGCGGTTGCGACCTTTGTCGCGCCAGGTGTAGTGGTGTACCACTTGCTGGCCGATGTACAGCGCATCGCCGTCAACCGTCAGGTTGCCGCGATCAAGACGATCAAACAGGAAGTTCATCGCATCGATCTCAAAACCGTCATGGTTGAAGTCTGCGAGGTTGCCTGCCAGCGTGATGGCTGAGTTCAAAGTAGGCATATCAGGTCTCTCCATGTGAAGTAGCTGCCAATTGGCAGGCCTATCTCAACGCCCTGCTGCCTTGCGCTACAGCAGGAAATACTTCCGCAGCGACCTACTGGATTGACATGATGGGCAGTATTTCCCGCTGAACAGCTGCCTATGGCCCGGGCACCTTGCCAGCTCCACTACCCTCTGGAGCTTGATCATGTTGATACGCAACCTGTCCTTCCTGCTGATCCTGGCCAGCAGCTTGAGCCATGCCTTGAGTACAGAAAACCTGCCTGAAACCACCCTCAAGGCTTATGGCCAATCCCTCGCGGTTGGGGCTGGAAGCAGCCAATGGCAACAGCTCTGGCAGCGCACCCGAGCCGCCGGATACTTCAACCAGGACGGCGCGCAAGTGCGCTTCACGCTGCCCATGAAGCTGATTCCCGAACTGGTCAGTACAACCCTGCGCGACGCCCACAGCGTGCGGCCAGGCAAAGGCACGCAGGCACTATACCGTCGTGATTTTTCCCCCCGCGTGGTCGGCACTGAAGGCTCGCACGCGCTGACGGCAATCTGCTTGAACGTGGATTGGCGCAGCCTACCTGACCACACACCGACCACCGACAGTGCGCAGATGGGCAGTGTCAGTCTGCTGCTGGTGCAACCTTGCCAGTAATCATTACACCCGCAAAACTGCCCAGCCTCACGGCTGGGCAGTGTGCTGTTCAGGACATGCCCTGGGCCAGCAGTTCGGCTTCCTGACGCCGACGGCTGGTGTAGCGGTCGCCAAAGTTCAGCAGGTTGGCATGGGCCGCGCTCCAGTCATGCGCCACCACCTGTTTCCAGAAGTCCGGCGTGCGCGAGGCAAGATCACCGTACTGAAAAGCCACTGAGGCGATAACGGTCTGCATCTGCGCCGGTAACTGGGCAAAGTCGCCACCTCCGGACTTGGCATAACTGGCCGCCAAGCGATTGATAAAGGGCTCCTTGTAGGCCTCATCAATCTGCTCCGCCTCTGCCGCTGTGATGTTGAGTGGCTGCGCGGCCAGCCGCGTGACTGCCGCCTGCCCGGTCAGGCCAAGGTAGGGACTTAACCGCTCAAGCAGGGCATCAGGCAGATCCAGCGCCTGCAAATCAGCCAGCTTGCGCTGCCCGAGGTCAAAGCCTGTTGCAATGGTGACGCCGCTACGGCTATTGCCGGCGTCGGGAACATAACCCTTGGTCGCTGGCCCGCCTTCCAGGTTGGCGATAAAGCTGAAGTAAATCGAGTAGTGAGACATGTGCAATCCTCCGTTTATGGGGATTGGCAGTCGATCACCGGCAACAAATGCATATCAGCTTGAAGCATTTCCCCGCGCATTCAGGGGGGTATATTTCCTGCTGAAAAAACAACCCGTCCTATTCCTAGCATCCTTGGCAGTCCACGAGACAACAAGGAGGACCCCATGGACGAGAATGACCTGCAACAGGTCGACATCAAGCTACTGCCCCACTCACTGCAGGAACTGATCGAGTGTATCGGTCTGGAAAGCGCATACCGATTGACCTGCGCCTTCGGCGGCCGCCCCAAATACATTCCCAAGTACCCTGCCCGTTCCTCGCTAGCCCTGCTCCTGCCGCCGCAAGCGCTGGACGCTCTGATCGAGCGTTATGCCGGAATCGCTATCGAGATACCCAAAGCCGACCACTTCTGTCGACAGATACGCAACCTGCAGATCGTCCAGCAAAGCTCGGATGGTCTGTCGCGTAGCGCTCTGGCTGACAAGTACGGTTTGAGCCTGCGCCAGATCGGCAACATCCGCCGCCAAGAGCATGAAACTCATAGGTAAGTAGTTCCTGCTGAACCTCAATTACGAGGCTCCATAGCCTGAGACTGCGCATTTCGCGCATACGATAAGGAGATTGACTATGTCCCAGATTGATACCGGCCTGATCGGTTCCGTCATCAACGCATTGCCGCTCGATCGCATGATTTCAGGGCCATTGCAGGCCATGATCACGGCTCAGGTGCAGGCGAGCAAAGCCTATGCCGACTTCCTGATGGCGGTGTGCATCAAAGATGGCAAAGCGGTGTCCGTACAGTTCGACTACGACGAAACCCTGGTCGACGAAAACGGCGTTTACAAAGGCACCGTCACCAAGAAGATGCGCATCCCGCTGCTTGCGGCCATCAGCCACCCCAACATCACCATCGAAGAAGGCTCCATCGACTTCGAACTGACCATCAGCCAACAAGCTGAGGACACCAGTGAAACAGCTGGTGAAGGCAGCTTCGAGGCCAAGCTCGGCTGGGGGCCATTCAGTGTCTCGGTGAAGGGCTCGGTCAGCCACAAGTCGACCCAGACGCGCAAAACCGACACCCGCGCCCGTTATGCCATCAGCACCAAGATTGCCCGTCAGGACCCACCTGAAGCGCTGATGCGGGTGATCGACTTCCTCACTGATGCAGCGACCAAACCGGTGTTGATGCCTAGCGAGAAGGCCACGCTTGCAACTGATCCGTTGCCTACTGACGCCGTGCTGGAGTCGCCGAAACCAGCCGCCGCTGATGACGGCACAGCCAAGAAGTAAGCGCACCCTGACCCCGCTTCGGCGGGGTCTTCCTTAGATCAGTAAGCGAGGAGTCCACCCATGGCACTGTTTTCCAGCAAGAAAGAACCGATGAGCGCCAGTGATTTGAGCCATATCACCCGCGGTCTGCATCAAGCGGCGGCGGCAACCCATAACCTGGTCGCCCAGCAGTACATCAAGTTGTTTGACCAGTTCTTTGACTACAACCCGGACGACCTTGGGACGCCCATGAAGGCGAAGATGGTGGAAGTTAGCCTGGATGAGCAACACACCATGAACATCCCGCTGATCGCCCTGGTCGCCCCACGCGGTCTGGGGTTGGAAAACATGAAGGTCGATCTTTCGGTAAAAATGCACGGAACCGAACTCGAAAAAGCCAGCCACGCCCTGGAGAATGGCGAACTGCAAAGTGAAAAATTCTTTGTCACCTTCGGCCGTGAAAAACGCCAGGGGCAGGAGCGCGACCCGGATGAAATCACCATCAGCATGGAATTCAAGGCCTGTGAGCCACCGGAGGCGGTGCATCGGCTGATTGAGGAGTACACCAACCTGATCAGCCCGATTCGCCTGGCCAAACCCACGCCAGCCGTGATTGAAGGCGAACCAACAGCGCCCCAACCTGCCACGCCCTGATCATGCACAGCGTGGCGATAAGCCTGGTGTATAGCTTCAGCGCGATAGCCTGGTTGCTGTTCTGGCGTCGTAGCCTCGCGATGCCAGCCCTGCTGCAGCGCTATCCACTGTTATTGGCCCCTTGGCTGGGCGGCGCACTGGTGCAGTTGATCGGCGCGGCGCTGGTGCTGCACCCGGATACGTCAGCCGGCAAGGAATTCGAAGCGGTGCTGTTCGATGTACTGCATGCCCGCGCTGACCTCGTGCTATCCGCCTCGGCAAGCATTCTGGTGGTCGCCACTGTGGTCTACGGTATGCAACAGCAATCGCCACCACCGCAGACGTTTATCCGCTTGATGTCTTATGCCATGGTGGCGCTATTGGGATTTATGCTGCCGATTATCTGGATACCACAGACGCAGACCGAATGGATGCGCCTGCTGCGGCATATACAGACGGCAGCATTCAACTGGGGCCTGCTACTGGTCTGCGCCGGTTTGATAACCCTGCTCGAAGACCTGATGCGCGGTGAGAACAGCGCCGTAACCAGCGGCCACGGCACCGAACCCTTAGTCGGAGCCCAAGGTCATGTTGCGGTCGCCGCTGCTGGCGCTGATTCTCCAACGCTGACCCAAGGCGTAGAACACCCCCAAACCGCCGAAGAACGCCATAAACACGCCGCCGGCCAGTAGCACCCATAGTTCACTGGTTGCGACCGGGTCAGTGGCAGCAGCGTGGATCATCCACAAGCCCATCAGCGACAGGCTCAAGCCGACACTCACGCCCAACACGGTACGCAGTCGGCCGCTGTGATGCCCTTGGTGCTTCTGGATCAGCTCCAGCAGCTCTTCGATATCCTCAGGTTGCACGCCAGTGTTTGCATCGTCGACCAGCTCAACTGCGCCAAAGACCAAGCGCATACGGATGGCTTTATCCAGCCACCCCGGCTCGCTGGTGTTAATAATTACTGATTTGCTCATGACAAAATCCCTCGCTAGGTATGGAGTCTCAGCCTAGGGGGCGATACTCAAGCAACTTCAGCAGGAGTCGTTTCCACGGCAAACGTCCTGCCTGCGGTTAGGCTTTACTAAGCAAGCAGTCAGTCTGCATAACGGAGATACACATGAGCGAAGAGGAAAACAAACCGCTGACGCTATGGGAGATGCTGCAAAGCGTGCTGAGCGCCGCACTCGGTGTGCAAAGCGCGAAGAACCGTAGCCGCGACTTCTCACGGGGCAAGCCCAGCCACTTCATCATTCTCGGCGTGTTGTTCACCGCGGTGTTTGTGCTGGTGATCTTCGGCATCGTCAAACTGGTGCTGCACCTGGCAGGCGTCTGACTTACTGCAGCAACGGGTTGATGGAGAAACCGTAGTCCTTGATCTGCGGGTGGTACACCGCACTGAACTGGCGAAAATCCAGGCCGAAGCCTGGCACTTTTAGGCGTTGCTGCAAGTGCGCAGCCTGCTCGGCATCCAGCAGACTGAACAACTGATCGACCCGATCCTTGCCACCACGCGCGGCGAAATCCTGCCCGGCATGGTAGTCATGCAGCATCACCATGGCCCAACCGCCGAGAGTGAAATGCCCGCCGACCAGCACGTCAATTTTACCGTCGATACGGGCCTGCAGCACCTCATCCGAATTGTTCAGCGCCGACAGGTAAATATCCTTGCCGGGTTGTTTGCCCAACTCCAGCGCAGCCTGCATCACCCCAAAGGCCATTTCATCATTGGCCGACCACACCAGCTGCACTTCGGGATGGCGTGGCAGCATCAGCTGCGCCTGTTCATAGGCTCGCTGACGCTTCCATTCGCCCTGCAACATCTGCTGCAGTTTGATCTCCGGGTGCTCGCGCAAGGCGCGGTGCAGGCCGTCTTCGCGCAGGGTCGAGGATGGTGTGTAACGCACCCCGGCAAAGGCCAGCATGCTGCCGGGTTGGCCCGCCAGCTTGGCGATCAGGGCCTTGGCCATCCAGTAACCGGCCTGCTCGTCATTGGGGATCAGGCTGCCAATCCAGTTACGGTAATGCTCACGTGAGGCGCCAATGCGCTGTTGCTGCTCAGGGGTAAGGGTGCTGTGCAGGGAAAACAGCTTGCTCGGGCTATCGGCAAACAGCCGGAGCAATTCCGGCGCGGTATACATTTCGTTGACGAATATCAGGTAGTCCGGCTGCTTGTCGCGGGCTAATACGCTGCGAGCTTTTTCCAGTAACTGCGGTGGGTTGCGTTCGCCGTAGATGATCTGCAAGTGCATGCCCAGATCATCAGCTGCCGCCTGCATAAAGGCGCTGTAGCCCACCCAGAATGGCTCATCGGAAAAGCCTGGATTGAGGAATACCACCGACGCCGGCGCGTTACCCGAGGCGCGCGAGTTTTCTGCGACGGCCTGGGCTATCAGGCCAAACGCCAATACGCACACTGTGCCAACAACAGTTAAAACGGACCTGAACACGCCATGCCTCCTGAAAGGGACGCGGAGTATATCGGTAAAGCCATAGCCATTAGCCATCTAGCCGCCAAGCGTGGCCGGGCAATCAAGACGGCGCCCAGCGCAATCGCTACAATCGCCAGCCATTCCCGCCCTCTCACACCGGTGTTCTATGTCGCCTCTGGAAATCATCGCTTCAGCCCTTGGTGTCTGGGCCGTCTGGCTGACCGTGCGGCAAAACCGCTGGTGCTGGCCGCTGGGTTTGCTGATGGTGCTGATGTACGCCTGGATCTTCTATGACGGCAAGCTGTACTCGAACATGCTGCTGCAAGGCGTGTATGCCGTATTACAAGGCTACGGCTGGTGGCAATGGACGCGCGGCGGCAGTAGCCATAGCGGGGTGCAGGTCAGTCGGCTCAGCCAGCAGGGCATATTACTCAGCTTAGCAATCGGTAGCGTTGGCGCAGTTATTCTCGGTTATCTGATGGCCACCTTCACCGACGCTGCCGCGCCTTGGCAGGATGCGGCGCTGAGCGCGTTCAGCCTGGTCGCTCAGGTATGGATGGCGCAGAAACGGGTTGAATGCTGGCCGCTGTGGATCGTCCTCGACCTGCTGTTTGTTGCACTGTTTGTACAGCAGGGGCTGTACCCGACGGCGGCACTCTATGGGTTGTTTACCCTGCTGGCGATCAATGGCTGGCTGACCTGGCGACGTGATCGCGCGCTGGTTACCGCGTGAAGGCCCGAGCATGAAAATACTGGTACTCACCGGGCCGGAATCCAGCGGTAAAAGCTGGCTGGCCGGGCATATCCAGGAGAACTTTGGAGGGGTGCTGGTTGGCGAATATGTGCGGCACTTTATCGACCGCGAGCAACGCGACACCTGCTACGCCGACATCAGCGCCATCGCCCAGGGCCAATTGGCATGGGAAGACCAAGCCAGGGCGGCGCGGCCCGAGTTGCTGATTCTCGATACTCATCTGCTGAGCAATATGCTCTGGAGCCAACAGCTGTTTGGCGATTGTCCTGCCTGGATCGAGCAAGCCTTGCTCGAGCGCGATTACCACCTGCACATGTTGCTCGACCCGGTCGATGTGCCCTGGGTCGACGATGGCCAGCGCTGTCAGCCAGAACTGGCCCAGCGCCTAGCGTTCTACCAACAGTGCGAGCACTGGTTGCGGCTACATCAACAGCCGCTGCAGTGCATTCAGGGCGACTGGGCGCAGCGCCGTGAGCAGACCCTGACGACCGTGGCGCATTGGCTCAACTCAACGCATCAGCACACTGGCCCAGGCCAGTAGCAGGCTCAGGCAAACGATAATCGTCAATGGCCGGCGCAGACTGGGATACCACTGCGGCGCCAGGCCCAGCTTCACCGCGCGCACGTCGGCGGCATACAAACCGCCAAATGCCAGCAAACACAGCGGCAAGGCCAGGCTGGTTGGCATGCCGCCACTGATCGCCAGCCACCCCAGCAATGGCGGCACCACAGATAATCCCAGCTGAATCTGCGCCGGCTCGCCGGCATTTTCCGCGCGCATGGCCAGGCCCCAATGAATCGCCCCCATAAAAGCCAGGATCACCGCGGCATAGTCCAGCAGGGCCGCCAGAACCACCACTCGCCAGCCCTCTGGCGTCACCCAGATGCCTAATGCCCCGGTGACAAAGGGCACCAGCCCGGCATAGCCCAACAACAACGCCAATTTAGGCGGCTGTGGCGCGTCAAAAGGATGCATGCACTCACTCCTGTGGATTAATTCGTCATAAACCGCACTGTAAAACCATCTTCAGGCCGAAAAGAAGACTATTTCCTGGGTTTCGTAGTAATGGCTGCTTGCCATTGGCTGCGCCAATTGGCATAAAAACAACAAATAAAAAACGCCACAAGGAAGTATCCATGCGCATTCTCCGTCGGGCCCTGTATGGGCTTCTTTTGTTGCTGGTGGTGGGGCTACTTGTCGCCCTGTATTTCATCGCCAACCCCAACCTGCCGGTCTACCAACAGCCCGACAAACTGCACTACCTTGATCAGTGGTCGGCAGACGAACGCCAGACCTACTACTACACCCCCCAGGGCACTCAGGTAAAAGGCCTGCGTTATGAATGGTTCAACGCTCTGGAGCTGCCGTTCAGCWGTAGCAAATTCGCCACCCCGGATTACCTCGCGCGCTTTGGCTTCCTTGTCGATCCCGCCCAACAGCCCACACCGCTAAATCCCGGCAACCTGCCGGTCGGTTTTGCTCGGCATGCCGATGCGGAAAGTGGCGAGCATTACCTGGATATCAGCTGCGCGGCCTGCCACACCGGCGAGTTGCGCTACAAAGGCCAAGCCGTGCGCATCGATGGCGGCGCGGCGCTGCATTCGCTGGCGTCCACCGTACCCACCGTACGCGGCGGCAGCTTTGGTCAGGCGCTTGGCATGAGCATGGCCTTTACCTATTACAACCCACTGAAATTCCGCCGCTTTGCCAAACAGGTACTGGGCGATGAATACAGCAGCCACAACGCGCAATTGCGCCGCGACTTCAAAGTGGTGCTCGATCGCCTGCTGGGCACGGCATTCAATGATTGGCACCGCGGTCTCTACCCAACCGAGGAAGGTTTTGGCCGTACCGATGCCTTCGGCCGGATTGCCAACAGCGTATTTGGTGATGCAATCGACCCGAGTAACTACCGAGTCGCCAATGCGCCGGTGAGCTATCCGCAGGTCTGGGATATCTGGAAATTCGACTGGGTACAGTGGAACGGTTCGGCCATGCAGCCTATGGCCCGCAACGTTGGCGAGGCCCTGGGCGTCGGCGCCACGCTGCGCTTGCTGAATACCGACGGCCATCCAGTTGTCGAAGCCGAACGCTACGCCTCCAGCGTACGCCTGCGTGACCTGTTCACCCTGGAAGAAACCCTCAAGCAACTGCAGCCGCCCACCTGGCCAGAAGAAGTGTTCGGCAAGGTCGATCTGCCGCTGGCCAGCCGTGGTCGCGCGCTGTTTGCAGAAAACTGCGCCTACTGCCATGCGCCTGATCCGAAGAAACCGGATGAGCGTTTTGCGCCGGCCCGCGATCCCGAATGGCGTATGCGCGTGGTACCGACCTCCATCGTCGGCACCGACCCGACCACCGCGGACAATATCGCCGACCACCGCTTCGATATCAGCAAACTGGGCTGGACCAAAGCCGAGCTGAGCAAACTGGACGTGCGCTTGTTTGGCGCCACGCTGGACGATATCGACATGCGCAGCATCTCCAGCGCCAAGGCCCTGGCCTATGTCACCGCCTATGTGGAAAACCGCGCCTATCAGGATGCCGGCATTTCCGAGCGTGAACGCTGGCGCATGGACGGTTTCGGCCTGCCGATTGGCGTACAGGAAAAACGCGGCTACAAGGCGCGCCCGCTGGATGGCATCTGGGCTACTCCGCCGTTCCTGCATAACGGCTCGGTGCCGACGCTGTTCCAGCTGCTGTCGCCGGTCTCGGAGCGGCAAACTCAGTTCTGGGTGGGCAACTTCGAGTTCAACCCGAAACAGATTGGCTACAACAGCGAAAAATTCACCGGCGGCTTCCACTTCGATACTCAGGTCACCGGTAACAGCAATCGCGGCCATGAATTCCGCGCAGGCTGCCGTGAAGACGGCGTGATCGGCCGCGCCCTGCAACCGGAAGAACGCTGGGCGCTGATCGAATACCTCAAGGTCTTGGGCAACCCTGCTCTGGAACAGCAGCTACAACCTGTTGCCGCCAAGGAGTGGACGCCCGGCCCGTCTTGCCAGAACTGAAACACACAGCGCCTGTAATCGCACACTGAGAATAATTAAAAGGAATTGACCGCATGTTTAAACGATTCTGGCTCTGGCTCGGCCGCGTACTGGGCAAATTGCTGGTGCTCGTATTGGCCATTGGTATTGGCGGCTGGGCCATCGGCGCGGCCTACTACGGTTGGAAATTCTCCGGCCCGGTGTCCACTGAAGAACAGATCCCGGCCGATGAGGCCGCGCTCACCCAAGGCATCATTGAAGATGCCATCCGCGTGGTCGAACAGCACCGTGATAACACCCGCGTGCTGCGTGATGCCCACGCCAAGGCGCATGGCTGCATGAAGGCGGAAGTCACCGTCAGTGCCGATATCGACAGCAGCCTGCAACGCGGCGTACTCAGCGAACCCGGCAAGACCTGGCAGGCCTGGATGCGTCTGTCCAACGGCAATGCCTACCCGCAGTTCGACCGGGCCCGCGATGCACGCGGCATGGCGATCAAGCTACTCGATGTGCCCGGTGAAAAACTCAGCAAAAGCCCGCAGCATGCCAGCGAGCAGGACTTTGTGATGTTCAATCACCCAGCCTTTTTCGTGCGCGACGTGGCCGAGTACAAAAGCAATTTCGCCGCTCAGGCCGATGGCAAAAAGGCCATGGCCTTCTTCCCCAGCTGGAACCCCAGCACCTGGGAAATCCGCCACCTGATCATCGCCCTGAAAACCCTGTCCCCGGCCCCGGAAACACCGGTGGCGACCACCTATAACTCCATCGCCCCCTTCAAACTGGGCGAGCACAACATCAAGTACCGGGTCATTCCTCAACCGGAAGCCTGCCCGGACTATCAGCTGCCTGAACAGAACCAGGACCTGCCGAACTTCCTGCGCAATGCGCTGTACCAGCAGCTGTCTCTGGACCGCGTACCGGCCTGCTTTGCCCTGCAAGTGCAGCGGCAGAACGCCGAGTACTACATGCCCATCGAAGACCCCAGCGTTGAGTGGAGCGAAACCATTTCACCGTTTGAAACCGTCGCCACCATCAAGGTGCCGGCACAGGATTTTGATAGCCGCGAGCAGAACCTGTTCTGCGACAACCTGTCGTTCAACCCCTGGCATGCGCTACCCGAGCATCGTCCGATTGGCGGTATCAACCGTCTGAGAAAGGCCGTGTACGAGGCCGTCAGCATCTACCGGTTGGAGCGCAATCAGCCATAAAACTGTATCCAATTCTCTGTGCTACTCGGTTAACAGCCGCTGAGCTGGTAATATTCGCGCCTTGCTAAACGCGCTGTTTGCCGCGTACCACCTGAGAGAAAGACCGTGGAATTGTTCAAAGAGTTTATGTTCGAGGCCGCGCATCGCCTGCCTCACGTCCCCGAAGGGCACAAATGCGGGCGCCTGCACGGCCACTCCTTCAAGGTCGCGGTGTATATCGAAGGTGAGGTTGACCCCTACACCGGTTGGATTCGCGACTTCTCCGAGATCAAGGCGATCTTCAAGCCGCTCTACGAACAACTCGACCACAACTACCTGAACGATATTCCTGGCCTGGAAAACCCCACCAGTGAAGTGCTAGCCAAGTGGATCTGGCAGGAACTCAAGCCGCTGCTGCCAGAGCTATCGCGTATCCGTATCCACGAAACCTGCACCAGCGGCTGCGAATACCGCGGCGACTGATCGCACCTCGCCTGGCGTCTGATCGAAGCGCCAGGCAACCTCCCCCTGCCCCTCAGCATTCTCACTCGGCTGCCAATTCAATTGTGCTGAGCGCAGAACAACGGCTGCCGAAAAATCCACCGGAAAATTTCATAAATTTGAAACCGGTTTGAAAACAAGCACGCGAGCTTGTTATTGCCCCGTCCCTGTTTTAGGGTGCCGGGGCACTTTACCTGGATGGGTAAAGCTTCTTATGGATAAGCGAAAAGGAATCACAACATGTTGAAGAAAATTGCTCTGGCTGCCGGCCTGGTTACCCTGCTCAGCGGTTGCGCCTCTGGCCTGTCGCCAGTCAGCGTTGGCCTGATCACCGACGTTAAAGGTCCGATCACTGCCACTACCGCTTCCGGCAACAAAACCGGCACTGCTTGCGCCACCACCATCATTGGTCTGATCAACAAAGGCGACGCTTCCATTGCTGCCGCCAAGGCCAATGGCAACATCGGCACCATCGCTACCGCTGATTACCACACCAAAGGCTTCTACCCGTTCTTCGGCGAAACCTGCGTGAACGTAACCGGTAACTAAGTTGCCTACTGCCCCCAAACCTTGTTTGGGGGCAGTACAGAAAACCCGCTCGTCTAGAGGCCGTAGCCTGCCAAGGCTGACAAGAACTGCGCCTCATCAATCACCCGCACGCCCAACTCAGTGGCTTTTGCCAGCTTCGAGCCCGCCCCCGGGCCTGCCACCACACAACTGGTTTTCGCCGAGACTGAACCGGCGACCTTGGCCCCCAGACTTTCCAGCTTTTCCTTGGCGGCATCACGGCTCATCACTTCCAGTGTGCCGGTCAGCACCCAGGTCTGCCCAGCCAGCGGCAAGCCTTCGATAACTTTCTTCTCGCTGTGCCAGTGCATGCCAAAGGCCTGCAACTGCGCTTCGATGGCGCGCGCGCGCTCGACATTGGCCGGTATCTGGAAAAAATCGCGCACAGCGTTGGCCTGTTTATCAGGCAGAGTCTGGCGCATATCCAGCCAGTCAGCCGCCAGTACAGCCTCAAGGCTGCCAAACTTATCTGCCAGCTTCTGTGCGCCGCCGGGGCCGACGGAGGGGATATTCAGCTTGTCGAGCATCCCTGCCAACGTAGCGCTGGCACTGAACTCGGCACTCAGCTCGCCTTGTTCCTGCAACTGCAAACCGCATTCATCGCTGGCCAGCAAAGCCTTGATCACCTGCTGGTTATGGCTGTCGGCAAAGAAACTGTGGATTTCGTGCGCCACCTCTAGGCCAATATCCGGCAGGTAGGTCAGCACTTCGGGCAAGGCTTGCTGCACGCGCTCCAGGGAGGCCAGCGCACGGGCCAGTACCTTGGCAGTCTCCTCGCCTACGTCGGGTATGCCCAGGGCGTAGATAAAGCGTGCCAGGCTGGGTTGTTTGCTGTCGGCAATGGCCTGCAGCAGCTTGTTGCTGGACACCTCGGCAAAGCCTTCCAGGTTGATGATCTGCTCATACTTGAGCTGATACAGATCGGCCGGTGAGGCGATCAGCTGCTCATCAACCAACTGCTCGATGGTTTTGTCACCCAGGCCTTCGATATCCATGGCCCGGCGCGAGACAAAGTGAATAATCGCCTGCTTGAGCTGCGCGCCACAGGCCAAGCGGCCGACGCAGCGGTACACCGAGCCTTCGCTGAAGGTTTCCTTGCCCTTGCTGCGTTTAACCAGCTGGGTTCGTTCAACGTGCGAACCACACACCGGGCAGCTTTCGGGAATCTGCACAGGCCTGGCATCCAGTGGGCGGCGCTCAAGCACCACCTGCACCACCTGCGGAATCACATCGCCGGCGCGGCGGATAATCACCGTATCGCCGATCATCACCCCCAGGCGCGCCACCTCATCCATATTGTGCAACGTCGCGTTGGACACCGTGACACCCGCCACCTTGACCGGTTTTAAGCGCGCGACCGGGGTAACCGCGCCAGTACGGCCAACCTGAAACTCCACGTCCAGCAGCTCGGTCAGCTCTTCCAGCGCCGGGAACTTGTGGGCAATCGCCCAGCGCGGCTCGCGGGCGCGGAAGCCGAGTTCGCGCTGATAGGCCAGGCTATTGACCTTGAACACCACGCCGTCGATTTCATAAGCCAGCGATTCGCGACGTTCACCGATGTTGCGGTAGTAGGCCAGGCATTCATCGGCACCTTTGGCCAGTTTCAACTCACGGCTGATCGGCATGCCCCATTGCTTCAGCGCCTCAAGGATACCGATATGCGTTTGTGGCAGCTCGCCTTGCACCTGGCCGATGCCGTAGCAGCAGAGCTCCAGTGGACGACTGGCAGTGATTTTCGAATCCAGTAGGCGCAGGCTGCCAGCAGCGGCATTGCGCGGATTGGCGAAGGTCTTACCGCCCTGCTCCAGCTGCCGCGCATTTAGCGCCTCGAAACCGGCCTTGGAGATAAAGACTTCTCCACGCACCTCCAGCACAGACGGCCAGCCCTCGCCCTGCAGCTTTAACGGCACATTGCGAATGGTGCGCACGTTGACGCTGATGTCCTCGCCCGTGCTGCCATCACCACGCGTCGCGCCACGCACCAACAGGCCGTCGCGATACAGCAGACTGACGGCCAGGCCATCAAGCTTGGGCTCGCAGCTGTACTCAACCTCGGCGCCACCACCAAACAGATCGCCCGCCGACAGGTCCAGCCCCTCACGCACCCGGCGGTCGAAATCCAGCAGGTCGGTTTCTTCAAAAGCGTTGCCCAAACTAAGCATCGGTACTTCGTGCCTGACCTCACCGAAGGCCGAAAGAGCCAGGCTGCCGACACGCTGGGTCGGCGAGTCGGCCGTGACCAGCTCTGGGTGTTCGGCTTCCAGAGCTTTCAGCTCATGGAACAGGCGGTCATATTCGGCGTCAGGAATACTCGGCTCATCGAGTACGTGATAGCGATAGTTATGCCCATCCAGTTCGGCACGCAGTTGCAGAATGCGCTGGGCAGCAATCGAGGCGTCGGTCATTGCGGTGTGCTCTCAAACGAAAAGAGCAGCCTTGGCTGCTCTTGGTATTTCATCGATTAAATCAGCGCTTATTGGTCAGTTGCTTGCGCTCGTATTCGACGATGCGTTGGCGGTAGTGTTCGATAGTTTGCGCGGTCATCACACTGCGCTGGTCATCCTTCAACTCGCCACCCAGCTCATGGGCCAGTTTGCGTGCGGCGGCCACCATCACATCAAAAGCCTGCTTGGGATGACGCGGGCCCGGCAAACCGAGGAAGAAACTCACGGCGCGGGTGCTGAAACCTTCAATGTCGTCGAGGTCAAAGGTGCCAGGTTTCAAGGCATTGGCCATGGAGAACAGCACTTCACCATTGCCCGCCATGCTTTCGTGGCGATGGAAAATATCCATCTCGCCAAAACGCAGGCCGCTTTCCAGAATATTCTGCAACAGCGCTGGGCCTTTGAAGCCTTCTTCATCGCGGGCGATGACATTGATCACCAGCACTTCTTCAACCGGTGGCAATTCCTTGCTGCTTTCCTTGGCCTGACTGGCGGGTTTGACCACATCGTCATCAACCGGGTTAAGCAGCGTCGGTACAGGTTCTTCCAGGCCCAGATTAAGGTCGCCCTGTTGCGGCTCACCACTGCGGCGACGATTCAGCTCACGTGCGCTCAGCGATGGCAGGTCTTCTTCATCAAAAGCCGGCTCGTTGCTGCGATCAATAACCCGCGGCGGGCTGAGCAGATCAGGATCGCTGTCATCATCCGGCAGATTGGCAAAACTGCGGTCAAGTTTGAACTTGAGTTTGCCCTTACCACCACGCATCCGCCGCCAGCCATCAAACAGGATGCCGGCAATCACAATAATGCCGATGACAATCAGCCACTCGCGCAGACCGAATTCCATGAAATACCTTAACCCCTAATAAAAATGTGATGAAAAAGGCCTTCCTGGGCCATTTTGCTAATTCTTTTCCGCGACGCCAAGCCTATGTTCTGCCAGGCCTTTCCCTAAGTTATAACGCCACGTCTAATAACAATGCGCATTAAGCTAGCACGACGAAAGATAACTTTACACCGCCCTGGCCATCATGATTCAACCAAGGCCAGCGCTTCCTCCACATCCACGGCCACCAATCGCGAACAACCGGGCTCGTGCATGGTTACGCCCATCAACTGATCAGCCATTTCCATGGCGATTTTATTGTGGGTGATATAGATAAATTGCACGGTTTCCGACATCTCTTTTACCAGCCGGGCATAGCGCCCAACGTTGGCATCATCCAGCGGCGCATCCACTTCATCGAGCATGCAGAACGGCGCTGGATTGAGTTTGAAGATGGCAAATACCAGGGCCAGGGCAGTCAACGCCTTTTCCCCACCGGACAATAAATGAATGGTGCTGTTCTTCTTGCCAGGTGGGCGCGCCATGATGGTCACGCCGGTATCCAGCAGGTCCTCGCCGGTCAGCTCCAGATAAGCGTTGCCGCCACCGAAGACTTTCGGGAAAAGCGCCTGCAGGCCGCCGTTGATCTGATCGAAGGTTTCCTTGAAGCGGTTGCGGGTTTCCTTGTCGATCTTGCGAATGACGTTTTCCAGGGTATCCAGCGCCTCCACCAAGTCGGCGTTCTGCGCATCCAGGTAACGCTTACGTTCGGATTGCTGCTGGTATTCGTCGATGGCCGCCAGGTTGATCGGGCCCAGGCGCTGAATACGGGCAGCCAGACGTTCCAGTTCTTCTTCCCAGACTTTCTCGCTGGCCTCTGCCGGCAAGCTGGCGAGCACGCCATGCAGGTCGTAATTGTCTTCGAGCAACTGATCCTGCAGCGCCTTGCGCCGCACGGTCAGCGATTGCCAATCCATGCGCTGCTGTTCCAGTTGGCTGCGCAGCAACTGCGACTGCTGCTCGGCCTGAGTACGGCGTTTTTCCGCGTCACGCAGCTCGCGGTCGGCATCTTCCAGGGCCAGGCGCGCCAGCTTGAGTTCGTCTTCTACCGCCATGCGCTTGTCGAGCTGCTCTTCGAGCTTCATGCGCAGCTCTTCCAGCGGTGCTTCACCCTCCTCCAGATTGAGGTTGAGTTGCTCGCGCTTCTCATGCAGACGCTCGGCCTGCAGCTCCAGGCGTTCCAGGGCCTGGCGGGTGGAATCATGCTGGGCTTTCAACGAACCCAGGCGCACGGCCAGCTGGTGGGCGTGATCTTTGTGCTGGCGGGCTTCCTGGCGCACGCGATCGAGGCGTTCGCGCAAGCTGTCGCGGCGGGCCAGCAGGCTTTCGCGCTGCTCGTTGTCGGTCGCCATGGCATCCAGGGCGTCCTGCAGTTGCAGGCGTGACTCACCCAGTTGCTCGTGTTCAATTTCGCGCTGCTCGCCCAGCTCCAGCAGTTCGCTGTCCAAGCGGGTACGGCGCAATATCAGCTGCTCTACCTTGGCCTGCCCGGCAGACAGCTGGGCCTTCAACTCACCGAGACGACGGGCCAGGTCTTGGGCATGGCGGCGTTGCTGCTCGCGCTGTTCTTCCTGAGCACGCTGATTTTCACGCAGATGGGTCAAGCGCTCATCCAGCCCGGCCAATGCAGCTTCGCGTTCATCACGCTCCAGGCTTAGCCGCTCGATCTCCTGACCTCGGGCCAGCACACCGCTTTCCGCTTCACTGGCGCGGCGCACACGCAAAAAGTGCCGGCCCACCCAGTAGCCATCACGGCTGATCAGGCTCTCGCCTTCGGCCAAGTTCAAGCGTGCGGCCAGCGCTTCATCCAGGCTTTGCACCGGTTTGACCTTGCCCAGCCAGGGTGCCAGATCGACGCTAGCTTCAACCTTGTCCAGCAGGCTGCCGGCAACCCGCGCGCCGCCCTTGCTCGGGCTGGCCAGGCGCAGATCGCCCTGGGTCAGGCCGGCAAAATCCAGCCCCTGGAAATCATCCAGCAGCACGGCCTGCAGATCGGCACCCAGCACGGTTTCCACCGCCAATTCCCAACCGGCTTCAACCCGCAGGCCTTCAGCCAGACGCGGACGTTCGCTCAGCTGCTGCTCACGCAGCCAGTCGCCAGCGCCTTTACCGGGATCAAGCGCCGCTTGCTGCAAGGCTTCCAACGAGGCCAGGCGGCCATTCAGGCGTTGCAATTCACCTTGCGCCTGCTGCTGGGCCTGACCGCTRTGCTGCAKATCATTGCGCAGTTGTTGCAGGCGCTCGGCCTGCTGTTCTTCTTCCAGCTGCAGATCTTCCAGACTGATTTCGCCGGCGGCGATCTGCTCGCTCAGTTCGATAATCGCCGCATCTTCCGGGTCGGCGGCCAGTTGCTGCAGCTCATCGGTGAGACGGCGCTGACGCTCGGCCAGGCGCTCCAGGCTCTGCTCCAGCTGGGCGATGCGTGATTGCTGCACTTCGGCCTGACGCCGCGGCTCGGCGCTGCGCTGGTTGAAGCTGTCCCACTGTTCCTGCCAGCCATGCATGGCTGTTTCCGATTCTTCCAGCCCGGCGGCGGACTCTTCGGCCGCCGCTGCAGTCAGCTCCTGCTCGGGTTCGAGCATGGCCAGCTCTTCGCCAAGGGTCGCCAGCAGCGTGCGGTCGTGGCCCAGGTGCGATTCGGTTTCCAGGCGCGCGCGCTCGGCTWCGTTGAGGTCATCCTGCAACTGACGCAGACGCTGCTGACCGTGCTGGATGCTTTGCTCGATACGCGCGATATCGCCGCCCACCGAATAGAAGCGGCCTTGCACCAGGTTGAAACGCTCGCTCAGCTCATGGTGGCCATCGCGCAACCGCTCGATGCTCGCATCGGCATTACGCTGCTCGGCCACCAGGGCTTCGAAGCTAACTTCCTGGTTGCTGATCACCGCCTCGCGGCTACCCACCTGCTCATTCAGCGCTTGCCAGCGCAAGGCAGTGAGCTGAGCCTTGAGCTGACGCTCTTCGGCCTTGTATTCCTGGTATTTCTCTGCCGACTGGGCCTGACGGTGCAGGCGGTCGAGCTGACGCTCCAGCTCTTCGCGCAGGTCGGTCAGGCGCGCCAGGTTTTCATGGGTACGGCGTATGCGGTTCTCGGTCTCGCGGCGGCGCTCCTTGTACTTGGAGATACCGGCGGCTTCTTCAATAAAGTTGCGCAGATCTTCCGGCTTGGCTTCGATCAGTTTGCTGATCATGCCCTGCTCAATGATCGAGTAACTGCGCGGGCCCAGGCCGGTGCCGAGGAAGATGTCGGTAATGTCGCGGCGACGGCACTTGGTGCCGTTGAGGAAATAGGTGTTCTGGCTGTCGCGGGTGACCCGGCGGCGGATCGAGATTTCGTTGTAGCCGGCGTATTCGCCCGTCAGGGTGCCGTCGGAGTTGTCGAAGATCAGCTCGATGGAGGCCTGGGTCACCGGCTTACGGGTATTGGAACCATTGAAGATGACGTCGGTCATCGACTCGCCACGGAGGTTCTTCRCCGAACTCTCGCCCATCACCCAGCGCACGGCGTCGATGATGTTCGACTTACCGCAGCCGTTGGGCCCGACCACTGCCGCCATATTGCTGGGGAAGGTCACCGTGGTCGGGTCGACGAAGGACTTGAAACCGGCCAGTTTGATGCACTTGAGCCGCATAGACAGCCTTCCTTAAGCGTCGGCCAGTGCGGCCAGCACCAGCTGGCAATTGTGCTCACCGTAACCCAGCAATACCTCGCGAATGGCCTGGTGGTCACGGGCGATGATCGCCTGCAGCAAGGCGGCAAAGGTATTGAGGAACTGGCCCATCTCGCCTTTGCGCCGTTCCAGCGCCAGGTGATAGGTGCGGCTGATGGCCGGCAGCAGGTTCTCCACGGTTTCCTGCAGGTAAGGATTATTGGAGAACGGAAAGGCGGCACGCATGATGTCGAAGCTGCTCTCGACAAAAGCGTTGATATCTTCGCGCTGTAGGCTGTCCTGCAGGCGCTGTTGAATCACCAGAAACGGCCCGAGATCGGCTTCAACCTGCCAGCTATCCGCAACCGCTTTGCCCAGCAGGATGTACAGCTCCATGACCAGGGCATACAGGCTCTTGACGTTATGCGGCGTCAGTTCAGCCACCTGCGCTCCGCGGCGCGGCGGGATCACGATCAGGTGGCGGCGCTCCAGAATCAGCAGTGCTTCCCGCACCGAACCCCGGCTGACATTCAGCGCCTGGGTGACTTTCTGTTCCTGAATCCGCTCACGCGCCTTCAACTCACCACGAATGATGCGTTCCGCAAGGTGATGGGCGATCTGCTCAGCGAGGCTATCCGGTGCCTTGAACGTCATGATGATCCTTAGGCTCTATCTGACCTAATTGGGGGGCTTAAAGCGGTTAAACCCGCGCCAGGCTTGGCCTGAGCGGTTGAACGCCGGCGCGAGTGTAACACAGGGTGTTACCGGGCCAAGGCCACCAGCGCTCTGCTTTCAAACCAAAAGGTGGGCTGCCAGGGGATGGGCAGCAACACGGATTGTCCTACAATCCAACCAACACCCTACTCCAACAATAATAAGTACGGAGCCACCATGTTCGAACGCCTGCCCTCCAACTGGATGCTTGTGATTAAAAGCATCGGCTACTGGTTCTGGTTGATCCCTGTATTGGGCATCCCGTTGAGCTATTACTGGTCATTAAATAGCCAATACGCCAACGCCTGGCCCTGGCTGGTGGTGCTGGTGGTGTTCGGCGTTATCCCGCTGCTGGATTTTATTGTTGGCCGCGACCCGGCCAACCCCGATGAAGCCGTGCAAGTGCCGCAAATGGAGCAGCAGGGTTACTACCGCCTGCTCAGCCTAATCACCGTGCCGGCTTTGCTTAGCATGCTCGGCTGGTCCGGCTGGGTATTCGTCAACCATGAGGCCTGGAGCTGGATTGGTCAGCTCGGCTGGGTGCTGTCGGTCGGCACGGTCACCGGCGCCATCGGCATCACCGTGGCCCATGAGTTTATCCACAAGGACCCGCAGCTGGAGCAGAACGCCGGCGGCTTGTTGCTGGCTGCCGTGTGCTACGGCGGCTTCAAGATTGAGCATGTGCGCGGCCACCATGTGCATGTGTCGACCCCAGAAGACGCCAGCTCCTCGCGCTACGGCCAGAGCCTGTATGCCTTCCTGCCGCACGCCTATGTGCACAACTTCCTCAATGCCTGGAAGCTTGAAGCAGAGCGGCTGAAGCGCAAGAACCTGCCCGTCCTGCACTGGCGCAATGAGCTGATTGGCTGGTATGCGGTCAGTGCGCTGTTTATGCTGGGTTTCAGCCTGGCTTTCGGCTGGCTCGGCGCGCTGTTCTTTATTGCGCAGTCAGTGGTCGCCTTCACCCTGCTGGAAATCGTCAACTACGTGGAGCACTACGGCCTGCACCGTCGCAAGCTGGAGAATGGCCGTTATGAACGCACCAATCCGACGCATTCATGGAACAGCAACTTCCTCCTGACCAACCTGTTTCTCTTCCATTTGCAGCGCCATTCTGACCACCACGCCTATGCCAAACGCCGCTACCAGGTGCTGCGCCACTTCGACGAC
This sequence comes from Pseudomonas sp. 1928-m, assembly GCF_029269135.1. Classification (NCBI taxonomy): domain Bacteria; kingdom Pseudomonadati; phylum Pseudomonadota; class Gammaproteobacteria; order Pseudomonadales; family Pseudomonadaceae; genus Pseudomonas; species Pseudomonas sp. 1928-m. The sequence goes on along the minus strand of NZ_JARIXO010000005.1, from coordinate 233,645 downwards.
AGCCCGCAGCTACCCAACGGCTACGCCGGAATGATCGTCCTGGCGCTGTTTCCGCCGCTGTGGCGCGCAGTGATGGACCCTCGGGTACGTGCTTATTACGCCGGTGAAGAGCATCAACTGACCGATTCGCAGCTGACCCACTCCTAAGCGCAATCACCGCAAACAAAAAACGCCAAGGGCCCTCACCCTTGGCGTTTTTTGTTTGCTCGACTCTATGTTTCTGCAACGTCTGCTTGGCACAAAAGCGGCTAGCGTTTAACCGAGCTACAGGGCTTTTCGCGCTCATAACTGAATCGTATGACAATCGCCTGACCAAAGAGTCAAATATTTGTTGACCCTAAAGTCAGAAAACTCTAGATTCGCCTCATGCCAAGCCGTGTGGAAACGCTGCGCCGTTGTGCGCAGCGTTTCAGCAGAGCCTGATACGAGAACAATAAAGTGCCTGGAGGTCGTCCTTGATCCAGTTTTTACTCAACCGGGAGCTGCGTACTGAGCATGCCCTGGACCCAAACGTCACCGTGCTCAATTACCTGCGTGAGCATGTCGGCAAATCCGGAACCAAAGAAGGCTGCGCCTCTGGCGACTGCGGTGCCTGCACCGTGGTGGTCGGAGAGCTGGACGGTGAGCGCGTGCGTTATCGCACCCTCAACTCCTGCCTGACCTTCGTGTCCTCCTTGCACGGCAAACAGCTGATCACGGTTGAAGACCTCAAGCACCAAGGCCAATTGCACAGCGTGCAGCAAGCCATGGTCGACTGCCACGGTTCGCAGTGCGGCTTCTGCACCCCGGGTTTCGTCATGTCGCTGTTCGCCTTGCAGAAGAACAGTAACGGTTTCGACAAGGCCGACACCATGGAAGCCCTGGCCGGCAACCTCTGCCGCTGCACCGGCTACCGCCCGATCATTGATGCCGCCGAACAGGCCTGCTGCCAGAAGCAGCCAGACCAGTTTGATGCTGCCGAAGCACAAACCGTCGCCCAGCTGAAAGCCATCGCTCCGCGTGAAACCGCCGAACTCAACAGTGGCGACAAACGCTGCCTGTTGCCGCTGACTGTGGCTGATCTGGCTGATATTTACGCGGCCAACCCCGAAGCTCGCCTGCTGGCTGGCGGCACCGATCTGGCGCTGGAAGTCACCCAGTTTCACCGCGAACTGCCGGTGATGATCTACGTTGGCCATATCGAAGCGATGAAGCGCGTCGACGTGACCGCCGAGAGCATCGAAATCGGCGCGGCCACCGCGCTGTCCGATTGCTATGCAGCGCTGGCCCAGGACTACCCGGACTTTGGCGAACTGCTGCATCGTTTCGCCTCCCTGCAGATCCGCAACCAGGGCACCCTGGGCGGCAATATCGGCAACGCCTCGCCGATTGGCGACGCCCCGCCGCTGCTGATCGCCCTCGGCGCGCAGATCGTGCTGCGTAAAGGCAACAGCAGCCGCACCCTGCCGATCGAAGACTATTTCCTCGACTACAAGGTGACTGCGCGTCAGGAAGCCGAATTTATCGAGAAGATCATCGTGCCGCGCCATCAGGCCAATCAGGCGTTCCGCGCCTACAAGGTATCCAAGCGTCTGGACGATGATATTTCCGCCGTCTGCGCCGCCTTCAACCTGGTCGTTGAAGATGGCGTAGTGCAGAGCGCACGCATCGCCTTCGGCGGTATGGCTGCCATCCCGAAACGCGCCGCTGCCTGTGAAGCTGCGCTGCAGGGTTCAGCCTGGTATCCAGGCGTAATCGAACGCGCCTGCGCCGCGCTTGCCGAGGATTTCACCCCGCTCAGCGACTTCCGCGCCAGCAAGGAATACCGCTTGCTCACTGCACAGAATCTGCTGCGTAAATTCTTCCTCGAGCTGCAAGCTCCCGAAGTCGAAACCCGGGTGACCGCCTATGTCTAACCACATCCAGCACAAAACCCAAGCCGAACTGGCCGAACTGTTCCGCGCCGACATCACCRCCGGCGTCGGCAAGAGCGTCAAACATGAAAGCGCGGACAAACACGTCTCCGGCGAAGCCATCTACGTCGACGACCGCCTGGAATTCCCCAATCAGCTGCACGTCTATGCCCGCATGAGCGACCGCGCCCACGCGCGCATCGTCAGCATCGATACCAGCCCTTGCTACCAGTTCCCAGGCGTGGCAATTGCCATCACCAAGGATGACGTACCCGGCCAGCTGGATATCGGCCCGGTCGTGGCCGGTGACCCGCTGCTGGCGGACGGCAAGGTTGAATACGTCGGCCAGGTGGTATTGGCCGTAGGGGCCGACAGCCTGGAAACCGCACGCAAAGCGGCCATGGCGGCAATCATTGAATACGAAGACCTTGAGCCGGTACTGGATGTGGTCGATGCGCTGCGCAAGAAGCATTTCGTCCTCGACAGCCATCAGCACAAGATCGGCAACTCCGCCGCCGAACTCGCCACCGCGCCACGCCGCCTGCAAGGCAGCCTGCATATCGGCGGCCAGGAACACTTCTACCTGGAAACCCAGATTTCCTCGGTCATGCCCACCGAAGACGGCGGCATGATCATCTACACCTCGACGCAGAACGCCACCGAAGTGCAGAAGCTGGTGGCCGAAGTGCTCGGCGTGCCGATGCACAAGATCGTCATCGACATGCGCCGCATGGGCGGCGGTTTCGGCGGCAAGGAAACCCAGGCCGCTGGCCCGGCGTGCCTGTGTGCAGTGATTGCACACCTCACCGGCCGGCCAACCAAGATGCGCCTGCCGCGCGTTGAAGACATGCAAATGACCGGCAAACGCCATCCGTTCTACGTTGAATACGACGTCGGCTTCGATGACAACGGCCTGCTGCACGGCATCGAGATCGAGCTGGCTGGCAACTGCGGCTACTCGCCAGACCTGTCCGGCTCGATCGTCGACCGTGCGATGTTCCACTCGGACAACGCCTACTTCCTCGGCAACGCCACCATCAATGGTCACCGCTGCAAGACCAACACCGCGTCGAACACCGCCTACCGCGGTTTCGGCGGCCCGCAGGGCATGGTCGCCATCGAAGAGATCATGGATGCGGTCGCCCGCAGCCTGGGTAAAGACCCGCTGGACGTGCGCAAGACCAACTACTACGGCAAGACCGAGCGCAACGTCACCCACTACCACCAGACCGTCGAGCACAACGTTATCCACGAGATGACCGCCGAGCTGGAAGCCAGAAGTGACTACGCCAAGCGCCGTGAAGAAATCCGCGCATTCAACGCCAAGAGCCCTGTGCTGAAGAAAGGCCTGGCGCTGACCCCGGTGAAATTCGGTATCAGCTTTACCGCCACCTTCCTCAACCAGGCCGGCGCGCTGATCCATATCTACACCGACGGTTCGATCCACCTGAACCATGGCGGCACCGAGATGGGCCAGGGCCTCAACACCAAGGTCGCGCAGATCGTTGCCGAAGTGCTGCAGGTGGACATCTCGCGCATCCAGATCACCGCCACCAACACCGACAAGGTGCCAAACACTTCGCCGACCGCAGCTTCCAGCGGTGCCGATTTGAACGGCAAGGCCGCGCAGAACGCAGCTGAAACCCTCAAGCAGCGCCTGGTTGATTTTCTGGTGCGCGAATACAAGGTCACCCCGGAAGACGTCGAATTCCGCAACAGCCAGGTGCGTGTGCGCGATCTGTTCCTGAGCTTCGAGGAAGTGATCCAGAAGGCCTACTTCGGTCAGGTGTCGCTCTCCAGCACCGGCTTCTACCGCACACCGAAGATTTTCTATGACCGTGACAAGGCTGCCGGCCGGCCGTTCTACTACTTCGCCTACGGCGCAGCCTGTTCGGAAGTGATAGTCGATACCCTGACCGGTGAGTACAAGATGCTGCGCACCGACATCCTGCATGACGTCGGTGCCTCGCTGAACCCGGCCATCGACATCGGTCAGGTCGAGGGCGCATTCGTTCAGGGCATGGGTTGGCTGACCATGGAAGAGCTGGTGTGGAACGGCAAGGGCAAGCTGATGACCAATGGCCCGGCCAGTTACAAGATCCCGGCCATCGCCGATATGCCGCTGGACCTGCGCGTCAACCTGGTGGAAAACCGCAAGAACCCGGAAGACACCGTGTTCCATTCCAAGGCCGTCGGTGAGCCGCCGTTTATGCTCGGCATCGCCGTGTGGTGTGCGATCAAAGACGCCGTGGCCAGCCTGGCTGACTACCGCGTACAGCCGAATATCGACGCCCCGGCCACGCCTGAGCGCGTGCTCTGGGGTGTGGAGCAAATGAAGAAACTGCAGCAGAACGCCAAGTCGGCCGCCGCTGCAGAGGTTGAACCGGCGTAACGCCAGCCACCTTGGTGGATGTGCTGCGCGACCAGCCCCATCCTACGAATCTTCGTAGGATGGACAACCGCGAAGCGTTGTCCACCAGAGGCGTGAATGAACAACGAAGCAGGTGTACAACAATGACAAAACACACCGAAGCGAAACCGCAAACACCGCGACCGATTCCGGTACCGATACTGGACCCGTCGCCAAGCAACTGGCGCTTACCGCGCCCCGGACAACTGCCACCTACCTGGAGGCTGAGCAAATGAGCTGGATCAGCGCCCTCGCCGACCTGCAGCAACGCGGTGAACCCTGCGTGCTGGTGACCATCATCGAAGAACGCGGCTCAACCCCGCGTAATGCCGGCTCGAAAATGGTGGTCACCGATGACCGCATCTTCGAAACCATCGGTGGCGGCCATCTGGAATTCAAGGCGATGGAGCTGGCCCGCGAAATGCTCAGCAGCCGCAGCCAGGACACTCGCCTGGAGCGTTTCAGCCTTGGAGCTAGCCTTGGCCAGTGCTGCGGCGGCGCTACCGTGCTGCTGTTTGAGCCTATGGGCCAGCCGCAAGCGCAGATCGCCGTGTTCGGTGCCGGCCATGTCGGCCGCGCCCTGGTACCGCTGCTCGCCAGCCTGCCGTGCAAGGTGCGCTGGATTGATTCGCGGGAAAACGAGTTTCCTGAACAGATTCCGGCTGGGGTGGAAAAGGTGATCAATGAGGAAGTCATCGACGAAATCGAACGCATGCCCGCCGGCAGCTACTTTATCGTCATGACCCACAACCACCAGCTTGACCTGGAGCTGACTGCAGAAATCCTCAAGCGCAACGACTTTGCCTACTACGGCCTGATCGGCTCGCAGACCAAACGTGCCAAATTTGAGCACCGCCTGCGTGATCGCGGCTTCGACCCAGCAGTGGTAGCGCGCATGCGTTGCCCCATGGGCCTGGCCGAGGTCAAAGGCAAGCTGCCGGTGGAAATCGCCGTATCCATCGCCGGCGAAGTGATCGCCACCTATAACGCCGCCTTTGGCCAAGAGAGCAAAAAGGGTCAACCCAGCGTTGCCAAGCTGCTGCCCGCCTCTCGCCGAAGCCAGGCCTGACTATCTGCCCAGGCGCCCGCGTGCCTGAACGACCAACTCCATTGATTGAGATCAGCGTTACATGACTAGCCCAGTGAAAGCCTACCGCGCCGCCATCCTGCACAGCATTGCCGACCCTGCCGTGGTGGGCGTTGAGCAATCCTATGAGTATTTCGAAGACGGTGTGCTGGTCGTCGAGAACGGCCAGGTGGCCAAAGTCGGCCATGCCGCCGACCTGCTTCCAACGCTCAAGGGCGTTGAAATCACTGAGTATCGCGATGCCCTGATCACCCCCGGCTTTATCGACACCCATATCCACTACCCGCAAACCGGGATGATCGCCTCCTACGGCGAGCAGCTGCTGGACTGGCTGAACACCTACACCTTCCCCACCGAACAGCAGTTTGCCGACAAGGCCCATGCCGCCGACGTGGCCGGGATCTTCCTGAAAGAGTTGCTGCGCAACGGCACCACCACCGCGCTGGTATTTGGCAGCGTGCACAAGCAATCGGTGGACGCCTTCTTCGAAGCCGCCGAAGCGCTGAACCTGCGCATGATCGCCGGCAAGGTGCTGATGGATCGCAATGCCCCGGATTACCTGACCGACACCCCGGAATCCGGCTACGCCGACAGCAAAGAGTTGATCGAACGCTGGCACGGCAAAGGCCGTCTGCATTACGCGGTGACCCCGCGCTTCGCCCCCACCAGCACCCCGGAGCAACTGACTCTGGCCGGCAAGCTGCTGGGCGAGTACCCGGACCTGTATATGCACACTCACCTGTCCGAGAACCGCAAGGAAATCGAATGGGTCAAGGCATTGTTCCCTGAGCGCAAGGGCTACCTGGATGTGTACGACCACTACAAGCTGATCGGCGCGCGCTCGGTATTCGCCCACGGCGTGCACCTGTGCGACGACGAATGCAAACGCCTGGCCGAAACCGGTTCGGCCATAGCCTTCTGCCCGACCTCCAACCTGTTCCTTGGCAGCGGCCTGTTCGATCTGAATAAGCTGGAACAGCACGGCGTGCGCGTCGGCCTGGGCACCGATGTCGGCGCGGGTACCAGCTTCAGCCAACTGCAATCGCTGAACGAGGCCTACAAGGTGATGCAGCTGCAAGGCAAGAAGCTCGACCCGTTCAAGTCGCTGTACCTGGCCACCCTCGGCGGCGCCAACGCGCTGTACCTGGACGACAAGCTGGGCAACTTCGAAAGCGGCAAAGACGCCGACTTCGTGGTGCTCGACTACAACGCCACGCCGCTGATCAGCTACCGCATGCAACAGGCCAAGACCCTGGACGAACGACTCTTCGCCCTGACCATGCTCGGCGATGACCGCGCCGTGAAGGAAACCTTCGCCGCCGGCCAGTCGGTGCACCGCCGCGACTAAACCAGACAGGTTAAATCCCGGCCAAGAAAAAGCCCGCTCAGTTGAGCGGGCTTTTTGTTTATACCGATGACACCAATCAGCGGCTTGCGGCCTTCTTCTTACTGCCTGGCAGCAGGTGTGAGAACACCGCGTGCAGGTCATCGGAGGCGGTTTCGCCATCCAGGTTGAGTTTGGCGTCAACGCTGTCCATGTGGCGCATCATCAGGTCCACCGCCACTTCAACGTTGCCAGCCTCGATGGCGTCGATCACCTGGTCGTGCTCGGCATCCGAACAATGGGTGCGGCTGTTGCTTTCGTACAGGGCGATGATCAGCGAGGTCTGGGAAATCAGGCTGCGCAGAAAGCCCAATAGGGTCAGGTTGCCGGCCGCTTCCGCGAGTTTCAGGTGGAATTCACCGGACAGGCGAATGCCCATGCCGCGATCACCACGTGCGAAGCAGTCACGCTCATCAATCACCATCTGGCGCAGCGCGGCAATCTGTTCCGGCTTGGCGTTCTTGCAGGCCAGTTCGGTAATCGCCCGTTCGATCATGCGGCGCACATAGAAGATCTGCCGCGCCTCTTCCGCACCTGGGCTGGCCACTACCGCGCCACGGTTAGGCCGCAGCAGCACCACGCCTTCGTGGGCCAGGCGCGACAAGGCACGACGAATAATGGTGCGGCTGACGCCGAAGATTTCACCGAGCGCCTCTTCACTGAGCTTGGTGCCCGGAGCCAGACGCTGCTCGAGAATGGCATCAAAGATATGGGCGTAAACGACATCGTCCTGAGTCCCGCTGCGAGTGCTCTTGCCTTCGCGCGTCTGCTTCTTAAGGGGCTGCAATTGTTCGTTCATTGGGGCTCGCGTGATCAAGGTTCGGCGGTTGCTGATGCAACTCTACTGTGTATTACCCGCCCTCTGGCAAGCAGCACATCAGCAAAAGTCACAAATAAAAAGCCCTTGCATTGTACACAATGTGACCAGTGCGTACACCGTTAGCAGCACATAACGGCCGCGCAAACGGGCATTTGCGCGCGCTTTCCAGCTGCACTTTTCAGCCGCATAAGGCGCAGCCGGCAGATTCATTTCTTATATGCAGTGCTTTTCTTGTTCGAGAATCTGCTTAGCAGCGCTTAAACAATGGGCGCCGCTGCTCCGTCAAATATTAGCGAAACCCTGAGAACCACGGCGCTGTCAGCGCCTTACCAGGCTGTATTGACGAACGCTGCGGTACACAGCGTAAAAGTCACGGGTAATCCATAGGTGAAAAAACCGAGTACATACGGGATTTTAACCAGAAACATTATTTGCTTTTTTTGTATACAACATCATAATCGGCCTCAGTGTTATTTCTTGACCGTTAGGTCAGCTAAGCACGCCAGCAAGGCAAAAAAACACCACCTACCTCAAGAGTCGAGCAGTGCGCAGCACAGGCTCTGGGTGGCACACAACAAGAGATGAGGAGTACCCCTGTGGAAAGCGCTAAACAAGAACAACAGGCGACGCAGATGCAAGACCTGATCAAACCCGGTCTGCTTGACCGCTTCTTCAAGCTGACCGAACACCGCACCACAATCAAAACCGAACTGCTGGCGGGCCTGACGACTTTCGTCACCATGGCTTACATCATCTTCGTTAACCCCAACATCATGGCCACAGCCGGCGTCGATCACGGTGCGGCGTTTGTCGCCACCTGCATCGGTGCGGCCATCGGCTGCTTCCTGATGGGTCTGTACGCCAACTGGCCAGTCGGCCTGGCACCCGGCATGGGCCTGAATGCCTTCTTCACCTACACCGTTGTCGGTGAAATGGGCTATAGCTGGCAGATCGCCCTTGGCGCGGTGTTTATCTCCGGCGTGCTGTTTATGATCATGAGCCTGTCACGCATCCGCGAGTGGCTGCTTAACAGCATCCCCATGAGCCTGCGCTTTGCCATGGGTGCGGGGGTTGGTCTGTTCCTCGGGCTGATCGGCCTGAAGACTGCGGGCATTGTTGTCGACAGCCCGGCCACCCTGCTGACCATGGGCTCATTCGGTGAACCGAATGCAATCCTCGCCGCTGTGTGCTTCCTACTGATTGCCGTGCTCAGCCACCGCAACGTGTTCGGCGCCATCCTGTTCAGCATGCTCGGCGTCACCGCCATCGGCTGGGGCATCGGCATCGTTGAATACAACGGCCTGGTTTCCATGCCGCCAAGCCTGGCACCAACCTTGATGGCACTGGATATCGCTGGCGCATTCAACATTGCCATGATCAGCGTGATTCTGGCCTTCCTCTTCGTCAACATGTTCGACACCGCCGGTACCCTGATGGGCGTCGCCCATCGCGCCAACCTGGTGGATGAGGACGGCAAGATCCAGAACCTGTCCAAAGCGCTCAAGGCTGACAGTACCTCCAGCGTGGTCGGGGCCTTTGTCGGTTGCCCACCGGTCACCAGCTATGTGGAAAGTGCTGCGGGCGTTGCTGCCGGTGGCCGTACTGGTCTGACGGCTGTTGCGGTGGGTGTGCTGTTTCTCTGCGCGATGTTCTTTGCCCCGCTGGCTGGGATGATCCCCGCCTACGCCACCGCAGGCGCGCTGATTTATGTGGCAATGCTGATGATGAGCGGCATGGCGCATATCGACTGGAAAGATCACACCGACACCATCCCGGCGATCGTCACCGTGGTCATGATGCCGCTGACCTTCTCCATCGCCAACGGTATTGCCCTGGGCTTCCTGACCTACGCGACGCTGAAACTGCTGACCGGTCAGCGCGACAAGGTATCGCTGAGCCTGTACGTTCTGTGCATTATTTTTATCGCCAAGTTCGCCTTCCTGTAATTGAAAACTACTGCGCTCGACTATGCAGCGTTGAAGTCAGGCTCAAAATGCTCATGTACAGTCGTACACTCCGCTTTTTCGCCTGACTTCGCCTTGCCTAGTCATCGCTCGCTACGTTTTCAAAACAAAGGAACATGAACCAAGCAAAACCTAAGCCCTGACATGGCGTCGGGGCTTTTGCGCATCTGGAGAATCGCTAATGAGTCTGGAAACCTGGCTGTTGTTCGCAAGTGCTGCACTGGTGGTGATTCTGATCCCGGGGCCGCTATCACTGTTGATGGTCAGCAACAGCCTCAACTACGGCCTGCGCCGCTCGGCACCGGCCTTTATTGGTGGGGTGTCAGCTTCTATCTGTTTATTAAGTGCTTCGGCGCTGGGCCTTGGCGCACTGCTGCTGGCCTCCGAGCAGCTGTTCAGCCTACTCAAACTGGTCGGCGCGCTGTACCTGTTCTACCTCGCCTGGCAGAGCTGGCAGGAATCACGCAAAGCCGCCAAACCGGTGACGGCCGAAGAGCAGCCGGTCAACCCAGGCTTTCGCAGCATGTTCTGGAAGGCCTTCGGCTTGGGCGCCAGCAACCCCAAGGACATCCTGTTCTTCGCCGCCTTCTTGCCGCAGTTCATCAGCGCCGAGCGGCCTATGCTCAGCCAACTGCTGGTGATGATCGCCACCTGGGCGGTGTTGGACTTGGCCTGCAAGCTGTTCTACGGCCTTAGCGCCCAGGGCGCTGCGCGCTACCTACGTTCGGGCAAGGGCCAGGTATGGTTCAACCGCATCAGCGCTGCCTTGTTTGGCGGGGCCGGCGCAGCCTCACTGCTTAGCCGCTGACAGCGACAACCTGCCAAGGCTTATCCACGTCACGACCTGTAGGAGCGGGCCATGCCCGCGAACCGATATCGCGGGCATGGAACTGCGCGCCCCGCCCGCTCCTACTCCAGCGCTTGAAACCCGACAAATCGCAGGCAAAAAAAAGCCCGCAGTGTGTACGGGCTAAGGACTCTTAAATTGAGTCAGAGGGTGACAAGCATTCGGTTCAGCTACCGCGGTAGGTGGAGTAGCTGTAAGGGGAAATCAGCAGCGGTACGTGGTAATGCTCCTGCCCGGCATCGATGCCGAAACGCAGCACCACAACATCCAGAAAAGCCTGTTCAGGCAATTTGACGCCGCGCGCGCGGTAGTAATCGCCGGCATGGAAATGCAGCTGGTAAACGCCGCTGCGGTAATCGTCACCCTGCAGCACCGGCGCATCACAGCGCCCGTCGTGGTTGGTGACAACGCTATTGAGCAGCTCCAGCTGAGCCCCTTCAACGCGATACAACTCAATCTTCAATTCGCTGCCTGGGCAACCGTGGGCGGCATCCAGTACGTGTGTGGTCAATCGTCCCATCGCTTATGGGCACCTGTGCAGACAAGCCAACACAGACGCCGCACCTCCTCTACTTTTATTGAATTCGGCAGATTTATCAGGCTAAGCAGCCTCGACTGAGCTGAAGCATAGCATGCTGAAATTCAAAAATAAGACACTTTCATAAAAAACTGTACACAATAAATCGATCATTACGCCTGCTTAGCGCACCGTAAACGGGCAGCAAATCAGCCATAAGTGCTTGCGAGCACTGCTTTTGCACAGCAACAGCTGACGCACTGGACAGATTCAGCATTAAGGCAAAATTTCGCAAAATAAGTGAATTTTAGATTTACAAGATGCAAAGCACTTTGTATACAATTAGCCAATCACGGTCGTGCAACGCATTCATGCCTGCCCAATGACCGCCACAAACAGCAAGAAGGAAGACTGCAGTGAGCGCTGACTACCCACGCGACCTGATCGGTTACGCCAACAACCCGCCCCACCCGCATTGGCCGAATGATGCGCGCATCGCCCTGTCGTTTGTTCTCAATTACGAGGAAGGCGGCGAGCGCAACATCCTGCACGGCGACAAGGAGTCCGAGGCGTTCCTCTCCGAGATGGTTTCCGCGCAGCCGCTGCAAGGCCAGCGCAACCTGTGCATGGAGTCGCTCTACGAGTATGGCAGCCGTGCCGGCGTCTGGCGTTTGCTGAACCTGTTCCAGAAACACAACATCCCGCTGACCATCTTCGCCGTGGCCATGGCCGCGCAGCGTCACCCGGATGCGATCAAGGCGATGGTCGCCGCCGGTCACGAGATCTGCAGCCACGGCTACCGCTGGATCGACTACCAGAACATGAGCGAAGCCGAAGAGCGCGAGCATATGCTCGAAGCCATCCGCATCCTCACCGAACTGACCGGCGAACGCCCGGTGGGCTGGTACACCGGCCGCCTCGGCCCGAACACTCGCCGCCTGGTGCGTGAAGAAGGTGGCTTCCTGTATGACAGCGACACCTACGACGACGACCTGCCCTACTGGGACCCGGCCAGCACCGCGGCCAAACCGCATCTGGTGATTCCTTACACCCTGGACACCAACGACATGCGCTTCACCCAGGTGCAGGGTTTCAACAAGGGTGATGACTTCTTCGAGTATCTGAAAGACGCCTTCGATGTGCTGTACGCCGAAGGCGTGGCCGGCGCACCGAAGATGCTTTCGATCGGCATGCACTGCCGCCTGCTTGGCCGCCCCGCACGCCTGGCGTCACTGGCGCRGTTCCTTGAATACGTGCAGAGCCACGAAAAAGTCTGGTGCGCCCGCCGCGTCGACATCGCCAAACACTGGCACGCGACCCATCCGCTGCAAGAGCCATCCAAGGAGAGCTCGAAATGAGCCGTTTTCAAACCCTGACTCCATCCCGTTTGAGCCGTGAAGACTTCGTCAACGTCTTCGCCGACATCTACGAGCATTCGCCCTGGGTTGCCGAGAAGGCTTTTGACCTGGGCCAGGACGACAGCATTAACGAAATCGACGGCCTGCATCAGCGCATGGCCGACCTGTTGCTCAGTGCCAGCCACGCCGCACAGCTGGCATTGATCAATGCTCACCCGGATCTGGCCGGCAAGGCAGCCGTACGCGGTGAGTTGACCGCCTCCTCCACGTCGGAGCAGGCAGGTGCAGGCATTCACGCCTGTACCGCAGAAGAGTTCGCCCGCTTTACCGAACTGAACGATGCCTACAAAGCCAAGTTCGGCTTCCCCTTCATCATGGCGGTGAAAGGCAGCAATCGGCACCAGATCCTGGCGGCCTTCGAGGAGCGGATTCACAACTCCCCGGAGCAGGAATTCGCCTGTGCCCTGGCCGAGATCAACAAGATCGCGCTGTTCCGCTTGCAGCAGTTGTAGGCCGCAAGCCCACCGCCCTCCCCAACGCCATCATCTAAGGCAGACATTTCATGAAAGCTTACGCCGTACCCTTTGAGAAATACGTCAACCTCGCCGACGCACGCCTGGGCACCAAGGCCATCTCGGTCACCGACGACTGGTTCGCCGATGTTAATCGTCTGTTCCAGCCGACCCCGGCCGTATGGAAGGAGGGCGTGTTCGATGACAACGGCAAGTGGATGGATGGCTGGGAATCGCGCCGCAAGCGCTTCGAAGGTTACGACAGCGCGGTAATCCGCCTGGGCGTACCGGGCTCGATCAAGGGTGTGGACATCGACACCAGTTTCTTCACCGGTAACTTCCCGCCGTCGGCGTCCCTGGAAGGCTGCTTCGTCGCTGAAGGCGACCCGAGCGACGCCACCGAGTGGACCGAAGTGCTGGCCGCAGTCGAACTGCAAGGCAACAGCCACCACTACCATGAAATCGCCAATGCTCAGGCCTTCACCCACCTGCGCTTCAACATCTACCCAGACGGCGGCGTCGCTCGCCTGCGCGTTTACGGCGTGCCGTTCCGCGACTGGAGCAACGTTGGCGACAACGAAGAAGTTGACCTGGCTTCCGCACTGAATGGCGGTCGCGCCCTGGCTTGTTCGGACGAACACTTCGGCCGTATGAGCAACATCCTCAACCCAGGCCGTGGCATCAACATGGGCGACGGCTGGGAAACTGCACGTCGTCGTACCCCAGGTAACGACTGGGTGATTGTCGCCCTCGGCCATCCGGGCGAGATCGAGCGCATCGTCGTCGACACCCTGCACTTCAAAGGCAACTACCCGGACAGCTGCTCAATCCAGGCGGCCTTCGTCAAAGGCGGCACCGACAGCCAGATCGAAACCCAGAGCCTGTTCTGGCGCGAGCTGCTGCCAAGCCAGAAGCTGCAGATGCACGCCGAGCATGAGTTCAGCGAGCAGATCAACGCGCTGGGCCCGATCACCCACGTACGGGTGAACGTGTTCCCGGACGGTGGTATCAGCCGCCTGCGCCTGTTCGGCAAAGTCGCCAAGTAAAACGCGCAGATGCCTCTGTGGGAGGGGCTTCAGCCGCGATAGCTTGAAACGCTCGCGGCTAAAGCGGGATGCCGCCCAACCCCTCCCACACAAATGCACAAGCAACCGAACTAATAAACAGAAGACCAACATGCGCACATTGATCATCGAGCCGCTGAGCAAAGAAGCCTTCGCCCCCTTTGGTGACGTTATCGAAACCGAAGGCAGCGAATTCTTCATGATCAACAATGGCTCCACTCGCCGTTATCACAAACTGGCCACGGTCGAGACCGCACAGCCAGAGGATAAGGCGATCATCAGCATCTTCAGTGCCGAGGCCCTGGATATGCCGCTGACCATTCGCATGCTGGAGCGCCATCCGCAGGGCAGTCAGGCGTTTATTCCGCTGCTCGGCAACCCCTTTCTGATTGTGGTCGCGCCAGTTGGCGATGCACCTGAATCGGAGTTGGTCCGCGCCTTCCGCAGCAACGGCAGGCAGGGCATTAATTACCATCGCGGCGTTTGGCACCACCCGGTGCTGACGATCGAAAAGCGGGATGACTTCCTGGTGGTTGATCGCAGTGGCTCTGGCAATAACTGCGATGAGCATTTCTTTACCGACGACGAGCAACTGCTCCTCGCCCCCCACCAATAAGAGAAGCCCAGCACCGGCGTGTCGGCACTGGGAAAGAGGTACTGATTGTGGAAGCGCATTTGACTGAATGGCTGAACCTGGGTATCCGCTGGATCCATATGATCACCGGCATCGCCTGGATCGGCGCATCCTTCTATTTCGTCTGGCTGGAAAACAACCTCAACCGCAGCAATCCCCGCGAAGGCCTGTCTGGTGACCTGTGGGCGATTCACGGTGGCGGTATCTACCACCTGGAAAAATACAAACTGGCCCCACCAAAAATGCCGGAGAACCTGCACTGGTTCAAATGGGAGGCCTATGCCACCTGGCTGTCGGGCGTGGCCTTGATGCTGGTGGTCTACTACCTCAACCCAAGCCTGTACCTGGTCAAACCGGGTGTTGATCTGGCGCCGGAAATGGCCATTGCCATCGGTTTCGGTTCGATGGTCGCCGGCTATGTGGCCTATCACTTCCTCTGCGATTCGCCGCTGGGCAAGCGCCCGGCCCTGCTTGGCGCCGTGCTGTTCGTGCTGATCATTGCTGCCGCTTATGGCTTCAGCCAGATCTTCAGCGGCCGCGCGGCCTATATCCATGTCGGCGCGATCATCGGCACCATCATGGTCGGCAACGTGTTCTTCACCATCATGCCGGCCCAGCGCGCGCTGGTTAAGGCCATCGAAGACAACACCACGCCGGACCCAACCCTGCCGGCCAAAGGCCTGCTGCGTTCGCGCCACAACAACTACTTCACCCTGCCGGTGCTGTTCATCATGATCAGCAACCACTTCCCGAGCACCTACGGCAGCCAATACAACTGGCTGATTCTGGCGGGCATCGCGATGCTGGCGGTACTGGTGCGCCACTACTTCAACACCCGCCATGACAGCAGCAAGTACGTCTGGACCCTGCCTGCTGCGGCACTGGGCATGATCTGCCTGGCGTTCGTCACCGGCCCGAGCATGAAGGCTGCTGCACCGCAGGAGCCAAAAGCCGCAGTGATCAAATACGCCCCGGTACCGGCCACTGGCATCAGCGGCCACCCGGAAGTTGCCGCCAAGGCTGCCGAAGCCGCTGCCAAACCGGCAGAAACCGCAGCGGCCCCTGAGGCCAGTGCTCCAACTGAAGCCGCAGCTGGCGCGGGCGACTTTGCCCAGGTCAACAGCGTGATTCAGGAACGCTGCAGCGTGTGCCACTCGGCCACCCCGAGCAGCCCGATGTTCAGCGCGCCGCCTGCTGGGTTTGTCCTCGACACGCCGGAGCAGATCAAGGCGCAAGCCGCGAAGATCCACGCGCAAAGCGTTGCTTCGCAGATCATGCCACTGGGCAACATCACCCAGATGACTCAGGAAGAGCGTGAACTGATCGGAGCCTGGATCGATCAGGGCGCCCAGCTCAACTGATCCACCCAGATGCCGCGCCCGCAAGGGCGCGGCATTTGTTTATCTGCACCCTGCAAGAATTCTCCGGTACAGGCCGATAAAGGCCTGCGCCGAACAGCGACTTACAACAATAAAAGCGCCTGAGGTATTTGCATGACCCAGTTGAATTCAACTTCGACCTGCGCGGTCGACCAACGCCTACCCCTGCTGCAGATGATTCTGGTAAGCATGCAGCATGTGCTGCTGATGTACGGCGGCGCGGTTGCGGTGCCCTTGATCATCGGTGAAGCCGTCGGCCTGTCCCGTGAAGAAATCGCCTTTCTGATTACCGCCGACCTGCTGGTGGCGGGCATTGCCACCCTGGTGCAGTCACTCGGTATCGGCCCCATGGGCATCCGCATGCCGGTGATGATGGGCGCCAGTTTTGCCGCCGTAGGTAGCATGGTGGCCATGGCCGGCTCGCCCGGCATCGGCTTGCCGGGGATTTTCGGTGCGACCATTGCCGCAGGCTTCTTCGGCATGCTGATTGCGCCCTTTATGTCACGCATCGTGCATTTCTTCCCGCCGTTGGTGACCGGCACGGTGATTACCGCCATCGGTTTGTCACTGTTCCCCGTGGCGCTCAACTGGGCCGGCGGTGGCAGCGCTGCCACTGAGTTTGGCGCGTTGCAGTACCTGGCGATTGCCGCCCTGGTGCTGGGCACCATTTTGTTGATCAACCGCTTTATGCGCGGTTTCTGGGTCAATGTCTCGGTGCTGATCGGCATGCTGGTCGGCTACCTGGTAGCGGGCGGCCTGGGCATGGTCGACCTCAGCGGCCTTAATCAAAGCGCCTGGTTTGCCGTGGTCAAACCCATGCATTTCGGCATGCCGGAGTTTCATCTGGCGCCGATCCTCTCCATGTGTCTGGTGGTGGTGATCATCTTTGTCGAGTCCACCGGCATGTTCCTCGCCCTCGGCAAGATCACTGGTAAGGAAGTCACCCCGGTCATGCTGCGCCGTGGCCTGCTGTGTGATGCCGGTGCGTCGTTCTTCGCCGGCATTTTCAACACCTTCACCCACTCCTCCTTTGCGCAGAACATCGGCCTGGTGCAGATGACCGGTGTACGCAGCCGTTACGTTACTGCCGCCGCCGGGTTGCTGCTGATTGGCTTGAGCCTGCTGCCCAAAGCCGCCTACCTGGTGGCCTCGATTCCGCCGGCGGTACTCGGCGGCGCGGGGATTGCCATGTTCGGCATGGTCGCGGCGACGGGCATCAAGATTCTGCAGGAAGCGGATATTGCCGACCGGCGCAATCAGCTGCTGGTCGCGGTCAGCATCGGCATGGGCCTGGCCCCGGTAGTACGTCCGGAGTTCTTCGCGCACTTGCCGCACTGGCTGGAGCCGATCACCCACAGCGGCATCGCCATGGCCACCATCAGCGCGGTGCTGCTTAACCTGCTGTTCAATATCCTCGGCGGACCGGAACGCGCTGGCGCAACCCATCCACACCCGCAGCACTGACCCCCGTTGCTCACAAGAGCGCAGCCCGGTACGCCGGGCTGCTGGTCGCTGCGCGCCATCTGCAAAAACCAGTAAACCCGTCTAGAACAGGCCGCCTCAGCGCATAACGAGCTCGCTGCAGAGCTATCTGACTGACGGTTCATTTTTTGTGCACAATCTGAAAATAAATTGTTTTTATCACTGTGAACAAGTTGCTATAGTCGATTCATTCTGACCAGGTGGACAACTTCTACCCGGTACAGAACAGAGGCGCCGTGAAGCCTCGCCAAGCCCATGACCGTATAAAAACAACTGGCAGGCTCTGATATGACCACGACTCGCAGCACAGAGACCACGGCTCCGCCTGTGGCAAACAACGACCTGATCTACCAACTGCACGACACCCCGGCCTTTGCTCCGGCGATCTTCGCCGCGTTGCAGCACGTACTGGCCAGCTTCGTCGGCATCATCACCCCTACCCTGATTGTCGGTGGCGTCCTCGGCCTCGGCGCTTATGTGCCGTATCTGGTTAGCATGGCGCTGTTCGTGTCCGGCCTCGGCACCTTTATCCAGGCCAAGCGCATTGGCCCGGTCGGCTCCGGCCTGCTGTGCCTACAGGGCACCAGTTTCGGTTTTCTCAGCGTGATTCTCAGCGCCGGGTTTATCGTCAAGGGCCGCGGCGGCAGTGAGGAGGAAATTCTCTCAACGATCTTTGGCGTGTGCTTCTGCGCAGCCTTTGTCGAGATCGCCTTCAGCCAGTTCATCAACAAGCTGCGCCGGGTGATCACCCCGGTCGTCACCGGCACCATCATCTGTCTGATGGGCTTGTCGCTGATCAAGGTCGCGATGACCGATATCGCCGGCGGTTACGGCGCAGCGGACCTTGGCGCCCTGCACCACCTGGGTCTCGGCGGCCTGGTGCTGGTCAGCATCGTTATTCTCAACCGCTTCCCGTCACAGGTCGTACGCCTGTCGGCCGTGATCATCGGCTTGGTGCTGGGTTTCAGCGTGGCCTGGTTCACCGGCAAGGTGGACTTCGCCAACATGGCTCAGGTGCCGCTGATCAGCGTGCCGGTGCCGTTCAAATACGGCTTCAATTTTGACTGGGTGGCGTTTGTGCCGATTGCGGTGATCTTCCTGATCACACCGTTGGAAACTGCAGGCGACCTGACGGCCAACTCGATCATCTCCAAGCAACCGGTCAAAGGTCCGCTGTATATGCGCCGGATCAAATCCGGGGTCTTGGCCGACGGTTGCAACTCGGCCATGGCGGCGATGTTCAACAGCCTGCCGATGACCACCTTCAGCCAGAACAACGGGGTGATCCAGCTGACCGGCGTGGCCAGCCGCCACGTGGCCTTCTATATCGCCGGCATTCTGGTGCTGCTGGGCCTGTTCCCGGCGGTGGGTGCGGTGCTGCAGCTGATGCCAAAACCGGTTCTCGGCGGCGCCACGCTGATCATGTTCGGCACCGTGGCCGTGGCGGGTATCAAGATCCTTACCGAGGCCGGCCTGCACCGTCGAAACGTGCTGATCGTGGCCATCTCCCTGGGCCTCGGCCTGGGTGTTGCAGCCGTGCCGGAAGTGCTCTCGCAGATGCCAGATGCGCTGAAAAACATCTTCGGCTCACCCATCACCATCGGTGCCTTCAGCGCGATTCTGCTGAACATCTTCCTGCCGGAAGAGCATCTGCAGCTGGAAGAAAACGACTACGACCCCGAGGCGCACCTGCACACCGTGCTGCAAAACCCGCAGGACGACAGTACCGAAGATGCGCCCAACAGCAGCCGTAACGAGCTCAACGTGGCCCCGCGTACCAGTTGAGTCACCGCCCCTTTGCCTGACAGATCCTGCGGTTCGCCGCAGGTTCGAGAAACCTTGTAAGTCCAATAATAAGGAAACCATGATGAAACTGAAGCACCTGCCCCACGGCATCGCCCTCTCGGCTGGACTGTTTTCCGGTCAACAGGCCTTGGCCAGCGATGCCTTTCTCTGGCAAGACACCAGCCTCTCCTACCTCTACGGCAGCAACTTCCAGCGCTTGAACAATAACGCTGAAGAGCAGCGCTCGCAGACCACCTTCACCCTGGAAAACGCCAGCGGCTGGACCTGGGGCGACACCTTCTTCTTCCTCGACTACATCGACGCCGACAACGCCCAGGCACGCGGCAGCAACTTCGGCAACCTGAGCGTCAAAGAGAAGAACAGCTTCTATTACATGGAATTCTCGCCACGCGTCAGCCTCAGCTGGTTGACCGGCCAGGACCTCTCGGTAGGCCCGCTGAAGGATGTCTACGCAGCCTTCACCTATGAAAAAGGCAACGGCGGCCCTGGCACCGAAAACTACCTGTACGGCATCGGCACCGCCTGGAATGCCCCAGGCTTCGCCTACCTGAACGCCAACCTGTATGCGGTGAAGATCAATAACCACATCTTCTTCGACCATGGCTTCAAGGCATCGGACAAGGGCAACGGCCACACTTATCAGCTGACCGTAAGCGGCGCCTATCCGTTTGCCATTGGCGAACAGGACTTCGTGGTCGACGGCTATATCGACTGGCGCGCCCCATCCAAGGATGCCGGCACCCAGACCTCAGTCGGTTCCTCGATCCAGATCAAATGGGATGCCGGCAAGGCGTTGTTCGGTGAAGGCCGCAAGCTGTATGTCGGTACCGAGCTGAACATGTGGCACAACAAGTACGGTATCCGCCCAATCGACGGTTCCACCGATGGTTTCGATCAAACTGCCGTACAAGCGCTGGTGAAGTACCACTTCTAAGCCTATGCGCTTGATGCGGATCGCCGGGTAGGCGGCACCCGCACAAAAAGGGGATGGCCTTGTTGCCATCCCCTTTTTTATTGAGCCAAGGCCACAAGCAGCCTGCTATTGCGCGCAGAAAAAAACCGCTCACTGGAGCGGTTTTTGTTCGCTTAGCACATTACTGCGATTGTGCGTCTTTGCGCTTCTGCCGCTCGATAAACTCCAGCTTCCACTGCTCCAGGCCGATGCGCTCGGCATCCAGATTGGCCTCGACCTTATACTGGCTTTTCAGCGCGGCAATTTCACTCTGCTGCTCGATCAGGAAGCGGTCAAAACGCTGCATAAACGCCGCATGCTTGAGGGTCGACAGCTTGAAGCTGCCACGGTTATGCGGCAACTGTGCATCGAAAATCAGTGCGCCCGGTCGTGCGCGGATGTTGTCCAGATAATGGGTGGCCACCACCACGTTGAAGTAAGCGCCGTCAGTGTCCTTCTTCAGCGCCTGGCGAATCATCTGACGCAGATCATCGCTGTAGGTCAGCTCGATCTGCCCGGCATCAATCCGCTCCTGATAACCCCAGGGCGTCCAGCCATTGACCATAGCCAGGCGCTTGATCTGCTCAATAGGCTGACCATGGCGCTGCGGCGCCACCAGTACACCATCAACATACTCGACCACGCCCTGGCTGTAGCTCAGGGCCTTACCGGCCTTTTGCGCCTGCGCCCAGGTTTCGCTGTCGGGGTATTTGAAATCCACCTGGCCGCTGAGCAGCGCGGGCAACAGCTGCTCCACGGGCAGCACCTTGTAGCTCAGCTCCACCCCGCTG
The DNA here is from genome assembly GCF_029269135.1 of Pseudomonas sp. 1928-m. Classification (NCBI taxonomy): domain Bacteria; kingdom Pseudomonadati; phylum Pseudomonadota; class Gammaproteobacteria; order Pseudomonadales; family Pseudomonadaceae; genus Pseudomonas; species Pseudomonas sp. 1928-m. Next base: position 212,746 of record NZ_JARIXO010000005.1, on the reverse strand, counting down.
GTCTGTGCGAACAGATCAAACAGCTCACGGGCAAAGCCCTGGTACTGGCCTTGCGCATCGATGCTGTAGTGCGGCGCAAAGGCTAGTTTCTCTACACCAATCACATAGCTTTCAGCGCTGACCGCGCTGGAACAGACAACGGCGAACAAACTGCAGACGTGCGAGGGCTTCACAGCAAACCTCCTGTTTAAAGTGAGAGAGAGGAACGAATAAAACCGCCCAAGGCGGTGAGGAAGCGGCTAGGGGCTAGCCACCGGTCATGCTCATAAAGCGAATAACCTGCACCTGGGCATCGCTCTCGAAGTGATGACGCTCGGGTTTCAGTTGTAGGGCTTGCATCAAGGCTTCACTCAGGCGCTGGCTATCACCGGGGTGGGCACGCATCAGGCCTTTCAGGTCCAGGGCATTTTCATGGCCCAGGCAAAGCACCAGCTTGCCCTCGGCGGTGACCCGCACGCGGTTGCAGTCACCGCAGAAGTTGTGGCTGTGCGGTGAGATAAAACCAACCTGGGTATCGCTGCCGACCACCTGCCAATAGCGCGACGGCCCGCCAGTCAACTTGCTGCTGCGCACCAGGGCATAGCGCTGTTCGATGCGCTCACGCACCTCGTCGCTGGAGCAGAAGGTCTGTTCGCGCTGGTGGCTGGAAATACTGCCCAGCGGCATTTCTTCGATAAAGCTGATGTCCAGGCCGCGCGCCATGGCGAATTCGACCAAGTCGAGCACTTCGTCATCGTTGCGGCCTTTCTGCACCACGGCGTTGAGTTTGATCTTGCGAAAACCCGCCGCGCGCGCCACCTCGATGCCTTCCAGCACCTGGTCGAGCTTGTCGCGCCGGGTAAAGGCAGCAAAACGCTCGCGCTGCAGGGAATCCAGGCTGACATTCAGGCGCTTGACCCCGGCCGCTTGCAGTTGCGGCGCCAGGTCAGCCAGCTGTGAGCCATTGGTGGTAATGGCCAGGTCTTCCAGCTCCGGGCGCTGGCCCAGGCGGGTCAGCAGGCTCAGGAGGTTCTTGCGTACCAGCGGCTCGCCACCGGTGATGCGGATGCGTTTGACCCCGAGGCCGATAAAGGCGTCCGCCACTGCATAGAGTTCTTCAAGGCTGAGGATCTGCTCGCGCGGGGCGAACACCATGTCCTCACTCATGCAGTAGGTGCAGCGGAAATCACAGCGATCGGTAACCGATAACCGTAGATAGGTGATGCGCCGACCGAAGGGGTCAACCAGCTGATTACTCACTACGTGTCTCCTGGAGCTCAACGAGCCGAGACTTTTTGTTATGAATGCATAGGGCAAGATAAAAACAGAAAAAATAAATTTTGTATACAACAACCTGACCTGCAAGTCAGATAGCCCGCCAGAGCCCAGGCCACAAGCCTTGAGCGCCGCGCAAAGCCGGTGCTACCATCCCGGCGCTGCCCTGCGACGGGCGTTCGACAGAAGCAAAGAGGCTTATGACCAGTATTCGCGAGCGTAACAGAGAGCTGATTTTACGCGCAGCCAGTGAGGAGTTCGCCGACAAAGGCTTTGCTGCCAGCAAAACCAGCGACATCGCCGCCAAGGCCGGGGTGCCCAAGCCCAACGTCTACTACTACTTCAAGTCGAAAGAAAACCTCTACCGCGAAGTGCTGGAAAGCATCATCGAACCGCTGCTGGAAGCCTCTTCGCCGTTCAACCAGCCCGGCAAACCCGCCGACGTGCTGCGCGCCTATATCCGCTCGAAGATCCGCATCTCCCGCGAACTGCCCTCCGCCTCCAAGGTGTTCGCCAGCGAAATCATGCACGGCGCGCCGCATCTGTCCGCCGACCAGACTGCGCAGCTGAATGCCCAGGCCAAACACAACATTTCCTGCATCCAGGGCTGGATCGACCAGGGACTGATGGCCAAGGTTGACCCGCATCACCTGCTGTTCAGCATCTGGGCCGCAACCCAGACCTACGCTGACTTCGACTGGCAGATTTCCACTGTCACTGGCAAAGCCAGCCTGGATGAAGCCGACTACGAAGCCGCCGCGCAAACCATCATCCGCCTGGTGATCAAGGGCTGCGAAATCGACGAAACCCAGCCCAGCTCATCCGAGCAGGTCACCAACGCCTAAGCTTGGTTAGCCGCCCTGCCCCTGGCTTAAGGCAGCCATAAATAAAAACGGTGAATGCCGCAAAGCATTCACCGTTTTTTATTGCCTGCGAACACCGTGGGAGGCGCTTTAGCGGCGAGCTTTAAATCTTTGCAATCGCGGCTAAAGCCCCTCCCACAAACCCCGCACTATCAGGCGGCGATACCCGCATCCGCCTTCAGCCCGACCGACTCCACAGCGCTCACCGCGCACTGCTCATCGATATCAGAGGTATCGCCAGTGATGCCCACTGCGCCTATCACCTCGCCACGCTCATCACGAATTAGTACACCGCCCGGTGCCGGCACCAGCTGACCGTCTGCCAGGTTGTTTACCGCACCGATAAACGCCGGGCGCTGTTGCGCGTCGGCGGCGATCAGGCGCGAACCCTTGCCCAGCGCCAGCGCGCCCCAGGCCTTGCCGATGGCGATTTGCGGGCGCAGCAGGCTCGCGCCGTCTTCACGCTGCAGGCTGATCAGGTGTCCGCCAGCATCCAGCACAGCCACGGTCAGCGGTGCGGCGGAGATTTCCCGGCCGACGGCCAGGGCACGGTTACTGATGGTGGTGGCGATTTGCAGATTCAACGTACTCATGTTGGGTCTTCCTCGATGCTGATAAATCCTACGAAACACCCGGAACCACAGCGCCTGCAGGGCGATTGATAGTTACCGGGCAATCCAAAGCTCAACACCACTATCCCACTAGAAACAAAAAACTCAATAGACGAATACAATGCAAACACTATTTGTATACAGTTATTCACATGCGTTTCTGCAGCAGATCAAGCGCCCCAGCTAAAACGGTTGTTTTAAAAGATTTTTTGCCAGACAGCGCCTCGGCGACAAAACGTGTTGACCAGAAGGTCAGGCCATGAATAGAATCCAAGCCAGCTGTTTTGTATACAATCTGATAACAAACGAGGCACAAGACAATGGCCAAAATGAGAGCAATCGAGGCCGCCGTACTGGTGATGCGCCGCGAAGGCGTTGACACTGCGTTCGGCATCCCCGGCGCCGCCATCAACCCCCTGTACGCTGCACTGAAGAAAGTTGGCGGTATCGACCACGTCCTGGCTCGCCACGTCGAAGGTGCCTCGCACATGGCTGAGGGTTACACCCGCACCAATGCCGGCAATATCGGCGTGTGCATCGGCACCTCCGGCCCAGCTGGCACCGACATGGTGACCGGCCTGTACTCGGCATCGGCCGACTCCATCCCGATTCTGTGCATCACGGGCCAAGCGCCGCGTGCTCGCATGCACAAGGAAGACTTCCAGGCCGTCGACATCACCAGCATCGTCAAGCCGGTGACCAAGTGGGCGACCACGGTAATGGAGCCGGGCCAAGTGCCACGCGCCTTCCAGAAAGCCTTCTATGAAATGCGCAGCGGCCGCCCAGGTCCCGTGCTGATCGACCTGCCGTTCGACGTGCAGATGGCCGAGATCGAGTTCGACATCGACGCCTACGAGCCTCTGCCACTGGCCAAGCCGGCGGCCAACCGTGTGCAGGCTGAAAAAGCCCTGGCCATGCTGAATGACGCTGAGCGTCCGTTGCTGGTTGCCGGCGGCGGTATCTTCAACGCCGACGCGGCCGACAAGCTGGTTGAATTCGCTGAGCTGACCGGCGTGCCGGTTGTACCAACCCTGATGGGCTGGGGCGCGATTCCGGATGACCACAAGCTGATGGTTGGCATGGTCGGTCTGCAAACCTCGCACCGTTACGGCAACGCCACCCTGCTGGAATCCGACCTGGTATTCGGTATCGGTAACCGCTGGGCCAACCGCCACACCGGCAGCATCGATGTCTACACCGAAGGTCGCAAGTTCATTCACGTCGACATCGAACCGACGCAGATTGGCCGCGTGTTCAACCCAGACCTGGGCATCGTGTCCGATGCTGGCGCCGCTCTGGACGCCTTTATCGAAGTGGCCCGCGAATGGAAAGCCGCTGGCAAGCTGAAAGACCGCAGCGCCTGGGTTGAGTCCTGCCGCGAGCGCAAGCGCACCCTGCAGCGCAAGACCCACTTCGACAACGTGCCGGTCAAGCCGCAGCGCGTTTACGAAGAGATGAACGAGTTCTTCGGCAAGGACACCTGCTACGTCAGCACCATCGGCCTGTCGCAGATTGCCGGCGCGCAGTTCCTCCACGTTTACAAGCCGCGTCACTGGATCAACTGTGGCCAGGCCGGCCCGCTCGGCTGGACCATTCCGGCAGCGCTGGGTGTGGTCAAGGCTGATCCGACCCGCAACGTCGTGGCGCTGTCGGGCGACTATGACTTCCAGTTCATGATCGAAGAACTGGCTGTGGGTGCTCAGTTCAACCTGCCGTACATCCACGTCGTGGTGAACAACTCCTACCTGGGTCTGATCCGTCAGTCGCAGCGCGGTTTCGAGATGGACTACTGCGTGCAGTTGGCCTTCGAGAACATCAACGCACCGGAGATCAACGGTTACGGCGTCGACCACGTTGCCGTGGTGGAAGGCCTGGGTTGTAAAGCTGTGCGCGTGTTCGAGCCGAACGACATCCAGGCGGCATTGGCCAAGGCCAAGGCGCTGATGGAAGAGTTCCGTGTACCGGTGGTGGTGGAAATCATCCTGGAGCGTGTCACCAACATCTCCATGGGTGTGGAAATCAACGCGGTCAACGAGTTCGAAGAACTCGCCGAACGCGGCGCCGACGCCCCGACTGCGATCTCGTTGCTGGACTAAGACCAACCCCGTAGCCCGGATGCAATCCGGGGAGCTTTAAAGGCCACCCCCGGATTACATCCGGGCTACGAAAATAGGAGCATCACCATGCCCCGTTTTGCCGCCAACCTGTCCATGCTGTTCACCGAAGTGGATTTCCTGGACCGTTTCGACGCTGCCGCCACCGCAGGCTTCAGCGGTGTCGAATACCTGTTTCCCTATGACTTCGCTGCTGAAGTGATCAAGGCGCGCCTGGATGCCAACCGTCTGGAGCAGGTGCTGTTCAACCTGCCTGCCGGCGATTGGGCCAAGGGCGAGCGCGGTATCGCCTGCCACCCCGACCGCGTTGAAGAATTCCGCGCCGGTGTCGACCAGGCCATCGCCTACGCCAAGGTGCTGGGCAACACGCAGATCAACTGCCTGGCCGGTATCCGCCCGCAAGGTCTGGATTGCGCCACCGTCGAGCAGACCTTTGTCGACAACCTCAAGTTTGCCGCCGGCAAGCTCGAAGCTGCGGGCATCAAGCTGGTCATGGAAATGATCAACACCCGCGACATCCCCGGCTTCTACCTGAACACCACGAAACAGGCGCTGGCCATTCGCGACAAGGTCGCAAGCCCCAATCTGTACCTGCAATACGACATCTACCACATGCAAATCATGGAAGGTGACCTGGCGCGTACCGTCGAGGCCAATCTGTCTGTGATCAACCATGTGCAGTTGGCCGACAACCCGGGCCGCAACGAGCCGGGCACTGGCGAGATCAACTACCGCTTCCTCTTCGAGCACCTGGATCGCATCGGTTACCAGGGCTGGATCGGCTGTGAATACAAGCCGGCAACCACCACCGCTGCCGGCCTCGGCTGGATGAAAGCGCACAACGCAATCTGAATCAGAGGATATTTCTCATGGCAAAAATCGGATTTATCGGCACCGGCATCATGGGCAAGCCTATGGCGCAGAACCTGCAGAAAGCCGGGCACACCCTGTTCTTCTCCGAGCACTTCGACAAGGCTCCGGCCGACCTGCTGGGCGACAACGGCATCGGCCTGGCCAACCCGCGCGAAGTGGCGCAGGAAGCCGAATTCATCATCATCATGGTGCCGGATACCCCGCAGGTTGAAGACGTACTGTTCCGCGCTGACGGCGTTGCCGCAGGCGTGTGCGCTGGCAAAGTGGTGATCGACATGAGCTCGATCTCCCCTACCGCCACCAAGGTCTTCGCCGAGAAGATCAAAGCCACTGGTGCTGCCTACCTCGACGCGCCGGTATCCGGCGGTGAAGTGGGTGCCAAGGCGGCCACCCTGTCGATCATGATCGGCGGTTGCCCGAATGCCTTCGAACGCGCGTTGCCGCTGTTCCAGGCCATGGGCAAGAACATCACCCGCGTTGGCGGTAACGGTGACGGTCAGACCGCCAAGGTCGCCAACCAGATCATCGTCGCCCTGAACATCCAGGCAGTGGCTGAAGCCCTGCTGTTCGCTGCGAAGAACGGCGCCGATCCAGCCAAAGTGCGTGAAGCGCTGATGGGCGGTTTCGCCGGTTCGAAGATCCTTGAAGTGCACGGTGAGCGCATGATCAAGGGCACCTTCGACCCAGGCTTCCGCATCAGCCTGCACCAGAAGGACCTCAACCTGGCACTGGCCGGCGCGCGCGAACTGGGCCTTAACCTGCCCAACACCGCCAACGCCCAGCAAGTGTTCAGCACCTGTGCGGCCATCGGCGGCAGCAACTGGGATCACTCGGCGTTGATCAAAGGCCTGGAACATATGGCCAACTTCAACATCCGTGGTGAGTAAGTAACAGGTTTCAGGGCGGGGTCAGCCGCACTGAAACAACCCTTTCGATCTGTCCGGCAGGCGGTGTCACGGCCTGCCTGCCGGGTGGGTCGATTCTAGTGCGCAGCGTCTTGGCCCAGGGCGCTGCGCACTAGAATCGAATTTGCTTCAGTAATAAAAGCTGCTCCGGCCCTATCAAGAGAGATCGCCATGTCCATCGATCCGTCTTTCAACCCAACGTCTCTGCTGCGCGAGTTGTTCGCCAGCGCCATCGACGCCGCCCACCCGCGCCAGGTTCTGGCTGATTACCTGCCGGAAGATCGTAGCGGCCGCGTTATCGTGATCGGCGCTGGCAAAGCCGCCGCAGCCATGGCCGAAGTGATCGAGCAGGAATGGCAAGGCGAAGTCTCCGGCCTGGTGGTCACCCGTTACGAGCACGGCGCCAACTGCAAAAAAATCGAAGTGGTCGAAGCTGCGCACCCGGTGCCGGACGACGCCGGTGAACGCGTGGCACGCCGCGTGCTGGAGTTGGTCAGCAACCTCAGCGAAGCCGATAAGGTGATATTTCTGCTGTCCGGCGGCGGCTCTTCCCTGCTCGCCCTGCCCGCTGAAGGCATCAGCCTGAAAGACAAACAAGCAGTGAACAAAGCCCTGCTGAAATCCGGCGCCTCGATTGGCGAAATGAACTGCGTGCGCAAGCACCTTTCCGCCATCAAGGGGGGTCGCCTGGCCAAAGCCAGCTGGCCGGCCAGCGTCTACACCTACGCGATTTCCGATGTACCGGGCGATGAAGCCACGGTGATTGCCTCCGGCCCAACTGTGGCTGACCCGACCACCTCGGCTGAAGCGCTGGCGATCCTCGCGCGCTATAGCATCGAGATCCCGGCCAATGTGCGTAGCTGGCTGCAAAACCCAGCGTCGGAAACCGTCAAACCGGGCGACCCGTGCCTGGCGCGCAGCCACTTCCAGCTGATCGCTCGCCCGCAGCAATCCCTTGATGCCGCTGCTGCCAAAGCCCACGCCGCCGGTTTGCCGACGCTGATCCTTGGTGACCTGGAAGGCGAATCGAGGGAAGTCGCCAAGGTGCACGCCGGCATCGCCAAACAGGTGCGTCTGCATGGTCAGCCGATAAAAGCGCCCTGCGTGATTATTTCCGGCGGTGAAACCACCGTGACCGTGCGCGGCAATGGCCGTGGCGGGCGCAACGCGGAATTTCTCCTGAGTCTCACCGACAGCCTCAAGGGCCTACCTGGGGTGTATGCCCTGGCTGGCGATACCGACGGCATCGACGGCTCGGAAGACAACGCCGGGGCCCTTATGACCCCCGACAGCTATGCCCGCGCTGCGGCGCTGGGGCTAAGCAGCAGCGATGAGCTGGATAACAACAACGGCTACGGCTACTTCGCCGCCCTCGATCAACTGATCGTCACCGGGCCGACGCGTACCAACGTCAACGATTTTCGCGCCATTCTGATCCTAGAGACCCCTGCCAAATGAACGCCGACAAGAAAGTAAAAATCCTCGCCACCCTTGGCCCAGCGATCAAAACCATTGACGACATCCGCCAGCTGGTGGAGGCCGGGGTCAACCTGTTCCGCCTCAACTTCAGCCACGGCGAACACGCCGACCACGCCCAGCGCTTCGACTGGGTGCGCGAAGTCGAGCAGCAGCTGAACACGCCAATCGGCATCCTCATGGACCTACAAGGGCCGAAGCTGCGCGTCGGCCGTTTTGCCGAGGGCAAGGTCAACCTGCAACGCGGCCAGACCCTGCGCCTGGACCTCGACAGCACCCCGGGCGACGTTAATCGGGTCAACCTGCCCCACCCGGAAATCATCGAAGCACTGCAGCCGGGCATGAGCCTGCTGCTCGACGATGGTCGCCTGCGCCTGCAGGTCACCGCCAAGCACAGCGATGCGGTGATCACCGAAGTGATCGCCGGTGGTGAGCTGTCCGACCGCAAGGGCGTCAACGTGCCGGAAGCAGTATTGCAACTTAGTCCGCTGACCGAGAAGGACCGCCGCGACCTGAGCTTCGGCCTGGAACTGGGTGTGGACTGGGTGGCGCTGTCGTTTGTGCAGCGCCCGGAAGACATTATCGAAGCCCGCCAGCTGATCGGTGATCGCGCCTTCCTGATGGCCAAGATCGAGAAGCCGTCTGCGGTGATTCACCTGGAAGAAATCACCAAGCTGTGCGACGCGATCATGGTCGCCCGTGGCGACCTGGGCGTGGAAGTGCCGGCCGAGAACGTGCCGCGCATCCAGCGCGACATTATCCGCACCTGCCGCCAGCTCGGTAAGCCGGTGGTGGTGGCCACGCAGATGCTCGAATCCATGCGCTTCTCCCCTGCGCCAACCCGCGCCGAGGTCACCGACGTGGCCAACGCCGTGGCCGAAGGTGCCGATGCGGTGATGCTCTCGGCGGAAACTGCCTCCGGCGATTACCCGCTGGAAGCCGTACAGATGATGAGCAAGATCATTCGCCAGGTGGAAAACGGCCCGGACTTCCAGGCTCAGCTCGATGTCAGCCGCCCGCAAGCCGAAGCCACCGCCTCGGATGCGATCAGCTGCGCGATCCGCCGCATCAGCACCATCCTGCCGGTAGCCGTGCTGGTCAACTACACCGAATCGGGCAATTCCAGCCTGCGCGCCTCGCGCGAGCGGCCGAAAGCACCGATCCTCAGCCTGACCCCGAGCCTGGATACCGCGCGGCGTCTGAGCGTGGCCTGGGGCGTGTATTCGGTGGTCAACGCGCGCCTGCACAAGGTTGAGGAAGTCACCCGCACCGCCCTGGAAACCGCCCGCTCAGCTGGGCTGGCGAAAACCGGCGACACCGTGGTGATCACCGCTGGCGAGCCATTCGGTCAGCCTGGCAGTACCAACAGCCTGCGGATTGAAATCCTGCACTAAACAGCTACAGCCTCGTAGGGTGGATGACGCTTCACCCATCCACCAACCGCAAAGGTGGAGGAAAAAGCGTCATCCACCCTACAGCACTATCCCACGCTGGCTTTGCCAGTTTGAAGGCACTCACTGTTCCCGCGGTGGGTGCCTCTTTTTATTCCCGCACTGGTGATTGTTATCTGTATGTCGCCATTACCGCTCCCCACCCACGCCTTGCAGGGCTTTCGCGCCCTGCTTAACGGCTTTAGCCAGATCTTTCTGCAAACCCACCCCGGTTGCGGCCTGCTCGTGCTGCTGGCCATTGCCATTGGCGCGCCGCAGCTGCTCGGCGGCGCCCTGCTCGGTTGTCTTAGCAGCACGCTGACGGCGCAGCGTCGTGGTTATGCCAAAGCCGATATCGATCTCGGCTTATATGGCTACAACGGGGTGCTGCTGGGCATGCTGATCAGCCTGCAATTTGCCTGGTCGGCGTTGCTGCCACTGCTGATCATCGTCAGCGCTGGGGCTTCCAGCCTGTTGCTGGCGGCCTGGATGCAGCGCATGCGCAAGCGTCAGTGGCTGCCCGCCTTTACCTTCCCCTTTGTCGGTTTGAGCTGGTTGCTGTTGTGGCTGGCACCCGCTCTGCAGCTAGAGTTACAGCCGGCCGTGCCTAGCCAGACGCAACCGCTCGACTGGTGGGCCAGCCTGATCGCCATGGCGCGCGGCTTGGGCCAGGTGATTTTTCTCGATCAGCCGTTGGCCGGCGTTTGCCTGCTAATCGGCCTGCTGTTGGCCGATCGTCGCGCTGCCTGCTGGGCGCTACTGGGCTCCACCGGCGGCCTGGCTCTGGCGCTGTATCAAGGCTTGCCGCAGCACAGTGCGCTCACCGGCCTATATGGCTATAACGCCGCGCTGGCGGCTATCGCTCTCAGCCAGGTGCATCGCCGCCCCTGGTTACCGGCCCTCGGTATCGCCCTGGCGCTAGTGCTGCAACCCGGCTTTAGCGCCCTAGGCCTACCGGCGCTAACCATGCCGTTTATTCTCACCTGCTGGCTGATCAGCGCCACCCAGCGTCTGCTGCGCAAAGCGGCGGCAGACTGCACGCCGCTGCCGCCTAATGAGGGCAAAGGCTTGCATCAGCGGGATAAAACTCCCTAGGCTGCCTGCCTGTTCGCGTTATCGGCGAACACCGCATACGGAGCAGCCAGAGCACCATGGACACGCGGCAAAACCTCTACAGCATTATTTTCCACACCGACACACCCGCCGGGCAGCGCTTCGACCGCTACCTGCTGCTGACCATCATGGCCAGCCTGGTGGTGGTGATGCTCGACAGCATCGACAGTATTCACAGCCAGTACGCCGGGCTGCTGGCCGGTATCGAGTGGGGCTTTACCGCGCTGTTCGCCATCGAATACGCGGTGCGCCTGTACTGCTCGCCGAAACCGCTGCGCTACGCCTTCAGCTTCTTCGGCCTGATTGACCTGCTGGCGATTCTGCCGGGCATCCTCGCCCTGTTCTACGCCGACGCGCAGTACCTGCTGATCATCCGGGTGATTCGCATGCTGCGGATCTTTCGCGTGCTCAAGCTCAGCCCCTACCTGCGCCAAGCCAACTTTCTGCTGACCGCGCTGCGCGGCAGCAAGCAGAAGATCATCGTGTTTTTCGCCTGCATCGCCATCCTGGTGACGGTGTTCGGCACCCTGATGTACGTGATCGAAGGCCCGGCGCACGGTTTTACCAGCATTCCCAAGGGCATCTACTGGGCCGTGGTGACCCTGACCACCGTCGGTTTCGGCGATATCGTCCCGCAAACCCCGCTGGGCCAGGCGCTGTCTACGCTGGTGATGATCACCGGTTACTCGATCATCGCCGTGCCCACCGGCATCTTTACCGCCGAACTGGCCAACGCCATGCGCGGCGGCGAGCAGCTGACTCATGATTGCCCAAGCTGCGCCAAAAGCAGCCACGAACACGGCGCGGCCTTCTGCACCCGCTGCGGCAACCCGCTGTTTCCACGGCAAACCGATAAAAGCTAAGTAAGCTTTCCGCCACAAAAAAACCGCAGCAAGCTGCGGTTTTTTATGTGTTCAAGGTTAGCCTCAACCACGTTCGATGGGCGTCGAGGTCAGCTCAAACGGGCTGTTGCTGCGGCGCTGGTTACGGTCTTCGCGTGGCGTGGCACCGAAAAAGTTGCGGTAGGCGCTGGAGAAATGCGGGCCGGAGGAGAAGCCGCAGGACAGGCCGATCTGGATGATCGATTTGCTGGTTTGCATCAGCAACTGGCGAGCTTTATTCAGGCGCAGTTCCAGGTAGTACTGGCTGGGAACGCGGTTGAGGTACTGCTTGAAGATGCGTTCCAACTGACGCCGCGATACGCAGACGTGCTGGGCAATTTCGTCGGTGGTCAGCGGCTCTTCGATATTGGCTTCCATCAGCAGCACGGCCTGAGTCAGCTTGGGGTGGCTGGACCCCAGGCGGTTCTGCAGCGGAATACGCTGGCGTTCGCCACCTTCGCGGATGCGCTCGACCACCAACTCTTCCGACACAGCACCGGCCAGCTCGGCGCCATGATCACGGGCGAGCAAGGCCAGCAGCAGATCGAGCACGGCCAGGCCGCCACAGGCGGTCAGGCGATCACGGTCCCAGTCAAACAGGTGGCTGGTGGCGATCACCTTGGGGAAGCGCTCAGTGAAATCATCCTGCCAGCGCCAGTGCACCGAAGCGCGGTAACCATCGAGCAAACCGAGTTGCGCCAGCGGATAGACCCCAGCGGCAATCGCGCCGATCACGCAGCCGCCGCGCACCAGCTGCTTGAGTGCACCGGAGAGCGCCGCAGGCATCGGCCCTGGCGGCTCGTCGGCGAGTAGAAAGAGCTTCTGGCAGCCTTCCAGCTTGCCCACCCAGGATTCCCCCGGCAGCCGCCATGCGCCTTCAAGCGGCGCTTCGGCCTGCAAGAACACCAGCTCGTAGACCACCTCGGGGTGAACGCGCTGGGCAACGCGCAGCGCTTCTTCCGCCAAGGCCAGGGTCAGGGGCTTGGTGGTGGGCCAAAGCAGGAAGCCAATTCGGTGGGCATTCATGGGGGGCAGTTTAGGCTCTGTTGGCGATTATGGGCATAGCGCGGGTGCGTGCAGATGTTGCCGCTGGTTACTTGAGACTGCCAGAGAGGAACTGCTGCAAACGTTCGGATTGCGGGTTGGCCAACACTTCTTTCGGGCAGCCGCGCTCTTCCACCACGCCTTTGTGGAGGAACACCAGCTGGTTGGAGACTTCACGGGCAAAGCCCATTTCGTGGGTGACCACGACCATGGTGCGGCCTTCCTGGGCCAGGTCCTGCATGACTTTCAGCACTTCGCCGACCAGCTCTGGGTCCAGCGCCGAGGTCGGTTCGTCAAACAGCATCACCTCAGGCTCCATGGCCAGGGCGCGGGCAATCGCCACACGCTGCTGCTCGCCGCCGGACATGTGCGCGGGGTAGGCATCTTTACGATGGGCCACGCCGACTTTGTTCAGGTAATGCTCGGCCTTTTCCAGCGCTTCTTTCTTGCTCATGCCGAGCACGTGCACCGGGGCTTCCATAACGTTTTCCAGGGCGCTCATATGCGACCACAGGTTGAAGTGCTGAAACACCATGGACAGGCGCGAACGCATGCGCTGCAGCTGCTTGGGATCAGCGGCTTTCAGGCCACCGTCCTTGTTGGCCACCAGTTTCAGCTCTTCGTTGTTGAGCAGAATCTTGCCACCGTGGGGCTGCTCCAGCAGGTTGATGCAACGCAGGAAGGTACTCTTGCCCGAGCCGCTGGAGCCGATGATGCTGATCACGTCGCCGGCCTTGGCCGCCAGTGACACGCCTTTCAATACTTCGTGGCTGCCGTAGCGCTTGTGCAGATCCTGAACTTCAAGTTTGTACATGGTTTCCACTCTCTTGAATCAGTCGCTGAGCAAGCGACCCTGGCGAATAGGGGTACGACCGGCCACTTTGGCCAGCCACAAACCGGGCTGAGCAAAACGCAACCGCTCGCGCGCATAGAGCACACCATCTGTAGCGGCACAGACAGTTGTGTGGCGATCATCCAGCGGATCGATCACTTCAAACAATGGATCGCCGGCCAAGACCCGCGCACCCACCGGTTGCAGAAAACTCACCACCCCTGCATGCGGGGCATAGGCGTATTGCGCGCCGTTAAACGGCGTGGCGTCACAGCTTTCAGCGGGCGCTGGCGGCCAGTCACCGGCAATCAGGCCCTGCTCGGCGAGGAACGCCAGAATGCTTTCGGCGCTAGCTTCGGCTTCGGCTTTGCCGGTATCGGCCATGCCGCCCAGCTCGACTGTTACGGCCAGACAAGCCAACGGCACAGCGGCCTGCGGAAATTGCCGGGCCAGATGCACCCAGGGCAAGGCACAGGCTTCATCGAAAGAGCTGCCGCCGGAATCCTCGACGGTCAGCGCCGCACCGGCCTGCAGGCGAGCAGCCAGGGAGCGCAATTGCGGCCACTGCTGCGGCAGCAGGTACAGATGCACTGCAGCATCGAAATCACAGTGCAGATCGAGCACCACGTCGGCATCGCAGGCATGTTTGAGCAGCAGGCGTTGCATGCCTTGCAACTCCGAGCCGGCTGGCGGCAAGGCTTCCAGTGCAGCCTGCATGGCGGCGCGAATCAGCCGCACATTGCTCGGGCCGTCACTGCCCAGGCAGCCTTCCAGCGCAGGCGCAATGGCAACGGCCAGGTCAAAGAAATCGCGATTGAAGTTCTTCCCGCTGCCCAGCTCGAAACGGCCCTGATGGGTCGCCTGAAACATCTGCCCCAAGCCAACCGGGTTGGCTACCGGCACCAGCTCGATCACCCCAGTCAGGCGCCCCTGGGCTTCCAGCTGACGCAAGCGGCGCTTGAGTTCCACCGCCACACGCATCCCCGGCAACTCATCGGCATGCAGCGAGGCCTGGATATAGGCCTTGCACGGGCCATGACCGAAACGGAACACGCTCAAGCGACGCTCGGTTCCGGGGCAGCCCCAGGGCAGTGGATGATCGATACGCTGCATGCTCTGTTCCTCAGGCCTTGCGCGGGGCTAGGTAGGCCAGCCAGCGGCGTTCGGCCAGCTTGAACAGGCGTACGAGGATAAAGGTCAGGCACAGGTAGAACAGGCCGGCCGTGATAAACGCCTCGAACGGCAGGTAATACTGCGAGCTGACGGTGCGCGCCGCGCCGGTGATGTCGATCAGGGTGACGATCGAGGCCAGCGAGGTGGTGTGCAGCATCATGATCACTTCGTTGCTGTACTGCGGCAGCGCGCGGCGCAGTGCCGACGGCAGCAGAATGCGGCGGTACAGTTTGAAGCGCGACATGCCCATGGCCTTGGCGGCTTCGATCTCGCCATGCGGCGTGGCTTTCAGGCTGCCGGCGAGAATCTCCGCACTGTAGGCGCTGGTATTGATGGCAAACGCCAGGCAGGCGCAGAAGGTGGCGCTGGAGAAGTACGGCCAGAGGAAACTCTCACGCACCGCTTCGAACTGGGCCAGACCGTAGTAGATCAGAAACAGCTGCACCAGCATCGGCGTGCCGCGAATCACGTAGGTGTACAGCCAGGCCGGAAAGTTAACCAAAGGCGACTTGGAGACGCGCATCAAGCCCAGGGGAATGGCCAGGGCCAGACCGCACGCCAGGGAGATCAGCAGAATTTTCAGGGTGACCAGTACACCGCCGAAGTACAGCGGCAGGTTCTGCAGAATTACGTTGTAGTCAAAAATCATCGCTGCGCTCCCCGCTTACAGATCAGCGGCTTTGGTGCCGACCGAGTAACGTTTTTCCAGGTAACGCAAAGCCAGCAGCGACACGCTGGTCAGCACCAGATACAGGGCCGCCACGGCCAGGTAGAAGGTGAACGGCTCGCGAGTGGCATCAGCAGCGCTTTTCGCCTTGAACATCATGTCCTGCAGACCGACCACGGAAATCAGCGCGGTGGCCTTGGTCAGCACCAACCAGTTGTTGGTGAACCCAGGAATGGCGAAACGAATCATTTGCRGCACGAGGATGCGGAAGAACACCCGCATGCYACTCATGCCATACGCCGCGCCCGCTTCAGCCTGCCCCTTGGGGATGGCCATAAAGGCGCCACGGAAGGTCTCCGACAGGTAAGCACCAAAGATAAAGCCCATGGTGAACACGCCGGCAATAAAGGGGTTGATATCGATGTAGTCGTCGTAGCCAAACATCGGCGCCAGACGGTTAACCATGTCCTGACCGCCGTAGAAGATCAGCAGGATCAGCACCAGGTCGGGAATCCCGCGGATCACCGTGGCATAGGTTTCACCCAGCAGCGCTAGCCACTTGATCGGCGACAGGCGAAACGCCGCCCCCAGCAAACCCAACACGATGGCCACGGCCATCGACGTCAGCGCCAGAATCAGGGTGAGCCAGGCACCCTCCAGAATGGTCGAGCCGTAGCCGTTGAGCATGCTCTGCTTACCTCATGCAAACGCCGGGCGGCGCCTGGGAGTACAACGAAAAAGTAGCGCAGGCCTACGGGCTGCGGGTCTGCGCCACTTTAAGTGAAGACGACGCGGTAAGAAAAATCAGTCGCCGTAGACGTTGAAGTCGAAGTACTTGTCCTGCACTTCCTTGTACTTGCCGTTGGCACGGATGGCCATGATGGCAGCGCTGATCTTGTCAGCCAGGGCCTTGTCACCCTTGCGCACGGCGATGCCGGCGCCCATGCCGATATATTTCTCGTCGGCGTAGTCTGGGCCTACCAGGGCGAAGCCTTTACCGGCGTCGGTCTTGATAAAGCCATCGTCGATATTGACGACGTCAGCAAAGGTGGCGTCCAGACGACCGGAAGTCAGATCGAGAAAGGCTTCGTTCTGCGAGCTGTAACGCACGATCTCGATACCGGCAGGGGCAAAGATATCGGTGGCGTAACGGTCGTAGGTGGATGCGCGCTGTACGCCGACTTTTTTGCCTTTCAGATCAACCAGCGGGTCATTGAGAACGGTACCCGCTTTCATCGCCAGCTTGCCCGGGGTCTGGTAGTACTTGCTGGTGAAATCAACCGACTTCAAGCGATCTTCGGTGATGCTCATCGACGACAGTACAGCGTCGAACTTACGCACTTTCAGGGCTGGGATCAGGCCGTCGAACTCCTGCTCGATCCATTTGCATTCCACTTTCATCTCTTCGCACAGGGCGACGCCGATGTCGTAGTCGAAACCGCTGATGGCACCTTCAGCAGTTTTGAAGGCGAACGGTGGGTACGCTGCTTCGATACCGATACGCAGAGGCTTGGCCTCTTCAGCCATGGCCAGCGGCGACAGCATGGACAGCGCCAGTGCGCCGAGAAGTGCAATCTTCTTCATTTTGTGACTCCTTCGAATGGGAATGGCATCGGTTGGCAGAGATTGTTCGGGTATGCATCCAGCCTTGCATGAATTGTAGTGAGTCGCCGTCAAGCTGCGCGCTGCGCAGAAGCCAGACGGCCCCAGCCGGGTGAGCGGCATTCTAGCGACAGCTCGAAAGTCGATATTTCTTCAATGCGACAAGTAATTACAAAAGGCCCGGACGGGTATAGCGAGGATATTGACAGCCCCTGGGATTTATGCAGAGACAGAAAAGACAGTTAACCATTGGTTAAAGCAATTAACGCGCCCATTTCTAACCAGGCCTTTATCTTCGCGGCCTGGTGGTGTTTTTTATTTTCACAGCCGCTCTGAGCAATGCGCCATCCTGGCGCAAAACGTTCCCGCACACCCCATAAAAGTGCGCGTTGTTACGCCCAGGTGACAAGCAAATACCCAGATGAAAATCGATAACACCACATAAAGCACAACGCCCTGCCCGGCTTGTGGCCGAAACAGGGCGTTGCTTACAGGCGGTCCAACCGAAGTCAGGCAGCCTGCATCTCGCGGTGAGTATCGATAAGGTGCTGCACCACGCCAGGATCGGCCAGCGTGGAGATATCGCCGAGTGCATCGTATTCGGCGGTGGCGATCTTGCGCAGGATACGGCGCATGATCTTGCCCGAGCGGGTTTTCGGCAGGCCTGGGGCCCACTGAATCACGTCCGGTGAGGCAATCGGGCCGATTTCCTTGCGCACCCAGTTTTTCAACTCCTGGCGCAATTGTTCGGACGGCTGCTCGCCACCATTCAAGGTGACGTAGACATAGATGCCCTGCCCTTTGATGTCGTGCGGCACGCCAACCACGGCGGCCTCGGCGACTTTCGGGTGAGCGACCATGGCGCTTTCGATCTCGGCGGTACCCATGCGATGGCCGGACACGTTCAACACGTCATCAACGCGGCCGGTAATCCAGTAGTAACCGTCCTCGTCACGGCGCGCGCCGTCACCGGTGAAATACATGCCCTTGAAGGTCTTGAAGTAGGTATCGACAAAGCGGTCGTGATCGCCGTACAGAGTCCGCGCCTGACCCGGCCAGGAATCGATGATCACCAGGTTGCCTTCGGCAGCGCCCTCGATCAGGTTGCCCAGGTTGTCTACGAGCGCCGGCTGCACGCCAAAGAACGGACGGGTCGCCGAGCCTGGCTTAAGTGCGGTGGCGCCTGGCAGCGGGCTGATCAGAATGCCGCCGGTTTCGGTCTGCCACCAGGTATCGACAATCGGGCAACGCTCTTTGCCGACGGTCTTGTAATACCAGTTCCAGGCTTCCGGGTTGATCGGCTCGCCGACCGAGCCGAGCAGGCGCAGGCTGGAGCCATCGGCACCGGCTACCGCCGCATCGCCCTGGGCCATCATGGCGCGAATTGCAGTCGGCGCGGTGTAGAGGATATTGACCTTGTGCTTGTCGATGATCTTCGACACCCGGGTGATATCCGGATAGTTCGGGATACCCTCGAACAGCAGCGTGGTCGCGCCATTGGCCAGCGGGCCGTAGACGATATAGCTGTGGCCGGTAACCCAGCCGACGTCGGCGGTGCACCAGTAGATGTCGCCCGGTTTGTAGTCGAACACCCGCTCATGGGTCAGCGCGGCATACACCAGGTAGCCGCCAGTGGTGTGCTGCACGCCTTTCGGCTTACCGGTGGAGCCGGAGGTGTAGAGGATAAACAGCGCTTCCTCGGCGCCCATTTCCTTCGGCGCGCAATGGCTGGAAGCAACGGCCATCAGGTCTTCGTACCAGATGTCGCGGTGCTGGTTCCACTTGATCGGGCTACCGGTGCGCTTGCACACGATAACCTTCTGGATGCTCGCGGTTTCCGGGTTGGTCAGCGCGTCGTCGACGTTAGCCTTCAACGGGGTTTTCTTGCCGCCGCGCAGGCCTTCATCGGCGGTGATCACCACCTTGGACTGGCAATCGATAATGCGCCCAGCCAGCGCCTCAGGAGAGAAGCCGCCGAACACCACAGAATGGATCGCGCCGATACGGGTACAGGCCAGCATCGCCACCACCGCCTGCGGAATCATCGGCATATAGATGGTCACCACGTCGCCGCGGTGCACGTCCTGGCCACGCAAGGCGTTAGCGAACTTGCAGACTTGCTCGTGCAGCTGGCGGTAGGTGATTTCCTCGTGCTCGGAGGGGTCATCGCCTTCCCAGATAATCGCCACCTGATCGCCACGCTCTGCCAGGTGACGGTCCAGGCAGTTGTAGGAAACGTTGAGGGTGCCGTCGGCAAACCATTTGATATCGACATGGTGATCGTCGAAGGACGTCTGCTTGACCTTGGTGAACGGCTTGATCCAATCCAGGCGCTGAGCCTGCTCACGCCAGAAACCGTCAGGGTTGATCACCGACTGCTGGTACATGGCTTTATAGGTGGCCTCATCAGTCAGCGACTGGGCCGCCACCTCAGGGCGCACGGGATACAAGGACGCAGCACTCATCAGAAACACCTCGGTGGGTAGTTGTTGTTCTATGGGCCATTTTGTAGCCAGGACCCCACCTTTGAGCCATTCGACCATGGTCTTAACGCTCTACGACCATGGTTGCAGAGGGAAATCGCGAACAAAAATAAGGCGGTCATCTGACCGCCTACCCAAATCATTCCAGGGAGAGGAATGGAGAAACGCTTGCATCCAAACCACGCAGGATTGGAACGCCGCCACTTTCGCCCAGCACGCTGCGCTGGGCTATTGCACCTTGGTCGTAGGCTACGGCGCGCTCACCTGCCTGGCGCTCAAATCAACAAACCAGGGCTCCAGCCGCCGGCCAAAGGCAACTTCTGCGCTAAACAGCTTTTGATAACTCGGGTAGTCAGCACCGGGCTGCTCGCCCTGCTGTGGCAGGCTGTCGAACGTTGCATGCCAGCGCTGTGGCAGGTTGAGGCTCTGTATTCCTGGAGTATCGGCCGAGCCACCGAGTTGCCAGGTCCAGCGTTGGTTGTCCGGGCGCGGATCATCACCCTCACCCGTCCATTTGCTTGCAACGCTACTGGCCTGCACTTCGATGATGCTGCGCACAATGGCGTAGCGCGCACGGTCCGGATAACGCGCGCGCAACGCCTGCTGATCCAGCCCAACATCGACCACCAGCAGGCGGCTGGCGCGTCGTTGCTCGTAATCCAGGGCATTCGCGGCATGCTGAGCCGCCTCACGCAGCTCTTTGCTGTCCGGCACCGACTTCTGCAAACGCAGCGCCTCGGCATGGGCGGCAATCAGCAGCGCGACTTCACGCTGATAAGCCGGGCCATCGAGTTCCAACACCAGCAGCGCATCACGGTCCAGCTGACGACGGTAGCGCCGCACTGTCTGCTCGTTCAATTCTGTGGGTACATGGAAGCCCAGCTCGGCCATCTTCTCGGCACTGATCGAGAGGTAGTAATGGTCGTCATCCGCCTGACTCGGCCAACGGTAATCCAGGCGCAGCGCCAGGCTGCTGTTGTCCTTGCGCCAATAGGCGTAGGTAGCGGCCAGCTCGCGTTCAGACAATTGCAGGCGGCTTTCCTCAGGCTGCTGACGATTCCAGGCCACACCCGCCAGGACGATGGCATTGACCAAGCCAATCAGCGCCAGACCGGTGATCAGGTAACGCGGGCGAATGCCGTTCATTGCCCACCTCCCAACAAGCCATGGCGGCTACGCAAACGGCGCAGCACCAGCAGAATCAGCACCGCACTCAAGCCCAACACCAGGAAGAACAGGTATTTGGGCATGCTCTCCCACCACCAGTCGAACAACTTGGTGTAGAGGAAGATCACAAAAAAACTCAGCCCGGTGTTCACCACATCCGCCCATTCGCGGCGCACACCCAGCCAGATCACCAGGGCCGCGAGGATAAAACCGCCGATATGGTAGGCATTCTCGATGTACTCGGGCGGGTAATCGAAGTAACTGCCTGCGCCCCAATGCGCCAGCACCAGTACCGGTATTAACACGCCAAGTAGACCAAAAAACCGGTAGATCACGGCAAAGCCATCAAAACGGCGCTGATCAATCAGCAGCGGCAGCACGAAGATCAGCAACGCCGGCAGGATGAAATTCTCCGGCCGCTGAGCAAACCCCAGCCAGTAAATACCATCCCAACTGCCAATCCGCGCCGCGACAAAAGCCAGCAGACAGCTAAGCCCGGCCGCCAGCAGCAGGCGCGCACCGCAGGCATAAGCCAGCAGCAGCGCATAGAGCGCCCAGGGCAGCAAAGCATTGTTTGAGGGAGTGATATTGAAGATCTGCCCGAGCATGACGATGTTCAGCACAAAGCAGGTAAAGGCCACCAGCGCCGCCAACTTGCTGAAATAACCCGAACTATCGAGGCGCTGCACCCATAGCGTCAGGCCGAATGACGCGATGCTCGCCGTCAGCAGAATCGCCACCTGACTCTGAGTGCCGAACAGCCCCCAGAACTGATAAAACAGAAAAAACACACTGGCCGCCAATGCCAACGCACCGAGAAACGAGGCAATGCGCATGCCCAGCGACAACTGCCGGGCTTGGATGTCGTGATCGATATCGAAAGCCGCCAGGTAACTGTTGAGCAATTGCTGCTGGTAGCCGTGCAGGCTGGCGCGCTGGCTGTCACTCAGATTCAACACCTGCTCTGCCTCAAGGCGCGCCAATTCACGGTTGAAAACGCCAATGTCATCGGCACGTTGCTGGGCATCACTGCGGTTTATATTCGGCATGGCAATCCTTGCTGCGGGTCCATCGGGTCAGGTGGCTGATTGAGCACACTCTAGCGCTAAAGTTTCGGCCGTGGGCTGACCGAGTAGAGGGTTCACAAAGGCAAACAGCGCTCGCGACTAAAGCCCCTCCTACAAACAGCATGTCCACGACTAAACTGCCCTGAGCATTTAGCTCACGGAAACCCGATGAAAAGCGCACACGCTGATCTGCTGCAACACGCCCCTCCCAGCCAAAAACCAGCCGACACCTGGGCCAGGCTTTGCTGTGAACAGGCGCTGCTGGCGGTGGAGCAAGGCTGTTATGGCGTAGGGGCCGTGCTGGTTAACCAGAACCAGGAGCTGCTGTGCAGCGCGCGCAATCAGGTATTTATCGATGGACACTACAACAGCGCCGCTCACGCCGAAATGCTGCTCCTCGACCAACTGGAAACTGAGTACTCCGAGCAGGACCGTAGTGCCCTCACCCTGTACGTCAGCCTGCAACCTTGCCTGATGTGTTACGGCCGTATCCTGCTGGCAGGCATCACTCGCGTGCGTTACCTGGCCCAGGACAAACCCGGCGGCTTTAACGGCAAACACCTGCCCGCAGCCTGGGCCGACCTGGCCGCACACACCTCGGTGTACCAAGCCGATGTGGACCACTACTGGATCAACCTGGCTGAACAGGCGATCAACCAACTGCAGAATCGACAGGCATTGCGCGAGCGTGTCGTCGCAGCCTGGCGTGGTGCGCCAAAAACCTAGGCAGCCCGTAGGCTTGCCATTAACACCCGCAAGACTCCGTACGCGTGCTCCTGCCTCTGCAATCTGGTGCTCCAGGTGCGGATATACCGGCTGAATATCGAAGCGATCACACCGTCACGACATGCTTAACATCAAATAGCCAGCATTTCTGGCAAAGCGCTCTGATGCCGATTAGAATCGCCGCCGCAGGACGCACCCTCCCCACCTTCTGGACTTACCGTCATGGATAGACTTATGCCGTCATTCGCGCTCAGCACATGCGGCAGCACGCGCCCCCAGCGTTAGCACCTTGCGAAAACCCTGACGGCTCCGACCCGGTCTTGCTTTCCCCTGTCTATTAATCCAATGAGATTCGTATGAACAAAATCATCACTGCCAGCCTCGCAGGCTTGCTTGCACTGCTTAGCGGCTGCGCCACTGAGCAGTCGCGCACCCTGGAAGTTGCAAAAGTCACCACTGCCAGCAGCCACTACAGCGGCCCACGCAGCCCGATTGCCGTAGGCAAGTTTGATAATCGCTCCAGTTATATGCGCGGCATCTTCAGTGACAATGTCGACCGCCTCGGCGGGCAGGCCAAAACCATTCTGATCACCCATTTGCAGCAGTCCAACCGCTTCAACGTGCTCGACCGTGACAACCTGGCCGAGCTGCAACAGGAATCGGGCTTTTCCAAACAGGCTCAGCAAGTGCGGGGGGCAAACTTTGTCGTCACCGGCGATGTAACCGAATTTGGTCGCAAGGAAGTAGGCGACCACCAGCTGTTTGGCATTCTTGGGCGCGGCAAACAGCAGATTGCCTACGCCAAGGTCAACCTGAATATCGTCGATGTGCTGACTTCCGAAGTGGTCTATTCCGCCCAGGGCGCGGGCGAGTACAGCCTGTCCAACCGGGAGATCGTCGGTTTCGGCGGCACTGCCAGCTATGACTCGACACTTAACGGCAAAGTACTGGATCTGGCGATTCGTGAGGCCGTGAATAACCTGGTCAATGGTGTCGACAGCGGCGCTTGGCGCCCAGCCAAGTGAGCCCGGAGAAATCGCCCATGAACCTCACTCGCCCTGCTCTTTTTCTAGCCGCCTTGATGGCTGCAGCCACTCTGGGTGGCTGCGTGACTCAGCCGCAGCCGCTCTATTACTGGGATGGCTATCAGCAACAGGTTTACCAGCGTTTCGAGAGCACCAGCAGCGCTGAAGAGCAGATTGCCGCCCTTGAAGAAAGCCTACAGAAGGCCCGCGCTGCGGACCGTGCGCTGCCGCCTGGCTTTCACGCTCATCTCGGCATGCTGTATGCGGAAATCGGCAAAGCCGATCAGGTGCGTCAGCAATTCGAGACCGAGAAAACCCTGTTCCCCGAGTCCGCTCAGTACATGGACTTCCTTATGCGCAAATTTGCCAAGTGATCAGCATGCCCTTTCTAACCCCACTTAAAGCGCTCGCCGCGCTGGCTTTTGCCGCGCTATTGGCTGGTTGTGTCACCAAACAGCCATACGATTACAGCGCCTTTAAAGAGAGCAGCCCGGCTTCTATCCTGGTTCTGCCACCAGTCAATAAGTCGCCTGATGTCAAAGCGTCTTACAGCGTTTACTCGCATATAACCCTGCCGCTGAGTGAGGCTGGCTACTATGTGTTGCCTGTTGCAGTGGTCGATGAAACCTTCAAACAGAACGGCCTGATGAATGCCGACGAAATCCGCGAAGTCTCGCCACAGAAACTTCACGAGATTTTTGCTGCGGATACCGTGCTGTATATCGACGTCACCGAATACGGCAGCAGCTATATGATCATCAGCAGCGAGGTTGCGGTCGCGGCCACAGCAACGCTGGTCGATCTGCGCAGCGGCAAAGAACTGTGGAAGGGCGTCGCCCGAGCCAGCACCGCAGAGCAGCAGCAGAACAGTGGCGGCGGGCTGGCCGGTATTCTGATCACCGCACTGGTCAACCAGGTTGTGAATACCCTGAGTGATCGCGGCCATGAAATCGCCGGTATCGCCAGTAACCGTCTGCTCTCGAGCAATCCGGTAAGTGGCATTCTACCTGGACCAAGAGCGCGGCCGACGACTCCTCGCTAGAACGACAACATAGCAAGCCCCGCCGGCAGCGCTGGAGGGGCTTGCTATCGTCAAGCGCAGCGTCTGGCTGCGCTACTCCTTCCCCAACCCATGCTGACGCAGCTTGTTGGCAATCGTGGTGTGCGACACGCCAAGACGCTTACCTAACTGACGGCTGCTGGGGTGGTCGTGGAATAGGCGCTCCAGCACGGCTTTTTCAAAGCGGCCGAGGATATCGTCCAGGCCGCCTTCCACCGAGAACTCACCCAACGGCTGCGGCGCGCCGTAGTCCGGCAGGCGGATATGTTCACCTTTGACCACGCCGCCGTCGCACAGTGAAACGGCCTGAAACAGTACGTTTTCCAGCTGACGCACGTTACCCGGCCAGTGGTAATGGCTGAGCTTGTCCAACACCTGCGGGGCCAGCTTGGGCAGCGGGCAGCCGATCTGCCGGCTGGCCTGGTCGAGAAAGTGCTCCACCAGCGGCGGCAGGCCATCCAGGCATTCGCGCAGCGGCGGGATATGCAGGCTGAGCACGTTGAGGCGGTGATAAAGGTCCTGGCGAAACTCGCCCTTGGCGCACAGCTCGGACAGATCGACCTGGGTGGCGCAGATCACCCGTACATCCAGATACACCTCCTCGTCGCTGCCGACCCGGCGGAAGCAGCCATCCTGCAAAAAGCGCAGCAGCTTGGCCTGCAGGCGCGGGCTCATCTCGCCGACGCCATCAAGAAACAGCGTGCCGCCAGCGGTCAGTTCGAGCAGGCCGAGTTTGCCTTCCGGGCGTGCGCCTTCGAAGGCCCCGGGGCCGTAACCGAACAGCTCGGTTTCGGCCATGGATTCCGGCAAGCCGGCGCAGTTCAGCGCCATAAAGGGCGACTGCCCGCGCGGGCTGGCCAGGTGGCAGGCGCGGGCCAACAGCTCCTTGCCGGTGCCGGTTTCTCCCTCGATCAGCAGCGGCGCATCCAACGGGGCCATACGCCGCGCTTCGCGTACCACGGCGGCCATCACCTTGGAGCTCTGGAAGATCGAATCGAAGCCACGCAGCTCCTGCTTGCGCACGTTGTAGATGCGCTCGCCTACGCGATCCGCCCGGTGCAGGGTCAACACCGCGCCGGCCATGGCATCACTCTCTTCATGCTCGGTTTGCAGCGGCGCGATATCGGCGAGAAACACATCGCCCTTGACCTTGACCCGCAGGCCATTGATCCGCGACTTGTTGGCGCGTACCAATTCCGGCAGGTCGAAATCCTCGGCGTAGCGCGACAACGGAATGCCCGGCACCTCGTCCACCCGCACACCGAGCAGCTGCGCCGCGCTGCGGTTGGCGGCGACAATGGAGCCGCCCATATCAATCGACAGCACCGGAAAATCCAGCGCACCGAGCAGCGCATTCAGCTCCAGATGCCGGCGTTCGCTGGGCATCAGCCCCACGCGCTTGACACCGAACACCCCGGAAATCGCTTCGAACTTGGGGCGTAGTGACTGGAACTGCAGGTTGATCAGGTTCGGGCAGTGCAGGTAGATGGCATTGCCCTGCTCGCCACCGACCTCACCACGGGCGACGTTGATGCCGTATTCGACCAGCAGGTTGAGGATGTCGCGCAGGATGCCAATTCGGTTCTGGCAGTGGACTTTGATACGCATGGCAGGGCTCTTGTGGGTCTTGTTATGGCCGCCAACGGTGAACAATCGATGAAGGCAGCGGATTATTCGTCAAGAATATGTGACAGATCAGCGCAGCAGCAAGACGATAGTTCGCCGTACTGCCGCTCACGTAACCAATTCTTTACGAATTATCCGTATCTCTCGCCAACCTCAAGCCCTGCCTAGGGCTGCGCAAGCGCACTCACTGGAGTATTTCTGGTTCAAACACAACAACAAAGCCCCAGCAGGAGGCAGCAGCATGACCCAATACGTGGCGCGCGAACCGGATGACAGCGGCTTTATCCATTACCCGGAGGCCGAGCATCAGGTGTGGAATACCCTGATCACCCGCCAACTCAAGGTGATTGAAGGGCGTGCCTGCCAGGAATACCTGGACGGGATTGAGCAGCTCGGCCTGCCCCATGAGCGTATTCCGCAGCTCGGCGAGATCAACCAGGTGCTGCAAGCCACCACTGGCTGGCGCGTGGCGCGGGTGCCGGCGCTGATTCCCTTTCAGACCTTCTTCGAGCTGCTGGCCAGCAAGCAATTCCCGGTCGCGACTTTTATCCGCACGCCTGAGGAGCTGGACTACCTGCAGGAGCCGGACATCTTTCACGAGATCTTTGGCCACTGCCCATTGCTGACCAACCCCTGGTTCGCCGAATTTACCCACACCTACGGCAAACTCGGCCTGGCCGCCAGCAAGGAAGAGCGCGTGTACCTGGCGCGGCTGTACTGGCTGACCATCGAGTTCGGCCTGGTCGACACCAGCCAGGGCCAACGCATCTACGGCGGCGGCATCCTCTCCTCGCCGAAAGAAACCCTCTACTGCCTGTCCGATGCGCCGCAGCGTCTGGCTTTCGACCCCATCGAGGCGATGCGCACGCCGTATCGCATCGACATCCTGCAGCCGCTGTACTTTGTTCTACCGGAGCTTAAGCGCCTGTTCGAACTGGCCCATGAAGACATCATGGCCATGGTCCAGCAGGCCATGCGCCTGGGCCTGCATGCGCCGAAGTTTCCGCCGAAAGCCGCCTAGGCTTTGGCTCCCCTCTCCCATTTATGGGAGAGGGGCTGGGGGAGAGGGTCGAACCTGACAGCACCCTCTCCCTAACCCTCTCCCGCACGCGGGAGAGGGAACGAATTAGCGATCAACCTAACCATCTATGCTCTGACGACACACGCGAAAGGACCTGACATGACTACCCTTGCCCAAGCCCAATGCGAAGCCTGCCGCGCCGATGCGCCGAAAGTCAGCGATGAGGAGCTAGCCGAACTGATCCGCGAGATCCCGGACTGGAATATCGAAGTACGCGGCGACCATATGGAGCTGGAACGGGTTTACCTGTTCAAGAACTTCCGCCACGCCCTGGCCTTTACCAACGCGGTCGGCGCCATCGCCGAGGAAGTCGGCCACCACCCGGCGCTGCTCACCGAATGGGGCAAGGTCACCGTGACCTGGTGGAGCCACGAGATGCGCGGCCTGCACCGTAACGACTTCATCATGGCCGCACGCACCGATGTGTTGGCTGCAGGTGCCGAGGGCCGCAAGTGAGCCATTTCCACAGCATTGTGCGAGTGCCGGGCGATCCGATTCTCGGCCTGATGGACGCCTACCGCGCTGACCGTAACCCGGCCAAGCTCGACCTCGGCGTGGGCGTGTACAAGGACGCCCAGGGCCTGACGCCGATTCCCCGCGCGGTAAAGCTCGCCGAACAGCGGCTGGTGGAAAGCGAAACCAGCAAAAGCTATATCGGCGGTCATGGCGACCCACTGTTTGGCAGCCTGCTCAGTCAGCTGGTACTGGGCGCCGAAAGCCCGCTGCTAGCCGAACGCGCTGGCACCACCCAGACCCCTGGCGGCACCGGGGCGCTGCGCCTGTGCGCGGACTTTATCGCCCACTGCCTGCCGGGCCGTGGTATCTGGCTGAGTGACCCGACCTGGCCGATCCACGAGAGCATCTTTGCTGCCGCAGGCCTGCGCGTTGGGCATTACCCCTATGTCGGCGCGGACAACCAGCTGAATGTCGAGGCGATGATCGCCGCCCTCGCCCACGTGCCCAAAGGCGATGTGGTGCTGTTGCACGCCTGCTGCCACAACCCCACCGGCTTCGACCTCACTCCGCGTGACTGGAAGCGCGTGCTGGAGGTGGTAAAAGCCCGCGAGCTGCTGCCACTGATCGACTTCGCCTACCAGGGCTTTGGCGACGGCCTGGAGCAGGACGCCTTTGCTGTGCGCCTGTTTGCCGCCGAGCTGCCCGAGCTGTTGATCACCAGTTCCTGCTCGAAGAATTTCGGTCTGTACCGCGAACGCACTGGCGCGCTGATCGTCTGCGCCGAGACTGCAACCAAGCTGCAGGATGTGCGCAGTCAGCTGGCTTTTATCGCGCGCAATCTGTGGTCCACCCCGCCGGCTCACGGCGCAGCAGTGGTCGCCACTGTCCTGGCTGACACCGAGCTGAACAACCTCTGGGTCAGCGAGCTGGAAGCCATGCGCCAGCGTGTCGCCAGCCTGCGCGCCGGCCTAGTTGAAGCCTTGCAGCCTTATGGCCTGAATGAGCGCTTTGCGCATATCGCGCTACAGCGCGGCATGTTCTCCTACACCGGCCTGAGCCCAACCCAGGTGCAACGCCTGCGCGATGAATTCAGCGTCTACATGGTCGGCTCAGGCCGGGCGAATATGGCCGGGCTGGACGCCGAGCGTCTGGATCAGTTGGCCAGCGCGATTGCCCGGGTCTGTGGCTGAGCGAACTGCGAAAAGCATCGCGGCTAAAGCCCCTGCCACAAGTGGTCGCTGATCCTGTGGGAGGGGCTTTAGCCGCGACAGGGGCTGCCCCAAAGCGAGAGTCATGGTGGTGCAACAGGGTTTATCGGCGCCCACGGCACGCGCATAAAGAGCGGCCGGAAATATCCACCGACCGTTTATCTATAAAATTAACCTTTAAAAAACAACAGCTTAATTCGTTACCTGGCTAAGCACTGGCACCCTTCATGCTTGCACTCAGCGGCATAGTTCCCTAGGGTAGGTCGCCATGTGGTCCCTGATTGCCCCTATCAGCTCGTTGCTCGGTGGGGTTGCTTTACTCCTCCTCGGCAATGGTCTGCTCAACACCCTACTGACCTTGCGTGGCGTCGCCGAAGGCTACTCCACCTCGATGCTCGGCCTGATTATGTCCGGGTACTTTGTCGGTTTTCTCCTTGGCACCTGGCTAGCGATTCCGCTGGTCCGCCGCGTTGGGCATATCCGTGCGTTTGCCTTTTGCGCCGCCCTCGCCGCCATCACCGCCCTGCTGCATGTGCTGATCGTCGACCCCTGGGCCTGGCTGGGCCTGCGCGTGCTTTACGGCCTGGCGCTGGTCAGCCTGTATATGGTGATCGAGAGCTGGCTTAACGCGCAGGTGCCCAACGACAAACGTGGCCAGGTGTTTGCCGTATACATGGCGGTCAACCTCGGCGCACTGGCCGCTGCGCAGCAGCTGCTCAATCTGGCCTCGCCGAGCGACTTCGTGCTGTTCGTGCTGGCCGCCATGCTGATCAGCGCGGCCTTGATGCCCATTACCCTCACCCGGCAGATCCAACCCAGCGTGCCGGATACCCTGCACACCAACCTGCGGCAGATCGCTGGTATCGCCCCGCTGGCGCTGGCCGCCGCTGGCTTATCCGGCCTGGCCCTCGGCGCGTTCTGGGGCATGGCGCCGGTATACGCCAGCCTGAACGGCTTCGATGCCACCGGCGTGGGTTTGCTGATGAGCAGCACGATTCTCGGCGGCGCCTTGCTGCAATGGCCGATTGGCATCTACTCGGATAAACACGACCGCCGTCTGGTGCTGTTCTGGGTGGTGGCGCTGGCCGTAGTGGTCGCCCTGCTGATGAGCCTGCTACCGGCCGGTCGCCTGCTGCTCGGGCTGATATTTATCTGGGGCGGTTTGGCCTTTGCCATCTACCCGATTGCCGTGGCGCAGCTGATTGACCAACTGCACAGCGATGAAATCCTCGCCGGTTCCAGCAGCCTGTTGATGGTCAATGGCATCGGCTCGGTGTGCGGCCCGCTGCTCGCTGGCCTGCTGATGCAGCACCTGGGCGCTCAGGCGCTGCCGCTGTATTTCGCCGCCACGCTCGGCCTGCTCGCGGCTTACACGCTGTACCGCCTGCGCCATGTCAGCGACCTGGTCAGCGAACCCGCCGGGCACTTTATGCCCATGCTGCGGACCAGCCATACGGTGCTTGAACTGATGCCCGATGCACCGCCCACAGACGACCCAGACTCCACTGACTCACATGAGGACCCGCCCATCCCGGCGCCGCAGACGCCTGGGTAAACCCAGAGACGAACGCCCCGTGGCGCAATCGTCCATAGCTCGTCGGCCTTTGTCGGCGCGTCACTGCACCCACTTAACTGGACAGGAAGACAGCGCATGTTACTTGCCACCGATCTCGATGGAACCTTTCTCGGCGGCGATCCCAAGGATCGCTTAAGCCTCTATCAAACCATCGCCGCCCACCCGGAAATCCGCCTGGCCTATGTCACCGGCCGCAGCCTGGAGTCGGTGCTGCCACTGCTGGCCGACCCGACCCTGCCGCAACCGGATTTCATCATCTCCGACGTTGGCGCCAGCTTGGTGCATGGCGACACCTTGCAGCCGATTCAGCCGCTGCAAAGCGCGGTAGACGCGCTCTGGCCCGGCGACAGCCAGGTTGCCAGCGCCATCGAGCGCTTTGCCCTAGAGCGCCAGGACGTACCGCAGGTGCGCCGCTGTTCCTACTTCTGCAGCCCGGAACAAGCGGCCAACCCGGCGCTACTGGAAATAGCCGAAAGCCTGGGCTGCGACCTGCTCTACTCGGCCGAGCGCTACCTGGATTTTCTGCCCAAGGGCGTCAACAAGGGCAGCAGCCTGCAGGCGCTGATCGACTGGCTGGAACTGGACAACGATCAGGTTCTTACCGCTGGCGACACACTCAACGACCTTTCCATGCTGAGCGGTCAGTTCAAGGGCGTCTGCGTCGGCGCATCCGAGCCGGGCCTGTTGCAGGCAACACGGCAGTACTCGCGGGTATTCCACGCCGAGCGCGCCGGGTGCGGCGGCATTCTTGAAGCCTTTGTGCACTTTGGCTTTCTCGGCAAACAGGGCATCGCCGCCGAAGGCAAACAAGTCGCCGACCCGGGCAAGGCCGATCTGGTGATGGTCTATCACCGCCTGCCCTATGAAGAATTCCGCGGTGCCGATGGCAAGCTGCAACGCCGCCGCCCGACTTCACCCAACGGCATTATCCCGACCCTGCTGAGCTTCTTCGGCGATGGTCGCGCCGGCTCCTGGGTGGCCTGGGCAGAGCATGACGAAAACAGCGGGGAAACCTTCGACAGCCACACCACGGTGGATGCCGAACGCTATCCCAAGCTCACAGCCGCGCGGGTAGCGCTGAGCAAGGAAGAAGTCGATATCTTCTACAAACGCTTCTCCAAGGAAGCCTTCTGGCCGACCCTGCACACCTTCTGGGAGCGGGCGCAGTTCCGTGAGGACGACTGGCAGGTATTCCTCAAGGTCAACCGCGCCTTTGCCGAACGCACCGCCCTGGAGGCCGCCGAAGGCGCCACGGTGTGGCTGCACGATTACAACCTGTGGATGGTGCCCGGCTACCTGCGCGAACTGCGTCCGGACCTGCGCATCGCCTTCTTCCACCACACCTACTTCCCCTCGGCGGACGTGTTCAACGTGCTGCCCTGGCGCCGGCAGATCATCGGCAGCCTGCTGCAGTGCGACTACATCGGTTTTCATATCCCGCGCCAGGTGGAAAACTTTGTCGATGCCGCACGCGGCGTAATGCCCCTGCAAACCATCAGCCGACAAAATTGCGCACCGCGCTTTATCACCTATGGCTGTGCCGTGGGCCTGGAGCGCATGACCACCGCCGTGGACACCGGCAACCGCGTGGTCAAACTCGGCGCGCACCCGGTGGGCCTGGATATCGAGCGGGTACGCAGCGCCCTGGCCGCACCGAAGATCAGGGACATGATGGAACGCCTGCGCAGTGAACTTGCCGGGGTCAAACTGATTCTCTCGGTGGAACGCCTCGACTACACCAAAGGCATTCTGGAAAAGCTCAACGCCTATGAGCGCCTGCTGGAAGAAAACCCCGAGCTGCTGGGCAAAGTCACCCTGGTCACCGTGTGCGTGCCGGCGGCCAAGGAAATGACCATTTATGACGAGCTGCAAGGGCAGATCGAGCAAGCCGTAGGCCGTATCAACGGCCGCTTTGCCCGCATTGGCTGGACGCCGCTGCAGTTCTTCTTCCGCAGCCTGCCGTTCGAAGAAGTCAGCGCCTGGTACGCCATGGCCGACGTAATGTGGATTACCCCACTGCGCGACGGCCTCAACCTGGTGGCCAAGGAATTCGTCGCCGCTCAGGGCTTGCTGGATGGGCGTGGCGTGCTGGTGCTATCGGAGTTTGCAGGCGCCGCCGCAGAACTCAAGGGCGCGCTGCTGACCAATCCGCATGACCCGGTGGATATGACGCAAACCTGTTATGTCGCGCTGAACATGCCCAAGGCCGAGGCCCAGGCACGCCTGCGTGAGCTGTTCGATATCGTCAACTACAACGATATCCGCCGCTGGGGTGATGAATTCCTCTCGGCCGTCAGCGACCCGCAGGATCAACTGGACCGTGCCCTCGGGCTGGTTGGTTAGGCGGTGCCTGAGGTGCGGTAAATCGTAGGGTGGGTTAGGCGCATGGCCGCACGCTATGGGCTAATGCGTAGTCCGTTGCGCCGTAACCCACCAAATAAGCCAACCAACTACCGCTTGGTGGGTTACGTGGCGCACACATCACGCCGTTAAAGCTGTCAGCCTCTCTGCGCCACTAACCCACCCTACAAAAGCGGTCTGTTAGCCCATCTGCGCATCAATATCGCAGTTGATCATCCAGCTCACGCCGAAGCGGTCGGTGAACATGGCAAAGCGCGTGGCCCAGAAGGTCTGCTGCAACTCCATCTGCACCGTGCCACCCGCCGACAGCGCCTTGTACAGACGCTCAGCTTCCGGCACGTTGTCCACCTGCAGGGAAATCGAACAACCCTTGATGCCCTCATACGGCATGCCAGACATGTTGTCAGACGCCATCAACAGCTGATCGCCTGCCGTCAGACAAACGTGCATCACCTGGTTGTGATACTGCTGCGGCACATTGCCGGCTTCCGGGCTTTCGCCAAAACGCATCAGCTCCAGGCGACCGCCCAAGCATTCGGCGTAATAGTTAAAGGCCGCTTCGCACTGACCATCGAAAATCAAATAGGCATGGATCTTCATTGCACTCTCCTTAGTACGGTTTTTTGGGGGTTACGATTCAAGTCGCGCGCGCAGGCGTTCTTCCTGCTCGCGCAGCTCGGGGGTAAAGGCTTCACCGAAATCTTCGGCGCAGTAAATTTGACGAATCTCAATCTCGGAGTCACCCGGCATCGGATTCGGGCAGCGTTTGACCCATTCGATGCACTCGGCCAGCGACGCTACCTCCCATAACCAGAAGCCCGCGACAAGCTCCTTGGTTTCGATAAAAGGGCCATCAGTGACGCTGCGCTGCTTGCCAGAGAACTTCACCCGCACGCCCTTGCTGCTTGGATGCAGGCCCTCACCGGCGAGCATCACCCCGGCTTCAACCAGCTCTTCGTTGAAACGTCCCATTGCCGCCATCAGTTCCTCACTGGGCATGATGCCGGCTTCGGAATCTGCAGTTGCCTTGACCATCACCATAAAACGCATGCCGCTGTCCTCGCGTAATTGATTGATCAGTCCACCACAAAGGTTTTTGCCTTACCCCGCAATGGCAGACCACAAACCCAAGGCTGGGTTCTGTACGGTAGTCGAACGGCAATTACAGGTATCGACAGACTCGCAAGAAATCTTTTCGATGGCCGGCACAGTGCTAAGCCAGCTGTGCACTCAAATAGTCGAGAAAACAGGTGATGCGCGACGCCAGCGCGGTGTTGCGGTAGTACACCGCGTGGATCGGCTGGCGCACCTCGACGGTGTCGCGCAGCAGCAGTTGCACCAGCTCACCGCTGGCGCGGTCGGCGATGGTCATAAAGTCCGCCAGACAGACAATCCCCGCATCGGCCAACGCCAGTTGGCGCAAGGTCTCGCCGCTGGAAGCGCTCAGGCTCGGGGTGATGCTGTAGGTATCGCCCAATGCATGGCGCAGCGGCCACTGGTTAAGGCTGTCGGGCTGGGTAAAACCGAGCAGGCTATGCCCRCTCAGTTCATCGACGCTTTTCGGCGTGCCGTGGGCCTTGAGATAGGCCGGGCTGGCAAGAATACGCAGGCGATTGCTGCCCAGCGGCCGCGCATGCAGGGTGGAATCGCGCAGCGGGCCAATGCGGATGGCGATATCGGTACGCTGCTCCAGCAGGTCGATAATCTGATCGCTGCTGTGCAACTCCAGCTGAATCTCCGGGTACTGCGCACGAAACCCCGCCACCAGCGGCACCACCGCATGCAGCATAAAAGGCGCCGCAGCATTTACCCGCAAACGCCCGGCTGGTTTCTGCCGGCGCACCTTCATCTGCTCTTCAGCGCTTTCCACTGCATCGAGAATCTTGCGCGCCTGAACCAGGAAGGCCTGGCCCTCCTCGGTCAGCTCCAGGCGCCGCGTGGTGCGGCGCAACAGGGTGACATCGAGCTTTTCTTCCAGCCGGCTAAGCGCGCGACTGACGCCCGAGGCGGTCTGCGTCAGTTGTTCAGCAGCGGCGCTGATCGAGCCGCTGTCCACCACGCTGACAAAGGCCAGCAGTTCATCGAGGGTCGTTTTCATTTGTGCATAGTAGTCAAATATGCCACCCAGAAAACCCTACTTGCCTCACGAATAATCGACACCCAAAACTGCCACACAGCAGTTGCTAGAAATCGACCTTGCCACGCCCTGCCTTGATCGTGCCGCGTATGCTCTTGCCTTCCAAACGGCGCTTTTTCGAGCCCAGGGTCGGCTTGGTTGGGCGGCGCGCTTTTCCAGTTTTAGCGGCGCTGCGAATCAGCTCAGCCAGGCGCTCCAGCGCGTCGGCACGATTCTGCTCCTGGGTGCGGTACTGCTGGGCTTTGATAACCACCACGCCTTCGGCGGTAATACGGCTGTCGCGCAATGCCAGCAGGCGCTCCTTGTAGAACGGCGGCAAGCTGGACGCCTGGATGTCGAAGCGCAGATGGATCGCACTGGACACCTTGTTGACGTTCTGCCCGCCCGCGCCTTGGGCGCGGATGGCGGTCAGCTCGACGTCATCGTCAGGCAGGTGAACGCTGTTGGAGATAACCAGCATGGGCAGGCTTCAGCACAGAAAAGGACGCTCAGGATAACGCGAACGCTGCGCAACTGCTGAATTGGCACATAGCCCGCAGGCCGTGGCGGGCTGCCACGGCCTGTGGGCTTGCGCGTTAAACGCGAAAGCGGCTGACCAGCGTTTGCAGCTGATTGCCCAAACGCGCCAGCTCGGCGCTGGAGGCGGCGGTTTCATCGCTGGCGGTGGCAGTCTGTTCGGACACGTCGCGCACGCTGAGGATGCTGCGGCTGATTTCCTCTGCCACCGCACTCTGCTCCTCGGCGGCTGCGGCAATCTGCTGGTTCATCGACTGGATGTTGGACACCGCATGGGTGATGTTGCCCAGTGAGTCGCCAGCCTTGCGCGTCAGCTCGACGCTGCTGTCGGTGAGGCTGCAGCTGTTGCGCATCGCCGCTGCCACCTGTTTGGTGCCGTTCTGCAGGCCGGCGATCAGCGCTTCGATTTCCTCGGTGGATTTCTGCGTGCGCTGGGCCAGGCCACGCACCTCGTCGGCAACCACGGCAAAACCGCGCCCGGCTTCGCCTGCGCGCGCCGCCTCGATGGCGGCATTGAGGGCGAGCAGATTGGTCTGCTCGGCCACCGCTTTGATCACGTCCATCACGCTGCCGATCTTGTTGCTCTCTTGCTGCAAGCCGTTCATCGCCTCGCTGGAGCGGCTGACCTCGGCGGCCAGGCGTTCAATCTGAGCAATCACCTCGCCCACTACTTGGTCGCCCAGGCGCGCCTGACCATCCGCCTCGTTGGCGGCCTGCGAAGCCTGTTCGGCGTTGCGCGCCACTTCCTGCACGGTGGCCGACATTTCATGCATGGCGGTGGCTACTTGGTCGGTCTCACTTTTCTGGCTGTTGGCGCCGGCACTGGTCTGCTCGGTTACCGCAGACAGCTCCTCGGCAGCGCTGGTGATCTGCGCCACGCCATCGCGGATGCCGCCGATCAACTCGCGCAGGGTCGCGGCCATATGCTGAATACCCTGCTGCAGCTGGCCCATCTCATCGCGACGGTCAACCTGCACAGTGGCGGTCAGGTCGCCTTCGGCAATACGCTGCACCGCGCTCAGGGTGTCCTGCAACGGACGGGTGATCTGCCGGGTGATAACCCAGGCGGCCAGTATACCGAAGAGCATCGCCAGCAACGTGGCGCCGATCTGCAGGCTACGCGCCTGGGCGCTCTCAACGGCCAGACGGTCCATCTGGAACTGGTACAGGGTTTCGCTGATACGCACGATTTCGCCCTGCTGCTCGGTCATTTCCTGACGGGTGCGGGCAATGTCGCCAGTGGCCAGCTTGAACGCCTGCAGCGTCTCCTGGTACTGACCCAAGGCCGTCGCGATGCGGCGTACCGCATCCTGCTGGGCGGCACCGAAGGCCTGCTCCAACGGGCCGAGGCTGGCGCGGGCGGCCGCGATACGCTCGACCAACGCCTGCTCGGTTTGCGCATCAGGGGCGCTGTCATAACGCTCCAGCAGGTAGCGCAGGCTCAGCAACTCGCCTTGGGTGCGGGTCAGTRCCTGCAACTGGGCAAAACGGCCGCCGTCGTACTCCGGCAGCAACTCAACGCTGCGCTGCATGGCGCCCAGCAATTCGCCGAGCTGCTGGGTCTCGCCGGCCACCTGGCGCCGCGCCGCGTCAGCCGCCGCATAGGCGGCGCGCATGCCGCTCAGCGAACGCTGGTAATCCTGGTTATAGCGGTCCTGCTCCTGCAGCAGCTTGACGTTGACCGGATTGGTAAAGCTGCCGAGCAGCTTCTTCTGCTGCTGCAAATAGATGTCCAGGTTGCTCAGCACGCGCTCACTGCTCGCGGCATCGCCCTTGGCCAGCATGAACTGCAGGCGGGCAATGCGCAGATTGGTCAGGGTGGTGTTGAGTTGGGTGATATCGCTCATCCAGGTGCTGCGCTGGATCACGCTGCCCAGGCCGGTCCAGGCGACCCAGGCCAGGGCGAGAGTCAGGGCCAGCACCAGGCCGAAGCCGAGGGCCAGCTTGCGGGTGACGCTAAGGTTGGCAAACCAGGTGTTCATAAGAATTCTCCAACTGTCGTTCTGACAGGCAGTTCAGGTTTCGCTGGAGAATTGTTTTTGTTGAAGCCAGCACAAGGCCTGTGCTGACGCTCTAACGCGGGGTTGCGGCACATATCTGCGGCGTTTTAGCGGGAAAACAGCAACAGCTAAAAGAACTTGAGGTCGCCACGCAGCAGCGCGGACGAGCAAAGCCGTGATCACTCACACACTCACTGCGGCGTGGCGGTTTCCGCTGCCCTGCCGCCATCCCACAGCCCGACCAACCGGCCATCCGCTGCCAAGGCATAAGCCAGCGGGGTTGCGCCGCCCCAATCGACGATCATCAGCCCACTGCTGTATCTGCCGCTGCCGTCATAGCTGGTATCACCAATGGTCCAATTCAAGCGGTATTCATTGCCTTCGCCCGCGAGCGTCATCTGGCCGGTATAGCGCGAACCATCACTGTTGTGCCCCTCGACCCGATACAGCCCCTGTTTGGGCATTGCGCCGCTGGCCTCGGCATACAGGCTGAGGCGCTCCGTCGCTGTGCCATCGGCCCATTCCCCGTCGAGCACGCCATCGGGCGCGAATGAATAGACCACCGGCAGCACATCGTTCCAGTTCACGACCAGCATGCGACCGGCCAGTTCGCCCCTGCCCTTGAATACATCACGACCGATCCACCAGGTGAAATCGTAAAACTCGCCACGTTGCGCCAGTGCCAACATACCCGTGTAACGGCTGCCGTTCGGGTTGGTTCCGGATACCTTGTACAGCCCAGTCAAGGTGCGCGCAGACGCCTCTTCCACGGCCTGAGCGCCGCTCGAATGCGGTTTAGGGGTAGAACCGGCCTCAGCCCCGCTATCGCCGCGAAACACGAAATCGCCAAAGAATGACGAAGACAACCAGGGCGTCTGCTGGCCACTGGTTTCCTGATAAACGCCCTTGAGGGTTTTCTTGAATGTCTCTTCGAGATTCAGGTTAGGCGTCGCCAGGGCCAGCGTCAGGTGTTTGGCATAGGGTGAATTGCGTCCTTCACCGTCCAGCGCCACGGCGCCGGGCGAGGTGGAATAGGAGACAAACAGGCTGGCGCTGGAGTCGATGCGCGACAGGCCGGACGTAACCTCAGTGAGCGGGTTGTCGCGACAGGCATCGAGAATGATGATGTTGAGATCGTTGCCCGACATGGCCATGGAATGAACCATCGCCGAGGCGCTGACGGCCTTATCCGCCAGCTCGGAGGCATCGGCAATGCCATCGCCGATGGGCAGCAGATAATTCTCGCCCGCAACTTGCACCCCATGCCCGGCAAAGAACAGCAGGCCGACACCGCCCGAAGACTTGAGCTGGGCAGAAAACTGCGCCACGCCATCCAGCATGGTTTGCCGGTCGGCGTCGATCAGCGTGGTGACCGAAAATCCGGCCTCGCGCAGGGTGCGGGTCACATCGGCAGCATCGTTGGTCGGGTTGAGCAGCGGCGCAAAGGCATAAGCGTTGTTGCCGATAACCAGCGCCGAACGCGCCTGGGCAAGCGCTGCACCCTGCGCCGCTAGGCAGACAAACAAGACGGTAACGAGCATTGCCATCAGACGGTGGGCGCAAGCTGCTTTCATCGATTCGCTCCGCACGCAATCAATGCCTGCAGCGTCGATTGCGCGGTTGGATGCCAAGTGAACCTGCGTGGGCCAACACATGACAGGCAGGTCCCACAACGGCTTCCAAAACCATAGATCAAAAAACTTGCGGCCACAGCGCCGCCATCTGATCCGCTTTTTATTGGAAAACCTGAGTCTGTTATCCAAACAGCTGCACTCGCATCATTCGCCTCGCCTGATAAAGCCCGACGAGGCCCGTAATGAGCGAACGTATTCCCGCGCAGATCATCGAAACCATCGACCCGCGCCAGCCTATCCGCCTGACGCCCTCCCAGGCCGGCGGGCCGATCCATACCCGCAGTTTTAGCGGCCGCTTTCGCAATCTGCGCCTGTATGGCGCCGGCTTGCTGTTTCTGATCTTTTTCGGCACCGCCTGGCTGGACTGGGACGGGCGCCAGGCGGTGTTGTGGAACCTCGCAGAGCATCGCTATTACATCTTCGGCGCGACCTTCTGGCCGCAGGACTTCACCCTGCTCTCAGCGCTGC
Organism: Pseudomonas sp. 1928-m; assembly: GCF_029269135.1. Lineage (NCBI taxonomy): Bacteria > Pseudomonadati > Pseudomonadota > Gammaproteobacteria > Pseudomonadales > Pseudomonadaceae > Pseudomonas > Pseudomonas sp. 1928-m. The sequence continues at coordinate 173,317 of NZ_JARIXO010000005.1, read as the reverse complement.
TGATCATTGCCGCCTTTGGCCTGTTCACCATCACCGTGGTGGCTGGGCGGGTGTGGTGTGGCTACACCTGCCCGCAGAGTGTGTGGACCTGGGTCTTCATGTGGGCGGAGAAAGTTACCGAAGGCGAGCGCCATCAGCGGGTCAAGCTGGATGCAGCACCCTGGTCGCTGAACAAACTGGCGCGGCGCAGCGCCAAGCACGCGATCTGGCTGGGCGTCAGCCTGCTTACGGCGCTGACTTTTATCGGTTACTTCACGCCGATCCGCCCGCTCACCAGCGACCTGCTGCGCCTACAACTGGACGGCGGCACCCTGGTGTGGGTGCTGTTCTTTATGGCCGCCACCTACCTCAACGCCGGCTGGTTGCGCGAGAAAGTCTGCGTGCATATGTGCCCCTACTCGCGCTTCCAGAGTGCGATGTTCGACGACGACACCTTGCTGGTGGCCTACGACGCCAAGCGCGGCGAAGGCCGTGGCCCGCGCAAGAAAGACAGCGACCACAAGGCCGAAGGCCTGGGCGATTGCATCGACTGCACTATGTGCGTACAGGTGTGCCCCACCGGTATCGATATCCGCGATGGCCTGCAGATCGACTGCATCAGCTGCGGCGCCTGTATCGATGCCTGCGATTCGGTCATGGACAAGATGGGCTACGCCCGCGGCCTGGTCGGCTATCACTCCGAGCGTGAACTACAGGGTGGTAAAACCCACTGGCTGCGGCCACGGCTGATCGGCTATGGGATTGCCCTGCTGTTGATGCTCGCCGCCTTTGTCTGGGCCTTGAGCGCGCGCTCGATGCTGTCTATCGATTCGGCCAAGGACCGCAGCATGTTCCGCGAGAATCAGCTGGGGCAGATCGAGAACACCTACCTGCTCAAGGTGATCAACAAGACCCAGCAGCCGCAACGCTATGGCTTGGCACTGGTCGACAGCCCCGGCCTGCGCCTGGATGCACCGCAACAGCTGCAACTAAACCCCGGGGAAATTCTCGATGTACCGGTGACGGTGGTGCTGGAAAGCGAACAGGCCGAGTCCAGCACCCTGCCCGTGCACTTCGCGATCCACAACCTGGCCGATGCCAGCGAGCAGGCGCAGACGCAGAGCGTTTTTCTCTCGCCAAGCGGGCGCTGACAGTCGCATGGCCAAGCAACTCCCCGTAGAGTGGGGTCATCTACTGGCCGCCCCTACGGACCCGATGAAACGCTACGAGAAATTCGCCGACCAGATTGCCGAACTGATCCGCAGCGGCATGCTCGCCCCTGGCGAAAAGGTGCCCTCGGTGCGCCACGCCAGCCGCACCTATGGGGTCAGCCCCTCCACAGTGTTCCAGGCCTATTACCTGCTGGAAGACCGTGGCCTGATCCAGGCCCGCGCCCGCTCCGGCTATTTCGTCCGCGAGCTGGCGCGGCATTCCCTGGCCGAGCCGGAAACCAGCCAGCAGCCGACGCAGACCACCGAGGTGGATGTCAGCGAACTGGTGTTCTCGGTGCTCGCCTCACTGAAAGACCCCGGCACCGTGCCCTTCGGCTCGGCCTTCCCCAGCCCGCAGCTGTTTCCCCTGGCGCGCCTGGCCCGCTCCATGGCGCACAGCCTGCGCGATATGCAGCCGCAGGCGGTGATCGCCGATATGACCGAGGGCAATCCCAACCTGCGCCGGCAGATTGCCCTGCGGTATATGGTCAGCGGTGTGATGCTGCCGCTGGAAGAACTGGTGATCACCAGCGGCGCCATGGAGGCGCTCAATCTGTGCCTGCAGTKCGTGACGCAGCCGGGCGACCTGGTGGCCATCGAGGCCCCGGCCTTCTACGCCACGCTACAGGTGCTGGAACGCCTCAAGCTCAAGGCGGTAGAAATCCCGGTCAACCCGCGTGAAGGTATCGACCTGGATGTACTGGCCGAGCGCCTGAATGACCTGCCGATCAAGGCCTGCTGGTTTATGAGCAGCCTGCAGAACCCGCTGGGCGCGAGCATGAGTGATGACAAGAAGCGCGCGCTGTATGAACTGCTGCAGCGTCATCAGGTGCCGTTGATCGAGGATGACGTGTACGCCGAGCTGTACTTCGGCAGCCAGCCGCCCAAACCGGTAAAGAGCTTCGACCGCGACGGCCTGGTGATGCACTGCGGCTCATTTTCCAAATGCCTGGCGCCGGGTTATCGGGTCGGCTGGGTGGCGGGCGGGCGCTATGCCGAGCAGATCAGCCGGCTCAAACTGATGACCACCATCTCGCCCTCCGTACCGGCTCAGGCTGCCCTGGCCGATTATCTGCAACACGGCGGTTACGACCGCCACCTGCGCAAACTGCGCCATGCCCTGGAGGTGCAACAGGCATCAATGCTCGCCTCGGCGGCGCGGCACTTTCCGACCAGTACCAAGGTCACCCGCCCCAGCGGTGGTTATTTTCTCTGGTTCGAGTTCCCCGAGCAGGTCGATGCGCTGCGCCTGTTCCAACTGGCCCTGGCCCAGGGCATCAGCCTGGCACCGGGACCGATCTTCTCCGCCACCCGCCGCTTCGGCAACTGCGCCCGGCTGAATTACGGCCACCCCTGGGATGCGCAGAGCGAACAGGCGATGGCCGTGCTGGGGCGGATTATTGCCTCCTTCTGAGGCGTACAACGCAGGCAAAGCAACCGGCTGTCTTGATGGCTCTGCATAAGGTCTCTTTAGTCCCTCTCGCTCGACCTGTACAACTTTCGTATAAGCCTGACGATCCTCTTCCGCTCAGCTGAACAGGCCGACCTCACCGTTTCTACACCGTAATCAACCGCCTATTTACGGGCACTCCAGCCATTTCATGGACTCCTGCGCAGCGCCGATACCGGCCATCAGCCATTATGGCTAAAACCTAAAACAAAATTGTACAAACTGAATATTATGTATAAGGTTTGCACAAGAGAGTACTCATCACCTGCTGAGCCTCCCCTTCAACGCAGTAAGCAGTCGCCGCCCTAAGGGGCAAGAGGAGTCGATTTCATGCAATCACAACTGAGCATTGCGCAACGCCTGAGCCTTGGATTTGGGCTGATCCTGTCGCTGATGATCCTGATTACCCTTATCGGCGTGCAGCGCGTTGGCTTTATCGACGAGACCCTGACCTCGGTGAGTGAAGGGGCTTCGCTTAAGCAGCGCTATGCCATCAACTTCCGTGGCAGCGTGCATGACCGCGCCATTGCTATACGCGACGCGGTGCTGGTGGATAACGATGAGGCGCTGAACCGTCAGCTAGGCGAAATTCAACGTCTTAAAGACTTCTATCAAGAGTCGGCCCAGGCCATGGACAGCCTGCTGCGCGGAGAAACGCCAACGGCCACTGAACGGCGCCTGTTGGACGATATTCAGAACATTGAGCGCAGCACACTGATCTTGACGGAACAACTGATCAACCTGCGTCGCCAGGAGGATACGGACGCGGCGAAAAGCCTGTTGCTGGAACAAGCCTCACCTGCTTATAGCGAATGGCTCAAACGCATCAATGCCTTTATCGACCATGAGGAACAAGGTGTCGGCCAGGACATTGGTGCGGTGCGCGAAGCCGCTGGCGGCTTTCGCCTGCTGATTCTGCTGGTAACCGCTGCAGCCGTGCTGCTGAGCATCGGCGTATCACTGCTCATCATCAACAAGTTGAAATCCACGCTGGGCGCCGAGCCATACAAAGTCGCCGAGGTTATTCAGCGCCTGGCCAATGGCGAACTTAATCAGCGTATCCAGACCCGCTACCCGGACAGCGTCATGGGTGCCCTGCAGGACATGGTTAAGCACCTGACTGACACCATCACCCAGGTGCGCAGCGCCGCCAGTGAGCTGACCCTAGCCTCTGACCAACTGCTGACCACATCCGACAGCAACAATCAGCAAATCCGTCTGCAATCCAGCGAAGCCGAGCAGATGGCCACAGCCATCAATCAGATGGCCGCCACCGTCAATGAAGTGGCCAACTATGCCGCCAGTGCGGCCTCCGCCACCCGTAATGCCGATAGCGAAGTAGCCACCGGCAATCAGGTAGTCAGCGCTACCGCCAGCGCCATCCAGAACCTGGCGCGCACCTTGGAAAGCGCTGCCGAAAGCGTGCAGCAGGTGTCCACAGACAGCGAGAGCATTGAGAAAATCATCGAGGTGATTACCTCGATTGCCGAGCAGACCAACCTGCTCGCCCTCAACGCCGCCATTGAGGCCGCACGGGCCGGCGAGCACGGCCGTGGCTTTGCCGTGGTGGCCGACGAAGTACGTTCGCTGGCCACCCGTACCCAGGACTCCACACGGGAAATTCGCGGCATGATTGCCAAACTACAGGAAGGTGCCGGCAAAGCCGCCGAGGTAATGCGCAACAGCCGTCAACTGGCTCAGCAGACAGTCGAGCAAACCAGCCAGGCCGAAACGGCGCTGAACAAGATCCGCAGCGAAGTCACTGCCATTAACGAAATGAATGCACAGATCGCCAGCGCCTCGGAAGAACAAAGCTCGGTGGCCGAAGAGGTCAACCAGAATATCAACCGCATCCACAGCGCCACCCTGGAAACCTCGGCCGGCTCCGCGCAAGTGGCTTCCTCCAGCCGCGAACTGGCGACCCTGGCCAATCGCCTGACGGATAAGGTCAGTTTCTTCAAGCTCTAGCAGGCTGTTGCCAGGCATGCCCACTGAAACCTTTGCTCGAAAATTAGCCGCTGCCAAAACCTAGGCGTTCGGCTAATTTAGCCGCCTGTTCAATTCAGAGATCAGTCATGGACTCGATAACCCAGGCGGTACTTGGTGCCAGTATTCAGGGCGCACTGCTCGGCCGCTGGCAGGGGCGCAAGGCGCTGTTGTACGGCGCCATGCTCGGCACGCTGCCGGATCTGGATGTGATCATTGATTACGGCGACGCCGTGGCCGATATGACCTATCACCGTGGTTTCAGCCACTCGCTGTTTGTCCTCACTGGGTTGGCGCTGTTACTAACCTGGCTAACCCGACGCTTCCGGCATAACCCCGGTTATTCAGCGCAGCGGCTATTTATCACCCTGTGGCTGGTGCTGATTACCCATCCGCTGCTCGATAGTTTCACCAGCTACGGCACCCAGCTGCTCTGGCCGCTGACGCCAATTCCCACCGCCTGGTCGAGCATCTTTATCATCGACCCGCTGTACACCGTGCCGCTGTGCATCGCCGTGGCGCTGGGGCTGCTCTACGGCCTACGTGACCATGGGCAGCAGAACAGAGCGGCCAAGGCGCCGGCCCTGGCCTTGCTGGTTTCCTCGCTGTACCTGGGCTTTACCCTGGGCGGCAAATACATGGCCGAGCAGCGCGTGGAAGCCGAGCTGGCGCGCCAGGGCATCGAGGCGCAGCAAATCTTCAGCACCACCACGCCGTTCAACAGCCTGCTGTGGCGGGTAATCGTGCTCGATGGTGAGGATTACCACGAGGCGCTGGTCAGCTGGTTTGATGATGCGCCGCCGACGCTTGCGCGCATCCCGCGTGGCACGCACCTGGCTGCAGCCCTGGCCGACTCACCAGCGCATGCGCGGCTGGCCTGGTTTACCGATGGCGTGCTGCGCTATGACCAGTTGGGCGAGCAGCTGGTGGTCACCGATATTCGCCTGGGCATGACCGGCTTTCACCCCTTCCGCTTTGACTTCGCCACCCTGGAAAACGGCCAATGGCGCGTGCATGACAACATCCAGCGCCTGCCGATTGAACGCGGCGATTTCTCGCGCCTGCAACTGCTGTGGGCACGTATCTGGCAACCCGAAGTACAAGTACCGCTGCTGGCCTGGGCTAATGAACTGCGTAAAACGCCGCTAACCAGCAACAGCGCGCAATAGCAGCGCTTGCCGGCCCGCCGGGGCCGGCCCTACAGAGATGCTGCGCATAGGCTAGGCTGAATTCCAACCTATACCCGTTGGAGTCTGGCCATGAATATCCGGCAGAAAATGATCGCCTGTGGCGCGATCAGCGTACTGGCAGCCACCCTGCTGGGTAGCATCGGTTTCTGGGGGCAAACCCGCCTGGCCAGCGCCCTCAACGAAAACCAACTAAGTGTCAGCGCCCTGCGCAACCACCTGGAAGGCGACATGATGCACGACGCCCTGCGCGCCGATGTACTCGCCGCCTTCTATATCGACGCTGCCGACAGCGCGGCGGTAACCCAGGTACGTGATGACCTGCGCGAGCACAGCGAATGGTTTACCCGCACCCTCAACGACAACGCCAAACTGCCGCTCAGCGCGGATATCCGCCAGGCCATCAGCCAGTCGCAACCGGCCCTGGCCAGTTACATTCAACAGGCCGAAGGCATCGTCAACCTGGCCCTGACTGACCCGCAGGCCGCGCGCCAACAGATGGCCGCCTTCGATGCCAGCTTTGGCGATCTGGAAGAAAAGAACGAAGCCCTCAGCGGCCTGATCGAAGCGCACTCGGCCAAAACCCGCAGCGACGGCGAGGCTGCCGTGCAACAGGCTGCCTGGATGCTGATTGGCGGCATTCTGCTGGTCTGCTGCCTGCTCTGCCTGCTCACCACTCAATTGATGAAAGCGGTGTTGCGCCCACTGGAGAAAATCATCGGGGTGGCGCGCAACATTGCCCAGGGCAACCTGCGCAGCACCATCAGCGTCGACAGCAACGATGAAGCCGGGCAGCTGCAGCAGGCACTGGCAGATATGCAAGGCAATCTGCGGCAGATGATCGATGGCATCCGCGCCGAAGGTGAACAGCTGCAGCAAACCGCGCGCAACCTCAACGGCGCTTCACAAAGCATCGTGCACAGCACCACGGAAGAGTCGCAGAGCGCCAGCAACATGGCCGGGGCCATGGAACAGATGATGCAGAACATCGAACAGATCGCCGGCCACGCACGCAATGCCCAGGAAATTTCCTCGCACTCCGAACACCTGGCCAGCAACGGCGGTCAGGTGATCATGGGCGTGGTCGATGGCATGAGCCGAATCGCCGAAGCGGTCAACGAATCCAGCGCCACCATCACCGCGCTGGGCGAATCATCCGAGGAAATTCACTCGATCATCCAGGTGATCAAGAGCATCGCCGAGCAGACCAACCTGCTCGCACTCAACGCGGCCATTGAAGCCGCGCGCGCCGGTGAGGCCGGCCGCGGCTTTGCCGTGGTGGCCGACGAGGTGCGCAACCTGGCCGCACGCACCGCACAATCGACCCAGGAAATCACCGGGATGATCGAACGCATCCGCACCAGCACCGAACAGGCGGTCAACAGCATGCAAACCGGCGTTACCCGGGTGAACGATGGCGTGAGCCTGGCGCGCCAGGCTGGTGAGTCGATCAGTGAAATTCGCGGCGGCGCACAGCGCGCGGCCGAGGTGGTGGAAGAGATATCGCAGACCATCAACGAACAGAGCCGCGCCAGCAGCGAGGTGGCGCAGCAGGTCGAACATATCGCGCAGATGTCGCAGCAAAACAGCCGCACCGTGAGTGAACTGGCCAACGCGGCGCAAAGCCTCGACCGCGTGGCGCGCAGCATGCAGAGCGCAGTGCTGCAGTTTCAGACCTGAGCGCGACCGCTGACTAGCTGCGAAACTGCGCCACCAGCCCCTGCAGCTCAACGCCCAGACGCGCCAACTCGGCGCTGGATGCCGCCGTCTGCTGGCTGGCGCTGGCGCTTTGCTCACCAATATCACGCACCCGCGTCACGCTTTCACTGATGGTTTCCGCCACCGCGCTCTGCTCTTCGGCGGCGGCGGCGATCTGCTGGTTCATCTGTTCGATGGTGCTTACCGCCTGGGTGATACGGCCCAGGGCCGCACCCGCTTCACCCGCCAGGGTGACGGTGCGCTGGGTCAGGTTGCGGCTGCTGTCCATCTTCTCCACCGCGCCCTTGGCCAGGCGCTGCAGGCTGGCTATCAACCCTTCGATTTCTTCGGTGGAATCCTGCGCACGCTTGGCCAGGGCGCGTACTTCATCGGCCACCACGGCAAAGCCGCGACCCTGTTCGCCAGCCCGTGCAGCTTCGATGGCCGCGTTCAAGGCGAGCAGATTGGTCTGCTCAGCGACATTGCGAATCACCTCCAGCACACCGCCAATCCGCGCGCTTTCCTGATTCAGCGCGGCGATGGCTTCGGCGGATTCTTCCACCTCGGTGGCCAGGTGGCCGATCTGGCTGACCGCCTGTTGCACCACCTGATTGCCCTGCTGCGCTTCTTGGTCGGCAGCGCGGGCGGCCAGGGACGCCTGCTCGGCGTTCTGCGCCACTTCCTGCACGGTCGCGGCCATTTCATGCATGGCGGTGGCAGTCTGTTCGGTTTCCATCTTCTGGTTCTGCACGCCGGCGCTGGTTTGCGCGGTAATCGCCGACAGCTGTTCGGCAGCGGCGGCAATCTGGCTGACGCCACCACCAATGCGCCCGACCAGGGTACGCAGGCTCACGCTCATCACCTGCATGGCGGCCATCAACTGGCCCGGCTCGTCACGCCGGTCCTGCGGCAGGTCGTGGGTCAGGTCACCAGCGGCGATGCGCTGGGCAAACACCACGGTCTGCTGCAAGGGCGCAACAATCAAACGGGAAATAATCAGCGCCGCCAGCATGCCAATAATCACCGCCGCAATGCCCATGGCACCGAGCATCAGCATGGCCTGACGACTATCCGTCGCCATGGCGCGCTCTTCCTCAACCTTGGCTTCATCTACCAAAGCCAGCACCGCCTGGGCGCGCTCAACCATGGCGGCCTCGCTCTGCTGGTTCAGCCCACGCACCTGCTGATAATTGCTAAAAGCATGCTGATACAGGGTCAGCGCCTTCAAGGCAGTTTCGATGGCGCCTTTCTGGTCGTCGTCCAGCCAGACCATCAGGCTGCGTGCCACGGTTTGCAGGTCGTCGTTGATATAGGTCCACTCTTCCAGTGCTTCGGCCGAGCCATCGATGATGTACTGGCTCTCATGGCCACGCAGATCGAGCATGCGTTTGCTCAGGCCCGAGGCGGTTTCCGCCAGGGTCAGCGGGTCGCTGCCGCGCAACTTGTCCCCTTCCAGACGCAGTTCGCGCACGGCGTCGTACATGTCCAGCTCGATCACATCGAACTGATCACGCGCTTCGCCGGCCGCCTCACGCATCTGCGTGCGCGCCGCGCGGGCATTGTTCTGCTGCTCGACAAAGCTGTCGAACTGGCGGCGATAGTCGTCGATGGCTTGCTGCATGCTTTTCAGACGCGCCTGATCGGCGCCGGAAGCTGCGGCCAACTGTTGGGCGACTGCGGCGCCGACTCGGTCCAGCTGCTCATGCACCTGGGTAGCCGCCTCGCTGGTCTGCCGCAGGGCAAAATCGCGCTCGGCGCGGCGCGCCTGCAGCACCTGGGCATCGATTAGCGACAGGCCGCTGGTGCTGGCATGCCCGTCCAACACGGCTTGCACCGCCAGAAAGCCACTGCCAGTGACGGCTACCGTGAGCAACAGCACCAGGCCGAAGCCACACATAAGCTTTTTACCGACAGACAGGTCGGCGAACAGGCGAGCGGCAGAAGAGGACATAACAACAACTCCGTTTTTATTATCGAGCGCAGCGAGGCGGCAGATGGCGACCCGGCAAGCGCATGAACTACTGGTGGCAGTTTAGCCTCGCTTTATTGCAACCCTTGCGCCAGAGGCCTGGCCTGGGCTCAGGTAACAGCGCCAAGGCCCAGGCCAGAGGCGTTGGCGGCGAATCAGGGCGATAAAGCCAAAAGCCGAATGCTGCGGATAACCCGGTTTATCGGCAGGTTTCCGCTGATGCTTTATCGCGAATGGCGAGTTATCGCCAGAAAGCCCGCGCCAAGGATATGACGACCATAAGAAAGGCTATGAACCCATTACGTGTTGCGAAACTACAAATCGTAGGTTGGCGTTGAGCGCAGCGAAGCCCAACAGGCAGCGGCATGTCTTGTTGGGCTTCGTCGCGTTGCTCCTCAACCCAACCTACCCGCATCGTAGGTAGATTCCGGATGGTGGTCGGCACCGCTACCCCGCGCATAGGCAACATGCATTCGAACATCGCCAATAAAAAGGGCGCACGGCTTTGGCCCGTGCGCCCTTCTCTACTGCGGCTCAGCTTGGCGTGATTAACGCCCGGCGAGCGCCGGTACGACCCTTGGCCTGAGCACTTCACCGAGCACCGCGAGCAGGCCGATGGCGCCGGCAATCCAGTACCACTGGGCCACCGGGTCAAACATCAACCAACCCAGGGCGTGCAGGAACACCACCATGATCAGCACCGGGCTGACGTAGCGCACCATAAACAGCCACAGGGCATAGCCCAGCGGCGGTAGGTTCAGCTCATCACGCATGATCTCGCTGCGCAGCGCATAACCGGCCAGCAGCACCATAAAGATCCCGCCCAGCGGCATCATCCAACGTGAAGTCAGGTAATCCAGCCAGTCGAAGAAGTTCTTGCCCAGTGGCGTCCAGCCGGCCAGCAGGTTGAACGAAAGCATCGCCAGCAGACTGATCAGCAACAACACGCTGCCCGCCAGAGCGGCAGACTTGATGCGGCTGATGCCATGCTTTTCATTCAGGTAGGCCACCGTGGCTTCGATCATGGAAATGGCCGACGTCAGCGCGGCAATCGACACCATGGCAAAGAACAGCACGCCAAACGCGGTGCCGAACGGCATCTGCTGGAAGGCCAGCGGCAGGCTCATAAAGATCAGCCCTGGCCCGGCGCCCGGGTTCATGCCATTGGCGAAGATAATCGGGAAAATCGCCAGCCCCGCCAGCAGCGCCACGCAGGTGTCGCAGATGGCCACCATAAAGGTGGTGCGGGCTATCGACTGGCCGTCGGGAATGTAGGAGCCATAGGTGAGAATCGCCCCGGAGGCCAGGCTCAGGGTGAAGAACGCATGGCCCAGCGCGGCCAGCAACGCTTCGCCGGTGATTTTCGAGGCATCGAAGCTGAACAGGAAATCGAAACCGGCGCTGAAACCGCCACTGGTAAAGGCGTAGCCCACCAGAATCAGCAGCATCAAGGCCAGGCCCGGCATCATCCAGCGCACGGCATTCTCGATGCCCTTCTGCACGCCCTTGGCGACGATCCACAGGGTCAGCAGCGCCACCAGCACGCTCCAGCCGCCGAGCTGCCAGGGATTGGCGTTATGCGCTTCGAACACCCCACCGAGCGCCTCGACACTGGTGGCAGCGAGCGAGCCGTCGAGCATTTTCACTGTGTAGGCAAAGGCCCAACCGGCCACCACCACGTAGAAACACAGGATCATAAAGCCGGCCAGCATGGCCATGCCGCCGACCGCTTTCCACAGCGGGTTGCCGTTGTTTTCCTTGACCACCCGACCGATCGCATCGATGGGGCTGCCACGGCCGCGGCGGCCAATGGCGATCTCGGTCATCATCACCGGAATACCGATGGCCAGGATGCAGGCCAGGTACATCAGCACAAACGCACCACCGCCGTATTCGCCAGTGATGTAGGGGAACTTCCAGATATTGCCCAGGCCCACAGCGGAGCCAGTTGCAGCAAGAATAAAGCCCCAGCGCGAGAGCCAGAGGTTCTTGGGTTTTTCACGGGTCATGCGTCACCTGTTTGTTTTTATCTGTGACGAAATAGAACCCGCAGCGCTTGTGGCGCGGCGGAGTGGCAAGGCACGCAGAGTGTGAAGGCAGCCGATCTGGCCACCTGGCTCGCTCTGCAAAACCGGATTCGCCTGACCCTAGCGGCGGCGAAGCCGGCAGGATCACTGGGCGTCGGGTTGCACCTCCGGCGCGGCCTGCTTAAAGGCATCCAGAGATTCACAACGCGCCGCCATGGCGAGGATGCGCGGGTACGCATCAAGGTCACAGTTAAAACGGCGCGCATTATACAGCTGTGGAACCACACAGGCTTCCAGATATCCAGGCCGCTCGCCGAGCGACAGGCGATCATTGAACACCGCCAGCCCCGCCTCGACTGCAGCCAGGCCCTTGTGCAACCAGTGGCGATACCAGGCGTCCTTGGCCGCCTCGCCAACGCCCAGCTCACCGGTCAGGTACTGCAGCACCCGCAGATTGTTCAGCGGGTGCAGGTCGCAGGCGATATGCAGCGCCAAGGCACGCACCTGGGCGCGTTGCGCCGCATCACTGGGCAGCAACGCTGGCACGGGGAAGACCTCTTCGAGGTATTCGAGAATCGCCAGCGACTGGGCGATGCGCACCCCGCCATTGCCTTTATCCACCAGCAAGGGCAGCAACTCCTGCGGATTTAGCGCCTGATACTCGGCTAAATGCTGCTGCCCACCGTCCTTGATCAGGTGCACGGGTACTTGTTGGTAGGCCAGGCCCTTGAGGTTCAGCGCAATACGCACCCGGTAGGCCGCGCTGGAGCGCCAGTAACCGTAGAGCGTCAACTCAGTGTTCATAGCGCTCCACCGCCTGGTCGATAGCGCCGAACAGGCTATGGCCAGCGGCGTCGAACATTTCGATACGCACCCGGTCACCGAACTTGAGGAACGGGGTTTTCGCCTCGCCGCTCTCGATGATTTCCAGCATGCGTTTCTCTGCCAGGCAGCTGGAACCCGCGCTGCGGTCGTAGTTCGACACGGTGCCGGAACCGATGATGGTGCCGCAGCACAACGGCCGGGTCTTGGCGGCGTGGGAGACCAGGGTCGGGAAGTTGAAGGTCATGTCCACGCCGGCATCCGGCTGGCCGAACAGCGCGCCGTTGATATGCGACACCAGCGGCCGATGCACCTTGCCATCACGCCAGGTATCGCCCAGCTCATCCGGGGTAATTGCTACCGGCGAGAAACTAGAAGACGGTTTGCTCTGGTAGAAACCGAAGCCCTTGGCCAGCTCGCCAGGGATCAGGTTGCGCAGCGATACATCATTGACCAGCATCAGCAGCTGGATATGACCAGCGGCCTCGGCAGCGGTCGCGCCCATCGGCACGTCATCAGTGATCACCGCAATCTCGGCTTCCAGGTCGATGCCCCAGGCCTCGTCGGCCATCTGGATCGGGCTGTGTGGCGGGATAAAGCAGTCAGCACCGCCCTGGTACATCAGCGGGTCATGCCAGAAGCTTTCCGGAATTTCGGCACCACGGGCCTTGCGCACCAACTCCACATGATTGACGTAAGCGCTGCCGTCGGCCCAGTGATAGGCGCGCGGCAACGGGCTGTGGCAGGCGCCCTGATCGAAAGCAAATGCGCCCGCTTCCAGACCATCATTGAGGCGCTGATACACCGCCTCCAGCTTGGGTTTGGCCACCGTCCAGTTATCCAGCGCCGCCTGCAGGGTGGCAGCAATCGCCGGGACTTCAGTAGCGCGGCTTAGATCGCGCGATACCACGACGAGTACGCCATCGCGGCCTTGCTTCAGTGATGCGAGTTTCATGGTTCAACCTTCAATTTATCTGTAGGAGCGGGCCATGCCCGCGATGCTTTACACCGCTTATTCGCGGGTATGACCCGCTCCTACGGCTGTTAGCTGTCTTTCCCCGGCGCACGCCAGGAATTCACATATTCGGGAACATCCACACCTGCAGCGGCTTCGCCGACTTCCAGGGCGCGGCGGGTATCGATCATCACCGCCACTTCATCGATAAAGGTCGCTGGATCGGTCTGCGCCTTTTTCAGTGCCTTGGGGTGCGGGCCGTGGGGGAAGCCGCACGGGTGCAGGGTGACCATGCCCTGCTCGATATTGTCGCGGCTGAAGAAGTTGCCCCGGTGATAGAACAGCACTTCGTCGTAGTCATCGTTGTTGTGATAGAACGGCACTTTCAGCGCGCCGGGGTCGCTTTCCACCGGGCGCGGGGTGAAGGTGCAGATCACAAAACCGTTGGCCACAAAAGTGGTGTGCGCCGAGGGCGGCAGGTGATAACGGTGGCTCATCAGCGGGCGGATATCACGCCAGTTGAGACGCACCACGGTGTTGTCGCCATGCCAGCCGACCACATCCAGCGGGTTGTAGGGGTAGGTCACGGTGCTGATCTGGCCACGGCGCTTGATGCGAATCTGCCAGGTGCTCTCATCCTGCTGGGCCTTGAATGCGTCATCGATACGCGGATGATCGAGCACCGCCGGATCGAAGATCGCCTGCGGGCCGAGCAGGCCCTTGTCCGGCAACTGATAAGCGCCGTCGGTGCTTTCGATCAGCAGCATAAAGGTTGGCTCGCTGGCCTCGATGCGCCAAGCGGTGCCACGCGGAATCAGCAGGTAATCGCCGTCGCGGTAGCTCAGGTGGCCGAAGTCGCAGTAGAACTCCCCTGCCCCCTCATGGATAAACAGCAGGTCATCGCCATCGGCGTTGCGCACCAGATGACGCATGGCCCCAACGGTTTTCCATACGCGCAGCTTCACATCGCTGTTATGCAGGGTCAGCGGCGCGGCCAGCGGGCAGTCACGCTCGCTGGAAATATCATTGAAGTTGAACGCATGCGGGCGCAGCGGCCCCTGCCAGTCGATCCAGCCGGTGGGCGGATGCTTGTGATGCAGATGCGCGGTGGGGCCGAAGAAGCCCTCGCGGCCCATCTCGCGCTCGTAGGTGCCTTCGGGAAAGTCGCAGTGCGCCTGGCGCGAACACTCGCCTTCACGCAGGGGAAAACTGATCCAGTTACGGCTCATAACAGAACTCCATCGTGGATAAACCCGGCCCCGGTCGCAGGGCCGAACCCGCTATCAGTCCGCGGAAATCACGCCGCGCTTGATCTGGTCTTCCTCGATGGACTCGAACAGCGCCTTGAAGTTGCCCTCGCCAAAGCCCTGGTTGCCCTTGCGCTGGATGATCTCGAAGAAGATCGGGCCAATCACAGTATTGGTGAAAATCTGCAGCAGGATGCCGTCATCACCCGGCGCGCCGTCGATCAGGATGCTCAGATCACGCAGCACATCGGTCGGCTCGCCATGCCCGGCCACGCGGGTGTCGACCTTGTCGTAATAAGTGCCGGGGGTGACCATAAACTGCACGCCATTGGCGCGCAGCTGGCGCACGGTGGCGTAGATATCCTCCGTACTCAGGGCGATGTGCTGGATGCCCTCGCCCTGGTATTCGCGGATAAATTCCTCGATCTGCGACTTGTCGTCGGCCGACTCGTTGATCGGGATGCGGATCTTGCCGCACGGCGCGGTCATGGCGCGTGACAGCAGGCCGGTGAGCTTGCCTTCGATATCGAAGTAGCGGATCTCGCGGAAGTTGGCGATGCGCTCGTAGAAGCCCGACCACACGTCCATCTGCCCGCGTTTGACGTTATGGGTCAGGTGATCCAGCTCTTTCAGGCCGACCGCGTTATCGTTCGGCGTGCGCCCTTCGATGTACTCGAAGTCGACGTCGTAGATGGTCTTGTCGCCGAAKCGATCCACCAGATACAGCAAGGAGCCGCCAATGCCCTCGACACAGGGGATATTCAGCTCGCCGAAGTTGGCGTGGCTGCCCACCAGTTTGGCACCTTGGGATTCCACATAGGCCGCAGCCTGAGCGGCGTTCTGCACGCGGAAGGCCATGGCGCAGGCACTCGGGCCGTGCTTCAGACCGAACTCGCGCACGTGCCCGGTGGGGCTGCCGTTAAGCACGAAGTTGATGTCGTTCTGCTGGAACAGCCAGACCTCTTTCGAGCGGTGCTTGGCCGTTTCGGTAAAGCCCATGGCAGTGAACAGCTCACGCAGCTGCTGGATGCCTTCCGGGGTCGGCGCGGTGTATTCAACGAACTCAAAGCCGTCGGTACCGATGGGGTTGTGCTGTTCGATCTTGTTCACGGCGTTCATTGCGCCTCCTCGTTGTTGTTTTGATCAGCCGCTGCGTCAGCGGGATTGACCTCATAACAACCGAGCGCAGGCCCACTCACAAGCCAGCCTAGAGCGCCCTGCCCCAGACTTGGCCAAGGCTTTCGGCAAGTTTTTAATACAGCTAGAGAAACAGCGGGAATGCTGACCGAAAGCACCCACCATGCGTAACGATAAATTTACAAAGCGGTCGATTTAACTGCCAGGTGCGAGACCGCATTGCCCCAGGCCTGATTGAAATCCACAACAAATCGCGGGCATGGCCCGCTCCTACGGCTCGTGCTGTCCCGCAGGAGCGGCGGGGACGCCTAGTGCATGCCCGCGAGAAAGTGTTGTTTTCGCCAGGAGCCGTAGGGTGGATGACGCTTTTTTCATCCACCGCAAGACTGCGCTGGTGGATGGGTAAAGCGTCATCCACCCTACTGATTTGCCCAACGCAGTTATCAGTGCTGCAGATGACCGTAGAGCTTGGCGTAGAGCCCGCCGTCAGCGATCAGCTGCTGGTGGCCGCCGTCTTCGGCGATGCTGCCGCCGTCGAATACCAGCACCCGATCAGCCTGCTTAACCGCACTCAGGCGGTGAGCGATTATCAGCGTGGTGCGGCCATGCAGAAACTGATTGAGCGCCTGGTGCAAGGCGTATTCGGTGGCGGCGTCCAGGGCCGAAGTGGCTTCATCGAGAATCACCACTTTCGGCTCAGCCAGCACCATCCGGGCAATCGCCAGACGCTGACGCTGGCCGCCGGAGAGGCGCACGCCGGAGCGACCAACGATGCTGTCCAGGCCTTGTGGCAGGCCGTGAATGGTGTCAGCCAATTGAGCAATCTCCAGGGCACGCCAGCAAGCGTCATCGCCCCGCTCACGGCCCATGCACAGGTTGGCGCGCACCGTGTCGTTGAACAGCGCCGGATGCTGCAGCACCACCGCGACGTGTTCACGCACGCCTTCCAGACCGATTTCTTCCTGACTGCTGCCGCCAAACCGAATAGTCCCGGCCTGCGGCGTATAAAGCCCAAGCAGCAACTGCACCAGGGTGCTCTTGCCGCCGCCGCTGGCGCCGACGATGGCGACCTTCTCACCGGGTGCAATGCTCAGGTTGAGGTGATCCAGCACCGGTTCATCGTTATAGGCGAAGGTCAAATCGCTGACCTCGATACCCACCGTATCGCGGCCCTTGAATGGGTCGACGCGACCGGGGTATTGCGGCTCGTCCTTGCGTGCCAGCAGCTCATTGATCCGCGTCAGCGCGCCGCCGGCGGCGTAGAAGGCATATTGCAGGCTGAGCAGTTGCTCGACCGGGCCGATCATAAACCACAGGTAGCTGAACACCGCGAGCATCTGGCCAATCGACAGGTCGGAGAACAGCACGGTGAGCATGGCGGCGGCGCGGAACACGTCGATGCCAAACTGGAACAGCAGGCCGCTGGCGCGATTCGAGGCGTCGGTCTTCCATTGCGAGGCCACGGCGTAGTCACGCACTTCCTTGGCGCGGCCGCCGAGGCGACCGAGGAAGAAGCCCTGACGGTTGCCCGCGCGGATTTCCTGGATGGCTTCGAGGGTTTCGGTCAGCGCCTGGGTAAAGCGCGAGGTGCTGTCGTTTTCCAGTTTTTTCAGGTGTTTGACCCGTTTGCCCAACAGCACCGTGGCGTAGATCACCAGCGGGTTGAACAGCAGAATCAACAGCGCCAGCTGCCAGTGCATCCAGATCAGGATCGCCGAGGTGCCGGCCAGGGTCAGCACCGCCACCAGAAAGCGGCTGAGGGTTTCGCCAACAAACTTGTCCAGGGTGTCCAGGTCGGTGACCAGGTGCGTGGTCACGGTGCCGCCGCCGAGGCTTTCGTATTCGCCGAGGGAAATGCGCTTGAGTCGCTCGATCAGGCGCATGCGGATGCGGTAGACGATGTCCTTGGACAGCCGGGCAAACAGCCGCGCCTGCAGCACGTTGAAGATCAGTGCACCGCCGCGCAGAAACAGGGTCAGCACCAGCATCAGGCCGATATAGCCGGCGGCAGTTTCCCAGTTGGCCGGCAGGAAGTTGTCCATTACCTTGAGTGCGGCATCACCGTCGTTGAGCAGCACTTCGTCGACCAGCAGCGGCAGCAACAGCGGGATCGGCACACTGCACAGGGTGGCAAACACCGCCACCAGATTGGCCAGGATCAGGGCTTTTTTATGCTGCAGGGCCAGCCGACGAATTTCCGCCCAACTCAAACGATCAGGCATGGGTAACCCGCTCCAGCCAACGCGCGAGCAAAGGCTGCAGCACATCCAGAGGTTGATAGCCGTTGGTCAGCAGCGCCAGTTGGCCGTTACGTTCGGCCAACAGGGTGGGAAAGCCGGCGATGCCCAGATCCTGAGTCCAGCTGAAGTCAGCGGCAGTGGCGGCGCGCTGCGCGGCGCTGTCGAAGGCTTCGGCAAATACGATGCGCGGAATCCCGGCGCGCTCGGCCAACTCCACCAGCACGCTGGCGCGGGTGACGTCCACGCCCTCGGTATAGAACGCGCGCTGGATCAACTGAGTCAGCGGCCAGACCAGCTCGGGGGCCAGGTTGCGCGCCGTGACCAATGCACGGCAGGCCGGCTCGGTGTCATAGATCAAGCCTTCGGGCAAGCCGGCGTTGAAGTTGAACAGCTGGCCGGTACTGGCATTAACCGCCTGCCAGTAGCCCAGGTAACGCACGCGGGCGGCAGCATCGATGGCCACACCATCACGGCGCAAGCCACCCAGTACCAACTGCAGGCCGACGCCTTCCGCAGCGGCCTGCTCGGCGAGGGACTCAAGCACCGGGGCAAAGCCCCAGCACCATGAACACATCGGGTCCATCACGTAGAGCAGGCGTGCGTGCATGCTTAAGCCTCGCGGTTTAGTCGGGGGTTGTAGCCCAGTGGATGTGGCTGATTGCGCTCTTTCGCCAGCTCAATCTGGCGCTGACGCTCACGGGCGCCGGCGCGGGTTTTCTCCGGTAGCGAATCCCAGCAGTGCGGGCAACTGACGCCCGGGGTATACAGCTCGGACTGACGATCTTCCACCGACACCGGCGTGCGGCAGGCGTGGCACTGGTCGTAATCGCCTTCGCTGAGGTCGTGACGCACAGTAACCCGGTTATCGAAAACGAAGCAGTCACCCTGCCACTTGGTCTGTTCCTGCGGCACTTCTTCCAGGTACTTGAGGATGCCGCCCTTGAGGTGGAAAACCTCCTCAAACCCTTCACCGAGCATATAGCTGGAGGCCTTCTCACAACGGATGCCACCGGTGCAGAACATTGCGACTTTCTTGTGCTTGGCCGGGTCGAAGTGCGCCTTGATGTAGTCGGGAAACTCGCGGAACGACTTGGTTTTCGGGTCTACCGCGCCTTCAAAGGTGCCAATCGACACTTCGTAATCGTTGCGCGTATCGATCAGCAGCACTTCCGGGTCTGAGATCAGCGCGTTCCAGTCCTTGGGCTCAACGTAGGTGCCGACCTTCTGGTTCGGGTCCACGCCGGGCACGCCCAGGGTGACGATTTCCTTCTTCAGCTTGACCTTGGTGCGATAGAACGGCTGCTCGTCGCAGTAAGATTCTTTGTGGTCGATATCGGCCAGACGCGGATCGAGATCAAACCAGGCCATCAAGCCATCGATAGCGGCACGCGAACCGGAGACGGTGCCGTTGATGCCCTCTTCGGCCAGCAGCAAGGTGCCTTTGACGCCGTTATCCAGCATGCATTGCAGCAGTGGCTCGCGCAGGTCATGGAAGTCCGGCAGGGAAACGAATTTATACAGCGCGGCGACAACGATCTTGTCAGTCATGTGCAAGTCCTTCAGTAGTCGCCCACGTAAAGGGCGGACCGGGATACAAAAAAATACGCCGGCCCAAGTTGTTCACCTAGAGCCGGCGGGGGCGGCAGTTTACTGTCGTTCAAGCAACCCGTGTAGAGGCGAATTGCCTCAGGACCGGCGCACAGCCGGTCAGTGGCCGCCCTTGCAGGTCGGCGAAGCCGGAGCAACGCCCTGCTGCGACCATTCATCGGGCGTGTAGGTGTGCAGCGCCAGGGCGTGAATCTGCCCCATCAGCTCACCGACAGCGGCATAGACCTTCTGATGACGCTTGACCGCATTCAGGCCAGCAAACTGTTCACTGACGATCACCGCCTTGTAATGGGTTTCCAGCCCCCGGCTGTGCATATGGCTTTCATCCAGCACATCGAGCTGCAGGGGCTGCAGGCTTGCCAGAGCAGCCTGCAACAAATCGATCTTCGGCATAGGGACTGTCACTCAGGGCTTCTTTGGAGTCAGCTTGCTGGTCATTTCCGCCAGCAGCTGGTTGACCTTGGGTACGGCGGCTTCCAGCTTGCCCTGGGTCAACTGCGCCGACTGTGCGGTCAGTGTCGGCATCTTCTCCAGGACTTTCTTGCCCAACGGCGACTCGTAGAAACGAATCAGGTCCTGCATTTCCTGCTCGTTGAAGTTGCTGGTGTAGAGCTTGACCATATCCGGCTTAAGCTTGTCCCAGCCTACGGCCTGCTCCAGGGCGGCATTGGCCTGGGCCTGGTAGGTTTCCAGCACAGCCTTCTCGCTTTGCGGCGCATTGCTCTCGGCAAACCGCTGGGCAAACATCTGCTGCACCTGGGCATACACCGGTACCGCCAGCTTGTCGGCGCGAGCCAGCAGCAGGAAACGCTCGGCATCGGCGGCGTGGCTTTTGGCATCGGCAAGTACCTGAGCACTACCGCACGTCAGTATTAAGGCAGCGCAAAAGGCAGGTAAACGTGACATGTACTACTCCTGAGGAAGGGAATGAGTGCTGTTGGACTCAATTGCCGGCATTTTGTGCCCAAGCGCGGGTCACACTCAAGTCAGTGAGCGCGTCGATCAACTCACACTACAACTGTGCACTGGCGCACTGCCTGGTTAAAGGCCAAAATGCCAGCACTTGCCGAGCAGGCCAATGCCTGTGCATGCTCGGCCAGATAAGCCATCTTCTGCTTCAGCGTGCCGGCGCTCAAAAGGCGAGGCACCAGCACACACATGGACGTGTCGATGAACAGCTTCACTCACCCAGAGCCTCTTGCCGCCATCGCGCTATGCGATAGCCACGGCCTGCTTAACCCGCAGGCCATCGGCTGGTCGCCCAGACCGATGATTGATTGCGCGATACCCGGGCACTTCGGCCGGCGCAAACGCTGGAACCATTGGTGCATCACCACCCCGCAGTGGATGCTCTCGTTTACCCAGGCCGACCTCGACTACCTGGGTTATGCCGCTGCCTACTTCCTTGATCTGCAAAGCGGCCAAGCCGTCGCCTACAGCCAATACCGTCTATTCGGCCGCGGCTGCGACCTGCCAGATCAGCCGCAGGCCAGCCACGAATTCAACCACCCACGCCTGCAACTGCGCGTGGCTGAACACACCGGGCGCACGCGCATCACCATCAATGCGCCAGATATTGGCGGCCAACCGCTGCAAGTCGCCCTGGATATTCAGCGCCCTGCCCACCTGGACTCGGTCAACCTGGTCGCCCCGCTCGGTCCGCATAGTTTTCACGCCACCAGCCGCCAGCTGGGCCTGCCCTGCAGTGGTAGCGTGCAACTGGGCAAACAGCATTACAGCTGCGTCACTGGGCAAAGTTTTGCCTCACTGGATTTCGGCCGTGGCGTCTGGCCACTCAACAGCCACTGGACCCGCGCCGCCTTTGCTGCACCGGGTGGTATCGCCGGCAACTTCGGCGCCGGCTGGACGGATCACAGCGGCCTGTCGGAAAACACCCTGTGGTTTGGCGGCGAACTGCAGCATCTGGACACCCCCATAACCATTACCCAGGCGCCGCACAACCCACTGGCACCCTGGCAACTGCGCAGCCCGGATGATGCCGTACAGCTGACCTTCAGCCCACGCCAGCGCCACCAGGCCTACCGTCGGCTCGGGCCGTTCTATGCAGATACGCAGCAGTGGTTCGGACATTTCGAGGGTGTTCTGCGCGGCCCGGAAGGTGAGCGCGTGCCGGTCAACAACGCCCTTGGCTGGCTGGGTGAGACCCGCGCCCGCTGGTAATCGGCCATCGATGTTGAACCTCTACTGATGCATAGCGACCTAAGCTGAGATACGCCCAGGCTGGCAATCGCCGGCCGGGCAACTCGTTTGCTGCATGCGCAACCATCAGGAGAGCCGCCATGAGCCGCACTGAAACCGACAGCCTGGGCCCGATTGAAGTCCCTGAAGAGGCGTATTGGGGGGCACAGACCCAGCGCTCACTGATCAATTTCGCCATCGGCCAGGAGCGCATGCCCTTGCCGGTGGTACACGCCCTGGCGCTGATCAAGAAGGCTGCCGCGCGAGTCAATCAGCGCATTGGTGAATTGCCGGCCGATCTGGCCCGGCTGATCGAGCAAGCGGCCAACGAGGTGCTGGCCGGCCAGCATGATGAGCAATTTCCCCTGGTGGTCTGGCAGACCGGCAGCGGCACGCAAAGCAATATGAACGTCAATGAAGTGATCGCCGGGCGCGCCAATGAACTGGCCGGCAGCGGCCGTGGCGGCAAAACGCCGGTGCACCCCAATGATCATGTCAATCGCGCGCAAAGCTCCAACGACAGCTTCCCCACCGCCATGCATATCGCCGCCGTGCAGGCCGTGCAGCAGCAACTGCTGCCCGCCGTGCGCGAACTGCGTGATGGGCTGCAGGAACAAGCTGAGCGCCATGCGCGGCTGGTCAAGACCGGGCGCACACACATGATGGACGCCACACCGATGACCTTCGGCCAGGAGCTATCAGCCTTTGTCGCGCAGCTGGGTTATGCCGAACGTGCCATCCAGGCCGCTCTGCCGGCCGTCTGTGAACTGGCCCAGGGCGGCACGGCAGTCGGCACCGGATTGAATTCACCGCAAGGTTTTGCCGACGCCATGGCCGCCGAACTGGCCGCTTTAAGTGGCCTGCCGCTGGTCAGCGCACCGAACAAATTTGCCGCCCTGTCCGGTCACGAGCCGCTGGTGGCGCTATCAGGCGCCTTGAAAACCCTCGCAGTCGGCCTTATGAAGCTTGCCAATGACCTGCGTTTACTGGGCTCCGGCCCGCGCGCAGGCTTTGCCGAGGTGCGCTTGCCGGCCAATGAACCGGGCAGCTCGATCATGCCGGGCAAGGTCAACCCCACTCAATGCGAGGCGCTGTCGATGCTGGCCTGCCAGGTTCTCGGTAACGACACCACGATTGCCTTTGCCGCGAGCCAGGGCCATCTGCAGCTCAACGTGTTCAAGCCGGTGATCATCCACAATCTGCTGCAATCGATACGCTTACTCGCGGACGGCTGCCATAACTTCCAGCAGCACTGTGTGGCTGGCCTGCAACCCGATGCGGCGAAAATGGCCGAACACCTGGAGCGTGGCCTGATGCTGGTAACCGCGCTGAACCCGCATATCGGCTACGACAAAGCCGCACAGATCGCCAAGCAGGCCTATCAGGACGGCACCACCCTGCGCGAAGCAGCGCTGCAACTGGGCTACCTGAGCAATGAACAATTCGACGCCTGGGTGCGTCCCGAAAACATGCTGGAGGCGGGTCAACATGAGTGAAGCGGCAAAGAGCGGCGCAACACCACTGGAAGGTGATGGCAAACGCATCCTGATGATTCTCGGCACACCGAAGGGCAACAGCTTCTGCCATGCCCTCGGTGAAGCCTATGCCCAGGGCGCCCGTAGCAAGGGTCACGTGGTGCGCCAGTTGAAGCTAGGCGAGATGAGCTATGACCCGGTGCTGCGTGATGGCTACGAGCAAAGCCAGCAACTGGAGCCCGACCTGCTGGAGGCGCAGCGGCAGATTCACTGGGCTGAACACCTGGTATTCGTCTACCCGGTCTGGTGGGGCGGCATTCCCGCGCTACTCAAGGGCTTCTTCGACCGCACCTTTCTGCCGGGCTTTGCCTTCAAGTACCGCAACCGTTCGCAACTCTGGGACAAGCTACTGACCGGACGTACCGCCGATCTGCTGGTGACCATGGATACACCGCCCTGGTACTTCCGCTGGATCTATGGCGCCCCCGGACATCGGCAGATGACCCGTACCATCCTCGGTTTCAGCGGCATCAAAACCCGCCGCCTGGCCGAATTCGCCCCCGTGCGCCCCTCCAGCGAAGAACAACGCCAGAGCTGGTTGCGCCGCGCGGAAAGCCTCGGCGTGAAAGCCTAGTCGCCGAGGTACTCACGGGCTTTAAGGCCGACAAAACGGCGGCCTGGGTTGTCATCGCAGGCACTCCACTCCTCGGGTGAGAACAGCTGAAACAGACCAATGCGGCAAAGTGTGGGTACGGCCAGTTCCAGCTCACGCTCGACCTCGCCGCGCTCACCCTGGTTGTACAGGTCGATGTTGTGCAGCATGGTGGCCACCGTTCCCGTCTGTACACGGCTGCCATCGCGCAAGGTCACTGCCGGCAAAGATTGCTCCCCGGCAGCAAGGATCTTGCCGTTAATCCGTGCCAATTCATCATTGCTCATTCAAGACTCCTAAAGGAACCACGCCGCTCTTGCGGGCTTTCCAGCTGGCGACCAGCGATGGGCCGAGCGCCGTCAACGCCGAGCCCAGCACCACCAGCACCGCGCCGCCATAGGCCAACCAGTTGATCTGCTCGGGCTGCACATGGTCAGGCCACCAACTGGCGGCCAGCGCCACCGAAGCAAACGTCACCAGCGGGGTAATCGCCAACGCTGCGCTTACCCGTGAAGCCTCCCAGTGAGCCAACGCCTCGGCAAACGCGCCATAGGCCACCAGGGTATTCAGGCAGCAGGCAAACAGCAGCCAGCCCTGCAGCGGGCTTAACTCAAGTGCTTGCAGCGGGTGCGCCCAGGGCGTCAGCAATACAGCGCAGGCCAGGTAGATCACCATCATCACCTGCAGCGAGTTCCACACCGTCAGCAGCTGTTTCTGCGCCAAGCCATAGAACGCCCAGACAAACGCCGCCAGCAGCACGATCAGCACGCCAGTGGTGTAGGCCGTCAGCGAAGTCAGCAGCTCATCCAGACGTTGGTTGAAGAACAAGACAAAACCGATCAGCAGCACCAGCAAGCCCAGCCCCTGGCCGAGGCTGAAACGCTCGCGGAAGATAAAAATACTGCTGACCAGCAGCAGAATCGGCGCCACCTGAATCACCAGCTGGGTCGTGCCGGGGCTGAGTAAATTGAGGCCAACCAGATACAGCACATAGTTGGCGGTCAACCCGGCTATCGCCAGTAGCAGAAGCCAGGCGCCCTTCTTGCCCAATGGGCGGAATGCCGGCAGACGTTTGCTGGCAGCCAGGTAGGCGAGCAGGATGGAACCGGAAACCAGCAGGCGAAACCAGGTCACCGTGACCGGGTCCATCACCTGCAGCACTTCCTTGAGTTTGATCGGCAGCACGCCCCACAACACCGCAGTCAGCAGCGCGAGAAACAAACCATAGAGCCAGCGACCGGAAGAAATGTGCATAAACGCCTCGCAACAGCACCGCAACCTTTGCCCTATGCAGGTTGGGGCAGCAACACAGCATTCTAGGTCGCCACTAATAACCGGCACAGCCACAGCCAGGCACAGCTATTCACGGCAACTGTACTGATGGCCGCACAGCATCAAGTCAGCCTTATGGCGTCAAAAAATATGAAAACCGGAAAAAACACGCCAAATTTCGGCAAAAACGACCATTTGTCGTTATTTAGTGCAGCCAGAAAAACGCCGTTTAGACTGACCTCAGCAGCTCATTTTGCGGGAGGTTCATTTATGTTCGGCCAACGCAATATCGACCATAACCCAGGCACCCACTACCGCAGCGAACGCGTTAGCGCGGTCAACGGCCAGTTTTTCTTCTCCACCCGCGAGGGCACCCTGGAAGGCCCCTACTTCAACCGAACGGATGCCGAGCGCGAGATTGCCTTCTATATCCGCCGGATGATTCAGGCTAACGAGATCATCGAGAGCCGAGCGTTCTAAAACGCAAAACTCCAGCTAATAAAAAACCGCGAATAGTCGCGGTTTTTTATTAGCTGCCACTTATGGCGACGCTGATCAGCGCACCGCTTCAAACAGCCCGGTTGCGCCCATACCGCCGCCCACACACATTGTGACGATGCCGTAGCGCAGCTTGCGCCGTTGTAGCTCACGTACCAGATGGCCGACCTGACGCGAACCGGTCATGCCGAACGGGTGGCCGATGGAGATCGAGCCACCATTGACGTTGTACTTGGCGTTGTCGATTTCCAGACGGTCGCGGGCATACAGGCATTGCGAAGCAAACGCCTCATTGAGTTCCCACAGGTCGATATCGGCAACGCTCAGGCCCTTGGCCTTGAGCAGTTTGGGCACCGAGAACACCGGACCGATGCCCATTTCATCCGGCTCGCAACCGACGGCAACAAAGCCACGGAAGAACGCCAGTGGCTTGAGGCCCAGCTCGATGGCTTTTTCCAGGCTCATCACCAGGGTCATCGACGCGCCATCGGACAGCTGCGAGGCATTGCCTGCAGTGACCGAACCGTCGTCGGCAAATACCGGTTTGAGCGCAGCGAGGCTTTCCAGGGTGGTGTCGGCGCGGTTGCAGTCGTCGTGGGCGACGATGCCGTCAACGATGCTCTTCTCGCCGGTGGCTTTGTCTTCAACCTGATACTTGACGTGCATCGGCACGATTTCATCGTCAAACATGCCTTCGGCCTGCGCTCGCGCAGTGCGCTGCTGGCTCTGCAGGGCATAGGCGTCCTGGGCTTCGCGGCTGACGTTGTAACGACGGGCAACGATCTCAGCGGTCTGCCCCATCGGGTAATAGATACCCGGCACCTCTTTTTGCAGCAGCGGGTTGAACAGGTTCTGCATGTTCTGGCTTTTCAAAGTCATGGTGATCGACTCGACGCCGCCCGCCACGATCACATCGCTGCAGCCGGACGCCACCTGGTTGGCAGCAATCGCGATGGCCTGCAGACCCGAGGAGCAGAAACGGTTGAGGGTCATGCCCGCCACGTTGGTGCCCAAGCCGGACAGCACCGCAACGTTGCGGCCGATGTTCATGCCCTGGGCGCCTTCATTGGAACCGGCACCGACGATGCAATCATCCACCAGCGCCGGATCAATGCCGGTACGCGCCAGTAGCGCATTGACGCAATGAGCCGCCATGTCGTCTGGACGGGTCAGATTGAACTTGCCACGGAAGGACTTGGCCAAGCCAGTCCGCACGCTGTCAACGATCACCACTTCACGCATGTCGCACCTCATTGTTATTGGGTTGAGTTGCCAACAAGAATAAAGCCGGACAATCTCACTCAGCGACGATCATTCATCAGCCGTATGCGCGACCATCCTGTTGCCCACGTAAAACACTCACTCAGCCTTTGCCGAATGCCACCTCAAGCGCCTGATTGATGGTGCGCAGTACCTTGATTCGGGCGAAGCGCTTGTCATTGGCTTCCACCAGCGTCCAGGGCGCGATTTCCGTGCTGGTGCGGTCGACCATATCGCCTATCGCATCGCGGTACAGCGGCCATTTTTCGCGGTTGCGCCAGTCTTCTTCGGTGATCTTGAAACGCTTGAAGGGAATCTGCTCACGCGCCTTGAAGCGCTCCAGCTGGGTTTGCTGGTCAATCGACAGCCAGAACTTCACCAGCACCACGCCGGCTTCGCTGAGCTGCTCTTCAAAGTCGTTGATCTCGCCATAGGCGCGCAGCCAGTCGCCGGTGCTGCAAAAGCCTTCGACCCGCTCCACCAGCACCCGGCCATACCAGGAGCGATCAAACACGGTGAACTTGCCGCGCGGCGGAATATGCCGCCAGAAGCGCCACAGGTAAGGCTGCGCGCGCTCTTCTTCGGTCGGCGCGGCAACCGGGACGATGCGGTACTGACGGGGATCGAGCGCGCCGATCACCCGACGAATCGCCCCGCCCTTACCCGCCGCATCGTTGCCTTCGAACACCGCGATCAGTGAATGGCGGCGCATGCGCTTGTCACGCATCAGGCTGGACAGTCGCGCCTGCTCAATCACCAGCTGCTCGTTGTAGCTGTCCTTGTCCAGCGCCTGGGTCATGTCCAGGCTGTCGATCAAGCCACGCTCATCCAGGCTGGAAGTCAGCGGCGCAGCATGGGGATGGGGCACGGGGCGGCTCTTGGCCTTCAGCGCCGCCTGCAACCCATCGAGCAGGATGCGCCCGACCGTCAGGCTGCGGTAATGCTCATCCACACCCTCCACCACATACCAGGGCGCGTAATCACGACTGGTGCGGCGCAGCACACGCTCGCCGACCCGCACAAACTTGTCGTAGGTTTTCGACTGTTGCCAATCCAGCGGGCTGATCCGCCAGCTGTGCAGCGGGTCGTCCTGCAAGGCTCTGAGGCGCGCCTTCATCTGCTGCTTGGACAGATGGAACCAGAACTTGAAGATCAGCGTGCCCTCATCGCAGAGCATGCGCTCCAGCCCCAGGGTGGTGTCGATGGCCTGGTCGAGCACGGCGTTCTTGATCCGCCCATGCACGCGTCCCTGCAGCATCTGACTGTACCAGTTGCCGAAAAAGATACCGATGCGCCCCTTAGGCGGCAGTTGCCGCCAATAGCGCCAAGCCGGCGGGCGCGCCAGTTCTTCATCAGTCTGCTGATCGAAGGTGTTGACCTGAATCAGCCGCGCGTCCATCCACTCGTTGAGCAGCTTGACCGTCTCGCCCTTGCCAGCGCCCTCGATGCCATCAATCAGGATAAGCACGGCAAAACGCCCTTGCTGCTGCAACTCGTACTGCGCCTCCAGCAGCGCTTCGCGCAGCGCTGGAGCCTCGGCCTCATAGGTTTCTTTATCGATGCTGCGGCCGATCTCGGCGGATTCGAACATAGCCCACTCCCTGACAATATCGGTTGAGCCTAGCGGATCGGCAGTGGCTTTGGCCAAAGCTGTTGCATCATTCAACTGCAGGCCGTTGAAAACGTAGGCGAGGCAGGCAAGACAAGGCGAAATCGGCCGCTACGCAGCACAGCGGAGTTTACCTGTTGTAAATGAGCATTTTGAGGCCGATTTCAACGCAGTATTGCCAACGCAGGTAGTTTCTCAACGGCCTGTCAGCGCCGCGTGATCAGTCCCTGCTTGGCCACCCGCGTCAGCTGACGCACAGTCTCTTCCAACTGCGCGGCGCTTGGCGCCTGGATCACCGCCATATCGAAGTGATTGCTGGCAAAGCGCGCCAGGGATTCGCCATCGCGAACAAAGTTGATCAGAAAGGTACGCGGGCCCGGCCAACGCTTGGGCCAGCCGTCGAGGTAGCGCAGCAGGGTCGGCTGATGGCTGCCGCCCAGGAGAATTTTCGGATTGTGCAGGGTTAGCCCAGATGTGATCGGGGCCAGGCGAATAAGCGGTTGGGGACAGTGCATCGATATGTCTCCGCCTCATTGAGTCCGCTGGGCAGCGGTGAGAGGCGACACCGAACCAGCGTTTTAGCGGAATTTCAAAGCCTCCGAAGAGTGCTTCTCAGGGCGCTGCAATCAGCAGTTAACCCGGCGCCCCGCAAGTAGCTGTTTAAATCGGCGCATGGGTCGGCATCCTAGAGAAGCCTGCGCAGCACTGTCAAGGCGCTCGGCTGCGGCCATACCCAACCACCCCAACCTTTGATTGGTGGCACCTCTCATCAGCCTGCCAGCCTGGCTTTTTGCCGCCGGCGCGCAGGCCGCTGCTCCGTCATCTGGGGCCTGAATCCAGGCTCGCGCCGTTTCACCCCGTAACAAACCCGCAGCACTGCGCCTGCAGCGGATTGCGCATAACTTCGATGTAGCGCCCGTAGCAGAGGGCTACACGGCTGTTTACGGCTACTGGCATGGTTCCTGCCAATACCCCTGGGCTGATGTACACGCCACGGGATKGGCGTTTTGGCTGCATGGACTGCCTTGAACTGCCCGATCAACCCTAGCGAGAGCACCAATGAACAACAATAAAACCCTGCTCGCCCTCTGCCTGGGCGCCGGTTTACTGGCCTCCGGCAATACTCATGCTTTCTGGTTCGGCTCCTCCGGCTACACCCAGACCAAATACCCGGTTGTACTGGCCCACGGCATGCTCGGTTTCGACAGCATCCTCGGGGTCGACTACTGGTACGGCATCCCCGCCGCGCTGCGCCGTGACGGCGCCAGTGTGTACATCACCGAAGTCAGCCAACTGAACACCTCGGAAGCTCGCGGCGAAGAACTGCTGGCCCAGGTAGAAGACATTGTCGCCATCAGCGGCAAGCCCAAGGTCAACCTGATCGGCCATAGCCATGGCGGGCCGACCATTCGCTATGTCGCCGCCGTCAGCCCTAATCTGATTGCCTCGGCCACCAGCGTCGGTGCGCCGCACAAAGGCTCGGCCACCGCCGACTTTATCCGTCAGGTGCCAGCAGGCTCGGCCGGGGAAACCTTGCTCGCCGGCATCGTCAACGGGCTCGGCACGCTGATCAACTTCCTCTCCGGCAGCTCCAGCACCAGCCCGCAGAACGCGCTGGGCTCGCTGGAATCGCTCAACAGCCAGGGCGCGGCGCGCTTCAACGCCAAGTTCCCGCAGGGCATTCCGACCACCGCCTGCGGTGAAGGCGCCTACAGCGTGAATGGCGTGCGCTACTACTCCTGGAGTGGCACCAGCCCGGTGACCAATATCATCGACCCGAGCGACCTGCTGCTAGGCGCCACCGCGCTGACGTTCAAGGGCGAAGCCAACGACGGCCTGGTTGGCCGCTGCAGCTCGCGCATGGGCAAGGTAATCCGCGATAACTACCGGATGAACCACCTCGATGAGGTCAACCAGACCCTGGGGCTGACCAGCCTGTTCGAAACCGACCCGGTCACGGTCTATCGCCAGCACGCCAACCGCCTGAAAAACGACGGTCTGTAACAGCTTCGCCAGGGGCTACCCTCAGCCCCTGGCGTTTCTGCCCACCTCGCCGAATCCGTTTGTCCGTCCGAAGAGTGCCTGTGAAAAAATTTCTGCTGTTGTCCCCGCTGTTGTTCGCCGCCTGCCTGGCCCTCGCGCTGTACCTGCAACCCGTGGATATTCCCGCGCAGCTCAGCGGCGATGCGCCACAACCAATACAACGCCCGGATACACCGCCCGCCACACCAAGCCAGACCGACGCGCGAACCAAGGCCGAGCCATTAAAAACCCTGCCCGCCTCATTCGGCGGCACCACGGTGGATGGCGTCTTTCGCCTGGATGCCAACGGCAATCTGCTGATCAGCGAAGACATCCGACGGATCTTCGACTATTTCCTTGCCGCAGCTGGTGAAGAACCGCTGCGCACCAGCGTCGAGCGCCTGCGCGCTTATATCGCCGCAGAGCTGCCGGCCAATGCCCGCGAACAGGCTCTGGCCCTGCTCAACCAGTACCTCGACTACAAACGCGAGCTGGTGCTGCTCGAACGCGAGCTGCCACAGATGGCCAATCTGGATGCCTTGCGTCAGCGTGAAGCCGCTGTGCAGGCGCTGCGCGCACGGATTTTCGATAGCCAAACGCAACAAGCGTTCTTTGCCCGCGAAGAGGCCTACAACCAGTTCACCCTGCAACGCCTGGCGATTCTGCATAACAGTCAGTTGGACGATGCCGGCAAAGCCGCCGCCGTCGACCAACTGCGCAACAGCCTGCCTGCCGAGATGCAGGACACCGTGCTGCCGCAACTGCAAAACGAACTGCGCCAGCAAACCGCGCAGCTGCAAGCCGCCGGCGCCAAACCGGAACAGATCCGCCAGCTGCGTCAGCAACTGGTCGGCGCCGAAGCCACCCAGCGCCTCGAAGTGCTCGACCAGCAACGACAAACCTGGAAGAAACGCATCGCCCAGTACAGCACTGAAAAAGCCGCCATCGAAAACAACCCCGGCATGAGCGCCAGCGACAAACGTGCCGCCATTGCCCAACTGGCGGCGGAGAACTTTGATGAGCGCGAACAACTGCGCCTGGAGGCTGCCGAACAGCTGGCGACGCAGAACAAACCCAAACCCTGAAACGTAAAAAGCCCACCGAAGTGGGCTTTTTACTGGTTGCTGCCGAGTCGCTTAACCAGCGATGCGCTTGTCCAGCGACAGCTTGCCAGCACCTTCAATCAGGATCGCTACGCTGATCGCCAGCAGGGCCAGGGCAAACTCATAACCGTTGTTGCTCATAAAGAAACCATTGGCCAGGTGTACCGTGGCAATCGCCACCACCATGGTCACTGCCAGCACCGCAGCCGCTGGGCGCGCCAGCAGACCGATGATCAGGGCAATACCACCGAAGAACTCGGCGCTACCGGCCATCAGCGCCAGCAGGTAACCCGGCGCCAGGCCGATGCTTTCCATCCACTGGCCTACGCCTTCCAGGCCGTAACCGCCAAACCAGCCAAACAGCTTCTGCGCGCCGTGGGCGGCGAAGGTGATGCCGGCGATGATGCGCAGCACGGTCAGGCCATAGCCAGCTTGAGTTGCAACAACAGATTTGATCAGAGCGTTCATGTGCAGCAGTCCTTGTAGTGGGGAGTTGATGGAACGAAGATTAAACCAATTAACCAATATTTAAAGCGGATAAAATCGCTATAAAATATCGAATAAATTAATAAATCTACATTCTCAACCTGCGCGCTAAGGCTCCAATAGATAGCGCTCACGGTCATAAGCAAGGTAGTACTTATTCACGCTATTCACATAGCTGACCACGCCCATGCCCATCTGCTCCATCGCCACCCGTTCAACCTGAAAGAACCACTGGTTGGGGTTCAGGCCACGCCTGCGTGCTTCCGCACGCAGGCTCTGCACCCGTTGCGGGCCCATGTTGTAGCCGGCCAGGATAAAGGCCATGCGCTCGCGCTCATTAAGCTGCGGGCTGTTGAAGTAGTTGCGACGAATCATCGCCAGGTACTTGGCGCTGGCTTGCACATTGTTATCCAGCACGCCGATATTGCTTACGCCCACGCTGCGCGCCGCCGCCGGGGTGATCTGCATCAGCCCGGTGGCGCCACCGGCCCCGCGCGCGGCGGGGTTAAGGGTCGACTCCTTAAAAGCCACAGCAGCCAGGGCCAACCAGTCGAAATCATGCTGAGTGGCATAGCGTTGCAGCACCGGGCGGACTTTTTCCAGGCGCTGCCGCTCGGTGCGGCCCAGCGGATAATGCACCTTGTACAGGCGCCGGTAGACGCGCTGGAACGCCGCATCCTGGTCCGCCGGGTCACGGTAACCCTTGAGAAAGCGGTCGATGCTCGCACCRARCATGGGCGTGTCGCGGCGCACGTACCAACGCATATCACCGTCGCTGGCCAATTGCAGATGACGGTCCAGGCGCAGCTTGGGCATCACCTTGGCCCAGCGCTCGGCAATTGGCTGCTCGACTGCCGTGACGCTGAAGATGCCGGCCTGGACCATTTCCAGCACGTCCTCGACTGCCAGGCTCGGGTCGACCCATTCGACAATAATCGGCGAACGCTTGCTGTCGATCAGGCGCTGGTTGACCGCCCGCACCGCTTCCCCCGCCACGCTGCCCGCAGGCAAGGCCAGACTGCGCCCGGAGAGCTGTTCGAGGTTCTGGTAACGGCGGTTACCCTGTTTGGCGACGATGATCAGCGGCACATTGCTGCGGATCGCCGTGCTGGCGCTGAGCTTGCTGCCGCGCGGAATATTCAGCAGTTCACCGGGGGCAACCAGATCACCCTCGCCGCGCTGCAAGGCAGCCAGCAGCTGATCCTTGGCGCGCGGAATGATCTTCAGTTTGAGCGTGCGGCCATCGCGCGAGTTGCGATTGAGGTACTGCTCAAAGGCGCGCATACGCTGGTACTCGACGCCAATGCTCTGGCCCTTGACCTCACCCGAGCTGTTGCGGCTCTGGTTGACCAGCACGCGCAACTCACCACTGCTGCGAATGCTCGCCAGGTCACGGGCGGCCTTGGGCTGTTCGACTTCCAGCGGGCCAGCCACGCGCGCCACCGCTGTACACGACAGCAGCAATAGGCAGCAGGTGAGCAGCACTCGCAACATCAAGGCTCCAGGGGCGGAATCGGCCGACAGATCAGTGCAGCGGCTCGTCTGAACAGGCTGGGTATAAGGCAACTGACCCCTCGCGCGGGGCGCGGAGGTTGGCACAGCCCGCCCATGGATGCCAGCCGACAATCATATGCAACATCATGTATAGGCTTTAACTAACTGTATTTATTGGCTTTTAATCTATTAAAAAAGCTCTGCTATGCTGCCCAATCAATTCAGCAGGTAGCACCATGCAACTCATCGACATCGGCGTCAATCTGACTCACCCAAGCTTTGCCGAACAACGCGAAGCACTCCTCGCTCGCGCTTATGCGGCAGGCATCCAGCAAATGCTGCTGACCGGTACCAGCCTGACGGAAAGTCAGCACGCCCTGGAGCTGTGTCGGCAGTTGGATGACAGCGCCGAGCATTTGTTCAGCACCGCCGGTATTCACCCTCACGATGCCAGCAGCTGGAACAGCGACAGCCATGCGCAGCTCAAGGCCCTGCTGGCCGATCCCAGGGTGCGTGCGGTGGGCGAATGCGGGCTGGATTTCAACCGCGACTTCTCACCCCGGCCGCAACAGGAGCAGGTGCTGGAGCAGCAACTGGCCCTGGCGGTAGAACTGCAACTGCCGGTGTTTCTGCACGAACGTGATGCTGATGAGCGCCTGCTGGCGATCCTGCGGCATTTCCGCGACCAGCTGCCGGCGGCCGTGGTGCACTGCTTTACCGGGGAAAAGCGCGCGCTGTTCAATTACCTGGATATGGACCTGCATATCGGCATCACTGGCTGGATCTGCGACGAGCGCCGTGGCAGCCACCTGCATCCACTGGTCAAGGAAATCCCCCGTGGCCGGCTGATGCTGGAAAGTGATGCGCCCTTCCTGCTGCCACGCAGCCTGCGACCGAAACCGAAGAGTGGCCGTAACGAGCCGGCGTTTCTCGTGGAGGTGTTGCGTGAAGTGGCGCTGCACCGCGGTGAAACCGAACAGGTAGTGGCGGCCCATACCAGTGCTGCGGCCCAGGCCTTCTTCAACCTGCCTGCATTCAAGGGCGCGGTCAGCTAGTTAGTCCAATTAGCGCAGTGCGGTTGATGAGGATCAATAGATCCACTGTGAGGCTGAGCGACACTACTGGCACTTTGCCAAGCCTTCACCTCACACAGAGACACCTGCATGGGCCATTGGATCAGCGACCTTTCCCTGAAGTACAAATTCTGGGCCGTAAATGCCGTAGCGTTCTTTACTACGCTGCTGCTGGTGCTCTACGCCCTGCACCTGGAACAACAGGTGCACCAGCACGCCGCCAAGCAGGCTGCGCAGCAGCAGGCACGTTTATTAAGCCAATGGCCGCAGGAGCTGGCCTTGCCGAAGGTCGACAATCTGCTGAGCGTTGCCGGCGGGCAGACGCCACGCCTGCCTGACAATCAGGGCAGCGCCCTGGGCAACGCACGTGGTTGGGTCGATTTGAACGGTAGCGATGGGCTGATCGGCGCCGAAGTCATCGTCCGTGAAGACGGTCAGCGCCTGGCCATCACCGCTTCGGCCCCGAGTCTGACCGAGGTATTTTTCGACCGAGCCCCTAGTTACGCCCTGGTCGTTGCGCTATTGATGCTGCTGTTGCTGGCGGCCTCGCAGTTGCTGATTCGCTTTCTGCTCAGCCACCTCAACACCCTCAAGGACGTGATGCTGCAGGTGGAAAAGAGCGGCGACCTCCGCGCCCGTGTGCCGCTGGACTGCAAGGATGAAGTGGGCCAGATGGCCAGCGCCTTCAATGCCATGCAGGCTGGCTATCAACGGGTGGTCGGCATTGTCGCCCAGTCGGCAGCGCAGCTGGATGAGGGTGCCGAGCGTCTGGCCGGCAATATGCGCGACGTGCGCCAGGGCATGCTCGAACAGCAGAGCGAAACCGAACAGGCGGCCACGGCGATCAACGAAATGTCAGCCACCGTGCACCATATCGCTGAGCACACGGCTGATACCCGCGACCAGTCAAAAAACGCCGAACACCTCGCGCACAGCGGCCAGCAGGCGGTCAACCGCGTGAGCCTGTCGATTTCCGGGCTGTCCAGCGGCGTGCAGCAGACCGCGCAGATGATCGAACAGCTGGCGGTCGACAGCCAGAAGATCGGCGGCGTAGTCAGTGAGATTCACGGCATTGCYGAACAGACCAATTTGCTCGCCCTGAACGCTGCCATCGAAGCCGCCCGCGCCGGCGAAATGGGCCGCGGCTTTGCCGTGGTCGCCGATGAAGTGCGCAACCTGGCCAGACGCGTGCAGGATTCCACCGACGTGATCACCCAGATGATCAACACCCTGCAAAGCGGCACCCGGGATGCCGTGGACTTTATGCAGGACAGCTCGATCAAGGCCGATGAATGCGTCAAACAGGCCAGTGAGGCCGGCCAGGCGTTAGTCGCCATCACCGAATCCGTGGCGCTGATGCGGGAAAGCAATACGCAGATCGCCGTGGCGGCGGAGCAGCAGAGCCAGGTGGCCGAAGAGATGAACCGCGCGGTGATCCGCATCCGCGACGTGACCGAGCAGACCGTCGGCCAGACCGGTCAGTCGGCCGTTACCAGCAGCGAGCTGGCCAACCTGGCTGGCGAACTGAACAAGGCGATTCGCCAGCTCAAACTATAAGAGCTGGCGCAGGACGCTTAACCGAACACGGCGACCGTCTGCCGACTGATCGCCAGCAGCTCACCGGCCGGTGACCACAGCGCCGCCGCGACATGGCCATAACCATCACGGGCATGCTCGATCTGCGCGCGGTACAGGCACCAGTCCTGGGTACTCAGCGCGCTCATCGGCTGGACGAACTCGATGGTCCAGGTCAGTGAGCTGCCCGGCGCCGGCGCGCTCAGGTGCGGCAACACCGCAGGTGGCCAGGCATCGACCAACGCTAATAGATGGGCCTCATTGGCAGGTTCCGCGCTGCCTTGATCACGCAGGCGCACCCAACCGCCCATTTCCCGCGAAGGATTATTGGTAAACGGCATGCCGCCAAACGCCCAACGCATGGCCAGAAAACGCGTGAACTCAGGGGTGACGTTAGGGATATACGGCWGCTCCTGGCACTCCTCCACCGCCTTGGCTTGCGGCGCGGGATCGGCCTGCACGGCGATGCGCGACTCACGCCCGGCACCAAAACTGCCCTGCACCAGGGTCACCACCTGGCCATCCTGGATCGCCCGGCCGAGCACCTGGCTGACGGCCTTGCCTTCGCGCAGCACTTCCACTTCAAAGCGTACCGGCACATCGGGGGCGGCCGGGCCGACAAAGGTAATCGCCAGGGAACGCGGCGGTCGCCCGCGCGGCACCTGAGCGCGCATGGCCTCGTACACCAGCGCCGCCACCAGCCCGCCAAAACTGGCGCGACCTTGCCCCCACTGCGCGGGAATCAGCACCGCCCGAGGATTGTCGCGCACCGCCTGGAGTAATTCGGAAAAGCCCATAACCACCTCGAACACTGAAGATGCCGGTGATCTTAGGGCAAAGGCGAGCACAGATGACACGACATTTCGGCCAAACAAGCCGAATGTATAACGACTTTTCCGCCAATTCAGCCACTGCTGCGAGCAAAACTTGCGGTCAATGCCTGCAGGGCCAGATCAGCCTGCTGCTCGGCACTCTGCATCGCCTCACGCCAAACCGGTACACACGGCTGCAAATCCGCTTCGGCCTCGGCGCGCAACAGCCACTGCCAATGGTCGTGCCAATCGCCCAGGGCCGACTGCGCCTGTTTCAGCTGCAGGCGCATGCGCCCGGACAACTCGGCCAGCTGCGGATAGGCCTCGGCGGCATAACGCAGACGTTTAACCAGCAAGCGCAGGCGGTGACGGTCATGGGCGGGGTCAAGCAGGGCCTTGGCCAATTGCTTGCGATCCTTGCGCAAGCGCTGCCTGATCAGCTTGTGCAGGCCACGCAGTTGCCCACTGCTGGCCGCCTGGCGCCACTGCTGCGGCCAGTCATCCAACGCACTCAGCAGATGCGCCAACGGCGTACTGTCCAATAGCTGCAGATAACCCTGCTGTAACAGTGGCTGGCGTGATTGTGCGGCGCTATCGAGCCCTTGCTGCTGCAGATAGCTCAACAGTACCTCAAGGTCGCGTAGTGGGCCGGTCAAGCGACCCAACTCGGCTGCGCGCTGCTGCAAGCCCTCACAGACGGCGACCGAGGATAACGGCCGCAACAGGCTGCGCAATTGACGCAAGGCGATACGCAGATCGTGCAGGGCCTCGTCGTCAGTGGTCACCCGCAGCCGTTCACGGCAGGCAAACAAGCGCATCTGAATGCGCAGTACGTGTCGCGGCACCTCATCAATCAAGCCTTGCATCGCCTCACTCCTGTGAAATTGCTCCCCAGCTTATGCGCTTATTGCTTAGCCACAAGTGGCCAATGGTCGCTATGAATCCAAACGGGTAAGCCGCCAAGGCAACGCCCGCCGCAGCGCCTTCAAATGCTGACGTAACTGCACGGCAGAAGGTTCCTGCCCGGCATAACGCTGCGCCTCGAAGGCCGCCGCAAACTCGCCAATCACCTGCGCTTGGGCCGGCATCAGCAAGGCTGCCCGTGCGGCATAGTCGCGCGGCCCTTCGCCGGGCTTACGCGGCACACCATGGCGCGCCAGCAACCCCTCGAAACGACGGAATAGCCGCTGCTGCACATCGCGCTCACGCAGCCAGGGCTTGAACAGCCAGAGTGATAGCAGACCAAGCAGCAACGCCCCGCCGCCGACCAAGCCAATCACCAACGACAGGGCATCCACACGGCCCAACCAGCGCTGGAGAAACTCCAGCTGCTGCTGGCTCTGATAGCCCAGCACCCAGCGTTGCCAGCCGTAATTGACGTTGTCCCAGGCCAGCCGCACCTCATTCAACCAACTGAGATTGCGGTAGCGCAACGGGGAAAAAAGTGAGTCCTCCAAAAAGCTCTGCTCATCTGCGAGAGCCTCCTCCAGCCCCATTTCTATCCGCTCGGGCGCCACCTGGAAGGTCGGGTCGACGCTGACCCAGCCCTGCCCCTCTTGCCAGTACTCAACCCAAGCATGGGCATCAAACTGACGCACCTGCACATAGTTGCCCGCCGGGTTGTACTCGCCGCCCTGATAACCGGCCACCACCCGCGCTGGGATACCCGCCGCGCGCAGCACATAGGTCATGGCTCCGGCGTAGTGGGCGCAGAAACCTCTGCGGGTTTCAAACAGGAAATCATCAATATTGTTCACCCCCAACCTTGGCGGACGCAGGGTGTAAGCAAAGGGCTCACGATTGAAATAACTAAGCAGCGCCTGCACCAGTTGCTCGGACTGCGGATGATCGCGTTTGAGCTGCTCGGCCCAGGCGCGACTGCGCGGTTCACCTCGTTGTGGCAACTGCAACACGCGACGTAGGGTTTCCTGCGGCGGCTGTGACTCACGCAGCGCCTGCGGCCAGGAGGTGACCTGATAGATCAGCGAGCGATCAATCGGCTGCTGGCGCTGCAGACGGAAATCGCTCATCTGCCGAGTCTGCTCCAGTGGGGTTTCCGCCACATCCAGGGCAAACAGCCAGCGCTGCGCGCTGGGCTGCATAACGATGCTGTAACTCAGGGCTTCACCGCGTTTCTGCCATTCCACGCTCGGAGTATGTTGAGCATAGGGTGATTGCGCCCAACGCCGCCCATCGAAGTGATCCAGGGTTAGAGCACGCCAGTACAGCTCACTACGCGGCGGTGTTTCGCCAGTAAAGCTGGCGCGAAACACCAAGGCGGCAGAGCGACTTAGATTGGCAATATCCGCCGGGGCCATGCTGTCTGAGAGACCAGTGGTGGCCTTGTCATTGGACATGGGTAATGACCACAACGGGTCCAAGCGCGGGAAGAATACGAACAGCAGCAACATCACCGGCAGCGCTTGCAGCAGCATCATCCCGGCCAGGCGCGCGGTCGGCCAGGGTTGAGTGGCCAGGCTGCTCTGTTGTAGACCGACCAACGCGGCGAGCAAAGCAGCGACCGGCAACAGACTGTAGAACGCCATCAGCATGCTGTCGTCGAACAGGTAGGCAGTGACCACAACGAAAAAACCAAGAAAGATCAGCAGCAGCGCATCACGCCGCGTATGCATCTCTAGCAGTTTGAGGACAAAAGCAGCTACTAAAAGCACTGTCCCGGCATCCAGACCGATCAGGCTGCCACGAGAGAAAAACACCCCGAGCGCCGCCGCCAGCATCAAACCGCCCTTGGCCCAGGCATTCGGGTAGCGCGCACGCATGCGGAAAATCTGGATGCGCCAGGCCGCACTGCCCAGCCACAGGCCGATGATCCACAGCGGTAAATGCGTCAGATGGGGAATGATCACCAGCACCTGTGCCACCAGCAGCCAGGTCAGACTGATCCGCGGAATCGCCGTAACCCGGCTCATGGTGCACGCCCGAATAGCGCCAGGGCGCGCAGACAGGCATCGCGGTGCAGCTCGCCGCTATCGGCGCCCAGCACCTGGCCAGGCAAGCTCAGGGCAAACGGCTGCTGACGTTCGGACAGCTGCAGCACCCAGTGGCAGAGCAGCGACAGTCGGGTTTCGACATCACCGGCCAAGGCGTCGAAATCCAGGTACAGGTCACGCCCGGTGATCGAGGCAAAGTCCTTGACCAGCAACCCCTGACCACGGGAATAGGCTTTCCAGTGCAGGCGGCGCTTGGAATCACCCGGCTGGTAGGTTTTCAGCCCCTGGTAATCGTCCACGCCCTGACCATGGGGCCGACTGCCCTCCTCGTCCTGATCCTCACTGGCGCCAGCGGACAGCGGCAGATCGCCAGGCAAGGGCCGTGGATAAACCAACACGCGCTGATCCAGATCGACCCAACTCCAGGCCACCAGAATACCCAGCGGGAAACGGCTCTCGACCCGCAGACGACCGGGTCGTAGCCAACCGCGCTGCAACGCCGGCAGGTTGAGCTGGCACTCACTCACGCCCTCGGCTGGCACATCCAGCGTCTGCAATTCGGCCGGTGGCCAACCCAGGCTGACGGCCTGATGGGGCCGCTGACTGCTTTCCAGACGCACGCGAAAACCGGCGGGTTCGCCGACAAACACTGCCGGCGCACTGCCGGCCTTGAGGATCAACCCCGCCAGGTTGCGGTAGGTGTGCAGAATGGCCACGACAAACACCGAGGCCAACAGAAAGGTCAGGCCATAGGCCAGGCTGTTCTGGTAGTTGATCGCCGCCAGCAGCATCAACAGCAGCGCCAGCGTAAAGGCCGCGCCAACCCGGCTGGGGATGATAAAGATCCGCCGCTGGTTGAGCCGCACGCTGCTGGCAGGCGGAATACGCCGGGCCAGCCAGCGGTTCCAGCGTGGTCTGAGCTGGGCGATCAAAGCGCCGGCACCTCACGCAGCAACCACTGCACCAGGCTGCCGGCGCCATGCCCGGCAGGATCGGCGCGCTCACGCAGACGATGGCCGACCACCGACGGCAGCACGGCCTGCACATCTTCCGGAATCACATAATCACGCCCGGCGAGGAAGGCCCAGGCCCGCGCCGCTGCCAGCAGCGCCAGGCTGGCCCGAGGCGACAGGCCCCAGGCGAACTGCGGCTGGGTGCGGGTGGCATCGACCAGGCGCAACACATAGTCGATCAGCGCATCGCTGGCGCGCACTTTCGGTACTTCGGCCTGCAGCAGGGCCAATTCAGCGTGATCCAACAGCGCCGGCAGAGTGGGCAGCACAGAGCGCCGCGAGTCGCCCAGCAGCAGGGCTTTCTCCGCCGCCTTACCCGGGTAGCCAAGCGACAGGCGCATCAGAAAGCGATCCAGTTGCGACTCGGGCAAGGCGAAGGTGCCGCCCTGGCTCACCGGGTTCTGCGTGGCGATTACAAAGAACGGCTCGGGCAAAGGCCGGGTCGCGCCTTCGATGGTTACCTGGCCCTCTTCCATGGCTTCGAGCAGCGCACTCTGGCTTTTCGGCGTAGCGCGGTTGATCTCATCGGCCAGCACCAGCTCGGCGAAGATCGGCCCTGGGTGGAAGATAAATTGCCCGGTGTCCTTATCGAACACCGAGGTGCCGAGGATGTCGCCGGGCAGCAGGTCAGAGGTGAACTGGATGCGCTGAAAACTCAGGCCCAATACCTTGGCCAGGGCGTGGCTGAGGGTGGTTTTGCCCATGCCGGGCAAGTCTTCGATCAGCAGGTGGCCCTGGGCCAACAAACAGGTCAACGCCAACCGCACCTGCGGCTCCTTGCCCAGAAGCACTTGATTGACCGTCTGCAGCACAGTTTCCAGTTTGGCGCGCATGTATCACTCCTTTAAGACCGATTGGCGATGCTACTGCGCCGCGCTGCCACGGCATAGCGGCTGGAAACCTTTACTGACGAACTTGTGAGCCATTCAATTGATCCAAGCCAACACTCACCTCGTTTGTGGTGTTTAGGCTAAAGACC
This sequence comes from Pseudomonas sp. 1928-m, assembly GCF_029269135.1. Classification (NCBI taxonomy): domain Bacteria; kingdom Pseudomonadati; phylum Pseudomonadota; class Gammaproteobacteria; order Pseudomonadales; family Pseudomonadaceae; genus Pseudomonas; species Pseudomonas sp. 1928-m. The sequence continues at coordinate 131,328 of NZ_JARIXO010000005.1, read as the reverse complement.
CGAACAGCGCTGGAGCACATCGAATGCAAGCGCCATCTGGTCATGACTGGCACGCCCTGCCAGCGCAACAAAGCCTGCAGCACCTCAACAGCAGCGTCCAAGGCCTGGACAGTGCCGACGCCGCCCAGCGCCTGAGCGAGCACGGCCTCAACCTGCTGCCGCAACAACAGACCAGCGGGCCGTTAATGCGCTTTGCCCTGCAGTTTCACAACCTGCTGATTTACGTTCTGCTCGGCGCCTGCCTGCTCACCCTGCTGCTGGGCGAATGGCTCGACAGTGCGGTGATCTTTGCCGTGGTGCTGATCAATGCCCTGGTCGGCTTTGTTCAGGAAGGCAAAGCCCAGCACGCCATGCTGGCGATTCAGCAGATGCTCAGCCTGGAAAGCCGGGTGCGCCGCAACGGCCAGGTGCACAGCATTGCCGCCGAACAACTGGTGCCCGGCGACTGGGTGCTGCTGGAAGCCGGTGACCGCGTGCCCGCCGACCTGCGCCTGCTGGAAACTCGCGATCTGCGCATTGATGAGGCCGCACTGACCGGTGAATCCCTGCCCGTGGCTAAACACCAGGATGCCGTTGACGCCGCAACCAGCCTGGCCGACCGCCACTGCATGGCCTACTCCGGCACCCTGGTGAATGCCGGTAGCGCTGCAGGCGTGGTGGTGGCCACGGCCAAGCAGACCGAGCTGGGCAAGATCAGCCATATGCTGGAAAACGTGGTCAGCCTGCAGACCCCATTGCTGGTCGACATGGCCAAATTTGCCCGCCACCTGACCCTGGGCATTCTCGTTCTGGCGCTGCTGACCTTTGCCTTTGGCGTACTGCTGCGGGGCTACAGCGCCGAGGACATGCTGCTGGCCGCAGTCAGCCTGGCGGTGGCGGCCATTCCCGAAGGCCTGCCGGCGGTGCTGACGATCATCCTTGCCCTCGGCGTGCAGCGCATGGCCAAACGCAGGGCGATCATCCGCCATTTGCCAGCGGTGGAAAGCCTCGGCGCGGTGACGGTGATCTGCTCGGACAAGACCGGCACCCTGACGCGCAACGAGATGACCGTGCAGCAGGTGTTTACCGCCGCCCACCATTACAGCGTCGATGGCGTCGGCTATGCACCGCAAGGCAGCATTCACTGCGATGACGGCCAGCTGTGCCAGCTGGACGCCGCCGATGACCTGCGCGAGCTCGCGCGTGCCGGCCTGCTGGCCAATAATGCCAGCCTGCGCAGCGGCGAGAACGGCTGGTGCATCACTGGCGATCCCACCGAAGCCGCCCTGCTGACCCTGGCCGGCAAAGTCGGCCTGGAACTGCAGCATGAGGCGCGCAACCTGCCGCAGGTCGATGCCATCCCCTTCAGTTCCGAGCAACGCTGCACCGCCAGCCTGCACCATGACCATGCCCGCCATGGCCTGATCTATATGATCGGCGCCCCGGAACGCCTGCTCGAAGCCTGCAACCACCAATGGCGCGACGGTCACCCCGAACCGCTCGACCCACGCCACTGGCATCAGGYGTTGGACAGCGGCGCCAGCCAGGGGCTGCGCATGCTCGGCCTGGCCATTCGGCCGCTCGGYGAACCGCAGCAGAGCCTCGATTATCAGGACCTGGACGGCGATTACGTGCTGCTCGGTCTGGTCGGCATGCTCGACCCGCCCCGCGAGGAAGCCATTGCCGCCATCGCCGACTGCCACAGCGCCGGCATCGCGGTGAAGATGATTACCGGCGACCATGCCGGCACCGCCAGCGCCATTGCCCAGCGCCTCGGCCTGGGCGATGGCAAACCGCTGACCGGGGCCGAGCTCGACAGCCTCAGCGACAGCCAGCTGGATCAGTTGTTGCCCACCACCAACGTATTCGCCCGCACCAGCCCGGCGCACAAGCTACGCCTGGTTGAACGCTTGCAAGCCTGTGGCGCGCGGGTGGCCATGACCGGCGACGGCGTCAACGACGCGCCAGCGCTGAAACGTGCGGACATCGGTATCGCCATGGGCATCAAGGGCACTGAGGCGGCCAAGGAAGCGGCGCAGATGGTGCTGGCCGACGACAACTTCGCCACCATCGCCCACGCGGTCGAGGAAGGCCGCACGGTCTATGACAACCTGAAGAAGACCATCCTGTTTATCCTGCCCACCAATGGCGGTGAAGCGATGATCCTGCTGGCAGCCATCGCCCTGGGCCTGACCTTGCCCATAACTCCTTTGCAGATTCTCTGGATCAATATGATCACCGCCGTAACCCTGGCGCTGGCCCTGGCGTTTGAGCCGGCAGAAGCCGACCTGATGCGCCGCCCGCCACGCGACCCCAAGGTCAATCTGCTCAGCCGGCATCTACTCTGGCGCGTGCTGTTTATCGGCACGCTGATGACCCTGGCCAGCCTGGGCCTGTTCCTCTACACGCAGATGCTGGGATGGAGCCTTGAAAGCAGCCGCACCCTGGCGGTCAACGCGCTGGTTGCCTGCGAAATCGGCTACCTGTTCAGCAGCCGGCGCCTCGCAGGGCCGGCGAACTTCGGCCTACGCGACAACCCAATGATCTGGGGCATGATCGGCCTGTTGCTCAGCCTGCAACTGTTGCTCACCTATTGGCCGGCCATGCAGCAGGTGTTCGCCACCGCCGCCCTGCCGGCATTCGCCTGGGGTTGGTGCCTGCTGGTAGCGCTAGKGGTATGCGCCTGTGTTGAAGCGGAGAAGTGGCTGTTGCRGCGACTAAAACGCAGCCAGGAGTCACGCTAAACGCCGCCTATGTCCTTGCCTAAATGCTCTCGGCAGCCGCTCGCGGGCGCTTTTACAAGCGAAAGCGCCCCGCCATGCCCTGCAGCTCGCGGCCCAGTTCTGCCAGCTGAATGCTCGAGCTGGCGGACTCGTCCATGGCCAACGCGGACTGATCGGCAATATCGCGAATCGAGGTAACGCTGCGGCTGATTTCCTCTGCCACCGCCGTCTGCTGTTCGGCGGCAGCGGCAATCTGCTGGTTCATCTCGAAAATCTGGCTGACTGCTGCGGCGATTTCCGCCAGCGCGCCTTCGGTCTGGTTGGCATCCTCTACAGTCTGCGTCACCAGCACGCCACTCTGGTGCATGTCCGCCACGGAGCGCCGCGTACCTTCACGCAGGGTGGCGATCAGCCCCTCGATTTCCGCCGTGGACTGCTGGGTGCGCCGCGCCAGCGCGCGCACCTCATCGGCCACCACGGCAAAACCACGGCCCTGCTCGCCTGCCCTGGCGGCCTCGATGGCCGCGTTGAGTGCCAGCAGGTTGGTCTGCTCGGCCACGCTCTTGATCACATCCAGCACCGAGTCGATGCGCTGGGTGTCCTGGCTGAGGCGTTCGATACTCTGCGTGGTGGTCTGCATGGCACTGGCCAACTGGTTGATCCGCCCCAGGGTCTGCTGCACCACGGCCACGCCGCTGTTGACGCGGCGATCCGCCTGTTCGGTGGAAGACGCCGCAGCCTCGGCATTGCGCGCCACCTCATGCACGGTGGCAGTCATCTCGCTCATGGCGGTGGCGACCTGATCGGTTTCGACCTTCTGTCCATTCACTCCCAGACGCGTTTGCTCGGTACTGGCTGACAGCGACTGCGCCGACGCAGATATTTGCAGCACCCCGCCCTGCAGGCGCCCGACCATCTCGCGCAGGTTGCTGGACATGCCCTGCATGGCCGCCTGCAACTGGCCGATCTCGTCGCCACGCTGCACCTCGACCTGCACGCTGAGATCGCCGTCGGCAATGCGCCGCGCCTGCTCGATCACCTGCTTGAGCGGACGCACGATCAGCAGGGTGATGGTCAGCGTCGCCAGCAAACCAATCAGCAGCGCCAGTGCCGTGGCCAGCACAATCAACCAGGTACTGGCCTGCAATTGCCCATTCAGGCTGGCCTTCTGCCGCCCATAGGCCTGATCGACCAGGGCCAGAATGCGCTCAGCCTGCTGCACCAGGTTCTGGTATTCGCGTTTTTGCTGCTGCAGCAGCCCGGTGTATTCATTGAGTCGGTCATTGAAGGAATTGACGTTGCCGATCACCTCGGCCAGCACCGCCGCATAACCGGGGTCCTCCATGGCATCACGCAGCTCACCGGCTAGTTTCTGGGCGTCAATGGCTTCCTGAATGCTGGTCGGGGTCGCCTCGCCACTGCTGCGGCTCTGCTCCAGCAGCACACGGGCCTGATCCAGGGCACGCAACAGCAACTGATGCACTTGGCTGATCTGCCCGGCCTGCAGCACGGACTCAGCACCCTGCAGACCCTGGCTGCTTTTCAGCAGATCAACGCCGTCTTCGGCCAAACCATCCTTGAGCAGATCCAGGCTGTTGGACGCGCTCACCACCAGCCAGGTGGCGGCTTCCAACGACAGGTGCATATTGTCGCTCTGCTCGACATAGCGATCGAAGGCCGCGCGATAGGCCGTCATGGCCTCGGCCACCTGCTCCAGCCCGGCGCGCTCGGCTTGCGGTAATTGGGCCTGCAACGCGGTAGTGGCATCGAGAATCTGCTGCGCCTGTTCGTGCAGCCGGGTGGCGTGCTGCTTGTCGCTGCTGAGGACGAAATCCTGCTCGCTACGGCGGATCTGCATAACCTGGCTATTGATCGCGCTCATGCGTTCGAGCAGCGTCGAACGCGCACTGACATCGCGCAACGCCAGAAACCCGGTGGCCGCCACCAGCGCGGTGAGCGCCAGGACAATGCCAAAGCCCGAAGCCAGTTTGCTCGCCGTGCTCAAACTGGCGACCCGCCGCTGCACCACAGTCCACATAGCTCCCCCTGCCGAATGACCACAAGGCAGCCCGGCGCTGCCTGCATTCAAGGTTGGCAACATAGGAGCACAGCCGTGCTGGCGACAAGCCAGCAGGCTGGTGCGTGGTGCTAACAGCTAAACGGAGGTCGTTTTTGCGTCGATTCGTGCGCCTAGGCGTGGCCGCAGGCAGCCACGCGCATCAGCCAGGGCGGCGCATCTCGAAGGTATCGCGGGTACGGCTATAGGCCATGCCGCCCAGACGCCCAACCAGATCGAGCTTGTGCGCATCGATACGGCCCTGCTCATTGAGCACCGCATCGTCGATATGCGCCAACAGCACTTCGGCAAAGATCAGGTGGCAATTGGGCTTGTCTGCCGGGTAGGCCTGAATCTGCGCCACCCGGCACTCAAAGGCCACCGCCGCACCGGCCACCCGAGGCGGTGCGACTCGCTGCGAAGGCTGGCTGGCGATGCCACACTGCTCAAACTCGCTGATGCCGTAGGGCAGCACAGCCGCGCTGGCATTCATCGCCTCGGCCTGGGCAAAGGACACCAGCTGAATCACCAGCTCGCCGCTGGCCTGCACATTCAGCAGGGTGTCCTTGAGGCCACCATCGGCGCGGTGATTGACGTTGACCATCAGGGTCGGCGGGTCATCGCTGATCACCTGAAAGAAGCTGAACGGCGCCAGGTTGTTAACACCCTCGGCCGATTGGCTGGAGACCCAGGCAATCGGTCGTGGGGTGATGGTCGACGCCAGCCAGCGGTAGCGTTCGAGCGGTTCGAGTGCGCTGAAATCCAGTTGCATCAGCGGCCTGCTCGCGACTCACGGATATAGAAACGGGCACGCTCGGACTTCGCCGTACAGCCCTTGTAACCCTCGAACTGCTGCTGGGTTTTCGCCGCCGTCAGCAGCGACAACGCCTTGGAGTAACTCACCGTACCGGCAAAGCCCTCAGCCTTGGCCAGGTCCAGCTCGCGCCAGGCGGCGTCCAGCTGATTGGCGCAGCTGTTGCGATAAGCCGTTTTCCCCGCACAACCGCTTAGCACCAACAGCAGCATGGGCAACACGATCCACAGTTTCATCAGGTAACTCCTGCAAATAGACAGACGATTGACTCGGCAGCACAACGCATCGCCGTCAATGTTCGCGATGCATCAATACAGCCAGTAAGACGCGTAGAACAGAGAAAAGTGCCGACACTGCTGAAACCGCTCTAGCCAGCCACAGCGGGTAAACTCGAATGCGCTGGATACTAGCAAATCGCGCCTTGGCGGCGCGCGGCACGGCGCGTATGTTCGCGAGATAAATAGTGATGGGGGACGTCAGGATGAGTAAGCGCATTGCCCTGGTACTGGGCTCCGGTGGTGCGCGCGGTTATGCGCACATCGGCGTGATTGAAGAGTTGGAAGCCCGTGGTTATGAAATCGCCTGCATTGCCGGTTGTTCCATGGGCGCGGTGGTCGGCGGCATCTACGCCGCCGGCAAACTCAATGAATACCGCGAATGGACGCAGAGCCTGGATTATCTGGACGTGCTGCGCCTGCTTGATGTGAGTTTTCGCCTGGGGGCGATTCGCGGTGAAAAGGTCTTCGGCAAGATTCGCGAAATAGTCGGCGAGATCAATATCGAAGAGCTACCCATCCCCTTCACCGCCGTGGCCACCGACCTGACCAACCAGCAGGAAATCTGGTTTCAGGAAGGCTGCCTGCACCAGGCCATGCGCGCCTCGGCGGCGATTCCCAGCCTGTTTACCCCGGTGGTGCAAGGCAAGCGCATGCTGGTCGATGGCGGCCTGCTTAACCCTTTGCCCATCGTCCCGGTGGTATCCGCGCACTGCGACCTGATTATCGCGGTCAACCTCAACTCGGCCCATCAGCAGCACTACGAGCTGCCGATTATCGAACGCGCGCCGGCGCTCAAGGGCCGTTTCGACCTGCTGATGAGTTCACTCGGCTCGCGCCTGCCCTCGTTCAAACGCAAACCTGGGGAAGACGACGAACTGCTTCTGCTGGAAGACCAGAGCCATGCAGTACAACCCGAAGCCATCAACCCCTGGCAGCAGAACGCTCGCGGCAGCCTGGACAAACCCGCCGCGCCGAAATCCGCCAGCGGCTCGCGAGTCGCCGACCTCAGCGGCCCCGCCTCACTGCTGGAGCTGATCAACCAGAGCTTCGAAGTGATGCAGACCTCACTGGCGCAGTACAAGATCGCCGGCTACCCGCCGGATATCCTGATCAACGTGCCCAAGCGGGTGTGCCGTTTCTTCGAGTTCTACAAGGCGCCGGAGCTGATCATGCTCGGCCGGCAGATCGCCAGCGATACCCTGGATAAGTACGAGCGCGGTGATCGTTAGGCTTCACGCAGGCGATAGCCGACTCCCGCCTCGGTAACGATAAAACGTGGCGCGGTGGGGTCGTCGCCGAGTTTCTGCCGTAAGTGGCCGACCACCACGCGCAGATAGTGGCTGTCCTCGCCGTGGGTTGGGCCCCAGATGTCTTTGAGCAGTTGCTGTTGAGTCACCACCCGGCCGATATGCCGCGCCAGTTGCGCCAGCACCGCGTATTCCTTGCGCGTCAGGCTGATTTCCACACCATCCAGGCTGACTCGGCGATAAGCGAAATCCACTTGCAGCGGGCCGCTGCTGACCGCCGCGCTGGCCTGCTCCACACCGCCGGCCAGGCGCAGCAACACGCGCACGCGGGCGAGGAATTCCTGAATACCGAACGGTTTGGTCACGWAGTCATTGGCGCCGCCATCCAGCGCCAGGACCTTTTCACCTTCGCTGGCGCGCACTGACAGCACCAGTACCGGCACCTGCGACCAGGCGCGCAGCTCGCGCAGCACCTGTTGGCCGTCCATATCCGGCAGGCCGAGGTCGAGTACCACCAGGTCCGGTTTGCCCAGCGCGGCTTGGGCCAGACCTTCCTGCCCAGTAGCGCCTTCCAACACCTTGTAGCCCTGAGCCGTAAGGCTAATGCGCAGAAACTTGCGAATCTGTGCTTCGTCGTCGATGACCAGAATGGTCGCGGGGTTTTGGCTCATCGGCTATCCATCACTGTTCTTCTTCCATCTGCGGCTGGGCGTGCAACGGCAGGTGCAGGGTCAGGCTTGCGCCCAGGCCATCCAGCCCTTCGCCCACCGTCACTCGGCCACCATGGGCGCCGAGCATGCCCTGGCAGATCGCCAGACCCAGACCAGTGCCCTGCCCGCCGCGATCACCCCGGGCAGCGGTGTAGAACATATCGAAAATCTTCGTGCGCTCATGCTCGGGAATACCCGGCCCCTGGTCACTGACAATAAAGCGCAGTTCTTCGGCATCCGCCTCGATGGCCACACGCAAACGCCCCTGGGGCGGGGAAAAACGCGCCGCATTCTCCAGCACATTAACCAGCGCCTGTTCGATCAGCGCTGCATGCACATAGAGCAGCGGCAGCTGTTGCGGCACCTGTATTTCCAGCTGCAAGGCCGATAACACCGGGCGCAGGCGCTGGGTCGCACTGGCGACGATATCCGCCGGGGCCACCCAGTCACGCGCCAGCTTCAGCCCGCCGTGGCCCAGGCGGGTCATGTCTAGCAGGTTCTGGATATAGCGGTCGAGGCGCTCGGCCTCATCGCGGGTGCCTTCCAGCAGCTCACGGCGATCCGCCAGGGGAATCTGCTCACCCAGCGCCAGCAGGCTGTCGATCGAGCCGCGCATGGCGGTCAGCGGTGTGCGCAGATCATGGGACACCGACGCCAGCAGCGCGCTGCGCAGTTCCTCGGTCTGCCCGTGCAGGCGCGCGGCTTCCAAGTCCTCGGCCAGTTGCGCGCGCTCCAGAGCTTGGGCTAAGGGCTGACCCAACGCCGTAAGCAAGCGCCGCCGTTCGGCCGGCAAGGCCCTGCCATCCTTGGGGCTGATACCGAGCAGCAACAGCGGCCCTTCTTCACCGGACAATGGCAACCACCACCAGCGCCCGTCCGGCAAGGTGCCGGTGCCCAGCCCCGCCGGCTGATCGTGCTGCCAGGACCAGTCCGCCGCCGCTCGCTCCAGATCAGTGAGCAGGCGCTGCGCCCCCGCCTCCACCTTCCACAGCGCGTCCGGGCTACGCGACAGCAGGCTGACCTCGACGTCCTGCCACAGCCCCAGCTGCTGCATGGCGGCGGCCAATACCGCCTGGCGGTCGGTGGCCGCCGTCAGCTTACGCGACAGCTCCAGCAGTGCGCTGGTTTCTCGCTGCGTCTCACGCAAGGCCTGCAATTGCTGGCGCTGGCGGCTGGCCAGATTACCGGTCAGCCCGGCCATCAGCAGAAAGAACAACAGGGTCAGCACGTCCTGCTGACGGTCGATGGTCAGGGTCAGGGTCGGCGGAATAAACAAAAAGTTGTACGCCAGAAACGACAGCCCGGCGCACGCCATGGCCGGGCCCAGGCTGCTGCGCACCGCCACCACCAATACCGCTGCCAGCAGGATCAGCGAGATATTCGGCAACTCCAGTACACGGGATAAACCCAGCGCCACGGCCGAGGCCAGCAGCGTAGCTATTAACGCCAGCAGATAGTCACGCCAGACCACCGGCTGGCGCCGCCGCGACAGGGCCGGGGCATTGCTTGCCTCGGTATCCAGCACGCTGATTTCCAGGCCCTGCCCGCGCTGCAGCAGACGCTCAGCCAAGCCCCGACCGAGGTGCCAGATACGCCGCAGACGTTGCCGGCTGCGGCCGACCAGAATCAGGCTGGCGCGGCGTTCGCGGGCATGCTCGATCAGGGTTTTCGCCACCTCGCTGCCGCGCAGACTGACCACCTCGCCGCCCAGGCGCTCAGCCAGTTGCTGCGCGCCTTGCAGGTGGCTCAAACGGGTTTCATCGCGCTCACCGCCGGTGTCCACATAGACCACCGACCAAGGCAGATGACGGCGCTCGGCCACCCGGCAGGCATGTCGCACCAGCCGTTCGGCCTGAGCATCGCCGTCGATGCCGACCAGCAGGCGGCCACGCAGCGCAGGCGCTTGCTGACCTTGCTGGCGGTAGCGTCGACTCAGGTCCGCATCGACCCGCGCCGCAGCAGTCTGCATCGCCAGTTCGCGCAGCGCGGTGAGGTTGGTCTGGCTGAAAAATGCATCGATGGCGGCGCGCGCCTGTTCCGGCACATACACCTTGCCCTCACGCAGGCGCTCCAGCAGCTCGCGCGGCGGCAGGTCGATCAGCAGAATCTCGTCGGCTTCCTGCAACACCCAGTCCGGCAGGGTTTCACGCACCTGCACGCCGGTGATGTCGCGCACCTGATCATTCAGCGCTTCGAGGTGCTGCACGTTGACCGTGGTGTACACGTCGATGCCGGCATCCWGCAGCTCCTGCACATCCTGCCAGCGTTTGCTGTGGCGGCTGCCTGGGGCATTGCTGTGCGCCAGCTCATCGACCAGCAGCAGCTTTGGCGGCTTGGCCAGAATGCCGTCGAGGTCCATCTCGCTCAGCGCCACACCACGGTATTCCAGACGCCGCTGCGGCTGTTGCGGCAAGCCGGTAAGCATCGCCTCGGTTTCCGCGCGGCCATGGGTTTCCACCACACCCACGCGCAGGTCGACGCCCTGGCGCAATTGCGCCTGCGCCGCCTGCAACATGGCGTAGGTTTTACCTACGCCAGGTGCCGCACCGAGAAAGACCTTTAGCCGGCCACGACCCTCTCGCGGCATCTCATCGAGCAGGGCATCGGCGCGTACAGCATCACTCATGCAGGTTACTCAGCTTTGGCGGGAGGCGAATTGTCGGCCAGCGCCAGGTTAAGCGCCAGCACGTTGACCACTGCCGGGCCAACCAGTGGCTTTTCCACATGCTGCTCAATCAGCCGTTGCAGACTGGCCGCAGGAATGCCCCGCGCCGTGGCAATACGCGTTACCTGATAACTGGCGGCCTCGGGTGACAGATGCGGGTCGAGACCGCTGCCGGAGGTGGTCACCAGTTGCATGGGCACGGCGCCCTGGCCTTCAGCCTGCAAGCGCTGCGCATCTGCAGCGATCCGCTCAGCCAACGCCGGGTTGCTCGGTGCCAGGTTGCTCGCGCCACTGGCTACGGTGGCGTAATCACCGGCCGATAGGCGCGGCTGAAACCACTGTGCGCCCTCGAAGGGTTGCGCCAATAACGCGCTACCGAGCACCTCGCCTTGTTGATTGTGCAGCAGGCTGCCATTGGCCTGCGCCGGGAACGCCAGCTGCGCCACGCCGGTAACGGTCAGGGGGTAAACCACACCGGTGACCAGGGTCATAAAGGCCAGCACGCTAATGGCTGGGCGGAGTTGTTTGAGCATGATAAATCTCCAGATTCTGTGTAGCCGGATGCAACCCGGGCCCGGAGTTCATCCGGGCTACGGATTGCGCTTGGTTAAACGAGGCCGATGGCCACCAACAGCAGATCAATCAGCTTGATCCCGACAAAGGGCGCCAGCAGGCCGCCCAGGCCGTAGATCAACAGGTTGCGGCGCAGCAGGCTGGCAGCATCGGCGGCCTGCACGCGCACCCCACGCAGGGCCAGCGGAATCAGCGCGACGATGATCAGCGCGTTGAACACGATGGCCGAGAGAATCGCGCTCTGCGGGCTGTGCAGCTGCATCAGGTTGAGTGCGCCGAGCTGCGGGTAGATGCCGGCGAACAGCGCCGGGAGGATGGCGAAGTACTTGGCCACATCGTTGGCCACCGAGAAGGTGGTCAGCGCGCCGCGGGTCACCAGCAGCTCCTTGCCCACCTGCACCACGTCGAGCAGCTTGGTCGGATCACTGTCCAAGTCGACCAGATTCGCCGCCTCACGCGCGGCCTGGGTGCCGTCATTCATCGCCAGGCCCACATCGGCCTGGGCCAGGGCCGGGGCGTCGTTGGCACCGTCGCCGCACATGGCGACCATCTTGCCTTCGGCCTGCTCACTGCGGATGCGCTGCAGCTTCTTCTCCGGGGTAGCTTCGGCGATCACGTCATCGACGCCCGCTTCGGCGGCAATGGCGGCGGCGGTCAGCGGATTGTCGCCGGTCACCATCACGGTGCGGATGCCCATGGCACGCAGCTCGGCAAAACGTTCGCGAATGCCCGGTTTCACCACGTCCTTGAGGTGAATGGCGCCGAGCAACTGACCGTCACCGGCTACCAGCAAGGGTGTACCGCCGCTCTGGGCGATTTTCTCGATTTCACGGGCCAATACCGGCGGCACGTCGCTGCGCTGGATGCCCAGATACAGCAGCACCGCATCCACTGCGCCCTTGCGGTAACTGTGGCCGTTGTAGTCGGCGCCGGACAGACGCGTCTCGGCACTGAAGGCAATCGATTTGATCGCACTGCGCTCAGGCTCAACCATGGTATTCAGCGCACGCAGGTATTCGACAATCGACTTGCCTTCGGCGGTGTCATCCGCCAGAGAAGCCAGCAATGCCGCGTCGCTAAGCTGCTTGCCGGAAACCCCCGGCGCCTTGTACAGCGCGCTGCAACGGCGGTTACCGAAGGTGATGGTGCCGGTCTTGTCGAGCAGCAGCACATGCACGTCCCCCGCCGCTTCCACCGCGCGGCCGGACTTGGCGATCACATTCAGACGCACCAGGCGGTCCATGCCGGCAATACCGATGGCCGAGAGCAGGCCGCCGATGGTGGTTGGAATCAGCGTTACCAGCAGCGCCACCAGGTACACCAGCGGCAAGTCGCCGCCAGAGTAACGGGCGAACGGCTGCAGTGTGGCCACCACCAGCAGGAAGATCAGGCTCAGGCCGATCAGCAGAATATCCAGCGCCACTTCGTTAGGCGTCTTCTGCCGCTTGGCGCCTTCGACCAGGGCGATCATCCGGTCCAGAGTCGACTCGCCGGGGTTGGCGGTGATCTGCACCAGCAACCAGTCGGAAACCACCCGGGTGTTGCCGGTGACGGCCGAACGGTCACCACCGGACTCGCGGATTACCGGCGCGGATTCGCCGGTAATCGCCGCTTCGTTGACTGCGGCGATACCTTCGACGACTTCGCCGTCACCGGGGATCAGCTCGCCGGCCTCGACCCGCACGATATCGCCCCGGCGCAGGCTGCTGGCTGCCACGGTTTCGAACTGCTGACCATTCTTGCGCCGCGCATTCAGGCCCTGGCTACCGGCCTTGAGGCTGTCAGCACGGGCCTTGCCACGGCCTTCAGCCAGCGCTTCGGCGAAGTTGGCAAACAGCACGGTAAACCACAGCCACAGAGCAATCTGCACGGCCAGGCCGGTGGAGACCTGAGGGTTGGGGATAAAGCACAGCACGGTGGTCACCACAGCTGTGAGTTCAACCACCAGCATGACCGGCGAACGCAACAGCTGGCGCGGATCAAGCTTAACGAAAGCCTGGCGCAGCGCCGGCCTCCACAGTGCGGCGAGGGAGGTTTTCGGCTGTGCCTGGGCGCTGTTCAGCGCCGGGCTTTTTACTTGAGTTTGGGCATTCATCATGGTTCTCCCTTAGAAGCCCTGGAACAGAGTCAGGTGTTCGGCAATCGGGCCGAGGGCCAGTGCCGGCAGGAAGGTCAGACCGCCGATCAGCACAACGGTCAAGGTCAGCAAGGTGACAAACAGCGGGCCGTGGGTCGGGAAACTGTTGCTGCCCACCGGCGAGCGTTTCTTCGCTGCCAGGCTGCCGGCAATCGCCAGAATCGGCAGGATGTAACCGAAGCGCCCAAGCAGCATGGCCAGGCCAATCATCAGGTTGTGGTACGGGGTGCCCGCGCCAAAGCCGGCAAAGGCTGAACCGTTGTTGCCKGTACCCGAGGTGTAGGCATAGAGAACCTGGCTAAGGCCATGCGCGCCTGGGTTGGTGATGGATTCAGCAGGTCCTGGCAGAGTGGCTGCTAGGGCACCCAGAACCAGCACACCAAGCGGCATCACCAGCAAGGTGGCCACCAGCAGGCGTACTTCGCGGGCTTCAAGCTTCTTGCCGAGGTATTCCGGGGTGCGGCCGATCATCAGGCCGGCGAGGAAGACCGCGATCAGCACAAACAACAGCATGCCGTAGAGGCCAGCACCGACACCGCCGAAGATCACCTCACCAAGCATCATGTTGAACAGCGGGATCATCCCGCCCAGCGCGCTGAAGCTGTCGTGCATGGCGTTGACCGAGCCGTTGGAGGCGGCCGTGGTGGTCACCGCCCACAGCGCCGAGGCCGTGGTGCCGAAGCGGCTTTCCTTGCCTTCCAGCGAACCGCTCTGCTCAATCGGCAATGCGGCCAACGCAGGGTTCGGCTGATGCTCGGCATACAGAGTGCCGCCCAGACCGACACTGAACAAAATCAGCATGCAGGCCAGCAACGCACGGCTCTGGCGCAGGTCTTTGACGTAATGACCGAAGGTGAACAGCAGCGCAGCGGGAATCAGGATGATCGAGGCCACCTCGAACAGGTTGCTCCAGGCCGTGGGGTTCTCGAACGGATGCGCCGAGTTGACGCCGAAGAAACCGCCGCCGTTGGTGCCCAACTGCTTGATGGCAATCTGGCTGGCTGCCGGCCCAAGTGGCACAACCTGATCGGTGCCGCCGATGGTGTGCGCAGTGACGTATTCGAGGAAGGTTTGTGGCACGCCCTGCCACACCAGAAACAGCGCCAGAACCAGGCAGAACGGCAGCAGGCCGTAGAGCGTGGCACGGGTCAGATCGACCCAGAAGTTGCCGACGCTATTGCTCGAACGCCGCGCTATACCGCGGCAGAACACCACCAGCACGGCCAGGCCAACCGCCGGGCTGACGAAGTTCTGCACGCCCAGGCCAACCATCTGGCTGAAATAACTCATCTGCGCTTCGCCGCTATACGCCTGCCAGTTGGTATTGGTGACGAAACTCACGGCAGTGTTGAACGCCAGCGTCCACTCCAACCCCGGCAATTGCTGAGGGTTGAGCGGCAAACTGCCTTGCAGCATCAGGATGGCGAACAGCGTCAGCAGGCTGATCAGGGTGAAGGCCAGCAACGCCAGGCTGTAGGTTTTCCAGTCCTGCTCGCGGTTGCTATCGACACCGGCGACTCGGTAGCACAGCCGCTCGACCGGCTGCAGCACGGGGCTGAGCCAGGTTTTTTCGCCTTCCATCACGCGGTACAGGTAACGCCCGATAAAGGGCGCCGGCAGCAGAACCAGGACGAAGAACGCCAGGATCAAGGTGAAATCGTAACTGTGCATATGCGCCCCTACGCCTGATCAGCGCGCAGTAGCGCAACCAACAAATAGATGAAAAGTCCCAAGGCCAGGCCTAGGGACACCCCGTCGAGAATGCTCATGTGTTTGCTCCTTGTTACGGTGGCTACCGCTTGGGGCAAATTGTCGGCAACCAGGGCGTAAAGGAACGAGTGCGGGCGGTGCCGCCCGGCATAAAGAAAGCGTAAAGATCGCAGGCCGCGGACAAACAAAAACGGCCAGGCGCCCTGCTTTACAGGTCGTCTGGCCGTTTTTACCGCGCAGGCTACGCCGGTGGCGTAGCGCTGAAGGCTTTACTGAAGGGTACTTTCAACCTCGCTGTCGTCCAGCAGCACTTCATCGGCCGGGGCTTCATGGCCCATGCCAGCCAGACCGCCGCCGCTGCTCATGGCCAACGCCACGAACTGGTCCACGGTCATCTGCTTGCCGTTGAAGGTCACCTGGTCGTTGGCGTAGTGCAGGCTGGAGCTGATGTCCTCGCCCTGCAGCACGGCCAGCTCGCTGGCCACCGCCATACCGCTGGCCATTTCACCGACCATTGCAGCCTGCTGAGCAATCGCTTCCTTGTCCGTTTCCCCGGCCAGGGTGGCCTGCACGCCAATCACATCAGTAATCATCGCCTTGGACACCAGCAACTTGACATCCAGCTGAGCGATCAGCTGCTTGGCCAGCTCAGGCGCCGGCAAGTCAAAGGACGCCGGCTTATCCATGTCCAGACCAAAGCTGAAACTGCTCTCGCCGTTGGCKGTCTTGAACGCGAGTTTTTCCAGGGCCAGGCCCGGTTTGCCGGCCAGGAGTTTTTCCAGGTCGGTCTTGAACTGCGCGGTCTGCTCGTCGGTCAGCTGCGGCATACCGCTTTCACTGTCGACCTTGCCGCTCTGCAGCAGCGTGCCGTACAGCTCGACCATCGATTGCAGAGCCGCCGCGTCGAGGTTCTTCACGGTCCAGAGCATCTGCGAAGAGCCGATGTCGTTGCCCTGGTAGCTGATCATGCCGACGTCATAGCTGTAACGCGCCGACAGCTGCTGGTTGGCTTCGCTGGTTTCATCACGCTGGACGAAATCCTTGAACAGGATGGGCGCGCTCTCGCCAATCTGCAGCTCGATCTGCTGCAGACGCACCTCGTTCTGCCCCAGGTAAAAATCGCTGACGCCCTTGCGGGTGTTGCTGGTGAGGTTCATGCCCTTGAACTCAAGGCGCATGCTTTCATCGGTGGCCAGGGTTGAGGTGACTTTGAAGCTTTCCATCACGCCGCTGGCGCTGATTTTCTCGACATTGGCGCTGCTGTCGAAGTCGATTTCCAGGCCGCTGAAATCGATATTGGTCTGCTCATCCAGCGCCATTTGCAGCGGTTGCACACGCAGGTTGCCACTCAGCGAACGGTCATAACCGAGGCTGACCTGGCCCTGCAGCGGCGCACCGCCCTGGCTGCCGGCGAACCACTTCTCCAGCTCCGGACTGCGTTCCAGCGCATAGTTGCTGGTGGCCATAACGGGCAGCAGCTTGAGGGTTTTCAATCGCGAAAGCGGGAATGGCCCATGCTCGATGCGGTCGGTGACGAACCACTCGAAGTTGCTCGGCGATTCGCCATCCAGGCTGCCGGCAAACTGAATGCGGTAGCGCGCGTTGCTGCTGAACAGCTGACGCTCCAGGGAAACCAGCTCGATGGTGGCGCTGAGGCCCAGGGCCGGCAGGGTTTTGCCCATATCCTGGTTGGCTTGCTGAATCGAGGTTTCCAGCACCGCTGGAAGCTGCTGACCGGTATACCAGGCGCCTGCGGTGCTCAATGCGCCGAGAACGACAACTGCGCCAAGGGCGCTGCCTGCAATTTTCTTCATGGGGGGTAATCCTGCGTGTCCGTTAAAGGTGTGGGGCTTCCCTGCTACCGCCTATGCCACTGCAAAGCAGTGTTGCGGCTTGAGGCGCGGCGTTGGGCTTGCGGCCAACGCCTGGCTGCGCAAGCCGTGGAGCGGCCGCGAAGCGCAGCAAGGCTACCACCGCGGCCACAGGCGACCAAGACGCCGCCGGGGAAATTTGCCGAGAATGCCAACCGGCTCGAACTGCAGCGCGGTCTTAGCTGAGCGGCTTATCGGCCGCCTCGGTGCTTCTCGCAGCGGTGTTTACAACCGGGCTACCGACCCAGTCACTGAGCAGGCTGTAGGCCACGGCCAGTAAGGTTGGGCCGAGAAACAGCCCCATAAAACCAAACGCCAGAATGCCGCCAAACACCCCGAGCAGCACCACGATCAATGGCAAGTTGCCGCCACGGCTGATCAGGTAGGGTTTGAGGATGTTGTCGACGCCGCTGATCACCAGGAAGCCCCATATCAGCAGGAATACACCCATGCCGACTTCGCCCTGCCAGAACAGCCAGGCCACCGCCGGGCCCCAGATCAGCGGCGGAACCATGATCAAGCTAAAGCCGAAGGTCATGATGCCGAGCACCAAGGCCCCGGGGACACCGGCGATGGTGAAACCGATCCAAGCCAGAATCGCCTGCGCGGCGGCAGTACCGATCACCCCGTTGACCACCCGCTGCACGGTGCCGGCGACCAGCTCCAGATAATGCTCGGCGCGATCACCAATCAGACGCTGCAACAAGCTTTCGGCAAACGCGGCCAGACGCGGCCCGTCACGGTAGAAAAAGAACACCAGAATCAGGCTCAACGCCAGCTCCAGCATGCCACCACCGATCTGCGCACTGCGCGCCAGCAGCCAGTTGCCGACCTGCCCCAGATACGGCCGCACGGTGGCGAAAAACGCCGCGCCCTGCTGGTCAATGGTCATCCAGAAGCCCACCAGACGCTCACCAACAAATGGCACGCCGGCCAGCCAGGCGGGTGCCGGCGGCAAGCCGTCGACCTGGAAATCCTTGAGCAAGGCGGTGACATCCTTGATGTGGTCCGCCAGATTGAAGCCAAGCATCACCAACGGCACGGCCACCACCACGGTCCAGGCCAGGGTCAGCAGCCCCGCCGCCAGCGCCTGACGACCGCCCAGCAGGCGGGTCAGCACGCGCATCACCGGCCAGCTGGCAAACGACAACACTGCCGCCCAGAACAGCGCCGACCAGAACGGTGCCAACACCCACAGGCTGGCGCCCAACAGCACCAGCAGCAGTATCTGCACCAGCAAACGATCGTTATTGGCCATTCAAGCAGCTCCCTGCACAACGCAAAAAGGCTCTGCCACAAGGGACAGAGCCGGATCAATTAACAACAGAGTACCGACAGTGGCGTCTTAGCGCAGCACGTTGAGTTGCACGCCGCTCACATCTACGTCACCCAGCTCCAGGCGGCTGGCGCGCACGCGCTGCTCAACCAGCGCTTCACGCCAGGCTTCGGCTTGAGCGCCGCTGATGGTCACACGCAAAGTGCTGTCGAGCTTGAGGCTACGCGCCAGCAGCTCAACCCAGGCAGCGCTGGGTTCGACCTGCTTGGCCAGGCGCAGTTCACCGGTGCTTTTCAACTGGCGCTGCAGGGTGGCTGGGGTCGGCAACAGTTCACCCAAGGTTGCATTGGCCGTTAGCAACTCGGCATGCAGGTAGGCGCGCCTGTTGCCACGGGTGATGCTGTACAGCGCCAGCAGGCTGTCCTGGCGCGGCTCGGCCAGGCGCAGCAGCGCGTAAGTCTGCTGGTCATCCGAGCCGGTCAGGGTGGCGTTGTCGAACACCGCGTTGGCCCACAGGCTGCTTGAGCCGCACTCGCGGCCCACACACCAGTAGAGCAATTCGGCATCCTCGGCTTGCAGGGTTTCACGGGCGCTGGCGAATACCTCATTGGCCGAATGAGTACGCGGCAACTCATAGGTCACCGCAGTGACACGGCCCTGAGCTGCTACTTCGCGCTCATATCGCAGGGTGCCGCTGATGCGCCGAATCGTCCCTTGCGGGTAGATGCGCTCCTGCTCGGCAACATCCTTGAAGCTGACAATCTTGCTCCCGGCAAAGCGCGGCAGCACGTCGAGGTCCTGGCTGCCGACCACGTCGGCCCAGACAACGGAGCTGGCCAGCAGCAGGCTCAGAGCGAGGCAGTAACGATTAAGGCGGCTCATTTGATCAACATTCCTTGGGCAGCTTTAACAATTTTCTCGCTGTCTTCCTCGCGCTGCGGCACCAGCAAACCGCGCTGCACCGCAGGGCGTTCAGCCAGCTCAGCCATCCAGCGCTGCAGATGCTCAAGGCCATCAACCGAGACGCCGGCCCAGTCATGGATGCGCACCCACGGGTAGGTGGCGATATCGGCGATGCTGTAGTCATCAGCCAGGTACTGCGACTCGCCGAGGCGCGTGTCGAGCACTTCATAAAGACGGCGGGTTTCATGCTGATAACGGTCGATCGGGCCCTGCAGCTTCTCCGGGAAATAACGGAAAAACACATTGGCCTGGCCCTGCATCGGGCCGACTCCGCCCATCTGGAACATCAGCCACTGGATTACCCGCGAGCGGCCCTTGGCGTCGCTGGGCAGCAGCTGGCCGGTTTTCTCGGCGAGATACAGCAGAATGGCGCCGGATTCGAACACGGCGAAATCATCATTAGCGCGGTCGACAATCGCCGGAATACGGCCATTGGGATTGATCTTGAGAAAGGCCGCAGCCTTCTGCTCCTGCTTGTCGAAACTCAAAGCCTGCACGCTGTACGGCAGTTGCAACTCTTCCAGTGCGATGGACGCTTTATGGCCGTTAGGGGTGGCGGCGGTATACAGGTCGATCATGCGAATCTCCGTGGGTATCGCCGACACCTTTCCCCAGTTGCCTTTAGCAAGTCAAGGCGCGCCCAGGAAAGCTTTGAAACAGTCTGCTACCAAGCCCGCGCCCGCATCGTCATCCAGGTGCAGATGGTGGCCGCCAGGCAGTTGCGCCACCTCGATGGCCAGGCCTTCGACCAGCTGAGTGATACTCGGCTGCGCGAGCAGCATGCCCTGCTGCGCCATCACCAGTTTGGCCGGGCAGTGCAGGTTGCGCACAAACGCCAGCGCATGGGCCTGGGTCAGACGCAGCGGCGACGGCAGGGTCAGGCGGCTGTCGGTACGCCAGGTGTAGCCACCGGGTACTGGCATTAGGCCGCGTTGGGCGAGCAACTCGGCGGCTTCACGGCTGACTGCACCGACGCCACGCATCCGTGCTTCCACGGCGCGAGCAAACTCGGCATACACCGGCTTGCTCTTGCCGGCCAGCGCCAGCTGCGCCTTGAGCGCTTCGCCGAGTTTCTGCGGCGCCGTGTCCGGCTCACCGGTATAGGGAATCAGCCCGTCAATCAGTGCCAGGCGCTCGATACGCTCCGGCATGGCCGCCGCCAACAGCACGGAGACAATCGCGCCCATGGAATGCCCGAGCAGGGAAAAGCGCTGCCAGCCGAACTGCTCGGCGACCTGCAGCACGTCGTGGGCATAGTCCCAGATGGCGTAACTGCTGCCCGGCGGGCGGTGATCGGAATGGCCGTGGCCGGCAAAGTCCAGGGCGACGATACGCAGCCCCGGCAACAGCGGCGCCAGGCGGGAAAAGCTGGCGGCATTGTCCAGCCAGCCGTGCAGGGCAATCACCGGCACGCCGTCTTCGGGGCCATACAGGTGGGCGGCCAGCTCGATATGCGGCAGGCGCAGACGGACTTCTTCGAAATTCAGGCTCATGCGCTTTGCTCGCTTGCAGGTTGTCCGGCCCAGCGCTGGAACAGCTTTTTCAGCAGCTCGGCGGTATCTTGCGGGCGTTCCAAGGGAAACATATGGCCGCCGGGTAACGTCAGGTATTCGCCCTTCGGCACGCGTCGTACCAGATGGGCGTGGTGCGGCAGTACCACCCGGCTGTGCCGGCCACGCACCATGGCCAGCGGCACTTTCAGCTGCTGCGGCCGCCCCGGACTGGTGTGCGGCACGCTGCGGTAGATGCTGATTTCCGTGGCGGGATCAAAACGCAGGCGCAGGTTATTGCCCGCCGCTTGCAGGCCGTGTTGCACATAGGCGTCCAGGCATTCGGGATCAAAGCGGCGGAACAGGCCTTTACCGGCGAAATAGCCGCGCGCCTCGGCCAGGTCGACAAACTCCTCACGCCGACCCAGGGTGCGCCCGGCCGGGGTGATGCGGTCGATAAAGCCGAAGCGTTTGGCCGCGCGAATCACCATCTTGTCGGCCAGGGTCAGCACTGGCGAATCGAGCATCACCACGCCCAGGTACAGCTCGGGGCGCAGCAAAGCGGCGTGGTAATGCAGCACGCCGCCAAGGGAATGGCCCACACCCCATACCGGCTGCTGGTTGGCTTCAAGGTGATGGATCAGCTCATCGACCAGGTTGCTCCAGTTGTCATTCACCGGAAAACGCGGGTCATGGCCGTGCTGCTCCAGGTGCTGCACCGAATAGTCAGGCGCCAGCGCGGCAAACAGCTTGCCGTAGGTGGCCGAGGGAAAGCCGTTGGCATGGGCGAAGAACACGGACTGGGTCATGGCGGCGGGCTTATCTGGAAAGTTGCCGATGATTGTCCGGCAGCACCAGCGATGCAGCAATGACAAAACGGCCAGTGAATGACGGCACTATAGCCAAAGCTGATGGGAGGCCCGCCAGCCGGAGCGGCAATGGCGGGTTTTACGGATTAACGCAGCGCCGGGCCATTTTCACCCAACGGCACAATGGCCATGGTCAGCCGGGAAATACAGCTGGCCTTACCATCCTCGCCACTCAGGCGGATATCCCAGACGTGGGTGGTGCGCCCCAGGTGCACGGCGCGCGCGACAGCCTTGACCCGACCGCTGCGCAAACCGCGCAGGTGGTTGGCGTTCACTTCCAGGCCGACGCAGTAGAACTTGTTGCTGTCGATGCACAGATGGCTGGCGGTGGAGCCGAGGGTTTCCGCCAGTACCACTGAGGCGCCACCATGCAGCAGGCCGTAGGGTTGGTGAGTGCGCGCATCGACCACCATGCTGGCGGTCAGCGATTCGTCATCGAACGACTCGAAGCGGATATCCAGTTGCTCGCCGATGGTGTTTTTCAGAAACGCGTTGAGCTGTTCGAGATTCGGGGTTTGCTGCCAGAGGGCCATGGTCAGTCCTTTAGGGTCGATTCAGCCAGAACGTGGCCGG
Organism: Pseudomonas sp. 1928-m; assembly: GCF_029269135.1. NCBI lineage: Bacteria > Pseudomonadati > Pseudomonadota > Gammaproteobacteria > Pseudomonadales > Pseudomonadaceae > Pseudomonas > Pseudomonas sp. 1928-m. Next base: position 109,394 of record NZ_JARIXO010000005.1, on the reverse strand, counting down.
CACACTGCATGCCGGCCACACGCCTGATCACTCGTGCCAGAGCACCGCTTCGCTGCGAGCGGTCCACTCGTCGAAGCGTTCGCCATAGGCGCCTTCAACCACCGCGCGCTTGATCTTCAGGGTAGGCGTGAGAAAGCCGTTATCCACCGCCCACACCTCTTTGACCAGCACCAAGCGCTGCAGCCGCTCGTGCTTGTCGAGACGTTGGTTGACCTCTTCCAGGAGCTTTTTCAGGCTGTTTTCCAGCTCACCACGCGCGCCGTTGAGAGCTTCACTGCGACCTACATCAGACAGCACACACAGGGCCATGGGCTGGGCCATACCATCGCCGACCACACACACCTGCTCGATGCGCGAATGCTCACCCAGGCGGTTTTCAATTGGCGCCGGGGCGACGTACTTGCCTTTGCTGGTCTTGAAGATTTCCTTGATCCGCCCGGTCAGGCGCAGGTTACCCTCGGCATCCTGTTCACCCTTGTCGCCAGTGCGCAGGAAGCCATCGGGGGTGATGGTTTCTGCAGTCTTTTCCGGATCTTTGTAGTAACCCTGCATGGTCGCGCCGCTGCGCACTTGCACCTCGCCATCCTCAGCGATGCGCACCTCAACGCCCGGGCTGTTCTGACCGATCCAGCCCTGTTTGAATTTGCCTGGCCGGCACACATGCGAGTAACCGCAGTTCTCGGTCATGCCATACACCTCCAGCACATCCAGGCCCAGGCGCTTGTACCAGTTGAGCAGCGCTTCAGGCACCGGCGCCGCGCCGGACAGCGCATAACGCACGGCATCCAGGCCCAGGCCGACCAGCACCTTTTTGCCGACGATGCGGCCGATGATTGGCAGCTTGAGCAGGAAATCCAGTTTCTCGGCCGGCATCTTGCTGTAGACGCCCATCTGGAACTTGGTCCAGATCCGCGGCACGCCAAACATTACCGTTGGCCGCGCGCGCTTGAGGTCTTCGAGGAAAGTATCCAGGCTTTCGGCGAAGAAGATTGTCTGCCCGGCGTAGATCGACGCCAGCTCGACAAACATACGCTCGGCCACATGGCACAGCGGCAGGTAGGACAGCACCCGATCCTGCTCACAGACGCCAAACAGTTCGATGGCGTGGCTGGCGGCAAAGCCGAAGTTATTGAAGTGATGCATCACGCCTTTCGGCGTGCCGGTGGTGCCGGAGGTGTAGATGATGGTGGCGAGCTGATCGGCCGCCGCCTTGGGGTTGTCCTGAATCGGCGTGCAGGCCTGCAGGTCATCCCAGGTAAAACTGAACTCGCCCTGCGGACGCAGTGGCAGGCCGATGGTCGGCACATCCTGCGGCACACCGGGGGCCATGGCCGGCCAATCATCCAGCTTGCCGACAAACACCAGCGCCGCTTCGGAATGGCGCAGCACCTGGCCGACAGACTCGGCAGTGAGATTGGGATAGAGCGGCACCGAGACGTGCCCGGCCATCCAGATCGCCAGGTCGGTGACGATCCAGTGCGCACAGTTTTTGGAAATGATCGCAATGCGGCTGCCCTGCGGCAGTTCGCGGCTGCGCAGCCAGTTGGCCGCACGGCGCGCCTGCTCGCCGACATCGGCCCAACTCAGTTCCTGCAGCTGACCGCCCGGCAGCGGCTGCACCATGTAGCGTTTATTCGGGTGCCGAGCCTCGCGCTCATAAAACACCTCAAGCGGCAAACGGATTGCATCAGCCACAGGGCTTCCTCCTTTGTTGTTTTTGTGGAGCCAACCAAGCAATTGCTTGGTTTGACTATTCCACGCACAAAGGCGGCCCGCAAGAGGAGAAATGTTTCGGTGTGTAGTGAGGCGTCAGGAACGGGCTGGGTGTTTATGGATAGCCAACGCCATCAACCCAGCGGCCAGCTCATCACCTTCCAGCAGCGCCAGGCTGGCAGTATTCATCGGCAGTGGTTGTTGGCGATGGCCGTGTATCAATAAACCCGCCAAAGCACCAACCAACGGCTGATGGGTGACCAGCAACAGCTCGTCGAAGGCATAGCCATCCAGTTCCCGCAGCGTTTGGCGTAGATCACTTTCCGGCGTCAGCCAGGACACGGTCTGCCGGACACCGGCAAATGCCAGCACATCGCAGATCAGGTCCGCCGTCTGCTGCGTCCGTACATAGGGGCTGACCAACACCGCGCGCAACGGCCGGCCCTGCAGCTGCACAGCCGCCTCACGCACCTGCTGCTGGCCATAGGCCGTCAAGTTGCGCGAGGCATCAGTGCGTGCAACCGGTTCGGCTTCACCGTGACGCAGGAGCCACAGCTTCACCGCCCGGCCCCCATCAGCCGACCAGTCAAAGCTTCGGCTCTTCGTCACGCACCGGGTGGGCCGCCGGCGGAATGCTGTGCGGGGTTTCACCCTGCGGCGCTTGCGGGGTTGGCCAGTCGGCAAACGGCCAAGGCTTTTCATCGCTATTAAAGGTGCCAAAGCGGCCGATCTGCGCCAGGTACTGGCTCAGACTGTCACCAAAGCCCAGCAGGCCGGCATTCGGCGCACCGTAAAACAGGCGATAACCCAGCTGCAGCAACACCACGGCGCCCAGGAGGATTTCCGCCAGTTGCCAGACGATGGTGAAGATCACCATCCAGAGGATGCGCAGCAGAATCGATTCGCGCTGCAGTTGCTGATTGTCATCACTCATGTTCATCTCCTTATAAGGTCTAGAAAGGTAAAACTCAGAAACCGCTGGTGGGGATAAAGTCGACATCGGTTTTCGGCTCGCCACGCATCAGCGCGCCGATCACCTGATCCAGGGTGCGCCCTTCGAACAGAATGGCATGCAGGCCCGCCACCAGGGGCATATAGACCTGCAATTCCTCGGCTTTGGCCTTCAGCACCTTGATCGTGTTCACCCCTTCCGCCACTTCACCCAAGCGCGCCACGGCATCCTCCAGACTCAGCCCCTCGCCGAGAGCAAAGCCGACCTGGTAATTGCGGCTTTTCGCCGAGGAGCAGGTGACGATCAGATCGCCCACCCCGGCCAGACCGAGGAAGGTCATGGGGTTGGCGCCCAGCTTGACCGCAAAACGGGTCATTTCCGCCAGCGCGCGGGTAATCAGCATGCTCTTGGTGTTTTCGCCCATGCCCATGGCCGCCGCCATACCAGCGATGATCGCGTAAACGTTCTTCAGCGCCCCGCCCAACTCGACGCCAAAGCGGTCGCCACTGGCATACACGCGGAAGGTGCGCCCGTGCAGCGCGGCCTGCACTTGCAGGCAAAGGTCTTCGTCCTCGCTGGCGACGACCGACGCGGTTAGCGCATGTTCGGCCACTTCACGCGCCAGGTTCGGTCCGGACAGCACGCCAATACGCGCCTGCGGAGCGATGTCTTCGAGAATCTGGCTCATCAGCAGAAAACTCTGCGCCTCGATGCCCTTGGTGGTGCTCACCAGCAACTTGCCGCTCAGCAACTCAGCCACCGGCTGCAGCGCCTGGCGCAATGCACTGGAGGGCAAGGCAACAAAGATCAACTGGCAGGCATTCAGGGTCGCGCTCAGGTCGGTTACCGGGTCAACGCCTGGGTGAATTTTGATGCCTTTGAGGTAACGCGGATTTTCACGGGTCAGCCGAATCGCCTGGGCCTGTTGTGGGTCGCGCATCCAGTGCAGGACGTGCTGGCCATTCTCGGCCAGCAAATTTGCAATCGCAGTGCCGAAGCTACCGCCGCCAAGCACTGCGATGGGGTGCTGATCAGTCATAACGCATCCGTGGTAAACCATTGAAAGTGGCGAATCGCTCGCATTATACGGCGGCGTCCGTATGCAGCCAGCTTTAGCTGCGCGGCTAGCACTGGCAAAGCCAAGCAGCTCAGTTAACATGCAGGCTTTCAAACGCAAACAAGGTTGTGGCGTGATCGATAGCACCCAAGCCCGGCTTCACCCTGAGACCGCGAAAAACCGGCCAGTTCTCCAGCGCCCGCACATTCTGCGTAGCAGCGGAGTGGCCCGATGATCCTGCGCCGTGGCTGGAATATCCATACCCGTACGCAATTGATCAGTGTCGGCCCCGCCCTGCTGCTGACCCTGCTGCTCACCGGCTTCTTCACCTTTGCCCGCCTGCAGGACCTGCGTCAGGAGCTCAACCATTATGGCCAGCTGATCGCCAGCCAGTTGGCGCCGGCCAGCACCTACGGGGTGATTTCCGGCAACCTCGATGTGCTCGATGCCCTGTTGCAAGCCACCTTGAAGACCCCGCATGTGCGTTTTCTGGAAGTGCGCGACCACACCGGCAAGATCCTCGTATACGTCGAACAAACGCCCGGCAGCGGCCACGCCAGCAGCCAGGTCGAAGTATTCCAGGCGCCGATCCATCTGCAACGTGCGGCGCTGAACACCCCCACCCAGCAGACGCTGACCGATGACTACCTGGGTTATGTCGTTGTGGGCATGTCCAACGATGCCTTCAACACCCGCCAGCAGGAAATCCTGTTCAAAGCCACCCTGCTCGCCCTGTTTGCCCTGGCCCTGACGTTTATTCTCGCCCGCCGCCTGGCCCGTCACTTGTCACAGCCGCTGAGCGCCATGGGGGAAGCCGTCAGCGCGATCCAGGCCGGCAACTACCAGACCACCCTGCCCGAAGTCGGTGAAGGCGAATTGCAGGCCCTGGCGCGGCATATCAACAACCTCGCCCACGGCCTGGCCAGCGCCAGTGAAGAACAGCAGCGGGCCATGACCCTACTGATTCAGGCCCGCGAGCAATCGGAGCTGGCCAACCGCGCCAAATCCGACTTTCTGGCGATGATGAGCCACGAGTTGCGTACGCCGATGAATGGCGTGCTGGGCATGCTGCAGCTGCTGGAAACCACCGAGATGACCCAGGAGCAGGCGGAATATGCGGCGCTGGCCACCGAATCCACCGAGCACCTGCTGAAAGTCATCAACGATATTCTCGACTTCTCACGCATTGAGCGCGGCGCACTGGAGCTGGAACGCATCCCCTTCAGCCTGCTCGATCTGCTGCAAAGCTCGATTCAGGTGTTCCAGCACAGCGCCCAGCAGCGCGGCCTGCAGCTGCTGCTGGACACCCAGAGCGGCCTGGAACAGCTGCAGGTACAGGGCGACCCGACGCGGATTCGGCAGATTCTGGTCAACCTGATCGGCAACGCCCTGAAGTTCACCGAAAACGGCAGTATCCGCGTACACAGCACCTGGCAGGCGCTGGACAACCAGGTGCTGTGGTTCAGCTGCGCGGTACACGACAGCGGCATCGGTATCTCCCCCGAGCGGCTGGAACATATGTTCGATGCCTTCCAGCAGGCCGACACTTCTATTTCAAGACGTTACGGCGGCACCGGGCTGGGTTTGCCGATTGCCCGTACCCTTGCCGAACGCATGGGCGGCACCCTGCGCGCGGTCAGCCAGGAAGGCCAGGGCTCGGTGTTTACCCTAGAGGTGCCACTGCCGTTTTCCCAGCAGGTCGCCCCCGCTGTCAGCGACACACCACTGCCGACTGACCAGGGCAACGGCCAGCCGGTGCTGCTGGTTGAAGACAACCCGGTCAACCAGACCGTTATCGAAGCCATGCTGCGTAGCCTGGGCTATCAGGTCAGCCTGGTCGGTGATGGCGCCCAGGCCGTGCATCAGGTCAGCCAGCAGAAATATGCAGCGATTCTGATGGATTGCCGCCTGCCGATCATGGATGGCTACGAGGCCACACGGCAGATCCGCCGCCTAGCCGGTTGCACTGAATTGCCGATCATCGCCCTGACCGCCAACGCCCTGCAGGGCGACCGCGAGGCCTGCCTGCAATCGGGTATGAATGACTACCTGGCAAAACCCTTTAAACGGGCAGATTTGCAGCGAATCCTACAGCGCTGGCTACCCCCTCGACCTTCGACGGGTAGTCAAGAAGGCTCAACTGCTGCAGGCTAGAGCCATAGGTCTATGACAGGCCAAGAAGAGCGGAGTACAACTGTACTCACAAGGCTGTGACTTTCACCACAACGCAACAGTCTATGACTAGGCTGTTGGCAGGCGCAGCAGACTGCGCCGCCAGCCAGGACGATTCGCCCAGCCTTGGCGCATGGGACATATTGAGGAGCTCGCATGACCAAACAAAACGCCTTCACCCGGGAAGAACTGCTCGCTTGCGGTCGCGGCGAACTATTCGGCCCAGGTAATGCGCAACTGCCCGCGCCGAACATGCTGATGATCGATCGCATCACCCACATCAGCGACACCGGCGGCAAGTACGGCAAGGGCGAAATAGTCGCCGAGCTCGATATCACTCCTGATCTGTGGTTTTTCGCCTGCCATTTCGAAGGCGACCCGGTGATGCCAGGCTGCCTGGGCCTGGATGCCATGTGGCAGCTGGTCGGTTTCCACCTCGGCTGGCAGGGCAACCCCGGCCGCGGCCGTGCCCTCGGTTCGGGCGAAGTGAAGTTCTTCGGCCAGGTTCTGCCGACCGCCAAGAAAGTCACCTACAACATTCATATCAAACGCACCATCGCCCGCTCCCTGGTCCTGGCTATTGCCGATGGCAGCGTCAGCGTTGATGGCCGCGAAATCTACAGCGCCGAAGGCCTGCGGGTTGGCCTGTTCACCTCTACCGACAATTTCTAAGGGACTCATCGCATGCGTCGCGTCGTGATTACCGGCCTGGGCATCGTTTCCTGCCTGGGCAATGACAAAGCCACCGTCTCTGCCAACCTGCGTGCTGGCAAGTCAGGCATCCGTTTCAACCCTGCCTATGCCGAAATGGGCCTGCGCAGCCATGTATCCGGCTCGGTTGATCTCAACCTGGAAGAGCTGATCGACCGCAAGGTCTATCGCTTTATGGGTGATGCCGCAGCCTTCGCTTACCTCTCCATGGAGCAGGCGATCAAGGATTCGGGCCTCAGCGCGGAAGACATCTCCAACCCACGCGTGGGTCTGATTGCAGGCTCCGGCGGCGCGTCGACCTTCAACCAGATGGAGGCCATGGACATCCTGCGCGAGAAAGGCGTCAAGCGCGTCGGTCCGTACCGTGTACCGCGCACCATGGGCAGCACCGTATCCGCCTGCCTGGCTACGCCATTCAAGATCAAGGGCGTCAACTACTCGATCTCTTCGGCCTGCGCCACCAGCGCCCATTGCATCGGTAATGCCATGGAGCAGATCCAGCTGGGTAAGCAGGACGTGGTATTTGCCGGCGGCGGTGAAGAAGAGCATTGGAGCCAGAGCTTCCTGTTCGACGCCATGGGCGCCCTCTCCACCCAGTACAACGAAACCCCGGAAAAAGCCTCGCGTGCCTACGACGCCAAGCGTGACGGTTTCGTCATCGCCGGCGGTGGTGGCATGGTGGTAGTCGAAGAGCTAGAGCATGCCCTTGCTCGCGGCGCGAAGATCTACGCGGAAATCGTCGGCTACGGCGCAACCTCCGACGGCTACGACATGGTTGCCCCAAGCGGTGAAGGCGCAGTGCGCTGCATGCAGCAGGCCCTGGCCACCGTCGATACGCCCATCGACTACCTGAACACCCACGGCACCTCGACCCCGGTCGGCGACGTCGCAGAAAGCCGCGCAGTACGTGAAGTGTTTGGCGCCAAGGCGCCCGCCATCAGCTCGACCAAAAGTCTGTCTGGTCACTCCCTGGGCGCCGCCGGCGTACAGGAAGCGATCTACTGCATGCTGATGATGGAAGGCAACTTCATCGCCGGCTCGGTCAACATCGACGAAGTCGACCCGGAAATCGCCGACCTGCCGATCCAGCGCAGCACCGTCGAAAACGCCAAGCTCGACACCGTGATGAGCAACAGCTTCGGCTTCGGCGGCACCAACGCCACCCTGGTACTCAAGCGCTGGGCTGGCAAGTAAGCCTCACCCTGCGTTTGCAGCATAAAAAAGGCCATCCCTCGGGATGGCCTTTTTATTGTGGCTGTTTCCTTGATTAGATCGAGAAGCGCGCCACCAGTGCATTCAGGTCCACGGCTAGCCGTGATAATTCCTGGCTGGCCGCACTGGTCTGATTAGCGCCCGCCGAAGACTGCATCGACAGATCACGGATATTCACCAGGTTACGGTCGACTTCGCGGGCCACTTGGGCTTGTTCTTCCGAGGCGCTGGCGATCACCAGATTACGTTCGTTGATCTGCGAAATGGCGGCCGCAATCTCATCCAGTGCCTGGCCGGCCGCCTTGGCCACATCCAGGGTTGAACGCGCGCGGCTGTTGCTGTTCTGCATGGCGTTAACCGCCTTGTCGGTGCCCTGCTGAATACCGCTGACCATTTGCTCGATTTCACGGGTCGACTGCTGAGTGCGATGCGCCAAGGCCCGCACCTCATCGGCTACCACGGCAAAACCGCGCCCGGCTTCACCGGCTCGCGCCGCTTCAATCGCTGCGTTCAGCGCCAGCAGGTTGGTCTGCTCAGCAATCGAGCGGATCACATCCAGCACCTTGCTGATGTCGCGCACCTGACCGGCCAGTTGCTCAACTTCGGAAGCGGTATGGGTCACGTCATCCGCCAGGTGACTGATCGACTCGACAGTCTGGCGCACCTGCTCGCGGCCATGCTGCGCTGTGCGATTGGACTCGCTGGAGGCTTCAGAGGTGCTGACGGCGTTGCGTGCCACCTCTTCCACCGCGCTGGTCATTTCATTAACCGCTGTAGCCGCCTGCTCGATTTCATTGTTCTGCTGATGCAAGCCGCGGGTCGAATCTTCGGTCACCGCGCTGAGTTCTTCTGAGGCCGAGGCCAGCTGCGTGGAGGAGTCGGAAATATTCTGGATGGTGCTGCGCAAGCTCTGCTGCATGCTTTTCAAGGCGCTCAGCAAACGCGCCGGTTCATCACTGCCCTGCACCTCGATTGACTGGGTCAAGTTGCCGCTCGCCACCACTTCAGCCACCCGCACCGCTTCGGTCAGCGGCGCGACGATGCTGCGGGTCAGCAGCAGTGCCAGAATCACCGTCAGGCCCAGCGCCAGGGCGATCATCACCATGAACCACAACCGTGCGCTGGCGAATACCGCATCAGCCGCGTCAGCGGCGGCATTGGCGCCAACCCGGTTCAGTTCAGAAAGCTCGACCAGCGCCTTGGCCATACTGTCGGCGTGACCGTTAAGCGGACCGTTGGCGACCGCCAGGGCCGCATCCCGATCACCTTGCCGTATTGCATCGACGATCTTGCTCTGCTCTTGCAGATAGTTGCCTTCAGCCTGCTTGAAACGCCCATAAGCGCTCTTTTCTTCTGCACTGGAAATCAGCTTTTCATAAGTGCCTTGCGCCTTGCCCAACATGCCTTTGAGCTCTTCGACACGGGCCAGATTCTGTCGAGTCATGGTCTCATCGGTATTGAGCATCAAGCGCAGGGTCAGCGCACGCAGTCGCAGAACATCCTGGTTCATCTCACCCAGACTCAGAATGCTGGGCAACCAGTTTTGGTTTACCTGCTCCGACTGCTTGTTCATTTCTGCCATCTGCAGCAGCGAAAAGCCGCCGAGTATCAGCACCAATAGCGCCACCAGGCCAAAGCCCAGCGATGCTCTGGGCGCAATATTGAGATTTCTTAGGGTCATCACGGCCGTCCTTTAGGGTTCTGAAGCAGCTTGTTCGATAGCATATGGCCACTATCCTTATGAATGCCTTAAGACCTTCAGCCAATATCTACAGACTCCGTATCGACTCTAGCACTAGATTCTTGACCGCTTGCACATAAAAAAACCCGAGCCTGGGCTCGGGTTTAGGGTTACGACTTCAGGTAATTTCAGCGCACGGTAAACCGCTGCTCCAGCAATTTGCGGTCATCCTGAAACACCATAAAGTGCCACTCACCTGGCACCACTTCATGTTTTTCAGTGAATTCAAAGGCCATGACATCCTGCGGTGCGCCGGGGACCAGCTTTTGCGTCACCACGAACTTGTCGTGGCGCGTGCCTTGCGGAGTGACCACGCCGGGGGTGAGATAGAGCAACGTCAGCGGCGAATCATCGGCCACCTTGCCGGCCAGGCTGTAGCGCAGGCCGAATTTGGTGCCGAGCTTGGCGGGAATCACCTCGCCCTGCTCAATTTGCTGGTTGCTACGGGTTAACACCCGCTCGCCTTCCTGGAAGTCCTGATAGTTGCTGGCGAAAACGCCGTACTCGACCGGGCCTTCTACCCGGACTTCGGCCTGCGCCAGGCTGCTGCTCAATACAAGTGCGGCCAGGGCACTAAAACGGGTGTATTGCATGTCGCGCTCCTTTTTTAGATGGCGCGAGCCTATGACACCCGTGTGACAAGGCTATGACAGCTCTACTCCAGCAGCTCAGCCTGCACTTGGCGCGGCAGCACCGCGAGGAAGTTATCGCGCGCCACCTGATGGGCAACCTTCTCCGGCAAGGCATCGAGAAACGGCTTAAAGCCGTTCATATAACCCGCCAATCCATTAAAACGGCCAACCACATCGGAGCCGAGCATAAAGCGCGCCGGGTAGCTGCTGACCAGCTTTATCCAGGCCGCATCAGGCTGGCCGTTGGCATCCAGTAAATACGGCTGGAGCATGGTCCAGGACAGATCGATATACAGATTGGGGTACTGCTTGAGCATCCGCGCAAGGGTGGGCAGGAGGAAATCCAGCTTTTCCTGATGCCGATGAATTTCCATGCTGGTGCCAGCATGCGCCCAGATAAATCGCACATGCGGATGATTGCGCAGTGGGTCCTCGATTTCCTGCAGGTAGAGCGGATTGCGCTCACGCTTGGAGGTGATATTGGAATGCAGCATCACCGGCAAGTCGTACTCGGCAGCCAGATGGAAGACTCGCGCCAGAGCTTCGTTGTTAGCCCGTGGCGCATCACCATGAATCAGCGCAGTGAGGTCGTCATGCCGGGTAAAAATCTCGCCGATGCCTTGCCACAACCCTGGGTCGAGTTCGAGCATACGGCGGATATGCGCATCGGCATTCTTGTCATTCGGGTTGAAGCCGGAGAGAAACGGATGCAGGCGCTTGCGCTGCTCGGCGGGCACCTGTTTGTAGGCATGTGCCACCAGCACATCGGTGGCGCTGTACCAATAGGCATTGGCATCGTCGCCGGCGTAGTAACGCGGGCGCTTGGGTTCGTCTTCATCCCACTTCTTCGCCACCGGAATGCCCGAGAGCATCACATGCTCGATATTGCCGGCAGCCATCTGCTCGAACAGCTCGGTCATGCCCGCGCTTTCCTGAAAGAAATCCACGTAATGCAGATGGGCATCACTAAAACGGTAATCACGGGCCAGCGCCAACGGGCTGCAAACAGTGACTAAAGCCGCAAGACTCAATGCAAGTCGCCTCAAACCTCAATCCTCCTTGAAGACGTGAGCACAATTGACTCACTACACTGAGGTCTAGTTCAGAAACCAGGATTGCTGCAATGGCTTCAGCCTCGACCCACCGGCAACGCACCTGGCCCAACTACCTGCAGGCACTGCTGATTGTTGCGCTGTGCAACCTGGCAACAGCCCATGCCGCAGAGCGCTTGAACTACCCGCTGCACTCGGACGGCATTGATCCCGAAGCCTATGCCCTGGCACTGCTAACCGCGGCGCTGGAGCGCACACCCGGACGCTACCAGCTACAAGCCACACCCGTGCCCATGGCGCAAAGCCGCGCCTTGCTGGCCATCGAGCACGACAGCAAAAGCGTGCAGGTGATGTGGACCATGACCACCCGTGAGCGTGAAGCACGCTTGCTACCGATCCGCATCCCGATCTACCGAGGCCTGATCGGCTGGCGTGTGTTGCTGCAGCGCAGCGCGGATGCCGAGCAACTGGCTACGGTGGAGAACCTCGATGAACTTAAACGCTTCAGCTTCGGCCAACGCCACGACTGGCCGGACACGGCGATCCTGCGGGCCAATGGCCTGAAGGTGGTGACCAGCCAGCACTATCGCGGTTTGTTCCAGATGCTCGCCGCCGGGCGTTTCGATCTGTTTCCCCGTGAAGTCGTGGTGGCCTGGCAGGAGCAGGCGCGCGCGGCGGAAAGCGGGCTGGCGCTGAGCATCGACAACCACCTGCTGCTGCATTACCCAACAGCGTTCTATTTCTTCACCTCACGCAACCGCCCGGACCTGGCTGCCGACATTGAGCGCGGCCTGGAGGCGATGATTGCCGATGGCAGTTTTCAGCGCCTGTTCGAGCAGTACCATGGCGACACGTTGCGTCAGGCCAATTTGCATAAGCGGCGCATCATCGAATTGCACAACCCCGACTTACCCCCTGCAACGCCATTTTCCCGCAAGGAATTATGGTTTCAGCCCAAGGAGCTCAAATGATCAGCATCAGCAACGACAAAGGCCTGCTGCAGCGCATCAGCATTGGCCCGCACACCCTGCACAGCGACGTGTCAGTGGAGCTGGGCGGTGCAGGTTCAGCGCCTGAACCCCATGACCTGTTCGATGCTGCGCTCGGCGCGTGCAAGGCACTGACCCTGGCGCTGTATGCCAAGCAACGTGGTTTGCCGCTGGAAGGCCTCGACGTAAAGCTCAACCGCGATGACAGCCAGGAACGCCAGGGCATCTACCGCCTGGATGTCGAACTGACCCTGCACGGCGCGCTGGATGACGCACAACGCCAACAGCTGCTGCGCGTCGCCGACAAATGCCCGATCCACAAACTGATGACCAGCAGCGAAGTTCAGGTCAATACCCAGCTGAGTGAGGGCGCGTAATGAGCGATTTTCTGCTGATCCAGCCGCGCCCGGAAAACCTCGGCGGTCAACCTATCCTGCGCCCCCTGCCCTCGGCCAAGTGCCGCAGCGTTGGGCCGTTCGTGTTCTTCGACCATATTCTGGAAAACACCTACCCAGCCGGCAGCGGCATGAATATCAACCAGCACCCGCATATCGGCCTGTCCACCCTCACCTACCTGTTCAAGGGGCAACTGCAACACAGGGACAGCCTCGGCTCAAATCAGCTGGTCAGCCCCGGCGAAGTCAGCTGGATGACCGCAGGCCGTGCCGTCGCGCATGTCGAGCGCACCCCGCAGGATTTGTGGGAAAACGGCTCGCACATGCACGGCCTGCAGGTCTGGCTGGCCATGCCCGCCGCAGAGGAGCAAGGCGAACCCAGCTACAGCCATCACCCCACCGACAGCCTGCCGCGCAGCACCAGCATGGGCGTGGACATCTGCCTGATCGCCGGCACCGGCTTCTGCCTGCAATCACCGGTGCCCGTGCTGTCGCCCACTATCTATGCCGAAATCAAGCTGGCCGCAGGCAGCGCACTGCAGATACCCGCCGAGCATGCCGAGCGCGCGCTGTACCTGATTGACGGCGAGGTGACACTGGACGATCAGCAACTGCCGCTGCGGGGCCTGCAGGTGCTACCCGAAGGCGAGACCTACACCCTCAGCGCCTGCGGCGAGAGCCGCCTGGTATTGATTGGCGGTGCGCCGATTGGTCCACGGCGGATCAACTGGAATTTCGTCGCCAGCGACCCGGCCTTGATTGATCAGGCGCGTGAGCGCTGGGCGGCGCAGGACTGGCCAACAGTGCCAGGCGAGACCGAGCGCATCGAGCTGCCGCGCTGACGGAGAAGATTTGTTGCACTCCCGAGACATCCAAAGCGCAGGTGCTCGGGTATAACCCTTGGCACGCTCACACACTCAGGAACCCAGTGCATGGCGCAGCCGCTGTTTGATTACGAAAGCCATCTGGAAGCCTGCGCCCGGCAGGACGACCGCGCATTCCAGGCGCTCTACCAACAGGAGGCCGCGCAAATGCTCGGGTTGGCCATCACCCTGCTCGGCCGCCGTGACCAAGCCGAAGACTGCGTGCACGATGCCTTTGTGCAGATCTGGCGCAACGCCCAGCGTTTTCAGCGCGCGCTTGGCAGTGGCCGTGCGTGGATCTACAGCATTCTGCGCTACCGCGCGCTGAATCAGTTGCGCAGCCGTGGTCGCACGGTGGAGATGGATGACGACTTTATCGAACGTGCCGCTGACGACAGCCCGCAGGCCGCCGAACTGCTGGAGCAGCAAGGTGAACAGCAGCAACTGCGCCGCTGCCTGCAGGGCATCGAACGCAACCGCCGTCACCCGATTCTGCTGGCCTTCTACCGCGGCCTGACCCATGAACAGATCGCCAACCGCCTGACCACCCCGCTGGGCACCATCAAAGGCCGTATTCGCGCCGGTCTGCGCGCACTGCAGGAGTGTTTGCAAGCATGATTACGCAGCAACCTGCCGAACGCCGCGCCTTGATTGGCGAATACGTCCTGGGCCTGCTTGATGAGGCCGAAGCCGCTGAAGTGCGCGAGCTGATCGAGCACGACAGTGAAGCCGCGCAAATGGCCCTGCAGTGGCAACAGCACTTTCTTGAACTGAGCGATCAGCTGCCACCGCAGACACCCTCGGCGCAATTGTGGCAGCGCCTGCAGGACAGCCTTGGCCTGACCCCAGCCGTCAGTCGGGTGAATGCTTGGCTGGCTTGGTGGCAGAGCCTGACCACCTGGCGACTTACCAGTGCTGCGCTGGCATTCGCCCTAATCGTCGCGCTCATGCCTAACCTGTGGCGCACTGACATGGCTGGAGATAGCTACACCGTGGTGCTGCAAGCCCCGGGTGAAGCCGCCAAGCCAGGCTGGGTGGTGCATGTGGATGGCACTGGCAGCCTGCGCCTGCAACCGCTGCTGGACGATCAGATCCCGGCCGACCGCTCGGTGCAGTTCTGGACGTTGATCGACCCAGCGATCGGCCCACGCTCCCTAGGCCTGGTCGAACCGGGTAAGCCGCTGCAACTGTCTGCCGAGCAGATTGGCGCGGTACAAGCCGGCCAGCTGTTCGAACTGACCCTGGAACCGGCCGGCGGCTCGCCGAAGGATCGGCCAACCGGCAAGGTGCTGTATATCGGCCGCGCGGTTATGGCATCGGTTAACTGAGGTCGTTTGCAAAAAAACTGAATTTATTTTCAGTCGGCGACATCCAGACGTTCTCTCGTGGGTATAGCTATCAGGTGTTTCATCGAGGCACCTGCAAGGCGGGCTTTACCCGGCCTTGCATCGATGCTGGATAACCACAGATGAGAGAACGCATATGAACAGCCTCAATACCCTGCTGACCGCTGCCGTTACCACTGCCACCCTCAGCCTCGCCGCCGGCACTGCCAGCGCAGCGACCCTACTGGCCCTGGGTGCCGACGGTCAGCTGTTCAAGATCGACAGCGCCAGCCAGAAAATCACCGCAAGCATGCCCGCCAGCAGCCCAAGCCCGTTGCGCGGCATCGATGTACGCCCGGCCAACGGCATGCTCTATGCGCTGGGCAACGATCATCAGCTCTACACCCTGGACCTGGCTACAGGCGCAGCCAGCAAGGTTGCCAGCCTGAACAAGCAGCTGCCGGGCAGCGGTCAGGCGGTCATCGACTTCAATCCGGTCGCCGACAAACTGCGCATGCTCGCCGCCGATGGCACCAGCTTCCGGGTCAATGTCGAAACAGGTGAAGTGGTTGTAGACGGTTCGGTGGCCTACGCCGCAGAAGGCCCCTACGCCGGCAAGAGCGCCCAGGTGGTAGCCGGTGCCTATAGCAATGCCTACGCTGGCGCTCAGGCCACCGCGCTGTACAACGTCGACCTGGCCAGCAGCAGCCTGATGCTGCAGAACCCGCCGAACGATGGCGTTCAGCAAGCCGTGGGCAAGATCGTTGATGGTTTGCAGAATGCGGCCCTAGATATCGCCAGCGACGGCAAGGGCGGCAACACCGCCTACCTGCTCACCGGCACCACGCTGCATACCTTGGACCTGGCCACGGGCAAACCGACCACCCTGGGTGAGATCACCGATCTGCCGGGCAATATCATCGATATCGCCGTACTGCCGGAATAAGTGCGGACGCGGGAAGGCCACCCGGCCTTCCCGCTACGCCTTAATCGGCGAAGGTTTCCGCAAACAGATCATCCATGGCCTTGAAGGCACGCGCGGCGACCACCGGGTGGTATTCATTGCGCCCCGGCACATTGGCCACCGGGCTGGTGAAGGAATGCACCGCGCCGCCGTAGCTGACCAATTGCCAATCGGCTTTGGCCGCTTTCATTTCCGCAATAAAGCCATCGACCTGCTCCTGCGGCACCGCCGGATCATCCGCGCCATGCAGCACCAGAACCGGTGCTTTGATGTTCTGCGCGTCATTCGGGTTGGACGTATCCAGGTTGCCGTGGAACGAGACAAAACCTTTCAAATCAGCGCCGGAACGCGCCAGCTCCAACACCGCACCGCCACCGAAGCAGAAACCAATCGCCCCCAGTTTGCTGACATCCAGCGCCACCTGCGCAGTTTGCGCCTTGAGCACCTCCACCGCAGCTTGCGCACGTTTGCGCATCAGCGGCCGGTCACTGCGCACCAGGGTTGCAGCGGCCTTGGCTTCATCGGCATTAGTCGGACGCACGGCTTTGCCGTACATATCGGCCATAAACACCACGTATTTATCGCCAGCGGCGCGGGCGGCCTTCTTCGCCGAATCCTCGGTAACGCCCAGCCAATTGGGCACCATCAGCAGGCCTGGGCGCGGCGTGGTCACCGCATCGTCGTAGATCAGCAGGCCTTCGAAGGCTTCACCATCGATTTCATAAGGCACCGGTTTGACCACCACGGCGGCTTCAGCAAAACCGATCATGCCGGCACACAGCAGTGGCAACAGGGATTTCGTGGACATGGCGAGGCTCCTCTGGATGGATTAAGCGCAGCCACAACCATAGTCCGCAGCGCCGTGATGACCAAGCGCGGGCGCCGCCTGGAGCAGCCGCAAAGGTTTCAGCCTGTTACCGCCTAGCCCTGCTCTGCCCAGCGCTCCTTGATTTCCAGGATCAAAGGCAGCTGCTGAATAAACAGCTCGACCAGCTGCGGATCGAAATGCCGACCACTTTCCTCCTGCAGCAGGCCGACTGCATCTTCAACCGACCAGGCCGCCTTGTAGGGGCGCACGCTGGTCAGTGCATCAAACACATCGGCAATCGCCACAATGCGCCCTTCCAGCGGGATGTCCTCGCCACTCAGGCCATTGGGGTAGCCCGTACCGTCCCACTTCTCGTGGTGCGACAGAGCAATGCGCTGCGCCGTGCGCAGCAGGCCGGAAGCATGCTCACCAATAATCCGCGCACCGATCTCGACGTGCTGGCGCATCACCGCCCACTCCTCCTCATCGAGCTTGCCCGGTTTGCGCAGCACCGCATCGGGAATGCCGATCTTGCCGACATCGTGCATCGGCGCAGCGTTAAGCAGCTCTTCGGCAGCCGCTTCACTAAAGCCTGCGGCCAGGGCCAGCACCTTGGAAAAATGGCTCATGCGAATCACGTGCAGGCCAGTCTCGTTGTCCTTGTACTCGGCGGCCATGCCGAGGCGCTGAACGATCTGCAGGCGGGTCTGGCGCAGTTCATCCATGCGCACCAGCGACAGGTGCGTGCGCACCCGAGCGCGCACGATCGGCGGGCTGACCGGCTTGGTGATGTAATCGACCGCCCCCACCGAGAAGCCGCGCGCCTCATCTTCAACATCGGCCAGCGCGGTGACAAAGATCACCGGAATGGCCTCCAACTGGGGCTGCGCTTTGAGTGCCTGGCACACTTCATAGCCGGTCATGCCCGGCATCATCACATCCAGCAGGATCAGGTCCGGTCGCTCACGTTCGGCCATTTCCAGGGCTTTGCCGCCGTCCTTGGCAAACAGCAGGCGGTAGTCCTCCTGCAGGATATGCCGCAGCACCTGCAGGTTGGTGGCCTCATCGTCGACCAGTAAAAGCAGCGGCCGAACATCGACTGGGGTGATCATGGTGTCTGGCTTTCCTCATCATGCAACTGCTGCAGCAGCTCGCTAAGCGACTGCTGCGCCAGGTCAAAGTCAAAATCATCCAGCGCCTGGCGCATACGCGCCAGAGCCTCTTTCTGCTGCGCGCCCTGCAGCCCCAGGCTCAGGTAAGCCAGCGCCTGATCATCCAGCCCGCCACGGCTGACGGCTTGCTGCAAACGCAGCAGCGCTGCCCGCAGCTGCTGGCTATCCTGGGTCTGCGTCTGGGTGATCGCATCCGGCACCAGCGGCAGGGCCTCGGCAACAGCCGCCAGGGCGCGTGACAACTCCAGCAGCAGGCTGCGCAAATGCAGGCCCTCGCGCTGGTTGAACGCCTGCTCGATTGCCAGCCCTAGACCGGACAAATGGGTCAACGCCAGATTGGCCGCCGCGCCGCGGAAACGGTGCGCCAGGCTGCGCCCGGTATCCCAGTCATTCTTCTCCAGCATGCTGTTCAACTGCTCGACCAGGGCGCCCTGCTCACTCAGGAAGCGTTGAATCGCCTGACTCATCTGCACCGGCCCGCCCCACAGGCTGGTGCCGCGCTGCCAGTCGAACAAGCCGGTCGTTGCCGCTGCAGTGTTCTCGACGCCCCCGTGGCCCTGAGCCACGCCCAGCAGACGCGCCATTTCCGCCAGCAAAGCCGGTAAATCGAGGGGTTTTGAGGCAAAGCCGTTCATCCCGGCATCCAACGCGGCCTGGCGGTCCTGATCCAGCACGCTGGCCGTCAGGGCGATAATCGGGATGGGCGCACGCTGCTGAGTGGCCTCCAGCGCACGGATACGCCGGGACGCTTCCAGACCGTCGACCAGGGGCATCTGCACATCCATCAGCACCAGATCAAAGCGGCCACTGATATAGGCCTCAACTGCCGCCTGCCCATCAGCCACGCACGTGACCTGATGACCCAGACGCTGCAGGTTGAGCTGCAACAGCTCCAGGTTCTGCGGCACATCGTCGGCGGCCAGAATGTGCAATGCCGCCAGTTGCGGCAGCGCCTGGCGTACCTGTGGGGCCAGGCGTTGACCGGCACGCAGGGGCAATTCGACGATAAAGCGGCTGCCCTCGCCCAGGGTACTTTCCACGCGCAAGCGCCCGCCCATCAGCTCGACCAGCTGCCGCGAAATGGTGGTGCCCAGCCCCGTGCCGCCAAAACGCCGGCTCATCGAGGCATCGGCCTGGGCAAAGGGCTCGAAGATTTTCTCCAGGCGGTCGGCAGCAATGCCGATGCCGCTGTCTTCGACGATCAAACGAATCGCGCCGACCTCGCCCTGCACGCGCAGGCAAACCCGGCCCTGGGCGGTGAATTTCACTGCATTGCCCAGCAGATTGGTCAACACCTGCTGCAGGCGCAGGGCATCGCCACGGAAGAACTCCAGCAGCTGCGCCGGGTACTCCAGCTGCAACGCCAGGCCCTTGTTTTCTGCCGCCAGACGCTGGGTGGCGCAGACCTGTTCGCACAGCTCGCGCAGGGAGAAATCCAGGTCTTCCAGCTCAATCGCGCCCCGGTCGAGCTTGGCGGTATCGAGGATGTCATTGAGCAAGCCGAGCAGCGAGCGTGAAGCCTGCTGCACGGTCTGCAGATGACGGCGCTGGTCATCGGCCAACTGCGTGCCGATCAGCAGCTCGGTGAAGCCGATAATGGCGTTCATCGGCGTGCGAATCTCATGGCTCATATTGGCCAGGAAACTGCTGCGCGCCGCCGCTGCCGCCTCGGCACGGTCGCGGGCTGCGCGGGTTTCCTGCTCCATCAGGCGACGCGGCGTGAGGTCAGTGGCCAGCTTGACCACCTTGAAGGGTTTGCCATCGGTATCGAGAATCGGGTTGTAGGTCGCCTGAATCCACACCTCACGCCCACCGCGGGCAATACGCCGGTATTCCCCGGCGGAGAACTGGCCATTGCCTAACGCCGCCCAGAACAGCCGGTAGTCGTCACTGTCGGCATACAGCGGGTCGCAGAACAGGCGGTGGTGCTGGCCGATCACTTCGGCACGCTGATAACCGAACAGATCCAGGGCGTTGTCATTGATCTCCAGCACATGGCCGTGCAGGTCAAACTCGATCAGTGCCATGGCCTTGCTAATGGCGTTGACCTTGCCTTCGTACTCGGCGTTACGCAGTTTGCTTTCGGTCTGATCGAGCAGTACACCGTCGATCCAGCGTGGTATGCCCTGCTCATCACACACGGCACTGCCGCTTTCCCAGATCCAGTGTTCCTTGCCATCGCGGTCGAACAAACGGTACTCGACGGTGTAATTGCGCCGCTGCTCGATGGCGGCCAGCACCTGCTCCGCCACTGGCTGGTAATCGTCCGGGTGATAGAGCGCAGCAATCGACTGGCGCTTGCTGATGAAGTCGTCAACACTCCAGCCGGTCAGCACCTGCACTGCATCGCTGACAAACAGCATGGTCCAGTCGTCATCCAGCAGGCAGCGGAAGGAAACCCCGGGGATATTGCTGATCAGCGAGCGGTACTGCTGTTCGCTCTCACGCAGCGCCTGCTCCATCTGGATGCGCCCGCTGATGTCGTTGACGAACACCACGAACAGCGGCTGATTGCCCGAGCGGGTTACCCCGACGCTGATGCGCACCGGCTTGGCCTGGCCATTGCTGGCAATGCAATGCAACTCCTGCTCGGCGCCCGACAATGCCAGAGTGCCGCTGTCCAGGTAGTTGCGCAGATGCGCCGCATAGAGGTTGCCATCGTGCTCGTTGAGCAGACGGCGGATCGGCAAACCGACCAGCTCATCCGGCTGCCAACCCAACAGACGGGTAGCGGCGCGGTTAGCCGAGCGAATGATGCCGGCATGGTCGACCGTCAAAATCGAGTCGAGCGCGGTATCGAAGATCGAGCGTAGATGCTGCTCGCTGGCCTGCAGCTGCAGGCTCAGGCGGCGATAGCGTAGCAGCGCATTGGCCGCCACCACAAAGACCGTCAGGGCAATGGTGATCAGCGAAATCGCACTGCCCAGGTACAGGCTGTCGACCATGGCAATCGGCTGCGCAGACTCGGCCACGCCAACAAAGCGAGCCGCCTCCATACCGGTGTAGTGCATGCCACTGATCGCCAGGCCCATCACCAGTGCGCTAATCAACAAGGCCCAGAGCGCCGGCAAGCGCCCCTCCAGACCAAAGCGCACCCACAGGGCAAGAATGGCCAGACCGACCGCCACCAGAATCGACAGGGCAAACATCCAGGGGTCGTAGCGCAGTAGCGGCGCCATCTGCATCGCGGCCATGCCGCTGTAGTGCATCGCGCCAATCCCCGCGCCCACCAGCACCCCGCCGATACACAGCTGCAACAGGTTCAGGTTGCGCCGTGCCAACACAGTCAGGGCCACCCAGGACGCCGCCAGGCTCGGCAGCATCGACAACAGGGTTACGTCGAGATCAAAACGTACTTCGGCGCACAGCTGAAACGCCAGCATGCCGATAAAGTGCATCGCCCAAATACCAGCCCCCAGGGCCAGCGAACCTGTGGCGATGGTGACGTGCCGCCACCAGGCTGTATCACTGTCACGGGCCACACCGGCCAGTTGCAGAGCCATGCCCGAGGTGAACACGGCAATGCACAGCGACATCAGCACCAGTAGCGGATCATGGTTGCTGAGAATCAGAACACTGGGATCGGCACTGGCGATAAACAACTGATCAAGAAACTGCATACCACCCCAAGACTGCATCGGTTGTGCATGCGCACCAGTGGCGCAATGACAGCATGACAAACGAGCCTGCCCGGCCTGTCAATCAAACGCCGACAAAAAAGCCCGCTTTCGCGGGCTTTTTGGGGTTTACGCAGATCAGGCGGAGAGTTCGACCAGCAGCTTGTTCAAACGCTGCACGTATGCGGCCGGGTCCTTCAGGTTGTCGCCTGCGGCCAGGGCAGCCTGGTCGAAGAGGATATGACTGAGGTCGGCAAAGCGGTCTTCATCGGCCTCGGCATCCAGCTTCTCGATCAGCGGGTGGCTCGGGTTGAATTCGAAGATCGGCTTGGAATCCGGCACCTTCTGCCCGCTGGCTTCAAGAATCTGGCGCATCTGCAAGCCCAGGTCCTGCTCGCCAATGGCCAGAATCGCCGGCGAGTCGGTCAGGCGATGGGATACGCGCACCTCGGCAACCTGCTCGCCGAGTGCGGTTTTCAGACGCTCGACCAGGCCTTCTTTGGCCTTGGCAACTTCTTCCTGGGCCTTTTTGTCTTCTTCCGAATCCAGCTTGCCGAGGTCAAGATCACCACGGGCCACGTCGACGAAATGCTTACCGTCGAACTCGGTCAGGTAGCTCATCAGCCACTCATCGATACGGTCGGTGAGCAGCAGCACTTCGATGCCTTTCTTACGGAACACTTCCAGGTGCGGGCTGTTCTTCACCTGGGCGTAGGATTCGCCGGTGAGGTAGTAAACCTTGTCCTGACCTTCAGCCATGCGACCGATGTACTCGCCCAGGCCAACGCTCTGCTCGCCATCTTCAGTACGAGTAGAGGCAAAGCGCAGCAGGCCGGCGATCTTCTCCTTGTTGGCGAAATCTTCCGCCGGACCTTCCTTGAGCACCTGGCCGAAGTTCTTCCAGAAGCTCTTGTAGTGCTCAGGCTCGTTCTTCGCCAGTTTTTCCAGCATGTCCAGCACGCGCTTGGTCAGCGCCGACTTCATCGAGTCGATGATCGGATCTTTCTGCAGGATTTCACGGGAGACGTTCAACGACAGGTCGTTGGAGTCGACCACGCCCTTGATAAAACGCAGGTACAGCGGCAGGAACGACTCAGCCTGATCCATGACAAATACGCGCTGCACATAGAGCTTCAGGCCACGCGGCGCTTCACGCTGATACAGATCGAACGGCGCTCGGGCCGGGGTGTAAAGCAAGGAGGTGTATTCCAGCTTGCCTTCGACCTTGTTGTGGCTCCAGCTCAGCGGGTTCTCGAAATCGTGACCGATGTGCTTGTAGAACTCCTGGTATTCCTCGTCCTTGATTTCGGTACGCGGACGGGTCCACAGGGCGCTGGCGCGGTTGACGGTTTCCCACTCGACTTCGGCGGGTTTGTCCTTCTCTTCGCCATGGGATTCTTTCGGCAGTTCGATAGGCAAAGCGATATGGTCGGAATACTTCTTGATGATATTGCGCAGACGCCAGCCATCGGCGAACTCGTCTTCGGCGGCTTTCAGGTGCAGGACGATACGGGTGCCACGCTCGGCTTTTTCAACGGTGGCAACTTCAAACTCGCCCTCGCCTTTGCTCGACCAGTGCACGCCTTCGCTGGCCGGGCTACCGGCACGGCGGCTGAACACATCAACCTTGTCGGCAACGATAAAGGCCGAGTAGAAGCCCACACCGAACTGACCGATCAGGTGCGAATCCTTCTTCTGGTCACCGGTCAGGTGCTGCATAAAGTCAGCCGTACCGGACTTGGCGATTGTGCCCAAGTGGGTAATGGCGTCTTCACGGCTCATGCCAATGCCGTTGTCTTCGAGGGTGACGGTCTTGGCGTCCTTATCGAAGCTGACGCGGATTTTCAGCTCAGCGCCGCCTTCCAGCAGCTCAGGCTTGGCCAGCGCTTCGAAACGCAGCTTGTCGGTGGCATCCGATGCGTTGGAAATCAGTTCGCGAAGGAAGATTTCCTTGTTCGAATACAGCGAATGGATCATCAGGTGAAGCAGCTGCTTCACCTCGGTCTGGAAGCCCAGGGTTTCTTTTTGAGTTTCCACACTCATGCTCTCTTACTCCACGTTGTTGACGAAGCCGCAGCGCGGCGGATGTCATACAGGTGGGGGCATGTTGTGAGATTTCAAGTGCTTGGCTTAAGGCTCAAGCAACTCGATACGGGTAATCTCTTCCGGCAGCAGGCTGTAGCTGACTTCGCCCTGCCCGCTCATGCGCTGACGCAGAATGATCCGGCCGTCCTGGTCGATACCGTGGAAGCGACCCTCGGCGCTGTTACCGCGCTCGGTGGTCGCGCGCATGCTGAGGTTTGCATAGCGGTTGGGGCTGCRCAGCAAGCCGTCAAGGCTGAAGCGCACGCGTCGATCCAGAGGCCGGCTGACGCGCTCCGGAGCGACCGCCGCCACTGCTGCCGGTTTGGCCTCGGCAACGGCCGGCGCCACWGCGCTAGGCAATGGCGGAAAACTATCGGCAGCAACGTGCCAGCCACGCTGCTCCTGTTTCTGCAGCAGGATCGGCAACTGTTGCAGCTCGCCATTGATCCGCGCCTGGACGTTCAGATCAAGGCTCTGCAGTGGGAAGTTCAGATTACCGATGGGCTGCAACTGCACCTGGCGAGTGGCAAAGCGGCGCTCCAGGTAGTCCTGAATCACATGGCTGACGGTATCGACCGAGTCGAACTGGCGATCGACTTTATCGCCCTGATAACGCAGGCCATTGCGGAACAGCTCAAGCTTGCCGCTCAGGGTGGTCTTGAACTGCGGCGGCAGCACCAGGTGGAAATCACCGGCGAGCTTGTTCGGCGGCAGCGGCTGCAAATCCAGGTGCAGGGTATAGCCACGGCTCAAGCGCCGCGCTTCAGGCAACTCCTGCTCGGGCAGTAACCAGCTGATTTCCACTTCCGGCAGAATGCCTTCATCGGCCGGCAGCACATCGACCCGCACCGGGCCTTTGTCGACTTTCGGCAGACGAATCACCAGCTCGCTCTGGGCGAAGAAATCCTGGCCCTCACGCAAGCTCAGCACGCCATCAAGCAACTCGGCCTGTTGCGGCGCGAATGGCCTACCATTCAACTGGCCGCGCAGGTCGATGGCCAGCTCGGCTGGCGCCTGCACTTCGGGCTTGAGCCATTTGAGGCTGAGGATGGCCTCCAGACGCTGCGCATCGTGACTGGCCAGCAAGGTCAGGCCGACCACCAACGGAATAATCCCCAAACTGGCCAAGGCCAGGGCTGGCCGCGCCGAACGCCAATGGCGCAACACATACAGCAAGGTGAACGGCGGGATGAAACTGGCCCAGCCCCACAGCAGGCTGGTAGCAAAGGCGCGCATCACCAGCCAGACCAACCCGGCGAGTATCAGCAGCAAGCCACCCAGAATCAGCAGCGCATCCATTCAGTATTCCTTAGCGATGGTTAAACGAGGGGTTATCCGCAGACCCGGCTGCCTTAAGGCTCATCGACCTTAAAGTGCGCCCGCGCCGTAGCAATCGGCTCGGTCTGGTTGGTTTGCCAGGCGGTAATGGCCACGTTGGCGACCCGACGCCCCTGGCGCCACACCTGGCACTGCACGAAGGTGTCACGATAATGGCCGGCGCGAAGGTAATCTATCGAGAAGTCGATGATTTTCGGCAAATGTGGAATGCCCATAAACATCAACAGGTGCAGCATCGCCGAATGCTCCATAAAGCCGGCGATCACTCCGCCATGCAATGCGGGCAAGGTCGGATTACCGATATTGTCCTGGTTGGCCGGCAGGCGAAACACCATGTCATCGCCCAGGCGCAGGCACTCGATACCGAGCAACTTGGCGTAGGGAATCAGGCTGATCAATGAGTCGTAGTTGTTCTGCTCGTGGGCTTCGCGCACCAGTTGGTTGAGGTTCAGCGTGCTCATTGGCCAGTCCCCTTGGCAGTGCGTTGCAGATCGGCGGGCTTACCCATGCGCATAAACGCCCCAACCACATGGGCAATCGGCTCGTCGGGGTTGTCCTGATAGGCATAGCCGCGGGTGAAGATGATGTTCTCGGTCACCCGATAGCACTCGGCGAAACCAAATACATCCTTGTTCGGCTCGGCCGAGCGCATGTAATCGATGCGCAGGTCGAGGGTCGGGCAGATTTCGAACTCAGGCAGCACGCACACGGTGGAAATGCCGCAGGTGGTATCCATCAGCGTGGTGATAGCACCACCGTGGATCACTCCGGTTTCCGGGTTGCCGACAATCTGCGGGCTGTAGGGCAAGCGCAGGATCAGCCCCTGCGCATCGGCGCTGTGCACACTGATGCCGAGCACCTGGCAATGACGCAGGACCGATAGAAAACGCTGCGCCCGCGCAACAATAGGGGAATCGCTCATGACTTCAGACTCAGGACAACTGTACAAAGGGTGAGCATGATACCCCCTGACACAGAGCCCGACACCACGAAGACAGCCCGCTGATGAGAACACCAGCAAATTAATGGGGAACTTCGGCGAAACCGCGCTGTTTAATGGCCATGGCTGGGAAACCAGGCATTGATTTCCACATTACAAGGAGTACTAACCGTGCAAAAGCCATTCACCTATGCCCTGCTTCTCGCCGCCATGCTCGGCCTGGCAGCTTGCGAAAAAACCCCGGAAGACAAAGCAGAGTCGGCCAAGGAATCCGCTGCTGAAGCCATCGAATCCATGGGTGATGCCATTGAAGAAACCGGCGAAGCCATTGAGCAGAAAGCCGATGAAGTGATGGGCACCGAGCCAACCACTGGCGAGAAAATCGAAGATGCTGCCAATGATGCAGCTGATGCCATCGAAGACGCTGGCGATGAAGTCAAAGACGCTGTCGACGGCCAGTAAGCCCTCCAGCTAAAACAAACAAGCCCGCTTAATGCGCAATGCTGTTCATTTAAGTGGGGCCGCTTTACGCCCTCTAGAACGGCGGGCTTTGAAATCTTCCTCGCTCTAAGTCTTTGGCAGTGGTTCAGGCCGTAGGATGGGTGCTAACCCATCAGCCAATTGATGGGTTAGCACCCATCCTACGGTGGTGAGCACAAAGAAATGCCGCTTCCCTGGCAAGGGCGAAGCGGCATTTTCCTTATGTGAACAGCATTACGCCGACTGGCGGGTTTGTTTATGGCGCAATCAAAGCACCGGAACCAGCATCAGCAGCAGGCTGCACAGCAGCCCAACCACCCAAACCACACTGCGCTGCCAGTGCAGGTCAGCCCAGTAGAAAAACAGATAGAGCACCCGCGCCACGACGAAGGTCACCGCCAATATATCCACCAGTACGCCGTGGTTATTGGTCACATGGGCCATCAGCACACCTACGGCAAACAGCGGAAACGCCTCGAAACTGTTCAGATGCGCGGCCAGGGCACGCGCGCCAAAGCCGGTCAGGCGCGCTTGCTGAGCGCGTGGATGGTGGTTGTCGTAGTGACCGTCACCCTCCTTCGCCATGGCCTTGGCCACAGGGGCTTTGGCGATAAAGATCAGTAATGCGCTGATAAAGATGCACCAGAATGGGATGCTCATTCGCTTTTCTCCTTGGGCGATTCGAACGCCGGGGTCTGGGTGTAGACCATCACTTCCAGTACATCGGAATGAAACTCGCGGCGGTACAACACCAATACCACACCTGCGCTGACCAGCATGAAAAACCATGGGTTGATAAACCAGGCCAGCGTCGCCATGCCAAAGTAATAGGCACGCAAACCCTGGTTGAACTGGTTGGCGGCCATAGAGATCACTCGCGCGGTGCGCTCGGCAAAGGCTTTGCGTTCCTGCTCCGTCACATGCCGTTCGCCGACCATCGGCGCAGAGCCCACCAGCACGGCAGCGAAGTTGTACTGCCGCATGCACCAGCTGAAGGTAAAGAAGGCGTAGACGAACACCACCCCCAAGCACAGCAACTTAACCTCGGACAGCTCACGACTGGCCGCCTGCACAAAGGGCAAATCGGCCAGCAGCGACACCGCGCGATCAGAGGCGCCAAGCACGGTGAGGATACCGGCGAGGATGATCAGGGTGCTGGAAGCAAAGAACGACGCGTTGCGCTCCAGGTTGCCGATCACGTTGGCATCGGCGATACGGTTGTCGCGCAGCAGCATGCGGCGCATCCAGTCTTCGCGGTACAGGTGCAGCACGCTGGCCAGACATGGCGTGGTGCGGCCCTTGGCCTGGGCGTAGCGGGTGTAGCCGGCCCAGCAGACGACGAACCAGAGAACGGCCAGCAGGTGCGGCAGGTAGTAGTCACTGATTGGCATGCAAACTCCTTGTTAACCTGCGCCGATTATAGACAGGCCTGGCTTTCAGCTGGCCAACAAAAAGGCCGCTCAGTGAGCGGCCTTTTGTAAACAACGGGGAGCTAAACAGCGGAACTCAGGCTGCAGCGGTTTTCGGCGCACCCAGCACGCGATCCACTGCAACAGCCAGCAGCAGGGTCAGCAGCACCGGCAACAACCAACCGAGGCTCTGGTCGGCCAATGGCAATTGGCTGAAGAAGCTCGGGATCAGCGCCTTGCCGCCGGCTGCGGCAATCCCGTCAACCAGGCCAAACACCAAGGTCACGGCCATCACCGGGCGAAATACCCGCGCAGGCGAACACCACAGATTATCCAGCAGACTCAGCGCCACCAGCACAATAGCCAGCGGATACAAACCGACCAGCACCGGAATCGAGAAGCTGATCAACTGCGTCAAGCCTTGGTTGGCTACCAGCAGGCTGAACAAACCGAAGGTGATAACCACCGTGCGGTAGGAAACCGGCAACAGGCTGCTGAAGAACTCGCCACAGGCGGTCAACAGACCAACAGCCGTGGTCAGGCACGCCAGGGTGATAACTACCGCCAGAAGCAGGCTGCCAGCCGTGCCAAAGGTGTGCTGCACATAGGCGGTAAGCACCTGCACGCCATTCTGCGCTTCACCGGCAATGCCCTGGCTGGTTGCGCCGAGGTAGAACAGCGCCAGATACACCAGCGACAAGCCGACTGCGGCGATCAGGCCAGCGATCACCGAGTAACGGGTAATCAGCTTGCCATCGGTCACGCCGTGGTCGCGAATTGCGGTGGCAATCACGATGCCGAACACCAGTGCACCGAGGGTATCCATGGTCAGGTAGCCCTGCAGAAAACCCTGCACAAAGGGCGTGCTCTGGTAATCCGGCGAAACCTGACCGATCTCCCCCGCCGGGATCAGCAGCGCGGCGCCGCCCAATACCAGCAGCGCCGCCAGCAGCACCGGGGTAATGTACTTGCCGATGCGATCAACCAGTTGCCCAGGATTGAGGGACAGGAACAACACCGCTGCAAAGTAGGCCAAGGTGTAGAGCAACAGCGCCGTGCTGCTATTGCCGCTGAACGGCGCGACGCCCATCTCGAACGACACCACAGCGGTGCGCGGCGTGGCAAACAAAGGGCCGATAGCCAAATACACCGCGACCGCAAACAGCACGCCCGCACGCTTGCCTAGCGGTGCGGTGAGCAGCGCCATGCCGCCACCGACGCGCGCCAGGGCAACGATGGTCAGCAGCGGCAAACCGACGCCAGTAAGCAGAAAGCCCAGAGCCGCCAGGCCGATGTTCTCACCCGCAGCCATACCGGCGCTGGGCGGAAAGATGATGTTGCCGGCGCCCAGGAACAGCGCAAAAGTCATAAAGCCGAGGGCCAGGAGATCCGAGCCTTTCAAACGAGTCATAGAAGGGAATACCACAGGCAGAAAGTTGCAAGTTAAAAACCGAAAGTTCCGAGGGTTTCCCGATGGATCGGGGGAAACGTCACCTAGCCGGTTAAGCGGGGCCACTGCAGCGCCCTGAGCCGCTTGTGACGGAGCAGGCGCTAATAGTTGCAAGCCTAACGAAATTGACACGCCAGCGGCACTGGCACAGGTCAGGCTGTCGGACTGGTGAAAAAAGCTGTCGCATCAACAACAGTTCATCCCTGGCCGCAATAAAAAAAAGGCCACCCGAAGGTGGCCTTTTCTCAGGTCAAAAAGCCTTAGGCTTTTTTCACTTCCCAACCGGTCAGCTCGGCCAGGGCCTTGCCGATGTCAGCCAGGGAACGCACGGTTTTCACACCAGCGTCTTGCAGGGCTGCGAACTTCTCGTCTGCAGTACCCTTGCCGCCGGAGATGATTGCGCCGGCGTGGCCCATACGCTTGCCCGCAGGAGCGGTCACACCAGCGATGTAGGACACTACTGGCTTGGTCACGTTGGCCTTGATGTAGGCTGCCGCTTCTTCTTCAGCCGAACCGCCGATCTCACCGATCATCACGATCGCTTCGGTCTTCGGGTCTTCCTGGAACAGCTTCAGGATGTCGATGAAGTTGGAACCTGGGATCGGGTCACCACCGATGCCGACGCAGGTGGACTGACCGAAACCGGCGTCAGTGGTCTGCTTAACGGCTTCGTAAGTCAGGGTGCCGGAACGCGACACGATGCCTACTTTGCCTGGCAAGTGGATGTGGCCCGGCATGATGCCGATTTTGCACTCGCCCGGAGTGATCACGCCTGGGCAGTTCGGGCCGATCAGGACCACGCCCAGCTCGTCACACTTGACCTTGGCTTCGAGCATGTCGATGGTCGCGATGCCTTCGGTGATGCAAACGATCAGCTTGATGCCGCCCATGGCCGCTTCAAGGATCGAGTCCTTGCAGAACGGAGCCGGAACGTAGATCACGCTGGCGGTGGCGCCAGTCTGCTCAACTGCTTCACGCACGGTGTTGAACACGGGCAGATTCAGGTGAGTGGTGCCGCCTTTGCCCGGAGTCACGCCGCCAACCATCTTGGTGCCGTAGGCGATGGCTTGTTCGGAGTGGAAAGTACCCTGCGAGCCGGTGAAGCCCTGGCAGATAACTTTGGTGTCTTTATTGATCAGGACGCTCATTACTTGCCCTCCGCAGCTTTGACGACTTGCTGAGCAGCGTCGGTCAGGCTGGTTGCCGCGATGATGTTCAGGCCGCTTTCTGCCAGGACTTTAGCGCCCAGCTCAGCGTTGTTGCCTTCCAGACGAACGACAACCGGGATTTTCACGCCGACTTCTTTCACTGCGCCGATGATGCCTTCGGCAATCATGTCGCAACGAACGATACCGCCGAAGATGTTTACCAGTACGGCAGCCACGTTGCTGTCGGACAGGATGATCTTGAAGGCTTCGGTCACGCGCTCTTTGGTTGCGCCGCCACCTACGTCGAGGAAGTTGGCTGGTTTGCCGCCGTGCAGGTTGACGATGTCCATGGTGCCCATGGCCAGGCCAGCACCGTTGACCATGCAACCGATGTTGCCTTCCAGCGCGACGTAGTTCAGTTCGAACTTGGCAGCGTGGGCTTCACGCGGATCATCCTGGGACGGATCGTGCATGGCGCGCAGCTTCGGCTGACGGTACATGGCGTTGCTGTCGATGTTGATCTTGGCGTCGAGGCAATGCAGGTTGCCATCAGCCTTGATCACCAGCGGGTTCACTTCCAGCAGAGCCAGGTCATAGTCCTGGAACAGCTTGGCCAGGCCAACGAAGATCTGGGTGAACTGCTTGATCTGATCACCTTCCAGGCCCAGCTGGAATGCCAGCTCGCGGCCCTGGAACGGCTGAGCGCCGACCAGCGGGTCGATGGTCGCCTTGAGGATTTTTTCAGGGGTGTCGTGCGCAACTTTCTCGATGTCCACGCCACCTTCGGTGGAGGCCATGAACACGATGCGACGGCTGGAACGGTCAACGACCGCGCCCAGGTACAGTTCCTTGGCGATGTCGGTGCAGGACTCGACCAGGATCTTGGTCACTGGCTGACCGTTGGCATCTGTCTGGTAAGTCACCAGACGCTTGCCCAGCCAGTTGGCGGCGAAGGCTTTGGCGTCTTCTTTGTTCTTCACCAGCTTCACGCCGCCCGCTTTACCGCGGCCACCAGCGTGGACTTGAGCCTTGACGACCCACTCGGTGCCACCGATTTTTTCGCAGGCTGCTGCGGCTTCTTCCGGGGTGTCTACCGCGAAGCCCTTGGATACGGGCAGGCCGTATTCAGCGAACAGCTGCTTACCCTGATACTCGTGGAGATTCATGCTTGTCTACCGTCTTCGTTTAGGTATTGCGCATACGGTGCTGCACTTGTGATGCCGCACCACCTGTGACTGCTTCTGCAGCAATCCGGCTGACGTTCCGCGCAGAACCTGAGCTGTACGCGGGCAGTCGGCCGTGGTTCTTCCTGTTGAACTGCACCTTCACCGGTACACAACGCCGGTGAAGGCATCCGCTCAAACAAACAACGTCTTAACGCTTCTTACGGTTGGCGATGTGGATGGCATGGCCATTCACTGCCAGAGCAGCTTCGTGCAGTGCTTCGGACAGCGTCGGGTGGGAGAACACCATCATCCCCAGATCCTCGGCGCTGGTGCCGAATTCCATACCGATTGCACCCTGCTGAACCAGTTCGGCAGCGCTTGGGCCAATCACGTGTACACCGAGAACGCGGTCGGTGGCGGCATCAGCGATGACTTTAACCATACCGCCGGTGTCGTTGGCTGCCATGGCGCGACCGCTGGCAGCGAACGGGAAGGTGCCGACGTTAACGGCAACGCCTTCGGTCTTCAGCTGCTGCTCGGTTTTACCAACCCATGCGATTTCCGGGTGGGTGTAGATAACCGACGGGATCAGGTCGTAGTTCATCTGGGCTTTGTGGCCGGCGATGCGCTCAGCAACCATGATGCCCTCTTCCGAGGCTTTGTGGGCCAGCATCGCGCCGCGCACCACGTCACCAATGGCGTAAACGCCCGGTACGCTGGTGGCGCACTGGTCGTCAACAAAGATGAAACCACGCTCGTCCATGTCAACGCCGCTGTCGGCAGCCAACAGGTCGGTGGTCACCGGACGACGGCCAACTGCAACGATCAGCTTGTCGAATACGATCTTCTGCTCGCCTTCGGCGTCGGTGAAGTTGACAGTTACCTGCTTCTTCTTCACTTCCGAACCGGTCACACGAGCGCCCAGACGGATTTTCAGACCCTGCTTGGTGAAGGTCTTCAGCGCTTCTTTGGCGATCTGCTCATCGGCCGCCGGGAGGAACTTGTCCAGGGCTTCCAGTACGGTCACTTCAGCACCCAGGCGCGCCCACACCGAACCCAGCTCCAGACCGATGACGCCAGCGCCGATCACGCCGAGCTTCTTCGGTACGCTCTGGAATTCCAGGGCGCCGGTGGAGTCGACGATCACGTCCTGATCAACCGGGGCCGGTGGAATGTCGATTGGCTTGGAGCCGGAGGCGAGGATCACGCTGCCGGCTTCAACGATCTGCGTCTTGCCGTCGGAACCGGTGACTTCAACCTGCTTGTTCGCCAGCAGCTTGCCGTGACCTTCGAGCAGGGTCACGCCATTGGCCTTGAACAGGGTGGCAACGCCGCCAGTGAGGTTTTTTACGATGTTGGCCTTACGGCCGATCATCGCAGGTACGTCGATGGTCACGCTCTTGGCTTCGATACCGTGAATGGCAAAGCCTTCGTGCGCTTCGTGGTATTTCCAGGAGCTGTCCAGCAGCGCCTTGGACGGAATGCAGCCGACGTTCAGGCAAGTACCGCCGAGGGCGGCTTTGCCCTCTTTGTCCTGGTACTTCTCGATGCATGCAGTCTTCAAACCAAGCTGAGCTGCTTTGATGGCGGCTACATAGCCACCAGGGCCGGCACCGATGACTACCACGTCGAATTTCTGGGTCATAACGTATTCCTTCTCGAATAAACCGGACGGCCCTGGTTAAAGGGCCGCCGTGGGAGAAACTGGCTTTTAGATGTCCAGCAGCAGACGCGCCGGGTCTTCCAGCAAGTTCTTGATGGTCACCAGGAAGGTCACGGCTTCCTTACCATCAATCAGGCGGTGATCGTAGGACAACGCCAGGTACATCATTGGGCGGATTACCACCTGACCATTCACGGCCATCGGGCGCTGGATGATGTTGTGCATCCCCAGGATCGCGGCTTGCGGCGGGTTGACGATCGGCGTCGACATCATCGAACCGAACGTACCACCGTTAGTGATGGTGAAGGTGCCACCGGTCATTTCTTCGATCGACAGCTTGCCGTCTTTGGCTTTCTTGCCAAAGGTGGCGATGCCGTTCTCGATTTCAGCCAGGCTCATCAGCTCGGCGTTACGCAGCACCGGAACGACCAGGCCACGGTCGCTGGACACGGCAACACCGATGTCGGCGTAGCCGTGGTAAACGATGTCGGTACCGTCGATCGAGGCGTTAACTGCAGGGAAACGCTTCAGCGCTTCGGTGGCGGCCTTGACGAAGAACGACATAAAGCCCAGGCGCACGCCGTTGTGGCTCTTCTCGAACAGGTCCTTGTACTTTGAACGCAGCGCCATGACTTCGCTCATGTCCACTTCGTTGAAGGTGGTCAGCATGGCCATGGAGGACTGTGCTTCGACCAGGCGCTCGGCGATCTTGGCGCGCAGACGGGTCATCGGCACACGCTTCTCGGTGCGGTCGCCGGTGGCGAATACCGGAGCGGCAGCAGCAGGTGCGGCTGGCTTGGCGGCAGGTGCAGCAGCCGGGGCGTTCTTCTTCGCTTCAACGGCAGCCACCACGTCTTCCTTGGTGACGCGACCGCCTTTACCGGTGCCAGCGATGCTGTTCGGATCGATGCCGTTTTCTTCAGCGATCTTGCGCGCGGCTGGGGACAGGATCTGATCGTCGCCCGCGGCAGCGGCCGGAGCAGCGGCAGCAGGTGCAGCAGCCTGAGCAGCAACGGCTGGTGCAGGAGCAGCAGCGCCGCCCTCACCCAGGGTGCCGAGCAGTTCGTTGGACAGAACGGTGTCGCCTTCATTCTTGATGATTTGCGCGAGGACGCCATCGGCCTCGGCCAGCACTTCGATCACTACCTTGTCGGTTTCGATGTCGACGATCAGTTCGTCGCGCTTGACCGCATCGCCCGGCTTTTTGTGCCAAGTGGCCACGGTGCCGTCGGCAACCGATTCCGGGAAAGTAGGGGCTTTGATCTCGATAGCCATTATGTGTGGTTCCTTAAATTCGGTTTCTTCTAGCAGGCGGCCCAGTTGGCCGCCTGTTGCGCGAAGGCGTTAAACAGTAAAGGCGTCTTGCAGGAGTTTTTCCTGCTGTTCGGCGTGCATCGATGCATAACCACAGGCAGGTGCGGCAGACGCATCACGACCGGCGTACTCGAGGAACAGCGCTTTCTTGTGCGCTGTCGCCACGCGACGCATGTGATGCTGACTGCAGTACCAGGCGCCCTGGTTCATCGGCTCTTCCTGACACCAGACGATGTGCTTGAGGTTCTTGTACGGGGCAATTGCCTCGGCCAGATCATCTTCCGGGAACGGATAGAGCTGCTCGATACGCACGATGGCGATGTCTTCGCGGCCTTCGTTGCGGCGCTTCTCCAGCAAGTCGTAGTAAACCTTGCCGCTGCACAGAATCAGACGCTCGACTTTCTTCGGATCGATGGTATCGATCTCTGGAATCACGGTCTGGAACGAGCCTTCGGCCAGATCTTCCAGGGTCGAGATGGCCAATTTGTGGCGCAGCAGCGACTTCGGCGTCAATACGACCAACGGCTTGCGAAGTGGGCGAATCACCTGACGACGCAGCAAGTGGTAGATCTGCGCCGGGGTGGTCGGTACCGCAACCTGCATGTTGTGCTCGGCGCACAGCTGCAGATAACGCTCCAGACGCGCCGAGCTGTGCTCAGGCCCCTGCCCTTCATAACCGTGCGGCAACAGCATGGTCAGACCGCAGAGACGGCCCCACTTGTGCTCGCCACTGGAAATGAACTGGTCGAACACCACCTGGGCACCGTTGGCGAAGTCGCCGAACTGCGCTTCCCAGATCACCAGCGACTGCGGCTGGGTGGTGGCGTAGCCGTATTCGAAAGCCAGTACGGCTTCTTCCGAAAGGAAGGAGTCGTACAGGTCGAAACGCGGCTGACCCTGGTAAAGGTTCTGCAGCGGCAGATGGGTGCCGGCGTCCTTCTGGTTGTGCAGCACCGCGTGACGGTGCGAGAAGGTGCCGCGGCCGATGTCCTGGCCGGTCATGCGGATCGGATGGCCTTCGAACAACAGGGTGGCGTAGGCCATAGTCTCGGCGTAGCCCCAGTTGATCGGCAGCGCGCCTGCGCTCATCTTCTGGCGGTCTTCGAGAATTTTCGCGACCTGACGCTGCACGACGAAGCCTTCTGGAATTTCCAGCAACTTGTTGGACAGTTCCTGCAGGGTTTTCAGCTCGAAACGCGTGTCGTGACGCGCAGTCCAGGCATGGCCCAGGTAGGGACGCCAATCGACGAACAGCTCTTTGTTCGGCTCTTTGACCAGGCTCTTGACCACATGCTGACCGTTATCCAGTGCAGTGCGGTACTCGTCGATCTTGGCCTGCACCTCATCGGCCGACTGACGCGCGGCAGCGGTCAGAACTTCGGCATACAGCTCACGGGTGGTGCGCTGTTTGCTGATTTGCTGATACATGATCGGCTGGGTGCCGCTCGGCTCGTCGGCCTCGTTGTGGCCGCGGCGGCGGTAGCAGACCAGGTCGATGACCACGTCACGCTTGTACTGCATGCGGTAATCGACAGCCAACTGGGTGACGAACAGCACCGCTTCCGGGTCATCACCGTTAACGTGCAGGATCGGCGCCTGGATCATCTTGGCAACGTCCGTGCAGTACTCGGTGGAACGCGAGTCCAGCGGGTTGCTGATGGTGAAGCCGACCTGGTTGTTGATCACGATGTGGATGGTGCCGCCCGTCTTGAAGCCACGGGTCTGCGACATCTGGAAGGTTTCCATGACCACACCCTGACCGGCGAATGCCGCGTCACCGTGCAGGGAAACTGGCAGCACTTTCTCGCCAATCGCGTCGTTGCGACGATCCTGACGGGCGCGTACCGAACCTTCGACCACCGGAGAAACGATCTCCAGGTGCGACGGGTTGAACGCCATTGCCAGGTGCACTTCGCCGCCAGCGGTCATCACGTTGGAGGAGAAACCCTGGTGGTATTTCACGTCGCCGGAAGACAGACCTTCGGTTTTCTTGCCTTCGAACTCGTCGAACAGATCGCGCGGGTTCTTGCCGAAGGTGTTGACCAGCACGTTGAGGCGGCCACGGTGGGCCATGCCGATGACGACTTCCTTGGTGCCGTAGGAGCCGGACCGCTGGATCACTTCATCGAGCAGCGGAATCAGGCTCTCGCCACCTTCCAGACCGAAACGCTTGGTGCCCGGGTACTTGGTGCCCAGGTACTTTTCCAGACCTTCAGCTGCGGTCAGGCGCTCAAGCAGGTGGCTCTGCACCTCAACCGAGAATTGTGGACGACCACGGACGCTTTCCAGGCGCTGCTGGAACCAGCTGCGCTGCTCGGAATCAACGATATGGGTGAACTCGGCGCCAATGGTGCGGCAATATGTCTGCTGCAACGCATCGCGAATTTCGCGCAGAGTAGCCTCTTCCTTGCCAATGAACAGCCCACCGGTACGGAAGGTGGTGTCCAGGTCGGCATCGGTCAGACCATAGTGATTGATTGCCAGATCAGCCGGCACAGGACGCTTCCAGAGGCCAAGCGGATCGAGCTGGGCAGCCTGATGGCCGCGCATGCGATAAGCCTGAATCAGGCGCAGCACTTCGACTTGCTTCTTCTCGTGCTCACTGCTCACGCTACCAGCGGACACCGGTTGGGCGCGGCGCTGATTTTTAGCGAGCAGGACGAAATGATCGCGAATCGTTGAGTGCGATACGTCTGTGGCGGCGCTGCCGTCAGTCGGCAACTTCTGGAAGTAAGTGCGCCACTCTTCTGGCACAGCGTTGGGATCGTGCAGGTAAAGCTCATAGAGCTCTTCCACATAGGCAGCGTTACCACCGGATAGGTGGGCACTGTCCCACATGCGCTGCATCACGCTTTCTTGCATGCTTGGTCACCCTCGGTAAGGGGACACCACCGGCGAAGAAACCGCATGGCTGTCAGTCCTGAAGCAGCGACTGGTAAGCCACTACGGATCCCGCAGATAGTCCGGGCACCAGCCCGGATGCCCCTGCTGGTCGTCATATTTTTCAAATTAAGAACCACCGCTTTGTGAGCAGCAGCCCTGGCTAAAACTACGGCGCTGGGTTGAAAGCAGCGCCGCAGGTGTTACAGGTCTAGCAAACAACCGTGAATCAGGTACCGCTCTGCAGCAACATGTTGCGTACGTGGCCGATTGCCTTGGTCGGGTTGAGACCCTTAGGGCAAACGTTCACGCAGTTCATGATGCCGCGGCAACGGAACACACTGAACGGATCATCCAGCGACGCCAGACGTTGTTCGGTCTGGGTATCACGGCTGTCCGCCAGGAAACGATAAGCCTGCAGCAGCGCAGCTGGGCCGAGGAACTTGTCTGGATTCCACCAGAACGACGGGCAGCTGGTGGAGCAGCAAGCGCACAGGATGCACTCGTACAGACCGTCCAGCTTCTCACGCTCTTCCGGCGACTGCAGACGCTCGATGGCCGGCGCCGGCGTGTTGTTCTGCAGGTATGGCTGCACCTTCTCGTACTGCTTGTAGAAGATGCTCATATCAACAGCCAGGTCACGGATGACCGGCAGGCCAGGCAGCGGGCGCACCACCAGCTTGCCGCCTTTCAGGCCAGCCGCCGAGATCGGCGTGATACAGGCCAGGCCATTCTTGCCGTTGATATTCATGCCATCGGAACCGCACACGCCTTCACGGCAGGAGCGACGATAGGAGAAACCCTCGTCCTGTTCCTTGATCAGCGCCAGTACGTCAAGAACCATGATGTCCTTGCCGCCGGTGTCGACCTGGAAGTCCTGCATAAACGGCGCAGAATCTTTTTCCGGGTTGTAACGATAAACGCTTACTTGCAACAGATTGGCTTGCGACATATCAGGCACCCTTAATAAGTCCGGACCTTGGGTTCAAACGCTGGAACTGTCTTCGGCGAGAAGTTGACCGAACGCTTGCTCACGCGCTTTTCACCTGGGATATACAGGGAGTGGCACAGCCAGTTTTCGTCGTCACGTTCTTCGAAGTCTTCACGAGCGTGAGCACCACGGGATTCTTTACGAACCTCGGCAGCGATCGCGGTGGCTTCTGCCACTTCGAGAAGGTT
The DNA here is from genome assembly GCF_029269135.1 of Pseudomonas sp. 1928-m. Classification (NCBI taxonomy): domain Bacteria; kingdom Pseudomonadati; phylum Pseudomonadota; class Gammaproteobacteria; order Pseudomonadales; family Pseudomonadaceae; genus Pseudomonas; species Pseudomonas sp. 1928-m. The sequence goes on along the minus strand of NZ_JARIXO010000005.1, from coordinate 70,967 downwards.
TTGCAGTTCCAATGCTTCGATACGCGCAGTGTTGAATGCCTGGCTCTTGTCCGCGATCTTGACAGTCGCGATCCGCTCACGCAGGTCGGCCAGTTGGGCAATGCCCTTCTGCATGTACTCGCCGGTGCGGAACACACCGAAGTAATTCTGCATGCAGTTTTGCAGCTCTTTACGCAGCGGCGCGACATCTTCGCCGGTGGTGCGTTCGTTGACGCCCGCCAGACGCTTGAGCGACAGCTCGATGTCGGTTTCGCTGGCACCACGGACTTCCACGCCTTCTTTCAGCGCTTTTTCCAGGTGAATACCAGCAGCACGACCGAACACCACCAGGTCGAGCAGCGAGTTGCCGCCCAGACGGTTGGCGCCGTGTACCGATACGCAGGCCACTTCGCCGACAGCGAACAGGCCTTCGATGATCTTGTCGTTGCCGTTGGCATCCTGAGTGATGGCCTGACCGTGAATGTTGGTCGGCACACCGCCCATCATGTAGTGGCAGGTCGGAATCACCGGAACCGGCGCAACCACCGGGTCAACGTGGGCGAAGGTCTTGGACAGCTCGCAGATGCCTGGCAGGCGGCTGTGCAGCACGTCCTCGCCAAGGTGGTCGAGCTTGAGCAGTACGTGGTCCTTGTCCGGGCCACAGCCGTTGCCGGCGAGTACTTCTTTAACCATCGAGCGTGCGACTACGTCACGGCCAGCCAAGTCTTTGGCGTTCGGCGCATAACGCTCCATGAAACGCTCGCCATGGGCGTTGATCAGGTAACCACCTTCACCACGGCAACCCTCAGTAACCAGTACACCAGCGCCGGCAATACCGGTCGGGTGGAACTGCCACATCTCGATGTCCTGCACCGGCACGCCGGCACGCAGGGCCATGCCCACGCCGTCACCGGTGTTGATCAGGGCGTTGGTGGTGGAAGCGTAGATACGACCCGCACCGCCAGTTGCCAGAACTACAGCCTTGGAGCGGATGTACACGGTCTCGCCGGTTTCGATGCAGATGGCGATGGTGCCAACTACGGCGCCGTCCTGGTTCTTCACCAGATCGACCGCGTACCACTCGTTAAGGAACGAGGTGCCAGCCTTGAGGTTGGCCTGGTACAGGGTGTGCAGCAGTGCATGACCGGTACGGTCAGCAGCAGCGCAGGTACGCGCAGCCTGAGTCGGGTTGTTCGGGCCTTTGGACTGGCCACCGAACGGACGCTGATAGATGCGGCCCTGCTCGGTACGGGAGAACGGCAGACCCATGTGTTCCAATTCAAATACAGCTTCCGGACCGACGGAACACATGTATTCGATAGCGTCCTGGTCTCCGATATAGTCGGAACCCTTGACGGTATCGTACATGTGCCAGCGCCAATCATCGTTCGGATCGGCCGAAGCGATGGCGCAGGTGATGCCACCCTGAGCGGACACAGTGTGCGAGCGGGTCGGGAAGACCTTGGTCACGACTGCGGTTTTATGACCACCCTGAGCCAACTGCAGTGCAGCGCGCATACCCGCGCCGCCGCCACCAACGATGATGGCGTCATAAGAAAGAGTGCGAATGCTTGTCATGGATCAGTTACCCCAAAAAATCTGCACGCCCCAGACGAAGAACGCGAACATGGCAACGCCACACGCAGCCTGGAACAGAAAACGCACGACAGTAGCCCACTTACCCAGCGCCATTGGCGTCAGGTAGTCGGTGGAAATTGTCCACATGCCAACCCAGGCGTGAACGCTGAGCGCCACCAGGGTCAACAGGCTGAAGATACGCATTGCGTTATTGGAGAACAGCGCCTGCCATTCGGCATAGCCCAGACCCGGGTTGCACACGACAAAGCCAAGCAGAAACAGCACATAAACCGCGAGGACGACAGCAGAAACACGCTGCGCCATCCAGTCATAAAGACCCGAACGCGAGAAGTTCGTGACGTTGGTTACCATATCCACACCCCCAGCAGCACGATCACGATCGTCGACACGACGAGAACGATTTTCGAACCCAGCTTGCCGCCTTCCAGCGTCTCACCGATGCCCATGTCCATGATCAAGTGGCGAATACCGGCCACCAGGTGGTACAGCAGAGCGGACAACAGACCCCAAATCACAAATTTGGCCAGCGGGCTGGTCAAGCACTCTTTCACCTCGGCAAAACCTTCTGCAGATTCCAGCGATTTGTCGAGCCCGTACAGCAGCACGGCAATGCCGAAAAACAGAATGATTCCAGAAACACGATGAAGGAATGACGTAACGCCAGTGATAGGAAGTTTGATCGTCCTAAGGTCGAGGTTTACAGGTCTTTGGCTATTCACGGCTTTTATCACACTGAGAGCCCCTAACTATCAGGGCAAAGTTGTCGGGAAGTGCACTGGTCAGGTACCCATCACCCAAGGAGTGACAACTACCAAAAGACAGGCTAAAGCCCTTGGTAGCTGGGCGCAGAGTATAGACAGTTAGGTTACTAATGACAACGCAAAGCCCCCTACCTAAAAGCGCATTGCACACCTCTAATAAATGGCGTAAAGAGCCGCTTTAAAAGCCCGAAAACCACCCGCAAACCCTTCTGCCGCCTGGGTTTTCGCAAATTGACATTCGAATTTATCTCACTATAGTGGTGCGGGCCCTGCGTGGGGGGCAGTCAGATGATTTCAAGCATAACTAGGAGGCCAAACATGGCTGACAAAAAAGCGCAGTTGATCATCGAGGGCGCAGCCCCCGTCGAGCTGCCCATTTTAACCGGCACCGTTGGTCCCGATGTAATTGACGTGCGGGGCTTAACCGCCACGGGCCGTTTCACATTTGATCCTGGCTTTATGTCCACCGCCTCGTGCGAGTCGAAGATCACCTACATCGACGGCGACCAGGGCATCCTGCTGCATCGCGGCTACCCCATCGAACAGCTGGCAGAGCAATCCGATTACCTGGAAACCTGCTACCTGCTGCTGAACGGCGAACTGCCGAACGCAGAAGAGAAAGCCAAGTTCGTCAGCACCATCAAGAACCACACCATGGTTCACGAGCAACTGAAGACCTTCTTCAACGGCTTCCGCCGTGACGCTCACCCGATGGCCATCATGTGCGGTGTAGTCGGCGCCCTCTCGGCCTTCTACCACGACTCGCTGGACATCAATAACCCGCATCACCGCGAAGTGTCGGCCATGCGCCTGATCGCCAAGATGCCAACCATCGCCGCCATGACCTACAAGTACTCCATGGGTCAGCCGATGATGTATCCGCGTAACGACCTGAACTATGCGGAAAACTTCCTGCACATGATGTTCAACACACCGTGCGAGATCAAACCGATCAGCCCGGTGCTGGCCAAGGCCATGGATAAGATCTTTATCCTGCACGCCGACCATGAGCAGAACGCTTCGACCTCCACCGTACGTCTGGCGGGTTCCTCGGGTGCCAACCCGTTCGCCTGTATCGCCGCCGGTATCGCCGCCCTCTGGGGCCCGGCGCACGGCGGCGCCAATGAGGCCGTACTGAGCATGCTGGATGAGATTGGCGATGTTTCCAACATTGACAAGTTCATCGCCAAGGCCAAGGACAAGAACGATCCGTTCAAACTCATGGGCTTCGGTCATCGCGTTTACAAAAACCGCGACCCGCGCGCCACCGTGATGAAGCAGACCTGCGACGAAGTACTGAAAGAGCTGGGCATCAAGAACGATCCACAGCTGGAACTGGCGATGCGTCTGGAAGAAATCGCCCTGACCGACCCGTACTTCAAAGAGCGCAACCTGTACCCGAACGTCGACTTCTACTCGGGCATCATCCTCAAGGCCATCGGTATTCCGACCAGCATGTTCACCGTGATCTTCGCCCTGGCGCGGACTGTCGGCTGGATCTCGCACTGGAAAGAAATGCTCTCCAGCCCGTACAAGATTGGCCGTCCACGCCAGCTGTACACCGGCTACCCGCAGCGCGACCTGAAGAAGTAATTCAGTTCTCGCCGCACGAAAAGGCTGCCCTCGGGCAGCCTTTTTTATTGCGCTGAATAGCCAGCTTTACGGCTGTTCAGCCAACTGACGCAGCCCCTGCAAGGTATTGAACGGCGCATCCACGACAAAGCTATTGGCCAACCAGGCCGGTACGCTGCCGCCCGGCTCAGAATGCACCTCGTAGATCACCTCGATTTCACCTTCGTGCGGCGTAAGGCTCCAGAAGCCTTCCACCTTACTCACCCGCACAAAGCCTTGCTGCGGCGGCAAATAGTCGGCAACCCCGTGTAGGGTGCGGGTTACCCGACCATCGGCATCACGCGTGGTAGTGACCTGCAGGATCGAATCACGCGGTTGCACCGGCCAGGGCGTGTGGAAGCGGCTGTAGGCCCAGCTTAGATCGCCCTCATGCTTGAGCAGCTTCTGCTCGCTGCAGGCATGAATCCAGGCGCAGGCCGCGCTGACATCATCCTGCAGGGCCAATAATCGCGGCATATCCGCCCGTATACGGGTGATGCCACGAAACGCCTGAAAGCTTGAACCGGGTATTTGCTGCAAATAGACCTGAATTCCCGCCTCATCCTTGACCAGACGCCATTGCGCCGCCTGCGCCCCGCCCACCGCCAGCAACGCGGCAACTCCCAAGAGCAACCCTGTAAACCGCACCATCATGCCTCCGGCAGCAGATAACCCTGAGTCACAGTATCAGACTGCAACGGCCGTACTCTGCTCCAGCCAGCCAATCAATTGCAGGGCCTCTGCCGTAGTGCTGCCGCACACATACTCGGCGGCATGAAACGCCGAACACACCGCCGGCCGCTCGGGCTGGCCGAAGATCAGGCAGTAGTTATTCGCATCCAACTGCACGCAACGCACACCAGCCGGTTTGCCATCGGGCATACCCGGGATGGGGGAACTGATCGAAGGGGCAATGCAGCAGGCGCCGCAGCCGGCACGGCAATTCATGACAGGAGAACCTCAAAACAACAGCACGGGGCACAGGCCGACAATTCTACGTGGGCGCAGACGGCTTGGCAGCCGTCCATCTATAGATTCAGGCGAGCGGTAAGCGCAGGCGAAACTGCGTGCCCTGCCCTGGCGCGCTGCGTACCTGCAGCTCTGCACCGAGAATATCCACCGCCAACTGATGGGTGATATGCAGACCAAGCCCAGTGCCGCCGCGTCCACGCCGGGTGGTAAAGAACGGATCGAAGATCTTCGCCAGCACGTCATCACTCATGCCGTCGCCGTTATCGCTGACTGCAATCACGCATTCGTGGCGCATTTCATCGTGCTCAACCCTGACCGTCACCACGCCGTTCATGCCCGAATCGAAAGCATGGATCAGCGCATTGTCGATCAGGTTCTGCAGAATCTGCCCCAGAGGCCCTGGATAGCTGTCGAGCATCAGACTCTGCGGTAACTCCAGCTGCACCCGATGGTTTGACTGCTTGAGCTTGGGGGTGAACAGCAACATGACTTCGCCAACCAACTCGACCAGATCAAAGCGGCGCCGCTCGGTACTCGCACGGTCACTGGCCAGTTGCTTGAAGGCCCGGGTCAGCTGCGCCATGCGCGTCAGGCTGTTGAGGATGATTGCCAGACCTTCATCATTGCGCTGCACAAAGCGCTCCAGCGCCGAACGCTGAAGTCCCTCACCGAGGCTCTTCTGCAGACTCTGATTGCCTTTATCGAGGGTGGACGCTGCCATGCTGGCGGCGCCAATCGGCGTATTCAGCTCATGCGCCACACCAGCGACCAAGGTGCCCAGCGAGGATAGTTTTTCCGCCTGGATCAAGGCACCGCGCGTGCGCTGCAGCTGTTCCACCGTGTCACGCAGCTCAGTATTGCTCTGCTGCAACGCCTGGCTGCTGACTTCCAGCGCCTCGCGCACCTGATTACGCTCGAACTCCGCCAATCCCAGACGCAAGACCACCAGCAGACCGAGAGAGAGCATCACACAAACGAACAGCAACACCTGCCAGAGCACTTGCCCACGCAACCCTTGGATTTGCTCCAGAGGCAGGTGCGAGACCAGCAACCAGTACTCACCCGCTGCCGCGTCTTGGCCACTGCCCTGGTAGGGATCGAACGTATTGAAAGCCCAATAGCCGCCACTGTCGCTAAACACGCCATTGCGTGTGGCCTGCATACGTCGCCAGCTATCGGGAAAGCGGCTGGCCAGGGTCGCCTCAGGCTTGCCCAGGGCAAAGCCCCAGGCATCCTGCGCATCGGCGGCGAGCATCCAGTAGCCTTCATGATCGACCAAGGTCAGGTTGTTGCCATAACTCTTGGACACCTGGGCCAAACGCTGCAGCAGCACTTGCCCCAGGTAATTGAGGATCAGAATGCCGCGGCGCTTGCCCTCATCATCAAAAATCGGCTCAGCGCCGCGCAGGGTGGGCTTGAGCGGTTGCTCGACGACGCCGGAGTCGGCATTCAGATCAAAACGCGAGAGGTAGAACGCGTCCTGGGGCAGGTTCATGGTTTCCACGAAGTAGTACTGTTGCGCCTGGTTGTGCAATTGCGCCTGATCGCGCGCCTGCGACTCACCATCGCGCCAATCGACCCGCACCTGCTCTGCGCCGCGCTCATCCAGCCAACGAATTTGGTCGTAAACCCTGCTGCTGCGGGCGAACTCGACAAACAGCTGACTCAGGGCATGCCGGTTGTCCGCACTAGGGTCACGCAGCACCTCGGCCAGCAGCGGTTGCTGCGTAAGAAACTGCAGATTGCCGCGCAAGGTCGCCAGATGCCGATTGAGCACGCCGACGCCCTCGTTCAGGCTGATCTGCTGATCACGCAACAGCGGCTCAAGCCGCGCATCCAGCAAGCGCTCATAGAGCAGCGCCATCAACAGCAGAATCAGCAGCGTCCATGGCACAAATAGCAGCAACAGGTTGCGCCTGACCGGCTGCGACAACAGCCTGCTGCGCCAGGATTGCTGCATCAGGCCGGGCGCTCCGGCCAGTCACTCAGCCAGTTGAGTAAGTCGGCGCAGGCCATCGGTTTGGCAAACAGATACCCCTGCGCCTGCCGACAGCCATGGCCGAGAATCCAGTCGGCCTGCTGCTGGGTCTCCACGCCTTCGGCAATCACCTGCATGCCGACCCGTGCGGCGATCTGGATCACCGCCTCGGCGATCATCTGCTGGTCACTGACTTCGCCGATTTCCAGAACAAAACTGCGGTCAATTTTCAACCGATCGGCCGGCAGCAAACGCAGGTAGCTGAGCGATGAGAAGCCGGTACCGAAGTCATCAATGGCCACTTCAACGCCCATGGCGCGCAGCGCCCGCAGTTTTTCGCAGACCGTATCAAAGGTGCGCATGGCCACCGATTCGGTAATTTCCACCTCGATCTGCTCAGGCAATACCCCGGCCGCCTGCAGGTGCGAATTGAACCGCTCGATAAAATCATGCTGCAGCAGCTGCGGCGCGGAAACGTTGACCGCGACGCGGATCTGCGGGTAACCGGCATCAGCCAGCTGTTTGGCCACCTGCAGGGCCAAACGCATCAGCAGATCGCCCAGCGGCAAGATGTAACCGGTGGCCTCGGCCAGGGGGATAAAACTCAGCGGCGGGACCATCTTGCCGTCGGCCTTGCGCCAGCGCGCCAGGGCTTCCACACCGGTAACGCGGCGGGTTTTCAGGTCGATCTGCGGCTGCAACTCGACGCTGATCTGCCCAGCCTCCACCGCATCGCGCAGGGCCAGCAGCATGCGGTAGGACTCGGCATGCGCACCCTGCAGGCGCGGATCATAGACACCGTGCTGGTCATGCCCCAGGCGCTTGGCCTGCTTCAGAGTCAGCAGCGCATCCTGCAGAGCCACGCTGGCACTGCCGGTAAAGTCGGCCAGGTGCATGGTCACGCTGCTCAGGCTATGCACCTGGCCCAGCTCATAGGGGCGTTTATGCCGGCGAAACAGCGCCACCACTTCAGCGGCATTGACCTGCGTTTGCGGGCCGAGGATGGCAAACAGGTCGTCACGCACCCGCGCAATCAGCACCTCATGGTTGAAGGCATCGCGCAGCTTCTTCGCCACCAGACCGAGGATAAAATCGCCATAACCGGTGCCAAAGGCAGTGTTGGCGCCGGAAAAATTGTCGATATCGATAAGCACCAGCACGCGCTGATCCTTGGCTTCGGACTTCAACGTCATGTCCAGCATGCGGATCAGCGCATTGCGGTTGGGGATCTTCAGCAGGTCGTCCTGGTAGGCCATTTCCTCCAGGCGGCTGAACAGCGCGACGTTGTACAGGCCACGGCTGATACTGGCGCTGAACACCTTGAGCAGCTCCAGCTCGGTGTCATCCAGCGTCCGCGCACTGTCGATATAGCAGGCGTAGTCCGAACCCGCCTGAAAGCGCGGAAAGAACAATACCGTGCAGTCGCTCAGACGCAGGGTCTGTTGCGCCTGCAGGCATTGGCGCACCGCCGCTGCGACCTGCGGCTGCAGCACGTCCAGATCGGCGTCGATGCTGTCGAAGAAGCGCCCGCTGGCGCTGACAATCCGCGCATTCGGCTCGGCCGTGGCGTCCACTTCATCGGCGCGCACACAAACGATGCCCTCAGTCTGCAGATTAAGCAGCGAGGTGATTTCCGACAGAATCTTGGCCGACAGCTCGCGGGTATTTTTTGAGCAGAACAACGCATTGCTCGATTCGACGATCATCTGCAAGCCACGCCGGGCGCTGGCTACAGCCCGGAGCTGAGCATAACCGCGCACCGCGGCGGTGAGCACCGTCAGCAAGCGCTCGGCGCTGAGTTCACTCTTGGTCCAATAGTCGTTGATGTCGTAATCACGCATCACTTCATGGGCCGGCGCCAGGCCTGGCTCGCCGGTCAGCATCACCACGCGGGTTTCGCGGTTGCCGATCACCTCACGCAGCGCCTTGATCAGGCGCAGGCCGGCGTCTTCGGTTTCCATCACCACATCGAGCAACACCAGGGCGATGTCATGGTGCTTGGCCAGGAGCATCGAGGCTTCACGGCAACTAAACGCCTGAATCAGCTCAATGCGCCCGCCCAGCAGTTCCAGCTCGCTCAGGGCAAAGGCGGTGGCGCGCTGGAAGTCGGCGTCATCATCAACCGCCAGTACGCGCCACACGGGCTGGCTGGTAGTGCCGGGAAGGTCGTCGCTGAATGCAAATTGATCATCCATGAACAGTGCCCGCATGCCTGAAGAGTGAGAACAGCGCCGAATCCTTACTGGCTTTGAAGCCAGTATAGACGGCTGTCCTCAGCTGCCAGTCAACGCTTGTTCAGGCGGGCAAACAGGCTGGACGTGTCCCAACGGCCGCCGCCCATGCCCTGCACATCGGCGTAGAACTGATCGACCAGCGCGGTTACCGGCAGCTGAGCGCCATTGCTACGGGCCTCGGCCAGCAGGATCGACAGGTCCTTGCGCATCCAGTCCACAGCAAAACCGTGCTCGAATTCGCCGGCCAGCATGGTTTTGTGGCGATTTTCCAGCTGCCAGGACTGCGCTGCGCCCTTGCTGATCACTTCCATCGCGCCGTGCGCGTCGAGCCCGGCGCACTCGGCAAAATGCAAAGCCTCGGACAAGCCCTGCACCAGGCCGGCGATGCAAATCTGGTTGACCATCTTGGTCAGCTGGCCGCTGCCGGCTTCGCCCATCAAGCGGGCCATGCGTGCATAGGCCTGAATAATCGGCTCGGCCTTGGCGTAGGTTGCAGCCGTACCGCCGACCATGATGGTCAGCGCGCCGTTCTGCGCGCCGGCCTGACCGCCGGATACCGGTGCATCGAGAAAACCCAGCTGGCGCGCAGCGGCCTGTTCGGCCAGCTCGCGTGCAACCTGCGCCGAGGCGGTGGTGTGATCGACCAGCACCGCGCCGGGTTGCATGCCGGCGAAGGCGCCCTGCTCGCCCAGTACCACACCGCGCAGATCATCATCATTGCCCACGCAAACCATCACAAACTCGGCGCCTGCGGCCGCTTCACGCGGGGTTGCCGCGTGGCTGCCGGTATATTCGGCAGCCCACTGCGCAGCCTTGGCGACAGTGCGGTTGTACACACACACCTGGTGCCCGGCGCGCGCCAGATGCCCGGCCATCGGATAACCCATTACGCCCAGCCCGATAAACGCCAGCTTTGCCATATCCACCTCTACCTTTGAACGCCATCCACAGCGCGCGTCTACTTAACCGCATATCCGCGCTGCATGGCGGATACGAACCCGACTGCAAGCATGCCCGCCACATGGGGCCAGCGCCAGTACAGCCATAGGGCAAAACTGTATGGATGCACCCGACCAATAGACTTTACCCAACACCGATCCTGCTTCCATACTCGCTGCACGCTAAGGAGGGCTTATGCAGCATTGGCTGGTAATCGACCTGGAAGCCACCACTGAAGAAGGCGGTTGGCCGGTCACAGATATGGAAATCATCGAAATCGGCGCCAGCCTGGTCAACGCTGGCGGCCATGAGATCGAGTATTTCCAACGTTTTGTGCGGCCCACCCGGCGCCCGCATTTGACCCATTTCTGCCGTCAGCTCACCCAGATCAGCCAGGCCGATGTCGATGCCGCCGCGCCACTCAGTGCGGTGTGGGCACAATTCGAACGCTGGCTGCTGGCCCATCAAGCACAACTGGCGGGCTGGGCCAGCTGGGGCGACTACGACCGCCGCCAGTTCGAGCAGGAATGGCGCGCCCATGGGCTGGAGAGTTACCTGAGCCAGATCCCGCACATCAACCTGAAAAAGCGCTTCGCCGAAGCCCGCCAGCTGCCCAGCCCGATTGGCTTGAAAATGGCGCTGAATCTCGCCGGCCTGCAGTTCCAAGGCCAGCAGCATCGCGCCCTGACCGATGCGCGCAATACCGCCCGGCTGCTGCCACTGGTTTTGCCTGCGCAAAGCAGATGACGAAGAAAAAACGCTTGGGCATACTGGCTGGCCTTTTTCTATGGCCTGTCGCTACTGGCGGCCAGCCTTTTTAATCCCCTATTGAGGAACTGCAGATGTTCAAGGTCAATGAATACTTCGACGGCACCGTCAAATCCATCGCCTTCGGCATGGCTGAAGGCCCGGCTACCATTGGCGTGATGGCTGCAGGCGAGTATGAATTCGGCACCAATCAGCTGGAAATCATGCACGTGGTCGCCGGCGCCCTGACCGTGAAACTGCCAGGCAGCGACAGCTGGGAAACCTTCACCAGCGGCAGCAAATTCACCGTACCGGCCGACAGCAAGTTTCAACTAAAGGTCGCAGCCGATACTGCCTACCTGTGTGAATACCGCTAAGCCTTAGCCGTGGTGCATAAAAGCCGGCCTCCGTGGCCGGTTTTTTATTACTGGATAGATAATTCAAAGGAACAGCCATGCCGCGCTCAACGCAATTCTCTCTGGTGATCCTGCCGATCATATTGCTGCTGATTGCCATGACCTCGATCCAGAGCGGCGCGTCACTGGCCAAGGGGCTGTTTCCAGAAATCGGTGCCAGCGGCACCACCGCGCTGCGCCTAAGCCTCGGCGCGCTGATCCTGTGCGTGCTGATGCGACCCTGGCAGGCCAAGCTGACGCTGAAATCCTGCCGTTCGCTACTGGCCTATGGGCTGTCGCTGGGCAGCATGAACCTGCTGTTCTACCTCTCGCTGAAAACCATACCCCTGGGCATCGCCGTGGCCCTGGAATTTACTGGGCCGCTGGGCCTGGCCTTGCTGTCGTCGCGGCGTTTGCTGGATTTCGTCTGGATCGCCCTAGCTGTTTTCGGCCTCTGGCTACTGCTGCCCACCGGCCAAAGCGATGTGCCGCTGGACCCGGTCGGCATGGCCCTGGCCCTGGCTGCCGGCCTGTGCTGGGCGCTGTATATCGTTTTCGGGCAAAAAGCTGGCGCCGAGCACGGCAAGCAGACCGTGGCCCTCGGCACCATAGTCGCGGCCCTGCTGGTGTTTCCGATTGGCCTGTGGCAAGCCGGTAGTGGTCTATTTTCAATCGACCTGCTGCCCATCGCCCTCGGCGTAGCCGTACTGTCCTCGGCACTGCCCTACAGCCTGGAAATGGTCGCCCTGACCCGCCTGCCCGCGCGCACCTTCAGCATCCTGATGAGCATGGAGCCGGCGATTGCCGCCCTCTCCGGCCTGCTGTTCCTTAGCGAGCGCTTGACGCTCAGCCAATGGCTGGCGATCAGCGCGATCATCCTCGCCTCGGCCGGCGCGGCGGCGACCATCAAACCGAAAGCCAAGCCGCTTTAAGTTCCAGCGCGTGCCTGCTGTGGGAGGGGCTTTAGCCGCGACAAAGCAAAACCGCAGCGCCCCTGATCGCGGCTAAAGCCCCTCCCACAGCATCAATTAACCGCTTCCGCCTCATTGCTAAATTGCAACTCGGCCAGGCGCGCATACAGCGGGCTGCTGTTGACCAGCTCGCTGTGCGTGCCAATCGCGGCCAGTTTGCCATGCTCGATCACTGCAATGCGGTCAGCACTTTTGACCGTGGCCAGGCGATGGGCGATCACCAGGGTGGTGCGCCCCTCCATCAGTGGTGGCAAGGCTTGCTGAATCAGATGTTCGCTCTCGGCATCCAGCGCACTGGTCGCCTCATCGAGCAGCAGAATCGGCGCATCCACCAGCAATGCCCGAGCAATCGCCAGGCGTTGACGCTGTCCGCCGGATAGCCCCAGCCCGGCATCGCCCAGGTGAGTCTGGTAGCCATTCGGCAACTTCATGATGAACTCATGGGCATGCGCAGCTTTGGCTGCCGCTTCGACTTCAGCCAGCGTCGCGCTGGTTTTGCCATAGCGGATATTGTCCTCCACCGAGCCGAAGAACAGCGCGGGGTTTTGCGACACCAGGGCAAAGCTGCTGCGCAATTCGCGCGGATCAAGCTGCGGGATCGGCACGCCATCAATCAGGATGCGACCCTGTTGCGGGTCGAAAAAGCGCAGCAACAGATCAAACAGAGTCGATTTACCTGCACCAGACGGCCCAACCAGGGCCAGGGTTTCCCCTGCCGCGACCTGCAGATCAATGCCATCCACGGCAAAGCTGCTGGGGCGCGACGGATAAGCGAAGCGCAGCCCTTGCAGTTCGATACGGCCCTGCACTGGCTGGATCAGATGCAACGCATCCGTAGCTGGCGGAGTGATTTCATTGCGTGCCTGTAGCAGCTCGGCGATGCGCTCAGCGGCGCCGGCAGCGCGTTGCAGCTCACCGATCACCTCGCTCAGGGTGCCAAAGGCCGAACCGACAATCAGGCTGTAGAACACAAAGGCAGCCAGCTCGCCGCCACTGATGCGGCCAGCAATCACGTCCATACCTCCGACCCAGAGCATCACCCCCACCGCGCCGAGCACCAGCACGATCACCACAGTAATCAGCCAGGCGCGCTGGGCGATGCGCTGGCGTGCCGTGTCGAAGGCCGCCTCGGCGGACAGACCGAAACGGCGCTTGTCCTCATTCTGGTGGTTATAGGCTTGTACGGTCTTGATCTGCCCAAGCACCTCACCGACGTAACTGCCGACATCCGCCACCCGGTCCTGGCTCTGCCGCGACAGCGCGCGCACGCGGCGGCCGAAGATCAGAATCGGCGCGACCACCAGCGGCAGCGCCATCAACACGATGCCGCTGAGCTTGGCGTTGGTCACCACCAGCAGCACGCTGCCGCCAACCAGCATGATCAGGTTGCGCAGCGCCATCGACAGCGACGAGCCGATCACCGATTGCAGCAGCGTGGTATCGGCGGTCAGCCGCGACTGAATCTCCGAGCTGCGGTTGCTCTCATAAAAGCCCGGATGCAGCTCAATCAGGTGGTTAAACACCCGCTTGCGGATATCGGCGACAAAGCGCTCGCCAATCCACGACACCAGGTAGAAACGGGTAAAGGTGCCGATGGCCAGCGCCAGCACCAGTACGAAGAACAGCCCGATCGACTGCTGCAGCGCCGCTGGCGACTGAGTAGCCAGACCCTGATCGACCAGCAGCTTGATGCCCTGGCCCATCGACAGGGTGATGGCGGCGGTAAACATCAGCGCCAGCAAGGCCCCGAACACGCGACCACGGTACGGCGCAATAAAGCGCCAGGCCATACGCAGGGCATTGCGCTGACGGGAAGACAGGATCGAAAGCATGGAGGCTCGCTGAGGCGCTGACGCCCGTTAATTAGAAGGCGATTGCGGCGTTTCCGCCCGCCAAGCCACCCAACACAGCGCCAGGGCGGCTAGGTTGGTGCTCAGCGGATTAAACGCCTGCAGCAGTAGATGGGGACTGAATAGCGCCACATCAAGCAGCAGCCCAATCAACAGCACACCGGCCAGCAGCAAGGGCCAGCGCTGACGCCGCCACAGCAGCAACACACCCAGGATGATTTCCGCCAAACCGGCGATGCGCGCCACCCATTCGGGGGCTGGCAGATTGTGGGCCTGGATCATCGCCAGCTCATCCGGGCTCAGCCAGAGAATCTTCGGCACCAGGCCGTGCCAGATAAACACAAGCGCCAGAGCGATACGCGCCAGCCAAGCAATCTGCGGTAAACGCTGATCAGTCATGCAGGAAGCGCCGTGCATGGTCGGCACTGGGTATTAGGCAGCTGTCATAGCGCCCAAACAGCCGGTAGCGATTGAGCGCAATACGGTCATAGCACCAATCACGTATAGGCCTTGGGATCAGCCGCAGCCAAGCCAACCAGCGCCATGGCTTAGGCAGCTGGGCGACGATGCGCAGCACTGCATCCGAACGCAGCAGCATCTGGCCATTCTCAATCAAGGCCATGGTATCGAAGCGCTCGGTGGGCAAACCGCCCCAGGCCAATAGCGCCTGGCCCTCAGCAGACTGCACCGAGGCCAGGCGAAAGCGCTGCTCAGGGTCATGGCGAATCAGAAACTTCGCCCAGCCGTTGCACAGTTTGCACACCCCATCAAACAGCACCACACGCTCGCCGGGCTGGATAAGGGGTGGAGGTGTTTGTGTTTGCGCCTGCATGCCCAACTCCTTCTGTGCGGCCCTCAGGCTGCGGGAATACGGTAATGGCCAGTAATCTTAAAGCTGAAGAGAATGTCCTCTTCCTGAGTGCCACGGCCGATATTGTGCAGCACCAGGGGCACGCCGCTGCCGGCCTGGCGGTCGCTGATAATGCCGATATGGGTCAGGCCGCCACCCAGATCCCAGGTGACGATATCGCCAGGACGATAGCGCTCAGCATCCTGGCCAAGCGGCAGTGCCCAGCCCTGCCGCTTAAACCAGGTCATCAGATTCGGCACGCGCCGGTGGTCGATATTGCTGTCGGGCCGGCTTAGCCCCCAGTTTTTGGGATACAGGCGAAAGTTTGCGCGCATGTCCTGATGCACCGCTTGCTGCAGATCCAGCCCCTGCTGGCGCAGCGCGCGGATTATCACATCGGTACACACGCCAGTATTCAGCGGTACATCGCCATTGGGGTAACTCAGGCGGCGGTAAGCAGGGTCATAATTCAGGGTTACGCCGACTTGCTCGCGGGCCGCTGTGACCAGGGCATCGGCTTGCAGGGCCCAGGCCTGGGCGCTTAGCAACATGGCCAATGCAAACAGCAGAATCACCCGCATAACGCCTCCTTGATCGCCCAGCTGCTACTTGCCCACGGGATACAGCAGCTCTTCCTTATACCCGGCCCACACGCGCACCACATCGGGAAAGGCATCGTCCAACGCCACGTCGCCGCTGTCCACCAGCAGCGGCCGGCCTTCAAGCGTGCCGAGCTTGCGCTTGGTGGCGACCACCCGCAGGTTATCCAGTCCAATCGCGCGCAGCACTCGTGGGCTGACCTGCTGGTTGCCACGACCGATAATATGCCCCTGCCCGCCAATCGCAGTCACCAGCAGCCGCGCTGGATGGCCATCAATCAGCTCGAACAGCTGCGCCTCAGTGACATCGCTGGCCAGCAGCTGACCATTCTCGATTACATCGACGCCCAGCAGCGTGGTCTGCAAACCGAGGTTCTGCGCCAGGCCATGCAGGGTCGAGCCGGGGCCGAAGACATAACGTACATCGCTTTCCCAGCTGTCCTGCAACCAGTCGGCCAGGTCAATCAGTACCAGCTCTTCAGACTCCACGCCGCCCTGCTTGACCTGCTGCACATAGCCGCCTTCCTGCGGCACCGTCAGCTCGCCATACCAGCGCGCGGTTACGCGCCCCTCACGCAGCGCACTTTCATCAATATCGCGCACCTCGCCACTGCTCAGGCGCACCAGGCCGCCTTCGATTAGCCGTGCAGTCAGCTCACCGGCTGCGCGTGGGCTGATGGCGTAGACCCCGGACTGAATCTTTACCCCAGCCGGAATACCCAGCACCGGCTGGCCTTCGCGCGCTGCGGCGCAGATATCCCGCGCCGTGCCGTCGCCACCGGCAAACAAAATCAGTGCCACGCCGGCATCCTGCAGCAACTCCACAGCCTGACGGGTATCAGCGGCGCTGCTCGGACCCGCCGGCAGCTCACCGACCACGCGGTGGGCAAAACCCATCTCGCTCAGCAAGTCGGCGCCCATGGCGCCGGGAAAGGTGACGAATTCCAGGCGTTCACGCAGCGGAAGCAGCACTTCAAGGGCAGTTTGTGTACGCAGCGCCGACTTGGCCTCAACGCCCAGAGCCAAGGCCTGTTCGGCCATGCCGTCACTGCCCTTGAACCCCGCCGGGCCGCCCAGCCCGGCCAATGGATTGATGATCAAACCAATATGGAAAAGCCCCATAACACCCTCTAATTCAATACCTACCTGCTCAATATCTGCCGGGCCTGGCACAGTGCCTGCAGTGACTGATTTGCCCTGTGCCCTGCGGCGGTTTTCTGCCGTCGCAGTTGTCATAGCGCCTTCATCTAACACTCATAAAATCGCGCTAACCGATGAGGAGACAAGCCATGCACAGCCAACAACAGAATTCGCCAAAAGCCCCGACAATGCCGATTGGTGGTTTTGTCATCGACGCCCAGGGCCGCGAAATCCCGATCACCGAAGAGATGATCCAACAGGCCTGCAACGCGCTGGAAAAAGCTAAAAAGCAAGCCCCTCAAGCCAAGTAAGCATGCTCTTCGTAGGGTGGATGAGGCTTTTTTCATCCACCATGAAGAGAGCAGATGGTGGATGGGTGAAGCGCCATCCACCCTACTCTTTCATCTTCGCACCCAACGCCTGCACCAGGCTTACCAATGCCGGCGCATTACCCTTTACGCAAACCGCCAACCCGTCGATTTCCCGGCGCATAGGGTAGTGTTTGCGCAGCCCGTCAAAAGCCGCACGCCGGGTTGCCGCATCACCCTGCAGGCTGCGGCGAAAGTCCGCATCATCGCGGCGTGGGTCATACACGGCGCGGCAGATACTGGCCAAGGCCCAGGCCGGATCGGCGCTGGCATCAATCTCCAGCTCACGCAGCCAGGCAGCTGGCATCAGTTGCGCCAGTTCAACGCTGGGCGCAACGCCCAGGTGCTGACACAGCGCCTGATAAATCTGCGCCGTGCCGCGCAGCTTGCCGTCCAGGCTGTAGCCGGCAATATGCGGCGTAGCGATGCGGCACAAGGCGGCCAGCTCGACATCAGCCTGCGGCTCGCCTTCCCAGACATCCAGCACCACTTGCAAGTCAGTGCGCTGCGGCAACAACTCACGCAAGGCACGGTTATCCACCACAGCGCCACGGCTGGCGTTGATCAGCCAGCTGCCTGGCTTGAGTGCAGCCAGGCGCGCGGCATCGAATAGATGATGAGTGGCATGCTCGCCGATGCGTTCAAGCGGCGTATGCAGGCTGATCACATCGCACTGATCCAGCACCTGCTGCAGGCTGACATAATCACCGCCCTCCGCCGCCTGACGCGGGGGATCGCAGACCAGCACACGCCAGCCCAGGCCACGCAGCACCTTGAGCAAACGGCTACCAACCTGCCCCGCGCCGACCACGCCATAGGTGCGCGTCGCCAGATCAACGCCCTGTTGCTCGGCCAATACCAGCAGGCTGCCCAGCACATAATCGACCACGCCACGGGCGTTGCAGCCCGGTGCGCTGGCCCAGGTGATGTGGGCCAGCTGGAAGTAGTCGAGGTCCAGATGGTCGGTGCCGATGGTGCAGGTGCCGACAAACTTCACTGGCGAGCCGTCGAGCAGCGCGCGATCCACCTGAGTCACCGAGCGCACCAACAGCAGGTCGGCATCGACGACCGCCGCTGCATCGATGCTGCGGCCGGGCAAGCGGCGAATCTCACCAAAACCGGCAAAGAACTCATCAAGCAGAGGGATATTTTCATCAGCAACGATGCGCATAGAGGGTCTGTTCCCGTGCTCCGCAAATCAGGCCGGCATTCTAACCTGCCAACACAGCTTGGCTACGCTGAGTCGCGTAATGTGCCTGTTGCACTGAAACATTGCGCAACAAGGTTTCCTGACCAAGCCGTCAAGGCGTAGACTGCACGGTTTCCTGATATACAGCTGGATACACCTCAATGCTTGCCCAAACCCGCTTGCAACGCGTCAGCACCGAGTTCTACAGCCTGCTGAAGCTCGCAACGCCGATCATCATTGCCCAACTGGCCAACACCGCCATGGGCTTCGTCGATACCGTGATGGCCGGCCGGGTCAGCCCGCAGGATTTGGCTGCGGTGGCGCTGGGCAACTCGATCTGGGTGCCGGTGTTTCTGCTGATGACCGGCATTCTGCTGGCCACCACACCCAAGGTCGCGCAGCGCTTCGGTGCTGGTGCGCATACCGAAATCGGCCCACTGGTGCGCCAGGCGCTGTGGTTGGCGCTGACGGTGGGCATCGCGGCGGCGGTGATCCTGTGGAACGCGGAAATTGTCCTCAGCCTGATGAACGTCGACCCAGCGCTGATAGAGCCCGCCATGGGCTACCTGCGTGCGGTGGCCTGCGGTTTTCCGGCTGTGGCGCTGTACCACGTGCTGCGCTGCTTCAGTGACGGCCTCGGGCATACCCGGCCGAGCATGGTCATCGGCCTGTGCGGCCTGGCGCTGAATATCCCGCTCAATTACATCTTTATCTACGGCAAGCTCGGGTTGCCGGCCATGGGCGGCGTCGGCTGCGGCTGGGCCACTGGCCTGGTAATGGGCTTTATGTTTCTGAGCATGCTCTGGTGGGTGAAGTGGGCGCCGTTCTATCAACCGAGCAAAATCTTTAGCCATTTCGAATGGCCGCAGTGGCCGGTGCTCAAGCGCCTGCTCTCGGTCGGTCTGCCGATTGGCATCGCGGTGTTTGCCGAATCGAGCATTTTCGCCGTGATCGCCCTGCTGATCGGCGGCCTGGGCGCCACTGTGGTGGCCGGGCACCAGATCGCCCTGAACTTCAGCTCCATGGTGTTTATGATCCCGTATTCGCTCGGCATGGCTGCCACCGTGCGCGTCGGTCAGGCGCTSGGCCGTGGCGAGCCGCGTGAAGCGCGCTTTGCTGCTGGGGTGAGCATGGCGGCGGCGCTCGGCTATGCCTGCCTGTCGGCAAGTTTGATGCTGCTGTTGCGCGAAGAGATTGCGCAGATCTATACCCCGGACCGCGCAGTGATCGCGGTGGCCACCACGCTGTTGGTGTATTCGGCGCTGTTCCAGTTCTCCGATGCCATTCAGGTGACGGCTGCCGGTGCGCTGCGCGGTTATCAAGACACCCGCGTGACCATGATCCTGACCCTGTTCGCTTATTGGGGCATCGGCCTGCCGGTGGGTTATGCGCTCGGCCYGACCGACTGGCTCGGCGAACCCAGCGGCCCCAGCGGGCTCTGGCAGGGCCTGGTGGTTGGCCTGACCTGCGCCGGCGGCATGCTCGCCGTGCGCCTGGCCAGCAGCGCGCGCAAACGCATTCGAGCCGCTAAGATGGCCTGATGAACGCCCGCCTGCTGCTTCTGCTCACTGCACTTTGCCTGTGCGCCTGCACACCCGCCGATGATGGCCTGGCGCTGCAGGCCGATTACCTGCAGCGCCTGAGCAACGCCCTGGATGTCGAACCGGCAACAGCTTTCGACGCCAATGAGCTGACCCGCTATCGCCTACCTGCCCGCCGCGAACGGCTGATCGAGATTGCCGAGCTGCGCATCAGCCTGCTCGATCTGCTGGTCGATGTGCGTCGCTGCCCCGCCCTGCAACAACAGATCAGCCAGCGCAACAACAGCCTCGGCAAACAACTCACGCCCAGCAGCCGCCTGGCTTACGAAGGCGATCTGCTGCGCTCCCTGGATGCCTGCAGCGCACACCTGCGCAGTCAGGATCAGCAACCCTTGCGCAACACCCTTGAACAACTGGCGCAGGAAAAACGTGCGCAACTGCCCGGCGTATTCTGGAATGCCCTGAATGCCAGCCCGGAAGTCGAACGCTACCTGCGTTTTGCTGAACAGACCCTGCCGCCGGATGCCGACGAAGACAGTGCTGCGCTGGATGCCCTGGCGCAGCTGGCCAGCATCGGCAGCGCGCTACCCGCAGCCTTGCCGCCGAGTGCCGAGCAGCTTGATCCGCTGTTCTTCGCCCTGCATGCCAGCGACCAGGGCGGCCAATTGATCAGCAGCCTGGCCAGCCTGACCCACAGCCTCAACCTGGGCAGCGATATGCTGCAAAGCCGCCAACAGGGCCGACCGCTCTGCCCCACAGGCACGGCCACGCAAGGCGCACGTATCGCGCAGAACATCTTCGTCAAGTATTACGCCGGCAGCCTGCAGCCCTATCTGGCCCAGGTGGATCAGCGTGGCCAGCTCTGGAGCAGCAGCCTACGCAGCCTCAGCAGCGTGGCGCAGATACCGCCAGCCACTCGGCAGTATTTGCACAGTCTGAGCGGCCCAGAGGCTTCGCTATGGGCAGATTTCCAGCAGGCCACCGCGCGCCATGTGCGCAGCTGGCAGGAGCTGCTAAACAGCTGTGGCCTGGCGCCCGGTCAGTCGGGATGGACCGACCAGGCCGCCAGCGTCGACCAGTAGGCTTCGGACAACAACTCACGCCCAGCCAGCAGGTGGGCCAGGTAATCGGCGCTGGGCAACAGCCCTTCTTCGCGAAACGCCGGGTTGGCGATATACACCCAGGCCGGCTGCACGCCATAGGCCGCGACAATCGGCAGGCACTCGCGGCTGTAATAGATCGGCGTACCTTCGAAGTGATCCAGTTTGGCGATCTCACCAGCGTCGGCCAGGCGATAGAGCACACCCTCCACCACACTGTCGCGCTGATGCCGAATATTGGCGTAGGCCCGCCCCGGTGCACGGTCCGCTGCACGCTTGTTAAAGCACAGGCTGTATCCCGGCAGATGCCCTGGCAGCGCCTCCAGCACCGTCATGCCGCGCGCCTGCATGCGCGCGGGGTTCATATTCGAGCCGTAGGCGAAGTACCAGTTCATTAGTCGAGCTTCTTGCGGATTAAGTACAGGTAAGTCGCGCCGTCTTCGGCCTGTTCCACCAGCTCATGGCCGAGAAATACGCAGAACTTGGGAATGTCGCGGCGGGTCGAGGGATCGGTGGCAATCACCTTGAGCAGGCCGCCGGCCTGCAGGTCGCGCACCTTGTTGTGCAGCATCATCACCGGCTCGGGGCAGTTGAGCCCGGTGGCGTCGAGGGTGGCATCGGGAATGGCAGTGGTTTGCAAAGACATCAGCGGGCTCCAGTAGCAGGCCGCTATTCTCGCGCAAAGTTGACCCAAAGGTCATCTAGCAGACAGTTGAAAACGACTGCATCCGTATTCGAGCCGATAACAGGTCAACACAACCTTGGATGGGCAGGCAGCCACGGCCCGATCAGGCAGGCTGCGCAGCGTCCACCATTCCAATAAGAGCCATTCATGCGCCTTGCCCTTCTACTTGCCACCCTGCTGCTCAGCGGCTGCGCCGCCCGTGATCAACTGCCGGACTTCAGCGTCACCGCGCAGCAGGACCTGCCTGCCACCCACTTTGATGCGGTGATCTATGGCCGCGATGGCACCCGGTTGTCTGCCACGGTATTCCAGCCAGCGCTGAAGGCCGGCGAGCAGGCGCCAGTGATCGTGCATACCCACGGCTGGGGCGGCTGGCGCGTCACCCGGCCGAATGGCTTCTATGGCACGCAGATGATGTCCGGTCGCGCCGCAGTCAAAGCCTGGCAAGCCGGTTACTGGGTGATCAGCTACGACCAACGCGGCTGGGGCGGCAGCGAAGGCGATATCGAAATGATGAACCCCGAGTACGAGGTGCGGGACGCGCTGGCAGTGATCGACTGGGCCGCCGCCAACCTGCCGCGATTAAGCATGGACGGGCCGAACGACCCGAAAGTCGGCATGCTCGGCGAAAGCTACGGCGGCGCGGTGCAGCTGTTGGCCTCGGCGACTGATCCGCGTATCGACGCCATTGTGCCGATTGCCACCTGGTACGACCTGAGTGAAGCCCTGGCCCCGGACAGCCATATGAAAGTCGGCTGGACCGGCGTACTGCTCAGCCTGGGCCTGTCCACCGGCTATGACCTGGGCAAATTCGTCCAGGCGCCCTACCTGAAAAGCGCCGACGGCCGTATGCGCGAGCCGGTGCGCGCCGAGCTCAAGGCCCACAGCCTCACCAGCTACTGCGCACGCGGCCAGCGCCCACAGGCCGATGCCCTGCTGATCCAAGGCATGCGCGACACCCTATTCCCGCTCAACCAGGGCCTGGCGATTCGCGATTGCCTGCAACAAGGTGAGCGCGACGTGCGCCTGCTCGGCATGCAGGGCGGGCATATCCTGCCACCACCGATGCAACGCTGGAGCGGCCTGCCGCCGTTCAATAACGAAGCGGTGCTGCACTGCGACGGCCGGGCGATCAACCTCTACCAGAGCATCATCAACTGGTATGAAGACAAGCTGCGCGGCCGTAAGGGCGTGGCGGCGAGCATTCCTGAGTTCTGCATCAGTCTCGATCTGGATCAGGGCGTGGCCCTCCAGCAACTGCCAGTCAATCAGCGTATCGAGCTGACTGCTACAGCGATTCGCCCGCTTAGCAGCGGGCTGCTGCAGCCGTCGCGCTTTATCCCACTGCAACAGGTACAGGCGAGCAGCGCCCTGATCGGCGTGCCCCGGGTACATCTGGAAAACGCCGAGGGACTGCCGACGCTGTTTGCCGCCCTGGTGGTCAAGCGCGACAATGGCAGTAGCGAGGTGCTGAGCGAGCAGGTCACCCCACTCAACGGCCAGGCCAGCACCGAATTGGCTGCCGTCAGCGCGCAACTGCAACCTGGTGATGTGCTGGGTCTGCGCATCAGCGGCTTTAGCAGCCAATACCTGTTCAACAGTTCCTGGCAGCTCGCCAGCAGCACCCTGCAGGGGACGGTCGAGGTGCCGCAGTTGCTTCCGTTACAGCCGCAACTGGCCAGGCATTGAGATCACTTGCCTAACCGGCGCAGGTGGCAGGTCACTTCCTCGCGGTCGTGATAGAGCTGCTTGCAGGCAATCGAGACCTTGATCTTGCGCTCGGCAAAGCCATCTTCCAGGCGTTGCAACAGCCGGCGCACCTCGGCGTAGCGCTGCTTCATCGGCAACTTGAGGTTGACCACCGCTTCACGGCAATGCCCTTCGCCAATCCAGGTTTCCAACAAGGCGGCGCTGCGGGCGGGCTTTTCGACGATATCGCAGACCATCCAATCCACCGGCTGCTTGGGCTTCCAGGTGAAGCCGTCGACCATCAGGTGGGTCACCAGGCCGGTGTCCATCAGGCTTTCGGCCATTGGCCCATTGTCGATGGCGGTCACCAGCATGCCGCGCTTGACCAGCTGATAGGTCCAGCCGCCGGGCGCGGCGCCGAGGTCAACCCCGGTCATCTCGTCGGACAAACGCTCATCCCACTGTTCACGGGGGATAAAGGTGTGCCAAGCCTCCTCCAACTTGAGGGTCGAACGGCTCGGTGCCTCGCGGGGGAACTTCAAACGGGGAATGCCCATGGGCCAGATCGCCGAGTTATTCGCCTCGGCCATGCCGACGAACACTTCACGGCCACTTTTAAAGGTCAGCAGCAGACGCGGCTTGTGCGCATCCTCGACCAGCTTGCCGGCCTTGCTCAGGGCATTGCGCAGCGGCGCCTCGAACTTCTTGCAGAAGTTCGATAGCTCCTTGCCGTCATTGGTATCCAGCACTTCCAGCCACAGGCTGCCAAATACCGGAAAATCCGCCAGATGGCCGAGCAGCACGCTGATGCGGTCCAGCTCCGGCAGGTTGATAAACACCCCGCGCGCCCACTGCCGCGGGAAGATCAGCTGATTGAAGCGCACCCCACGCATCAGGCGCTCGGCACCCTCGCCCTCGGTGCAGATAAATTCCGCGCAGGCGGTACTCGGCTTGGCCTTGGCATAACCGGCAACGTCCAGACGCGCGGCATGTTCGGCGATTTCCGCACACACCTCATTTTCAAAACCCGGACGGCAGTGCAACAGCAACGTATTCATCAGCGACTCTCCTCAAGGCGCGCATCATAGCCGAGTCACCCGCTTGTGCTTGTTTTGCGTCGGCCTTTTCCTGGTCTGCAGGTTAGACTGGCGCCACTGCGCAAGGCTCTAGAGCCTGCCAACCGCTCATCGGCCGCCCCAGCAAAACAGCGCGGTACACGGCCATAACCTGTCCCTTGTCGGTTACGCCCGAATTCACGGGCTAAACTTCCGCCAGCAACGGCCGAAGTACCGGTAACGCTTAAAGGAATAAAGAACGCCATGCGCAATAACCAACCTATTACTCAGCGTGAGCGCACCTTCCCCGCGCAACAAAGGCTGATTTCCACCACTGACCTCAAGGGTCAGATCTCCTACTGCAATGACGCCTTTGTCGAGATCAGTGGTTTCACCCGCGATGAGCTGATTCGTGCGCCGCATAACCTGGTGCGCCACCCGGACGTGCCAGCAGAGGTGTTCCAGCATATGTGGGACACCCTGAAGAAGGGCCGGCCGTGGATGGGTATCGTCAAAAACCGCTGCAAGAATGGTGATCACTATTGGGTCAACGCCTACGTCACGCCGGTGACGGAAAACAACCAGGTAGTCGGTTACGAGTCGGTACGGGTCAAACCGACTGCCGAGCAGATACGCCGCGCCGAGGGGCTATACCAACGCATCAACAGCGGCAAATCGGCGGTCCCCAGCAGTGACCGCTGGCTGCCAATACTGCAGGACTGGCTGCCGTTTATCCTGGTCAGCCAGGTGGGTTTCCTGATCGGCGCATGGCTTGATTCCAGCTGGGGCTTTGCCATCGCTGCCGGCTTGTCGGTGCCACTGGGCCTAGCCGGGCTGAACTGGCAACAACGCGGCCTTAAGCGCCTGCTACGCCTGGCTGACCAAACCACCTCCGACCCGCTGATTGCGCAGATGTACACCGACAGCCGCGGCGCTCAGGGCCGCCTGGAGATGTCCATCCTCAGCCAGGAAGCCCGTCTGAAAACCTGCCTGACCCGTCTGCAGGACACCGCCGAACAGCTCACCCTGCAGGCCAAGCAGGCCGACACCTTGGCGCACAACAGCTCCGCCGGGCTTGAGCGTCAGCGCAGCGAAACCGACCAGGTCGCCACTGCAATCAATGAAATGGCCGCTACCACCCTGGAAGTGGCGAGCAACGTAGCGCGCACTGCCATTGCCACCCAGGACGCCAACCGCCTGACCAGCGCCGGCCGTGGCATCGCTGCTGAAACCCGCCAGGCCATTCAGCGCCTGTCGCAATCGGTTGGTGATACCGGTGAAACGGTGACTCGCCTGGCTCAAGACAGCAACGAAATCGGCGGCGTGGTCGATGTGATCAAAGGCATCGCCGACCAGACCAACCTGCTCGCCCTCAACGCTGCCATCGAGGCCGCGCGCGCCGGTGAAATGGGCCGTGGCTTTGCCGTGGTGGCCGATGAAGTGCGCTCTCTGGCGCAGCGCACCGCCGAATCCACCGGGCAAATTCACCAACTGATCGCCAAGCTGCAACGCACCGCCGAAGAAGCGGTGCTGACCATGGAAATCGGCCGCAAACAGGCCGACGAAGGGGTTGAACGCGTGCAGCAAGCCGATGAAGCGCTGGCCGGCATCAGCGACGCGGTGGCCAATATCACCGATATGGCCAACCAGATCGCTGCCGCCGCCGAGGAACAGAGCGCCGTGGCTGATGAGGTCAACCGCAGCATCACCACCATCGCCCAACTGGCCGATAAAACCGCTGGCGAAGCGCATGACACCGCCCTGCTCAGCGAAGCCCTGACGGCCACAGCCAATGGTCAGTACGCCCTGGTGGAACGCTTCAACCGCTAGAACCGTAGGTTGGTGCTGAGCGCAGCGAAGCCCAACGCAGGAACGCCAAGCTATGTTGGGCTTCGGCGCTGCGCGCCTTAACCCAACCTACTCCCTGCAGTGCGCGGCCCTCCCCGCTGTTACAAATTCTCGTAGCGATTCATATCCAGCACGCCAGCTTCCAGCGGTTCGGTTTGCTGGATATACGCTGACATATCGTGGAAGTAGCGCCAGAACTCTGGATGCGTGCGGCGAATACCCCAGCGCTCGACGACGTTCTCGAAGGCCGCGGCATCGCGCGCCTGCTCCAGTGCCGTAACAAACTCCGCCGCCTGCTGCACCTGCACATTGAAGATAAAATTCGGGTAGCTGCTAAGCACCCCCGGATACACCGTCAGGGTATCCAGCGCCGGCTGGTAGCGCAGTTCCTCGCCAAGCATAAAGGCCACGTTGCTGTGCGCGCGGTTGCGCAGCAGGCTGTACACCTCACGCTGACCATCGGCCATTTCCAGCCGTAGCAAGGTTGCTTCCGGCAGTTGCTCGATCACCTTGAGCGTGCCGGCCGGTTTTGCCGTCAGGCGGCTCAGCGACTGCTCGGCGCGCTGCAACTCGGCGTCCAGCCCCGGGCGATGGCAATGCGCGCCCGTGCAGCGATTGATCGGATCGGGGCGAGCATTCAGGCTGCCGTAACGCTCCAGCAGAGTCTCGACAAAACTGCGTTTGGGGTCATTGCCGGGCAGGCGCAAGGCGCTCGGGCTTTCCGTATCAATGGCCTGATAGTCCAGCCAGATTTTCAGTTTGCCGCTGCTCTGGTACCAGTCGCTCAGGTAGCCCTGGCGCGACTCGGCTGGCATCAAACGGAGGAAGTTGACCTCGGCGCCGTTACGGATCAAATCGAAGTACAGCCGCGTTTGCGCCTGGTGCGACACGTTGCCGAACACATCGAAATTCACCACCAGCTGGTAATAGGTGCGCTCCAGCAGCGGGAAGTCCAGCCACCAGAGGGTTTGCGGCACCTCACCGATCAGGCCTTTGCGCACCGAGGCGCTGTCGTGCTGGCGGAAGATCGACAGCAGCGCGTTGTCATTACCGGCCCAGATATGCGACCAGCTTGGCGCAGGCGCATCGGCATAGCGCTGCATGCGCAGCGCTTCGTACTCATTGCGCTTGTCGCGGTAGGTACGCCACAGGCCGAGCAGGTCGCCGATGCTGTCCAACTGCCCGGGCATGGCCAGCAGCTCCTTGGCCTGCTCGCGGTACTCGGGGTCGGTGATATACAGGTCGTGCTGCGGGTCCTGGAACACCGCCCAGAAGTTATCGCGAATCACATCCGTGGCAATCTGCCCACGACACACCGGCCCGCGAATAAAGGTGCGCACGAAGTATTCGGCGTTATCCAACATAAATTGGTAACGCGCCTGCGCCGGAATCGCGGCAAAGGTCTCGAACGGATTGGCCCGGCGCAGCAGGCTATAACCCGGCACCGCATCGGCCTGCCAATCGCTGGCGAAGAACAGCTCTTTAACCCGCGCCAGCTTGGCCGCACTCAGCCCATAGGTGATATGGGTCTTGTGCACAATCACGCCCTGCACCGGTGTCAGGCGGTAATAGAACTCGTTACCCGGGTCTTCATTGGGCAGGCGCGTGGCGATGATATCCACCGGCTTACCGCTGGGCGTACGCGAACGCACCATCTGAAAGAAATGCCCCGGCTCGCCGCCGGCAAAATACAGATGGGCAAGGAACAGATGCTCATACAACCAGCGCGAAACCAGCGACTCGCGGGCGCCGGGGGCGTTCATAAAGGCTTCCCAGGTGTCGATCTGCTGCGCCTCGGCGGTGCTGGCCTGCAGCGATTGCTGATCAACCGGTGCGCCCTGGGCCAGCCAAGCCTGCAGCGTCTGGTAGTCGGCCTCGCTCAAGCCGGTCACCGCGAACGGCATGCCGGCTTGCGGGTTCTTGCGGGCAAATTCGTCGAACTCCTGCGGCAGCGGGCATTGGTTGAGCCGATTGATGCTGATATCCAGCTGCGCCGGCAGTTTGCTATTGGCGGCCAATGGCTGCTGATGACCCAGCTCGAGCATGCGCGCCATCAGCGCGGCCTGGCTGCCCTGCTGCTCCAGCACGGAAACAAAGTCCTTGCGCCGCCACGCGGCCTCACCATGGGCATCGACAAACAGGCGCGTGGTGGCCTGCGCCTGGGTGCGTGTGCCGTTGTACACCGTGGCCTTGCTGGCGCCGCGCTGTACGCCTTCGCCACTGCCCAAGTTGAGCTGGCAGGCAGCGTCGTAGCAGGCATGGCAGGCCACGCAGTTCTTGGTAAAAATCGGTTGGATATCGCGGCTGTAGGAAATGGGCTCGGCCGCCTGTAATGAGCCGATGAACAACAAACACACGCCAAGCAGTAAGCGGCAGACCATGGAAACGTCTCTAAAATGGCTTAAGTGCCGATTCTAGCTGGCGCCGGCTGGCCAAGGCCAATCCACGAACATGAGTAAGATTCATGTAAAAGTGCAGGCCACTGCAAAAGCGTGCAGCTTTGTTATCATCGCGCATCTTTTTTTCACGCGTCCCAGGTAGTTCTCTCCATGTCTCTGTCCGATCGCAGCGCCCGCCTTAATGCACTTCAGCAAGCCCTGAAGGAACGCATCCTGATCCTCGACGGCGGCATGGGCACCATGATCCAGAGCTACAAGCTGGAAGAAGAGGACTACCGTGGCACGCGCTTCGCCGACTGGCCAAGCGATGTGAAGGGCAACAACGACCTGCTGATCTTGAGCCGCCCAGACGTGATCGGCGCCATCGAGAAGGCCTACCTGGATGCCGGCGCCGACATCCTCGAAACCAACACTTTCAACGCCACCCAGGTGTCCCAGGCCGACTACGGCATGCAGGCCCTGGCCTATGAGCTGAACGTCGAAGGCGCGCGCCTGGCCCGTAGCGTGGCTGATGCCAAGACCCTGGAAACCCCCGATCGCCCGCGTTTCGTGGCTGGCGTCTTGGGCCCAACCAGCCGTACCTGCTCGATCTCCCCGGACGTGAACGACCCCGGCTACCGCAACGTCACCTTCGACGAGCTGGTGGAAAACTACTTGGAAGCCACCCGCGGCCTGATCGAAGGCGGCGCGGACATGATCCTGATCGAAACCATCTTCGACACCCTCAATGCCAAGGCAGCGATCTTCGCCGTGCAGCAGGTGTTCGAGGACGACGGCGTCGAGCTGCCGATCATGATCTCCGGCACCATCACCGACGCCTCCGGTCGCACCCTGTCCGGGCAGACCACCGAAGCCTTCTGGAACTCGGTGCGCCATGCCAAACCGATTTCCGTGGGGCTGAACTGCGCCCTCGGTGCCAGTGACCTGCGCCCGTACCTGGAAGAACTGGCCAACAAAGCCGATACCCACGTCTCGGCCCACCCCAACGCCGGCCTGCCGAACGCCTTCGGTGAATACGACGAAACCCCGGCGGAAATGGCCGTGGTGGTTGAAGAGTTCGCCGCCTCGGGCTTCTTGAACATCATCGGCGGCTGCTGCGGCACCACGCCGGCGCATATCCAGGCGATTGCCGAAGCGGTGAGCAAATACTCGCCACGCATCATTCCGGAAATCCCCAAGGCCTGCCGCCTGTCGGGCCTGGAGCCCTTTACCATCGACCGCAACTCGCTGTTTATCAACGTCGGCGAGCGCACCAATATCACCGGTTCGGCCAAGTTCGCCCGGCTGATCCGCGAAGAGAACTACACCGAGGCGCTGGAAGTCGCCCTGCAGCAGGTGGAAGCCGGCGCCCAGGTGATCGACATCAACATGGACGAGGGCATGCTCGATTCCCAGGCGGCCATGGTCAAGTTCCTCAACCTGATCGCCGGCGAGCCGGATATCTCCCGCGTGCCGATCATGATCGACTCCTCCAAGTGGGAAGTGATCGAAGCCGGCCTGAAGTGCATCCAGGGCAAGGGCATCGTCAACTCGATCTCCATGAAGGAAGGCGTCGAACAGTTCAAGCACCACGCCAAGCTGTGCWAGCGCTACGGCGCCGCCGTGGTGGTGATGGCCTTCGACGAAGCTGGCCAGGCCGACACCGCCGCACGCAAACGCGAAATCTGCCAGCGCAGCTACGACATCCTGGTTAACGAAGTGGGCTTCCCGCCGGAAGACATCATCTTCGACCCGAACATCTTCGCCGTGGCCACCGGTATCGAGGAACACAACAACTACGCGGTCGACTTTATCGAGGCCTGCGCCTATATCCGCGACCACCTGCCCCACGCCCTAAGCTCGGGTGGGGTGTCCAACGTGTCGTTCTCCTTCCGTGGTAACAACCCGGTGCGTGAAGCCATCCACTCGGTGTTCTTGTACTACGCGATCCAGAACGGCCTGACCATGGGCATCGTCAACGCCGGCCAGCTGGAAATCTACGACGAGATCCCCAAGGAGCTGCGCGACCGCGTTGAAGACGTGATCCTCAACCGCACACCAGAGGGCACCGACGCCCTGCTGGCGATTGCCGACAACTACAAGGGCGACGGCAGCGTCAAGGAAGCGGAGACCGAAGAGTGGCGCACCTGGAGCGTGGTCGACCGCCTCAAGCACGCGCTGGTCAAGGGCATCACCAGCCATATCATCGAAGACACCGAAGAGTGCCGCCAGCAGTGCGCGCGCCCGATTGAAGTAATCGAAGGCCCACTGATGGCCGGGATGAACGTGGTCGGTGACCTGTTCGGCGCCGGCAAGATGTTCCTGCCCCAGGTGGTGAAATCCGCTCGGGTCATGAAGCAGGCGGTCGGCCACCTGATCCCCTTTATCGAGCTGGAAAAAGGCGACAAGCCGGAAGCCAAAGGCAAGATCCTGATGGCCACGGTCAAAGGCGATGTGCACGATATCGGCAAGAACATCGTCGGCGTGGTCTTGGGCTGTAACGGCTACGACATTGTCGACCTGGGCGTGATGGTGCCGGCCGAAAAAATCCTGCAAACGGCGATTGCCGAGAAGTGCGACATCATCGGCCTGTCCGGCCTGATCACCCCGTCACTGGATGAGATGGTGCATGTCGCCCGCGAAATGCAGCGCCAGGGTTTCCACCTGCCGCTGATGATCGGCGGCGCCACCACCTCGAAAGCCCACACCGCGGTGAAGATCGAGCCCAAGTACCAGAACGATGCGGTGATCTACGTCACCGACGCCTCGCGCGCGGTCGGCGTGGCCACTCAGTTGCTGTCCAAGGAACTCAAGGCCGACTTTGTCGAACGCACCCGCCTGGACTACATCGAAGTGCGCGAACGCACCGCCAACCGCAGCGCCCGCACCGAGCGTTTGAGCTATGCCAAGTCGGTGGAAAACAAACCGAAATTCGACTGGGCGACCTATCAGCCGACCGTGCCGAGCTTTACCGGCGTGAAGGTGCTGGAGGATATCGACCTCAAGGTGCTGGCCGAATATATCGACTGGACACCGTTCTTTATCTCCTGGGACCTGGCCGGCAAGTTCCCGCGCATCCTTACCGATGAAGTGGTCGGCGAAGCCGCCACCGCACTGTACGCCGACGCCCAGGAAATGCTGAAGAAGCTGATCGACGAGAAGCTGATCAGCGCCCGCGCCGTCTTCGGTTTCTGGCCAGCCAACCAGGTGAACGACGACGATCTGGATGTCTACTCAGGCAACGGCGAGAAACTGGCCACCCTGCACCACCTGCGCCAGCAGACCATCAAACCGGACGGCAAACCGAACTACTCCCTGGCCGACTTCGTGGCGCCCAAGGACAGCGGCATCACCGACTACGTCGGCGGTTTTATCACCACCGCCGGCATCGGCGCCGAGGAAGTGGCCAAGGCCTATCAGGACGCCGGCGACGACTACAACTCGATCATGGTCAAAGCCCTGGCCGACCGCCTGGCCGAAGCCTGCGCCGAATGGCTGCACAAAGAGGTGCGCACCAAGTACTGGGGTTACGATCCAGAAGAGCAGCTTTCCAACGATGAGCTGATCAAGGAAGCCTACAAAGGCATCCGCCCCGCTCCCGGCTACCCGGCCTGCCCCGATCACACCGAGAAGAAGACCCTGTTCACCCTGCTCGACCCGGCGGCCGAATTCAACAAGGCCGGCGCCAGCGGCGTGTTCCTCACCGAGCACTACGCCATGTTCCCGGCGGCAGCGGTATCCGGCTGGTACTTCGCCCACCCCCAGGCGCAGTACTTCGCCGTCGGCAAAATCGACAAGGACCAGGTGGAAAGCTACACCGCCCGCAAGAAGCAGGATCTCAACGTCAGCGAACGCTGGCTGGCGCCGAATCTGGGCTACGACAACTAAAACTAAAAAGGCCCGCTACTTAGCGGGCCTTTTTGCATTCCTCGACTGTTTAGCTCAACCGCGAGGTCGACTTGCGTACGATCTTGATCGAATGCTTAAGCGTCGGTTTGCGGGTAACGCTGATGGCTTTGCGCGAGACCGTGTCGATGGTGATATTCCAGAAACCGCTGCTGGGTACGGTGATTTTGGCCGGGAAGGTATCGAACGCGCCGCCGTGGTAAGTGTGCCGGCCGCCATTCTTGAAGCTGCGGAAGTTGGCATCGCTCATCAGGCGAATGTTGCAGGTCTGCGAGCACTCGATCACGACGACGTCGTCTTCGTTGAGGTGTTCGCGCTGGTGTATAAATTTCATCTACCGCTCCGCACAGCTGGGTCAGGCCAATCAGGTCGCTAGTATGAGTGCCTGGCGCGGCTTGAGCAAAGACTAAGCAGTTTTGCCAGTGCTCCGACGCTTGCCCTCCGCCGCACATACCACCGCAACCTGGCCGGTGGTAGCATGCGCGCCCCATGCATATTCACGACTTTCACCAACGCCTCACCGATCTCGGTGCCAAGCCCATGCACATTGGGCGGATTACCCGTGCCTGGCTGCGTGGCATGCCGCTGGATACCGGTACGCGCAACCAGAAGACCGAGAACTTCCTGCCGCTGGCGGTGCGTAATGCCCTGCCCGAAATCAGCAGCGAACTCGATGGGCTGGCGCGCCTCAGCTCCGAACATCCGGCGACGGACGGTTCGGCGCGTTTGCTGGTGGAGTTGGCCGACAAGCAGATGGTGGAAAGCGTATTGCTGCCACGCGACGGCCTGTGCGTGTCCAGCCAGGTCGGTTGCGCGGTGGGCTGCGTGTTCTGCATGACTGGTAAGAGCGGCCTGTTACGCCAGCTAAGCACCGCTGAGATCGTCGCTCAGGTGGCGCTGGCACGGCGCTTTCGCGCGGTTAAGAAAGTGGTATTTATGGGCATGGGCGAGCCGGMGCATAACCTGGATAACGTGCTCGAAGCGATCAACCTGCTCGGCACAGAGGGCGGTATCGGTCAGCGTAATCTGGTGTTTTCTACCGTCGGCGATCCACGGGTGTTCGAGCGCTTGCCGCAGCAGCAGGTCAAGCCAGCGCTGGCGCTGTCGCTGCACACCACCAATGCCGAACTGCGCCAGGCGCTGCTGCCGCGCGCGCCACGCATCGATCCTGAAGAGCTGGTCGAGCTGGGTGAAACCTACGCGCGGCAGATCGATTACCCAATCCAGTACCAGTGGACGCTGCTCAAGGGCATCAACGACAGCCAGGAAGAAATGGACGGCATCCTGCGCCTGCTAAAGGGCAAGTACGCGATCATGAACCTGATCCCCTACAACAGCCTGGAAGCCGACGAGTTCCAGCGCCCCGATGGCGACCGTATCGTGCAGATCGTGCGTTACCTGCACAGCCGTGGCGTGCTGACTAAAGTGCGCAACTCCGCCGGACAGGACATTGATGGCGGCTGCGGGCAACTGCGCGCACGGGCGACCGAGGTGCTGGATCGGCGCAAAAGCCGTACATAAGTTATGACTGCACTGTTGCGTCGCGGCTAAAGCCCCTCCCACAACACTAGGCAAGCAGCTACGAATCGACGGGCAATCTGACTCCCGTGGGAGGGGCTTTAGCCGCGAGCCTTTGCTTCAACAAACAACCAGCAGCATAAAAAATGCCCGCAGAGCGCGGGCATTTTTATTTGGGCAGCTACCTAGTAGTAGGCATTTTCCTTGATGCTGTGGTCAGTCACATCACGCACGCCTTTAAGCTCGGGAATGCGCTCAAGCAGGGTTTTCTCGATGCCTTCCTTGAGCGTCAGGTCAACCTGGCCGCAGCCCTGGCAGCCGCCGCCGAACTTCAGCACGGCAATGCCATCTTCGACTACGTCGATCAGGCTGACTTCACCGCCATGGCTGGCCAGACCGGGGTTGATCTCGGTCTGCAGGTAGTAGCTGATGCGCTCGTTGATCGGGCTGTCTTCATTGACCATCGGTACTTTGGCGTTCGGCGCCTTGATGGTCAGCTGGCCGCCCATGCGGTCGGTGGCGTAGTCGACCACAGCGTCTTCCAAAAACGGCTCGCTGACGGCGTCGATCCAGGCGGTGAAGCTGGCCAGGCCCAACGCAGTGTCTTCGGCCTTCTGCTCGCCCGGCTTGCAGTAGGCAATGCAGGTTTCGGCGTACTGGGTGCCCGGCTGGGTGATAAATACGCGAATGCCGATGCCCGGGGTGCTCTGCTTGCTCAGCAGGTCAGCCAGATAATCGTGGGCAGCGTCGGTAATGGTAATGGTGCTCATGGCAACTCCTCGCAAACATGGGCGCAGTGTACGCCACTCACCCGCGCCGGCAAAGTCCTAGTGTTTTAGTAGGAATAGAACTTATTCACCAAACGCCTGCCCTCGCCGGCTGTGCGCAGAGGAACTGCGCAATCGCATCGGCTGCTGCGAGCATGTGCTGCTGATGGTTGAAGCCTGAGCTTTTCAGCGGTTTGAGGTCGTGATCAGCGGCGGTTAACCAGTGCAGGTTGATCGCCTCAGACAGCGCATAGCCCGCTACTGCCTGGCGATCCCCCAGGGCATCGCGTTCACCCTGGATGATCAGCGTTGGCGTGCGCAGCTCGGCCAGGTGCGCGACACGCGGTTTTTCCGGTTTGCCTACGGCATAAAAGGGATAACCCAGACACACCAGCGCATCGGCGCCCAACTCATCGGCCAGCAGGCTGGCCATGCGCCCGCCCATGGACTTGCCGCCAATGGCCAGCGGCCCTGCGACCTGTTGGCGCACCTGGCGTACCTGGGTGTAGACCTCACGCCATTGCTCAAGCAGTTTGGCCTGGGGATTGGGTGGGCGTTTTTTGCCGTCCAGACGCCGCGCCGCCATATAGGCGAACTCGAAGCGCAGTACCGCAACCCCGCGCACAGCAAGGCTTTGCGCCATTTGCTGCATAAACTCGCTGTCCATCGGCGCACCGGCGCCGTGGGCCAGAATCAGGGTGGCGCGCGTCTCGTCAGACGAGCGATCCCACAGCCATGCGCTATCACCCTGCCACTGCGCGCATTGATCCCCGTCAATACCCGCCACCTGCCCTTTGCTCATGCTTGCCTCGCTTAAAGAATCCGTGGACTGCGGTGCCGATCGTACAAGCACTCAGCCGCTGATTTTCACTGATCTGCCTATAACCGTGGATGGAAGCCCAGACATGAACACAACCAGCAGTTCCGCCTACAACTACAAGGTGGTTCGCCAATTCGCCATCATGACGGTGGTGTGGGGCATTGTCGGGATGGGGCTCGGCGTGTTTATCGCCGCGCAACTGGCCTGGCCCGAGCTCAACTTCAACCTGCCGTGGACCAGCTTCGGCCGCCTGCGCCCGCTGCACACTAACGCGGTGATCTTCGCCTTCGGCGGTTGCGCGCTGTTCGCCACCAGCTATTACGCGGTGCAACGCACCTCGCAGGCCACCTTGTTCGCACCCAAGCTCGCGGCCTTTACCTTCTGGGGCTGGCAACTGGTGATCGTTCTGGCGGCCATCAGTTTGCCCATGGGCTGGACCAGCTCCAAGGAATACGCCGAGCTGGAATGGCCGATCGACATCCTGATCACCATTGTCTGGGTCAGCTACGCCATCGTGTTCTTCGGCACGGTCATGAAGCGTAACGTCAGCCATATCTATGTGGGCAACTGGTTCTTCGGCGGTTTTATCCTCACCGTGGCGCTGCTGCACCTGGTCAACAACCTGGAAGTACCGGTCACCCTGACCAAGTCCTACTCGGCTTATGCCGGGGCCACCGATGCGATGATCCAGTGGTGGTACGGCCACAACGCCGTGGGCTTTTTCCTCACTGCGGGCTTTCTGGGGATGATGTATTACTTCGTGCCCAAGCAGGCTGGGCGCCCGGTCTACTCCTACCGCTTGTCCATCGTGCACTTCTGGGCGCTGATCGCCGTGTACATCTGGGCCGGCCCGCACCACTTGCACTACACCGCGCTGCCGGACTGGGCGCAGAGCCTGGGCATGGTGATGTCGCTGATCCTCCTGGCACCGAGCTGGGGCGGCATGATCAACGGCATGATGACCCTCTCCGGGGCCTGGCATAAGTTGCGCACCGACCCGATCCTGCGCTTTCTGGTCGTTTCCCTGGCGTTCTACGGCATGTCGACCTTCGAAGGTCCGATGATGGCGATCAAGACCGTCAATGCCCTGTCCCACTACACCGACTGGACCATCGGTCACGTGCACGCTGGCGCCCTTGGCTGGGTGGCCATGGTGTCCATCGGCTCGCTGTATCACATGCTGCCGAAAGTCTTCGGCCGCGACGAAATGCACAGCACCAGCCTGATCAACGTGCACTTCTGGCTCGCCACCATCGGCACCGTGCTCTATATCGCATCGATGTGGGTCAACGGCATCGCACAGGGCCTGATGTGGCGTGCAGTCAACGAAGACGGCACGCTCACCTACTCCTTCGTCGAAGCGCTGGAAGCCAGCCACCCCGGCTTTGTGGTGCGGGTAATCGGCGGCGCGATCTTCTTCGCCGGCATGCTGGTGATGGCCTGGAACGTCTGGCAGACCGTGCGTCATACCAAGGCCGCTGAAATGGAAACCGCCGCGCAGTTTTCGCTTGAGGGAGCCCACTGATGAGACACGAAATACTCGAGAAGAATATCGGCCTGATGGCGCTGATGATGGTCCTGGCCGTGAGTATCGGCGGCCTGACACAGATCGTTCCGCTGTTCTTTCAGGACGTTACCAATGAGCCGGTGGCAGGCCTAAAGCCCTACACCGCGCTGCAACTGGAAGGCCGCGACATCTATATCCGCGAGGGCTGCGTTGGCTGTCATTCGCAGATGATCCGTCCGTTCCGCGCCGAAACCGAGCGTTATGGCCACTATTCGGTGGCAGGCGAAAGCGTCTACGACCACCCCTTCCTCTGGGGCTCCAAGCGCACCGGACCGGACCTGGCGCGCGTCGGCGGACGCTACTCGGATGAATGGCACCGCGCGCACCTGTACAACCCGCGCAACGTGGTGCCGGAGTCGAAGATGCCGGCCTACCCCTGGCTGGTGGAAAGCACCCTGGATGGCCAGGACACCGCCAAGAAGATGCAGGCCCTGCGCTTTCTCGGCGTGCCGTACAGCGACGAAGACATCGCCGGTGCGTCGGCTGCCGTCAAAGGCAAAAGCGAGATGGACGCCATGGTCGCCTACCTGCAAGTGCTCGGCATTGCCGTGAAGAACAAAAGGTAAGCGCCATGACATTTGAACTGATTGATATCGGCATGCTTCGTGGCATCGGCACGGCACTGGTTCTGCTGTCCTTTGTCTGCGTCACCCTGTGGGCTTACAGCGGCAAGCGCCGCCCGGCGTTCGATGAGGCCGCCCTTCTGCCCTTTGCCGATGAACCCAAGCTGGCTGCACCGAGGAGCAACACCCCATGAGCACGTTCTGGAGCTGGTACATCACAGTGCTGACCGTCGGCACCCTGCTCGCCCTGTTCTGGCTGATTTTCGCCACCCGCAAAAGCGAAGTGCACAAGAACCCCACCGAGCAGACCATGGGTCATTCCTTCGACGGCATCGAGGAATATGACAACCCACTGCCCAAGTGGTGGTTCATGCTGTTTATCGGCACCATCGTCTTCTCTATTGCCTACCTGGCGCTGTACCCAGGCTTAGGCAACTGGAAAGGCGTACTGCCGGGTTATGCAGACGGCTGGACCCAGGTCAAGCAATGGCAGCGTGAAGTCGACAAGGCTGACGAGTTGTATGGGCCGATCTTCGCCAAATACGCGGCCATGCCCCTGGAAGAAGTCGCCAAAGACGAGCAAGCGATGAAAATGGGCGGGCGCATGTTTGCCACCTATTGCTCGGTGTGCCACGGCTCCGACGCCAAGGGCGCAGTGGGCTTCCCTAACCTCACCGACAGTCACTGGCGCTGGGGCGGCGAGCCTAATGTGATCAAGACCAGCATCCTCAATGGCCGTATGGGCGCCATGCCGGCCTGGGCGGCGATCATTGGTGAAGACGGCGTGCAACAGGTTGCCGCTTATGTGCGCAAGGATCTGGCCAGCCTGCCGCTGCCAGCCGACAAGAGCGTCGATCTGGAAAAAGGCGCCGCCATCTATGCCGCCAACTGCCTGGCCTGCCACGGTGCAGAAGGCAAAGGCATGGCCATGCTTGGTGCGCCCGACCTGACCAGCCCGGCTGGCTGGATCTACGGCAGCAGCCTGGTGCAGTTGCAACAGACCATCCGTCACGGCCGCAACGGCCAGATGCCCGCGCAAGAGCAGTATCTGGGCAACGACAAGGTGCATCTGCTGGCCGCTTATGTCCTGAGCCTGAGCCAAAAACAACAGAACACCGCCGCACAGTAATCGCTAAAACCGCAGCACCCGGCTGGCGATCTCAGGTCGCCAGCCACTCAAGCAAGCCTCTCCCGCGCCCGGACAACCGTCCGAGCCATGCGACCCAAGGTCGCACCCTTCCGACCAAGTGCATGCGCGCCCTTTGACTTGAGCTAATCTTGTCGACAGTCGCCACCTGTCATAACTCCAAGGCGATTCCCATCTTTGCGCTACGCCTGTTTAAGGCGTTTTATGCTCGCGGCAATGCCCTGCATAAGCGGCCATGCATGCTTGCCAACAGCCCTGAAAGCCTTATCGCGCCGGCTTGTGTCGTTGCAATGAGCACCTGCTTTCTCCATACTTGCCGCCGATTTTTGCCCCTAAAAAATCCATTAACCGTGGAACCCATAATGAGCACAGCAATCAGTCCGACTGCTTATAACTACAAGGTGGTTCGCCAGTTCGCCGTAATGACGGTGATTTGGGGAGTCATTGGCATGAGCCTGGGTGTTTTCATCGCCGCGCAACTGGTGTGGCCTGAACTCAACCTGGGTATGGAATGGACGAGCTTCGGCCGTCTGCGTCCGCTGCACACCAACGCGGTGATCTTCGCCTTCGGCGGCTGCGCGCTGATGGCAACCTCGTTCTATGTGGTGCAACGCACCAGCCAGGTACGCCTGATCTCCGATGGCCTTGCCGCATTCGTATTCTGGGGCTGGCAAGCCGTGATCGTCGCTGCGGTGATCACCCTGCCAATGGGTTTCACCGGTTCCAAGGAATACGCCGAGCTCGAGTGGCCTATCGATATCCTCCTGGGTATCGTCTGGATCGCCTATGCGGTGGTGTTCTTCGGCACCATCGTCAAGCGCCAGACCAAGCACATCTATGTCGGCAACTGGTTCTACGGTGCCTTCATTCTGGTTACCGCGATGCTGCACATCGTCAACAGCGCGGCCGTTCCGGTCAGCCTGTTCAAGTCCTACTCGGCGTACGCCGGTGCGACTGACGCGATGATTCAGTGGTGGTACGGCCACAACGCCGTGGGCTTCTTCCTGACCACCGGTTTCCTGGGGATGATGTACTACTTCGTACCCAAGCAGGCCGAGCGTCCGATCTACTCCTATCGCCTGTCCATCGTGCACTTCTGGGCGCTGATCACCCTGTACATCTGGGCCGGTCCGCACCACCTGCACTACACCGCACTGCCGGATTGGGCACAGTCCCTCGGTATGGCGATGTCGATCATCCTCCTGGCACCAAGCTGGGGCGGCATGATCAACGGCATGATGAGCCTGTCGGGCGCCTGGCATAAGCTGCGCACCGACCCAATCCTGCGCTTCCTCGTGGTATCGCTGGCGTTCTACGGCATGTCGACCTTCGAAGGTCCGATGATGGCGATCAAGACCGTCAACGCCCTGTCCCACTACACCGACTGGACCATCGGCCACGTACACGCCGGCGCACTCGGCTGGGTAGCGATGATCTCCATCGGCGCCCTGTACCACCTGATTCCGAAGGTCTTCGGTCGTCCACAGATGCACAGCGTTGGCCTGATCAACGCGCACTTCTGGCTGGCCACCATCGGCACCGTGCTGTACATCGCCTCGATGTGGGTCAACGGCATCACCCAGGGTCTGATGTGGCGTGCAGTCAACGAAGACGGCACCCTCACCTACTCCTTCGTTGAAGCGCTGGAAGCCAGCCACCCGGGTTACGTGGTGCGCATGATTGGTGGCGCGTTCTTCGTCGCTGGCATGCTGCTGATGGCTTACAACACCTACCGCACCGTGCGTGCCGCCAAGGCTTCTGAGTACGAAGCCGCTGCACAGATTCCTGCTGGAGTAGCGCACTGATGAAACACGAAATCATTGAGAAGAATATTGGCCTGATGGCGCTGCTGATGGTTCTGGCCGTCAGCGTCGGCGGCCTGACTCAAATCGTTCCGCTGTTTTTCCAGGACGTTACCAACGAGCCGGTGGAAGGCCTCAAGCCTTACACCGCGCTGGAACTGGAAGGCCGCGATGTGTACATCGCCAACGGCTGTGTCGGCTGCCACTCGCAGATGATCCGTCCGTTCCGTGCTGAAACCGAGCGTTACGGCCACTACTCGGTAGCCGGTGAAAGCGTCTGGGACCACCCGTTCCTGTGGGGTTCCAAGCGTACCGGTCCGGACCTGGCTCGCGTTGGCGGTCGTTACTCGGATGAATGGCAGCGTGCGCACCTGTACAACCCGCGCAACGTCGTGCCTGAGTCGAAGATGCCGGCATACCCCTGGCTGGTTGAGCACAAGCTCGACGGCAAGGACACCGCCAAGAAGATGGAAGTCATGCGTGGCTTTGGCATTCCCTACACCGATGAAGACATCGCAGGGGCCAAGGACGCAGTAAAAGGCAAGACCGAAATGGACGCGATCGTTGCGTACCTGCAGGTTCTCGGCACATCCATCAAGAACAAACGGTAACGCACATGGATATCGGGATGATTCGCGGCATCGGCACAGCAGTGGTGTTCATCGCCTTTATTGGCGTGGTGCTCTGGGCCTACAGCAGCAAGCGTAAATCCAGCTTCGACGAGGCCGCCAACCTGCCCTTCGCCGACGATCCCAAACCCAATGAGCGTGACGAGCAATCTTCCAGGAGCAATAACCAATGACCACGTTCTGGAGTTGGTACGTAACCATTCTGTCTCTGGGCACCATCTTTGCCCTGACCTGGCTGATCTTCGGCACCCGCAAGGGCCAGCGCGAAGAAACCACCGAAGAAACCGTCGGGCATGAGTTCGACGGTATCGAAGAGTTCGACAACCCGCTGCCCAAGTGGTGGTTCATGCTGTTTGTCGGCACCATCATCTTTGCCCTCGGCTACCTGGCGCTCTATCCGGGCCTGGGTAACTGGAAAGGTCTGCTGCCGGGCTACGACTACCTCGACACCGAGGCCAAGACGCCCTTCGCCACCAATATCCAAATTGCCGGTGGTGTAGAGCGCAACGCAGGCTGGACCGGCGTGCACCAGTGGGAAAAGGAAATGGCCAAGGCTGAAGGCCAGTACGGCCCGATCTTCGCCAAATATGCCGCCATGCCGATTGAGCAAGTGGCCCAGGACGAGCAAGCGCTGAAAATGGGCGGCCGCCTGTTTGCCTCCAACTGCTCGGTCTGCCACGGCTCCGACGCCAAGGGCGCTTATGGCTTCCCCAACCTGACCGACAACGATTGGCTGTATGGCGGCGAGCCGGAAACCATCAAGACCACCATCATGGCCGGTCGTCAGGGCATGATGCCTGCACAACTGGATGCACTGGGCGAGGAAGGTATCCGCAACGTGGCTGGCTACATCCGCAGCCTGTCCGGTTTGAAAAACCCGGAAGGTATCGCGGTTGACCTTGCCGCAGGTCAAGACATCTTCGCCACTACTTGTGCAGTCTGTCATGGCGCTGAAGGTAAGGGCCAACAGGCCATGGGCGCACCCAACCTGACCGACAAAACCTGGCTCTACGGCTCCAGTTTTGCTCAGGTACAACAAACTCTGCGCTACGGCCGTAACGGCAAGATGCCAGCCCAGGCGGACTTCCTGGGCAACGATAAGGTGCATCTGCTGGCGGCTTACGTGTACAGCCTGTCGCAAGCAAAAACCGAGAAGTAATTCTCCTGCCTGGCAGGCGCGACCGCAGGTCGCACCTGCCAGGCAATCGTCAGGCGTACCATAGCGCAAGAGCCCGTATGACCCCGGCCGGCACGTATCGACCAGGGCAGCCAATCAACCGCCGTGGTACGAACTGATGAGTGCACAGATTCCAGTTAAAGACGTCACCCCTGCCCCGGCCAAGGTCGAAGTTGTTGACCTGTACGCCAACCGCGAAAAAATCTACACCCGCTCCTTCACCGGTATCTTCCGCAACTTGCGCATGCTCGGTGGCGCAGCCCTCTTTCTGTTGTACTTCGGCACCGTATGGTTGACCTGGAATGGCCGTCAGGCCGTCTGGTGGAACCTGCCGGAGCGCAAGTTCTATATCTTCGGCTCCACCTACTGGCCGCAGGATTTCGTCCTGCTCTCGGCGCTGTTGATCATCGCCGCCTTCGGCCTGTTCTTTATCACCGTGTTCGCTGGCCGCGTGTGGTGCGGCTACACCTGTCCGCAAAGCGTGTTCACTTGGGTATTTATGTGGGCGGAAAAGGTCACCGAAGGTGATCGCAACCAGCGCATGAAGCTCGACAAGGCGCCGATGACCACGCAGAAATTTCTGCGCAAGCTGGCCAAGCACGGCATCTGGGTCGGCGTGTCGCTGGTTACCGCGATTACCTTCGTCGGCTACTTCACGCCAATCCGCGAATTGATTCCCGAGCTGTTCACCCTGCAAGCCGGCGGCTGGGCGCTGTTCTGGGTCGGTTTCTTCACCCTCGCCACCTACGGCAACGCCGGCTACCTGCGCGAGCAGGTGTGCATCTACATGTGCCCCTATGCGCGCTTCCAGAGCGTGATGTTCGACCAGGACACCCTGATCGTCTCCTACGATCCGCGCCGCGGCGAACACCGTGGCCCGCGCAAACGCGATGCCGACTACAAGGCTGAAGGCCTGGGCGACTGCATCGACTGCAAGATGTGCGTGCACGTCTGCCCTACCGGCATCGACATCCGCGACGGCCTGCAGATCGAATGCATCGGCTGCGCGGCCTGCGTCGATGCCTGCGACAGCATCATGGAGAAGATGAACTACCCGAAAGGGCTGATCAGCTACACCACCGAACACAATCTTTCCGGGCAGAAAACCCACCTGGTGCGCCCGCGCCTGATCGGTTACGCCATCGCCCTGCTGGCCATGTTCTGCGTGTTCGCCTGGGCCATCGCCGACCGCTCGCTGGTGGAGCTGGATGTGCTGAAAGACCGCGTGCTCTACCGCGAAAACGAAGAAGGCCGGATCGAGAACGTCTACACCCTGAAGATCATGAACAAGGCCCAGCACGAGGTCACTTATCTGATCGAAGCTGACGGCCTTGAAGGCCTGGTGTACGAAGGCAAGCGCGAGATCAGGGCAATCGCTGGCGAGGTGCTGTCGCTGCCGGTTGAACTGTCCATCGAGCCGGAAAAACTACCTTCGAGCACCAATGAAATCACCTTCCACCTGCACTCGGTGGATGACCCAAGCATCAAAACCGACGCCGCCAGCCGCTTTATCGGCCCCAGCGTACGCTGATTAGAGAAGCCCATGCCTGAACCCATAGCTGAAAAGAACGCCGAAATCATCAAGCCCTGGTACAAGCAATTCTGGCCCTGGTTCCTGATTGGCCTGCTGGCCTATTCAGTGGTCCAGGGGCTGACCCTGCTGACCATCGCCACGAAGAACCCGCCGGGGCTGATTTCCGATGACTATTACGACGTCGGCAAAGGCATCAACCAGTCCCTGGAGCGGGAAAACCACGCCATTCGCCTCAAGCTGCACGCCAGCCTGCTGCTCAACGATGACAACGGCACCGCCACCCTGCAACTGAGCGGCAACAGCCGGCCGCAGCAATTGGTGCTCAACCTGATCTCGCCGACCCAACCCGAGCGCGACCGCCGGGTGATTCTGCAGCCGCAGGCCGATGGCAGTTACAGCGGACAGATGATCGACGCCGTGCAAGGCCGGCGCTTTGTCGAACTAATCGGCCAGGAAGGCGGCAAGGACTGGCGTCTGTTCGAAGAAGAGAACGTGCAAAGCGGGCAGAACATCCTTCTCGGGGATGCTCAATAAGCGCACCGAT
Source organism: Pseudomonas sp. 1928-m (assembly GCF_029269135.1). NCBI lineage: Bacteria > Pseudomonadati > Pseudomonadota > Gammaproteobacteria > Pseudomonadales > Pseudomonadaceae > Pseudomonas > Pseudomonas sp. 1928-m. The sequence continues at coordinate 26,515 of NZ_JARIXO010000005.1, read as the reverse complement.
GGCCAGCCCGACTCCCTGCTATCACTGTGGTCTGCCGGTTCCCGCCGGCAGCCGTTTCCAGGCCCAGGTACTGGGCGCAACCCGCGAGATGTGCTGCCCGGGCTGTCAGGCAGTGGCCGAAGCCATTGTCAGCGGCGGCCTGGAGCACTATTACAAACACCGCAGCGAAAGCGCCGCCAACCCGCAGAGCCTGCCCCAGGCGCTGCCCGATGAGCTGGCGTTGTATGACCGCAGCGACGTGCAGCAGCCTTTTGTCGAGCATAACGGCGAACTCAGCGAAACCTGCCTGTTGATCGAAGGCATCAGCTGCGCGGCCTGTGGCTGGCTGATTGAAAAGCACCTGCGCACCCTGCCCGGCGTTAGCGAGGCGCACCTCAACCTGTCCAACCACCGCCTGCAGGTGCGCTGGGCCGACAGCCAACTGCCGCTCAGCAGCCTGCTCAAAGCCCTGCGCAAGATCGGCTACGCCGCCCATCCCTGGCAGGCCGATGCCGCCGCCGAACAGCTGCAGCGTGAGAACCGCCGCGCCATGCGCGAACTGGGGGTGGCCGGCATGCTGTGGATGCAGGTGATGATGGCGACCATGGCTACCTGGCCGGAATTCAATATCGACCTCAGCCCCGAGCTGGACAAGATCCTGCGCTGGGTCAGCCTGTTTCTCACCACGCCGATAGTCTTCTACTGCTGCGGTCAGTTCTTCCGTGGCGCGCTGCGCGACCTGCGTACCCGCCACCTGACCATGGATGTGTCGGTCTCGCTGGCGATTGGCGGTGCCTACATCGCCGGCATCTGGTCAACCGTCACCGGCCAGGGCGAACTGTATTTCGATGCCGTGGGCATGTTTGCCCTGTTTCTGTTGGCCGGCCGCTATCTGGAGCGCCGCGCCCGCGAACGCACAGCCGCCGCCACCTCGCAGCTGGTCAATCTGCTGCCGGCCTCCTGCCTGCGCCTGGCTGCCGATGGCCAGAGCCAGCGCATTTTGCTGAGCGAATTGCGCGTCGGCGATCAGGTGCTAGTACCGCCTGGCGCTCTGCTGCCCGCTGACGGGCGGATTGTTCAGGGTCAGTCGAGCGTGGATGAGTCCGTGCTCACCGGCGAGTACCTGCCACAGGCGCGTAACGTTGGCGACAGCGTTACTGCCGGCACCCTGAATGTCGAAGGACCGTTGCAGGTTGAAGTACAGGCGCTTGGTGATGCCACGCGCCTGTCGGCCATCGTCCGCCTGCTGGAGCGCGCGCAGAGCGACAAGCCGCGCCTGGCGGTACTGGCCGACCGGGTTGCGCAGTGGTTCCTGCTAATCGTGCTGGTGGTAGCGGCCATCGTCGGCCTGGTCTGGTGGCAGCTYGATCCCTCGCGCGCATTCTGGATCGTCCTGGCCCTGCTGGWCGCCACCTGCCCGTGCGCCCTGGCGTTGGCTACACCCACAGCGCTCACCGCCGCCACTGGCTCGCTGCACAAACTAGGCATGTTGCTGACCCGTGGCCATGTATTGGAAGGCCTGAACCAGATCGACACCCTGGTGCTGGACAAGACCGGCACCCTTACCGAAGGCCGCCTGACCCTTAGCGCCATCCACCCCCTGCGCGATCTGGATGCCGACAACTGTCTGGCCCTAGCCGCCGCCCTGGAAAACCGCTCCGAACACCCGATTGCCCGCGCCTTCGGCCAGGCCCCTGAAGCCGCCGAAGCAGTCGACAGCCATCCAGGCCTGGGCCTGCAAGGGTATGTCGGCGGGCGGCGGCTGCGTATCGGCGAGGCCAATTTTGTCTGCGCACTCAGTACTCAGCCCGCCCCTGCGATTAGCGGCGAACACGGCCAATGGCTGCTGCTGGGTGATGAGCAAGGGCCGCTGGCCTGGTTCGTATTGAATGACCGCCTGCGCGAAGACGCACCGCAACTGATCGACATGGCCAAGGCCAAGGGCTGGCAGATCCTGCTGCTGTCCGGTGACAGCTCGCCGATGGTCGGCGAAGTGGCGCGCCAACTGGGCATCATTGACGCCCGTGGCGGCCTCACTCCGGATGCCAAGCTGGATGTGCTGAAACAATTGCACAGCCAGGGCCGCCGGGTGCTGATGCTCGGTGACGGGGTTAACGATGTGCCGGTATTGGCCGCCGCCGATATCAGCGTGGCCATGGGCAGCGCCACCGACCTGGCAAAAACCAGCGCCGATGCCGTACTGCTGTCCAACCGATTGAGCAGCCTGGTGCAGGCGCTACACATGGCGCAACGAACCCGGCGCATCATCATCGAGAATCTGACCTGGGCCAGCCTGTACAATGGCCTGGTGCTACCCTTCGCCGCCATTGGCTGGATCACGCCGATCTGGGCGGCGCTGGGCATGTCAGTCAGTTCACTGCTGGTGGTGGTCAACGCCCTGCGCCTGACTCGCACGTAGGGTGGATCACGCTTCACCGATCCACCACAACGTTGCTCCGGTGGATGTAAAAAGCGACATCCACAAGTCAAACAGTCCACTAATACGCCCGGCGAGGTCCTATGCAAAACAACATGACTGGCAAGGTTGCCGGGTGGGTGCGCTTACTGGCCGTGGTGCTGTTCAGTCTGCAGCTGTTTATGGCCTACCACGTTGCTACCGCGCTGATCAGCCAGCAGACCACGCTCAGCAGTCTGTTTACTGACAGCCTGCCGGACACCCTGATCATGCTTTTCCTTAATGCTCTGTTTGCCTTCGTCGCACTGACCGGTCGCAGCCCGGACAGACTCTTCCCAGTTGCCAGCCTCGATCTGCGACAACTCTTGCGCCGGAGCCACTAAGCCATGCCCGCCCTCTATATCCTGATCCCGGTTGCCATCGCCCTGGTGGCCTTTGCCATCTGGCTGTTCTTCTGGGCGGTGGACAGCGGCCAGTACGACGACCTCGACGGCCCGGCCCACAGCATCCTGTTCGACGACGAAGACCCCAAACACACTGCCGCCGTAAACCAGGTGCAGCAGCTCGACGACCCCGAGACCGAACAGAAGCCACAGGACAAGCCCGGTGCTTGAGCTACTGCCGCTGCTGATTTCGGCGCTGATTCTCGGCCTGCTCGGCGGCGGCCACTGCCTGGGTATGTGTGGCGGCCTGATGGGCGCACTGACCCTGGCCATCCCACCCGAGCGGCGCGCACAGCGCTTTCAACTGCTGCTGGCCTATAACCTGGGGCGTATTTTCAGTTACAGCCTGGCCGGCCTACTGCTCGGCCTGGCCGGCTGGGCAGTAGCCAACAGCCCTTTGGTCATGGGCCTGCGCGTGATTGCAGCGCTGTTGCTGATTGCCATGGGGCTGTACCTGGCCGGCTGGTGGAGCGGACTGACCCGTATCGAAGCCCTCGGTCGTGGCCTTTGGCGACATATCCAACCGCTAACCCGCCGCTTTATGCCGGTCACCAGCCTGCCGCGTGCCCTGGTGCTCGGCAGCCTGTGGGGCTGGCTGCCCTGCGGCCTGGTCTACAGCACCCTGCTGTGGGCCGCGAGCCAGGGCAATGCATTGAGCAGCGCGGCGCTGATGTTGGCCTTCGGCCTCGGCACCCTGCCGGTGCTGCTGGCCACCGGCATGGCCGCCGAACGTTTGACCGCCCTGCTACGCAGACAAGGCGTGCGCATGGCCGGCGGTATTCTGGTAATCCTCTTCGGCCTATGGACAATGCCCGGCCCGCACCAGCACTGGCTGATGGGCCACTAGCAGGCCGCTTGATACAGGTCAAAACACCCCAGGCGCAGCGCTCTTAGACTCCCCGGTATTGAAAGCCAAACCGGGAATACCCGCATGCTCAACGCCATCCAGTGGGACAGCACCATGATCCGTCGCTACGACCAGGCCGGCCCGCGTTACACCTCCTACCCGACCGCCGTGCAGTTCCATGAGCGCATCAGCCAGTTCGACCTGCTGCACGCCCTGCGCGACAGCCGCAAAGCCCTGCGGCCGCTGTCGCTGTATGTGCACATCCCGTTCTGCGCGCACATCTGCTACTACTGCGCCTGCAACAAGGTGATCACCAAGGATCGCGGCCGCGCCCAGCCCTATCTGGACAAACTCGAGCGCGAAATCGAGATCATCAGCCGTCACCTCGACCCGCAGCAGAAGGTCGAACAGCTGCACTTCGGCGGCGGCACCCCGACCTTTCTCAGCCACGATGAACTGCGCCACCTCATGAGCAACCTGCGCCAGCATTTCAACCTGCTGGATGACGACAGCGGCGATTACAGCATCGAGATCGACCCGCGCGAAGCCGACTGGTCGACCATGGGCCTGCTCCGCGAGCTGGGTTTCAACCGCGTCAGTCTGGGGGTGCAGGACCTCGACCCGGCCGTGCAGCGGGCGGTCAATCGCCTGCAAACCCTGGAAGAAACCCGCGCCATCGTCGAAGCCGCGCGCACCCTGCAGTTCCGTTCGGTAAACATCGACCTGATCTACGGCCTGCCGCTGCAAACCCCGGAGCGTTTCGCCCGCACTGTGGCCGAAGTGATTGCCCTGCAGCCCGATCGTCTGTCGCTGTTCAACTACGCCCACCTGCCGGAACGCTTTATGCCGCAGCGGCGGATCAACACCAGCGACCTGCCCAGCCCAGGCGACAAGCTGGCCATGCTGCAGGCCAGCATTGAGCAACTGAGCGCCGCCGGTTACCGCTATATCGGCATGGATCACTTCGCCCTGCCCGACGACGAACTGGCCAGCGCCCAGGAAGATGGCAGCCTGCAACGCAACTTCCAGGGCTACACCACCCATGGCCATTGCGACCTGATCGGTCTGGGGGTGTCATCGATCAGCCAGATTGGCGAGCTGTACTGCCAGAACAACAGCGACCTGAGTAAATACCAGGACAGCCTCGGCCACAGCGAACTGGCCACCCTGCGCGGCCTGCACTGCGATGCCGACGACCAGCTGCGGCGAGCGGTAATCCAGCAATTGATCTGTCATTTTCAGCTGCGTTTTGCCGATATCGAACAGGCCTATGCCATCGATTTTCGCAGTTACTTTGCCGAGGTCTGGCCGCAACTGCAGCAGATGGCCAGTGATGGGCTGATAGAGTTGAATGCTCAGGGCATCGAAGTGCGGCCCGCGGGGCGCCTGCTGGTGCGCTCACTGTGCATGCTGTTTGATCGCTACCTCAGCGAGCTAAACCAGCAGCGTTTTTCCCGGGTGATCTAGCAGGCTGTCAGGATACGAGCCGAGGTCATTTCATAATCAGGGTGGCTACTTCCTGCATCTGCTGGTCGCTCAGGTTCTGCTCACGCATGGTCTTGATCAGCGTCGCGTTGGCGCTGCTCAACGCGCCCTGCAGTGAAGCCAGCTCGCCCTGCAGCGCTTCGATCTTTATGCGCTTGGCCTCGGGGTTGAGGCTCTGGTCCTGCATGACCTCTTTCAGCTCGGCTTTCTTCGCCTCGATCTGCGCCTTGAGTTCGCGGATCATCTTGAGAATATCCTTGAGCACATCCGGCAGGCTGCTCTCATCAATGTCGCGGTTCTTCTCTGCCGCGGCGGAGCGGGCCTTGCCCAGCTCCGACAGGCTCACCCGCAGGCTGTCGCGCAGCGCCTGCTGATCCGCCTCGTTGCTTGCCACAACGCCTTCGCTCGCAGCGCTCTTACGCTCCAGCGCCAGGTTCATGCGGGTACTCAAGTGGGTCGATTCCAGACGCATACGAATGCTCCTTGCAGATATTCAAAGCCGCCTGGTTTATCGGCCGCACCCGCTAAAACTTGAACATTCGATCAGACTTGTGTCTTGGTGGCCCTACCCTGCGCCCTGCTGTAACCTTACGGCTATTGTGTGTTTACCCTCAGGATCGCCAGCGATGTCCGAAAGCATCAAGTTGCATACCCCACACCAAGCCCATTGCAAGGATTGCAGCCTGGCGAGCTTGTGCCTGCCGCTGTCCCTCAACCTGGAAGACATGGACGCGCTCGACGAAATCGTCAAACGCGGCCGCCCGCTGAAAAAGGGCGAATTCCTGTTCCGCCAGGGCGATGCCTTCAATTCAGTATTTGCGGTGCGCTCCGGCGCGCTGAAAACCTTCAGCCTGAGCGACAGCGGTGATGAGCAAATCACCGGCTTCCACCTGCCCAGCGAACTGGTCGGTCTGTCCGGCATGGACAGCGAAGCGTACCCGGTGTCCGCCATGGCATTGGAAACCACCTCGGTGTGTGAAATCCCCTTCGAGCGCCTCGACGAGTTGTCGGTGCAACTGCCGCAGCTGCGCCGCCAGCTGATGCGCATCATGAGCCGCGAGATCCGCGACGATCAGCAGATGATGCTGCTGCTGTCGAAAAAAACCGCCGACGAACGCATCGCCACCTTCCTGGTCAACCTCTCGGCGCGCTTCCGCGCCCGCGGTTTCTCGGCCAATCAGTTCCGCCTGGCCATGTCACGCAACGAAATTGGTAACTATTTGGGCCTTGCGGTGGAGACCGTATCGCGGGTATTTACCCGCTTCCAACAGAACAAGCTGCTCGAAGCCGAAGGCAAGGAAGTGCATATCCTCGATCCCATCGAGCTGTGCGCATTGGCCGGCGGCAACCTTGAGGGCTGATCGACCCGCACAGCGCAGGACCTAGCCGATGATCTTCGACGAATTCAGCATCAAAACCCTGATCCGCCCGGTGGTGGACTTCCCCAAGCCGGGGGTGATCTTTCGCGACATCACCCCGCTGTTCCAGTCGCCGCGTGCCCTGCGCATGGTCGCCGACAGCTTTATCCAGCGTTACGTCGAAGCGGATTTCAGCCATATCGGCGCCATGGATGCGCGCGGTTTTCTGATCGGCTCGATCATCGCCTATGAGCTGAACAAACCGCTGATCCTGTTTCGCAAGCAAGGCAAGCTGCCCGCCGACGTGCTGAGCGAGAGCTACCAGACCGAGTACGGCGAAGCCAAACTGGAAGTGCACGCCGACAGCCTCTGCGAAGGCGACAAGGTACTGATTTTCGATGACCTGATCGCCACCGGCGGCACCCTGCTGGCCGCCGCACAACTGGTACGGCGCATGGGCGCGAGCATCATCGAAGCCGCCGCGATCATCGATCTGCCCGAACTGGGCGGCTCGCAGAAACTGCAGGACAGCGGCATCCCCACCTTCGCGCTGACCAGYTTCGCCCTCAACGACCAATAAATCCGCCTCAAGGCCCTGACGGCAGCGCTGCATGTCCGGGCCAGGCTGACCTTCGCGAACTCACTCGCCCACCGCTTACACAAGTACCCCACAGACCATGAATCAACTACCCATAACCCCGACGTCCAGCCACTGGCGACTGCGCCTCGGCGCGCTGATGGAAAGCACAACCGTCACCCGCCTGGTCACCGCCCTGATCATCCTCAACGCGACGATTCTCGGCATCCAGACCTACCCCGGGCTGATGGCCGATTGGGGCGAGTTGCTGCTGATGTTGGATCAACTGATTCTCGCGGTGTTTATCCTGGAACTGGCGCTGCGCTTTATCGCCCGCGGCCTGGGGCTGCTGCGTGATCCCTGGGCAGTATTCGACTGCCTGGTGGTGGGCGTGGCGCTGGTGCCGTCCAGCGGGCCATTCGCCGTGCTGCGTGCGCTGCGCGTGTTGCGCGTGCTGCGGCTGATTTCGATCAACCCGAATATGCGCCGGGTGGTCGAGGCGCTGCTGTCCTCACTGCCGGGCATGGGCAGTATCGCCATGCTGCTCGGCCTGGTGTTCTACGTGGCGGCGGTGATGGCCACCCAGCTATTCGGCGCTGCCTTCCCCGAGTGGTTCGGCAGCCTCGGCGCCAGCCTCTACACCCTGTTCCAGGTGATGACCCTGGAAAGCTGGTCGATGGGCATCGTGCGCCCGGTGATGGAGACATTCCCGCTGGCGTGGATGTATTTCCTGCCGTTTATCCTGATTGCCACCTTTATGATGCTCAACCTGTTTATCGCCGTGGTGGTTAATGCCATGCAGACCACCCATGAACAGGAAGCCAAACTGGCGCCGCCTTCGCCCACCGAGCAATTGCTGCTCGATGAACTGCGCGCCCTGCGCGCCGAAGTCGCCGAGCTGCGCCAGCAGCGCTGAGGCCAACACACGTAGCAGCACTGCTTCGCGCCGCCCTGGCGCGATGCAGTGCTGACATAGATCGCATTTCCGCAACGCCCACCCTCTCGCTGCTAACTCACGCCCCTAAAGTGCCTGGGCCTGAACAACTGTCCGACAACTATCCATAAGTTGGCGCAATTCCGGCCGCCCTGGCCAGGAATGACCTCGCGCCCAAAACGCCCTCGGCTAAAGATAAATCACGGCCCAAGACAGCCCAGCCTGTCGTCTCAAGCCCCATAACAAGAGCGGTCGCGAATGCGACCAATATGCCGAGGAGTCGCCCTTATGACAGCCAAAACCAGCACCCCTACCGCCAGCTTTCCCGTGCGTCGCATGGACTTCACCTTCGATGAAAGCCAGAAGTTCTGGTTTGCCGGCGACCCCTTTATGAGCCACTTCATGAACAACCTGTCGTCGCTGTTTCCCTATGGCGAAAAGTTCTTCGTCGACAGCGTGCGCGCCGTGCGCGAACAGGTAAGCGAGCCGCAGCTGAAAAAGGACATCAGCGCCTTTATCGGCCAGGAAGCCATGCACTCCAAGGAACACGCGGCCTATAACGACTACGCCGCCGAGCACAATATCGACCTGGAGTTGCTGGAGCTGCGCATCAAGGTGCTACTGGAGTGGGTCACCAAGATCACCACCAAGAAGCAGCGCCTGGCCGCCACCTGCGCCCTGGAGCACTTCACCGCGACCATGGCCGAACAATTGCTGCAGCGTGAAGACCTTACCACCCAGATGAACGACCCCAAGCTGTACCAGCTGTGGATGTGGCACGCGATTGAAGAGAACGAGCACAAGGCAGTCTGCTACGACGTGTACCAGAAGGTCTACGGCGGTTATTTCACCCGCGTCGGCATGATGGCGATCTCTACCGTGATCTTCTTCGGCGTCATTGGCTGGTTCCAGCTGCACCTGCTGCGCAAAGACGGCCAACTGTTCAACTGGCGCAGCTGGGGCAAAGGCCTGAAAACCCTGTTCGGCCCACGCAACGGCTTCCTGACCAAACTGATCCTGCCGTACCTGGACTACTACCGCCCCGGCTTCCACCCCTTCGACCACGACAGCAAGGCGCTGGAACAGCGCTGGCGGCAGCGTCTGGGCTTTAACAACTGAGTGTTGCCCAGCCATAAAAAAACCGGCCTCGGCCGGTTTTTTATGGGTTCGACAGGCACCTACTCCACAGGCAATTTCAACTGCCCTAGCCCCTGCAACACGCTGGCCCCGGTAAACAGCATAACGATCTGCTCCTCGGCCAGTGCACAGATTGCCTCTTGCCGCTCGGGTTGGCCGATATAGTCCAGCGACAGCTGGAACAGGTTGCGGCTGATCAGGTTCGACACCTGCAGCACCACCGCTGGGTTGACCATTTCCGGCAGCAGCTTGAAGGCGATGATGTCCTCGGCCATGTCCGCGCCAAACTCATCCATCACCTCCTGCAGCGCCGCGCGCAGCACGGCCGAGGCGCCATGCAGCTCGCGCACGCCGATGATAAAGGCCTCGGGGTTTTGCGCGACGAAATCAAAGAACAGCTGCACGGTTTCATGGCACACCCGTCGACCGCGTTGCAAGTCGATGCCAAACAACATCGGCGAGCTTGCCTGAGTCGACTGCACGGCCCGCTCAGCGGCTTCACGGCGCAGGTCGCGCAGCGGTTGGCGCAGCTGGGTGGAGATCTGCCGGATCACCGTCAGCCCAAGGTCATCGACATCCTTGAAGTGCCTATAGAAGGTATTGGGGTTTAGCCCCGCCTCACGGGCCAGCTCGCGCAGGCCCAGATTGCTCAGGCTGCGGCTGGTTGAGGTGAGACGTAACGCTGCCTCCAGTAACAGGGTCTTGCCTGGGGCCTCGCTGGCTTTTTCTGCGGCTGGCTGCTGCGCGCTGGCATCTGCCTGCATGACGAACCCTACCTAAAAGTTGGCTTGTGAGAATGCTGCTTGCTGGCGAGTATACATTTGTCTACCTTGGTATACAGCTGTATACGCCAGCAATAAACATAACAGGAGCTTGGCCATGAATGCACCCGTCTCACCCCCTTCTGCCACCCGCCACTGCAAGGTCGCCATTATCGGTACGGGCTTCTCCGGCCTGGGCATGGCCATCCGCCTGAAGCAGGCCGGCGAACATGACTTCCTGCTGTTCGAGAAAGAAGCCGGCGTCGGCGGCACCTGGCGGGTGAACAATTACCCGGGCTGTGGCTGTGACGTGCAATCGCATCTGTATTCCTTTTCGTTCGAGCAGAACCCCAACTGGACGCGCATGTTCGCCAAACAGCCGGAGATCCAGGGTTATCTGGAAAGCTGCTGGGCCAAGTACCGCCTGCAGAACCACACCCAGTTGAACACCGAAATCACCCGCCTGGCCTGGGATGAGCAGCAGGAGCTGTGGCAGATCAGTGACAGCGCTGGCAACAGCTACACCGCGCAGTTCGTGGTGTCCGGCATGGGCGCGCTGTCCACCCCGTCGATTCCGGCGCTCAAGGGCCTGGGCGATTTCACCGGCAAGATCTTCCACTCGCAGCAGTGGGATCACAGCTATGACCTCACCGGCAAGCGCATCGCGGTGATCGGCACCGGCGCCTCGTCGATCCAGTTCGTGCCGCAGATCCAGAAGCAGGTCAGCCAGCTAGACCTCTACCAGCGCACCGCGCCGTGGATCATGCCCAAGCCCGACCGCGCTATCAGCGAGCGTGAACGCAACCGCTTCAAGCGTTTCCCGCTGCTGCAGAAGCTCTGGCGCGGCACCATCTACGCCCTGCTGGAAAGCCGGGTGATCGGCTTTGCCATGCTGCCCAAGGTGATGACCATCGCGCAGAAAGTCGGCAAGTGGTACATCAACAAGCAGATCAAGGACCCGGTCCTGCGCGCCAAGGTCACCCCGGATTATCTGATGGGCTGCAAACGCGTGCTGATCTCCAACGATTACTTCCCGGCGCTGACCCAGCCCAACGTTGACCTGATCACCGACGGCATCGAGGAAATCCGCAGCGGCAGCATCCGCACCGTGGACGGTAAAGAGCGCGAGATCGACGCGATCATCTTCGGCACCGGTTTCACCCCGAGCGACCCGCTGCCGCGCGGCGTGGTGTTTGGTCGCGGCGGCGTCGACCTACTCGATACCTGGCCAGAAGGCCCACAGGCCTACAAAGGCACCCTGACCGCCGGCTTCCCCAACCTGTTCTTCCTGATGGGGCCGAACACCGGGCTGGGCCACAACTCGATGGTCTATATGATCGAGTCGCAGATCCATTACGTGCTGGGCGCGCTCAAACTGGTGGGTGAGCAAGAATTGCAGAGCCTGGAGGTCAAGCAGGCGGTGCAGGACAAATTCAACGGCAAGCTGCAAGGCAGCCTGGGCAACACCGTATGGAATGCCGGCGGCTGCACCAGCTGGTACCTGCACCCGGTCAGCGGCCGCAACTGTACGGTATGGCCGGGCTTTACCTGGCGTTTTCGCCTGCTGACGCGCAACTTTGACCCGGCGGCCTATCATTTCAGCCGTAAACACGCGGCACACCCGGCGCAGAACAGCGCTATCCAGTTGACTGCCCAGGAGGCCAGCGCATGAAGTCGTTTGAAAATAAGGTAGCCGCCATCACCGGCGCCGGTTCCGGCATCGGCCGCGCCCTGGCTTTCGGCCTGGCTCGTCAGGGTTGCCAGCTGGCGCTCTCCGATGTGAATGCCGAAGGCCTGGCAGAAACCGCCGCCCAGGCGCGCAAGCTCGGTGTGCAGGTCAGCGAAACCCTGGTCAACGTTGCCGACCGTGAAGCCGTGCATGCCTGGGCGGACCAGGTGGTGGCTGAGTTCGGCCGGGTCAACGCGATCTTCAACAACGCTGGCGTGGCCCAGGGCGGCACCGTGGAAGGCAATGACTACGCCGACTACGAGTGGATTATGAACATCAACTTCTGGGGCGTGGTCAACGGCACCAAGGCCTTCCTGCCGCATATCAAGGCCTCGGGCAGTGGCCATATCGTCAACGTCTCCAGCGTCTTCGGCCTATTCGCCCAGCCGGGCATGAGCGCCTACAACGCCAGCAAGTTCGCCGTGCGCGGCTTTACCGAGTCGCTGCGCCAGGAGCTGGACATGGCCGATTGCGGTGTATCGGCCAGCTGCGTGCACCCTGGCGGGATCAAGACCAACATCGCCAAGACCGCGCGGATGAATGCCAGCCTGAGCAACGTCACCGGCCAGGATGCCGACAAGGCGCGTCAGCAGTTCAACGATCAGTTGCTGCGCACCACGCCGGAGAAAGCCGCCCAGGTAATCATCAACGGCGCGCTGGCGAACAAGCGGCGCATCCTGATCGGCCCGGACGCCTACGCCCTGGATGGCATGCAACGCCTATGGCCGGCCTTCTATCAGCGCCTGGTAACCGCTTCCATGCGCCTGGCCGCGCGCTTTGCACCGAAAGGCTCAAGCAAGAAAGCCCAGGCTGCCGTGGAGTAATCGGCAACAGCTCAAGCCCCAGCGCCGCAGGTGTCTGGGGCTTTTTTATGCCTGCCATCCCTGGCAGCCACCCTACGGGCCGTCGCTGTGCGACGTTAAAAATGGCTCCCGGCCATTTTTTATGCCTAACGTTTGTCTGTGCGGGATGAATACCGCGCGCATTCAATTGGCATAACAGTAGTTGGCGCGATAAATTGTCGGCACCTGTCCCATACCGCTGGAGAATGCCATGAACACGCAAGACCCTTGCGCCRAACTGCTGCTCGATAACCAGCTGTGCTTTGCCCTGTATTCGACGTCGCTGCTGTTGACCAAGGTCTACAAGCCGCTGCTGCAGGAGCTGGGCCTGACCTACCCGCAGTACCTGGCGATGATGGTGCTCTGGGAAAGCGATGGCATCACCGTCGGCGATATCAGCAGCCGTATGCTGACCGACCCCGGCTCCGTCACCCCGCTGCTCAAACGCCTGGAAGCCGAAGGCCTGCTCAAGCGCACCCGCAGCAGTGTCGACGAGCGTGTGGTCGAACTGTTCCTCACCGACAAGGGCCGCAACCTGCGCGAACAGGCCAAACGCATCCCCGGCTGCATCCTTACCGCCACTCAGCAATCCGCTGCGGAGCTCGGCGCGCTCAAGGCTGAGCTGGTCGCCCTACGCAGCAGCCTGCAGCAAGCCGTGTAAGCACCTGGGCGACAGACCTGTCGCCCGCCCCAGCGGTCTGGTTAAACAGATCGCGTCACGTATCCCCCGTCATTTCCCCGCTCCGTACAATAATTTCGCCCTGCCGCCACGCTCAAAAAATCGCGCAATCGCCCGCCAATCCTCGCTTATGCCCGAACAAAGCAGCGCTTATCGCTAAATGATCAGAAATATATCTTGCGCGCTAAATTAATGAGCACTAGAGTTCACCCCATGGAACTGATTAGCGCACAAAACATTAGCGCGAAAAGACCGCGAAAACCTGCAGTTGTCTTCACTCACCCAACAACCTGACTGTCGTGGAGAACCGTTATGAAAATCCTGATCGCTTTCACCGCCCTGCTCGCCCTTTCCGCCCCAGTTCTGGCTGACGACAGCCAGGCAGATGGCAAAGGCCTTTACCCAAACTGGCTGATCAGCCACGAAGGTTAATCGCCACCTGACACCGCAACGCCTTAAACAAACCACCCCAAACAGCTCCGAGGATTACCACCATGTCGATTCAAACCATTGCTTACCGTGCCTACGCAGAAGCCACTGGCGGCCGTGACGGCCGTGCCATCTCCTCCGACGGCGTACTCGACGTCGCCCTGACCACCCCGAAAGAACTTGGCGGTGCAGGCGGTGCGGGCACTAACCCCGAGCAGCTGTTCGCAGCGGGCTACTCGGCCTGCTTTATCGGCGCGATGAAGTTCGTCGCCGGCCGCGACAAGCTGGCAATGCCTGCGGACGCCTCGATTGAAGGTGTCGTAGGGATCGGCGCGATCCCCAACGGTTTCGGCATCGAAGTCGAACTGCGCATCAGCCTGCCGGGCATGGACCGTGAGCAAGCGCAGACCCTGATCGAGCGTGCACACATCGTCTGCCCGTACTCCAACGCCACCCGCGGCAATATCGACGTCACCCTGACGCTGCTCGACTAACCCGCCACTCATCCGGCCGCTGCCAGTCAGCGGCCCGCCCCAGGAGGCTGCACATGAACATCAAACACCGTTTGTCGATCGCCGTACTCGCCCTTGCCGTCAACAGCGCATTTGCCGCTGGTAGCCCCGGGGTGGAGCGCAATACCCAAGATTTCCTCAATGCCCTAGCCGCTGGCGGTGGCACACCGCTGGAACAGATGACGCCCAAAGAAGCCCGCGCCGTATTGGTCGGCGCGCAGGCTGGGGTCAAGGTCGATGTATCGGGCATAAAAGTGGCCGACAAGACCATCGAAATCGATGGCCAGTCGATCCAGCTCAAAGTTGTGCGCCCGGCTGATGCCCAGGGCACGCTGCCGGTCTTTATGTTCTTCCACGGTGGCGGCTGGGTACTCGGTGACTATCAGACCCACGAACGTCTGATCCGTGACCTGGTGGTGGGCTCCGGCGCTGCGGCGGTGTATGTCGATTATACCCCGTCACCCGAAGCCAAGTACCCGACCGCAATCAACCAGGCCTACGCCGCAACCCAATGGGTGGCGCAGCACGGCGCGCAGATTGGTGTCGACGGCAAACGCCTGGCAGTGGCCGGCAACAGTGTGGGCGGCAATATGGCCGCTGTGGTCAGCCTGATGGCCAAAGACAAAGGCACCCCGGCGATCAAATTCCAGCTGCTGCTGTGGCCGGTCACCGACGCCAACTTCAACAACGCCTCCTATAACCAGTTCGCCGACGGTCACTTCCTCAGCAAGAGCCTGATGCAGTGGTTCTGGGATAACTACACCAGCGACCCGAAACAGCGCGCCGAAATCTACGCCTCGCCGCTGCAGGCATCGGTTGAACAACTGAAAGGCTTGCCGCCTGCCCTGGTGCAAACCGCCGAGTTCGACGTGCTGCGTGATGAAGGCGAAGCCTATGCACGCAAGCTGGACGCCGCTGGGGTCAACGTCACCGCCGTGCGCTACAACGGCATGATCCATGACTTCGGCTTGCTCAACGTGATCAGCCAGATCCCCGGCACGCAAAGCGCCATGCAGCAAGCCGCCGCCGCGCTGAAAGCCAACCTCAAGTAACCCGCGTTACAACAAAACGCCCCAATACGCTTAGCGTGCCGGGGCGTTCTGCTGTTCAAGCGGCCTCACACTGCAAGCGCTGCAGCAGGCCTTGCTGCAATGCCTGGTCGAATGTCTGCTGCAACAGCGGCGCAGCGAAGAATCCCTGCAACGCCGCTGTCGATTGCCAACGGCTCTGCAACTGCCACTGCACCGCATCATCCGGCAGCTGCTGCAGCTCAACCCCCAGGCAACCGGGCATGATTTGCATGGACTCAGCCAAACCATGCAGACACAACCCCAACTGCTCGGTGCGTCCCGCCCTGGCATGCAGCACTGCGCTATGACTTAGCATCGGCTTGCTCTCCAGACATGCAAACTCAATAAGGACTGGCAGTCGGCCGCACGATCAGCTCGCTGACGTCGACATCCGCCGGCTGCTCGACCGCATAGGCGATGGCACGGGCAATCGCATCCGGGGTGATGGCAACCTTGCGAAACGCCTTCATCGCTTCACGGCTCGACTCATCGGAAATGCTCTCGGCCAGCTCCGACTCGACCACGCCCGGCGATACCAGGGTCACGCGAATATCGCCGCCCACTTCCTGGCGCAAACCTTCGGAGATGGCGCGCACCGCATATTTGGTTGCGCAATACACCGCACCGGTCGGCACCACACTGTAGGCGCCAATGGAGGCGATATTGACGAACTGACCGCTGCGCTGACGCTGCATCACCGGTAACGCCGCGGCGATGCCGTGCAGCACGCCACGGATGTTCACGTCGATCATGCGGTTCCACTCATCGACCTTGAGCACATCCAGGCGCGACAGCGGCATAACCCCGGCGTTGTTGATCAGCACATCAATGCGGCCGTGCTGCGCCAGGGCGGCGTCGACAAACGCCTGAGTGTCGGCCTGGCTGGTCACGTCCAGACGACGATAATCGGCGTTACCGCCTGCCTCGCGGATTTCGCTGACCAACTGCTCCAGGCGCTCGGTACGCCGTGCGCCGAGCAACATCCGCGCGCCCTTCTCGGCCAGCAAACGTGCGCAGGCCTCACCGATACCGCTGCTGGCGCCGGTGATCAGAATGACTTTGTCTTGGATATTCAACATGGCCGAATCCTCTGCTGGTAAGCGGCAAGGGTTGCCGCGACAACAACAGATTCAGTGACATGGCGCATTCAGGGTTAGACGATTTCTGGCGAATAATTGCCTAAAGCTGCAACCCGTTAATTTGGTAAGACTTACCGAACGCAGTCCATGAATAGCTCAATATTGCACTGATAACCCATAAAGCCTGGCCTTTTGCCTAATGCTGGCGAATTATTGCCTGATCCTGCAGCGCCTTATCTTCAACGCAGACTTGCCTGAAAAACCGGGATAATCTGCAACCAGCAGCAGGAGCTAGCCGATGACATCACCCACAATCCTCTCAGCTCTCGACGACACCCTGGCCCCGCGCCAGGCTGAGTTGGCCGCCCTGATCCAGCGGCAATGCCCGGGGGACGGCCTGCATGGCAGCGCAATTGCTGGCCTCGACCTGGCCTGTGCGACCCAGCCCAGCCTGCCCGTGCCGACGCTGTATCGGCCCTGCCTGTGCATCATTGCCCAGGGCCGCAAGGATGTGCGCCTTGGCGATGAGCAATACACCTATGACCCGCTGAACTACCTGGTGGCCTCCGTCACCCTGCCGGTAACCGGCCAGGTAATCGGCGCAACCCCCGAGCAGCCCTACCTGAGCCTGCGCCTGGAGATTGATCCGGCGCTGATCACCAGCCTGATCGCCGACATCGGCCCCATCGGCGTGCCTAATCCTGGCCCACGTCGGGCGCTGTATCTGGATCGCCTGGATACTCAATTGCTCGACGCAGTGTTGCGCCTGCTGCGTCTGCTGGACACCCCACGCGATATCGCCATGCTTGCGCCGTTGGCTCTGCGCGAGATTTTCTACCGGCTACTGCACAGCCCGCAGGGTCACCGGCTGCACGAAATCGCCATCGCCGACAGCCAGGGCCAGCGCATCAGCCGCGCCATCGAATGGCTGAACCTGCATTTCGACCAGCCGCTGCGCATCGAGGACCTGGCCCGCGAGGTCAACCTCAGCACCTCAACCCTGCATCACCGTTTCAAGGCCGTCACCGCTCTCAGTCCACTGCAGTACCAGAAGCAATTACGCCTGCAGGAAGCGCGGCGCCTGATGCTCTGCGAGGGGCTGGAAGCAGCTTCAGCCAGTTACCGCGTCGGCTATGAAAGCCCCTCGCAGTTCAGCCGCGAATACAGCCGCCTGTTCGGCGCGCCACCGCTGCGCGATCTGGCACGCTTACGCAGCTCGGCATAGCGCGGCGAAAAGCAGACTGAAACACAAACGCCCCGGCGCTTTTCAAGAGCGCCGGGGCGTTTTACTTGGGCCAAGTTACCGCTTCAGCAGGCAAAACTGGCCATAAATCGTTACCGGCAACAGCATTTAGCAGATACTTAACCGCCCTGCAGCCCAGGTAAATAGGGCCTTTACGGAGTATGGGCAGAGAAAAATATGAATAATTAACGTTAAACCCAACACTTCCCGTAAAAACGGCCTATTATGGCTGAGCTGACTTGTAGTTATCAGCAAAACCGCATAGGTGCTATGAGCACTCTGGCACCGCACTTCGTATCGATTTAAGAGACACACCATGGCAAATCGCGAAACTGGCACCGTCAAATGGTTCAACGATGAGAAAGGCTTCGGCTTCATTACCCCGACTAACGGCGGCGATGACCTCTTCGTTCACTTTAAAGCCATCCAAAGCGACGGTTTCAAAAGCCTGAAAGAAGGCCAGACTGTTACCTACGTGGCCGCTCGCGGTCAGAAAGGTATGCAAGCTGAAGAGGTACAGGTGGCCTAAGCCCCTGTCCTGCTTTAAAACAAACCCCGCGCTCGCGGGGTTTGTTTTATCTGACGTTTGGAAAACCTGCCTACTTCATAAGCCCATCTGCTTGCTGATGATTTCGTTCATGATTTCACGCGAGCCACCACCAATCGACAGAATGCGGTTATCGCGGTACAGCCGCTCCACCAGGCTTTCGCGCATATAACCCATGCCCCCCATGATCTGCACCGCATCGTAGGTCAGTCGATCAGCAATATCAGTGGCAAAGTTCTTGGCCATGGATATTTCCTTGATCACGCTTTTACCCGCCGCCATCTTCGCCGCTTGCCGATAGGTAAAGTCGCGCGACACTTCAAGCTGGGTCGCCATTTCCGCCAGACGATGCTTAAGCACCTGGAACTTGCCAATAGGCTTGCCGAACGCTTCTCGTTCTTTGGCCCATTTCAATGCTTCTTCAAGCGCCAACTGCGCCGTCATATTCGCCATGATCGCCAGCGATAGCCGCTCGCTCTGGAAATTCGCCATGATGCAGGCAAAGCCCATGTTCTCGGCACCGATCAAGTTGCCTACCGGTACCCTGCAGTCGTCAAAGAACAACTCTGCCGTATCCGATGCCCACCAGCCCATTTTCTTCAGCTTGCGCCCCACGGTAAAACCAGGCGTGCCCTTCTCTACCAGCAGCAGGCTGACGCCGCCATAACCATCGCCGCCGGTACGCACGGCAACTGTGTAGTAATCCGCACGCACGCCACTGGTGATAAAGGTTTTGCTGCCGCTGACGCGATAGAAGTCGCCATCTCGCACCGCGCGGGTTTTCAGATTGGCCACATCCGAGCCACCGGACGGCTCGGTCACCGCCAGGGCCATGATTTTTTCACCGGCCAGCACTTGCGGCACAATGCGCTCGCGCAGCTCCGGTTTGGCCCACTTCACTACGGGTGGCAAACCAATATCCAGCGAGCCAAGGCCTGCCACTAGACCGCCAGAGCCTGAGCGCATCAACTCCTCGCTGGCCGCGACCTTGGCAAAGACATCACCTTCATGACTGCCGCCAAAAGCCTCTGGATAGCCAATCCCGAGAATCCCCGCAGCACCGGCCTTGAGATAGAGCTCGCGAGGAAACTCCTCGGCCTCCTCCCAATCATTGATATGCGGCAGAATTTCGCGCTCGACAAAGCGCCTGACCGAATCACGCACCAGCTGATGGGATTCGTCGAAATATTCCTGAAAGGCAGACATGAGGTATTCCCACTGAGGTTTCAGGGAAATTACCAAGCGCTTGCTTGGTTTACAAGAAGGGGATTACGCCATGCATCAGGGCGATCAAGCCGCCGACAACTCGCGAGTCTAGAGTTGGATGGGCCGGCGCCCGGCAATCGAATGCGCCAGGGTGCCCCCGTCAACCAACTCCAGCTCGCCACCCAACGGCATGCCGTGAGCAATGCGCGAGGCAATCAGGCCTTTGCCCGCCAGCAGCTGAGCGATGTAATGGGCGGTGGCCTCGCCTTCTACAGTCGGGTTGGTGGCCAGAATCACCTCGATGAAACTGCCGGCAGCAATCCGCGCCAGTAGCTCGGGAATACCAATCGCTTCTGGGCCGAGACCGTCGAGCGGCGACAAATGCCCCTTGAGCACAAAGTAGCGCCCGCGAAACCCAGTGTGCTCGACCGCATACACATCCATCGGCCCCTCAACCACACACAGCAGGCTGTCGTCACGCCGCGGGTCCAGACACAGCTGGCACACCTCGTCCTCGCTCAGACTACGACACTGCTTGCAGTGACCGACCCCTTCCATCGCCTGCGTCAGCGCCTGGGCCAGGCGCAAGGCACCGGAGCGATCCCGCTCAAGCATCTGCAAGGCCATACGCTGAGCAGTCTTTTGCCCAACACCGGGAAGAATGCGCAGGGAATCGATCAGGTGGCGGATCAGCGGACTGAAGCTCATGGGAAATACTCGATGACTAGTAACGCTTACCAACAAAACCCAACAGAGCTATTGGGCCCTGACAGATCAAAGCTCAGGCAGGCGCGGGCTGAGGATACCCACACCTGCTTGCAGCGCAGCCATGTGCGCTGACCTGATGCTTTTTAGAACGGCATTTTGAAGCCTGGTGGCAACTGCATGCCGGCAGTCATACCGGACATCTTGTCCTGGCTGTTCTGCTCGACCTTGCGTACAGCATCGTTTACCGCTGCAGCGATCAGGTCTTCAAGGATTTCCTTGTCTTCCTGCATCAGGCTGTCATCCAGGCTGACACGCTTGACGTCGTGACGGCCAGTCATGACCACGCTGACCAGCCCAGCACCGGATTGACCGGTTACTTCGGCGTTTGCCAGCTCTTCCTGCATCTTCTGCATTTTTTCCTGCATTTGCTGAGCCTGCTTCATCAGGCCGGCCATGCCACCTTTCATCATGGTCTAAGTCCTCGGTAATTAGGGGTTAACGGAAGTATCCAGGGGTTCAATGCTGTCTGCGCGGATAACCGCAGCAAACTGCTGAATCATTTGTTGAATAACCGGGTCCTGATGGATCGAGGCCTCGGCCTCGCGCTGACGATTGGCGCGCTTACTCGCCGCTGCCTGCGCCGGCGTCTCCTGCTCAGGCTTGCACAGCTCGATCAATACCTTGAGCTCGCGCCCGTGAAACTGATTGAGCGCATCATTCAGGCGCCGCTGCTGGGTTGGGTTGAACAGCGCAGAATGCGCAGGGTCCAGGTGCAGCAACCAGTTATCGCCCTCAACGCTGATCAGGGTGCAGTTGGCGCCGATGCTGCCGGTCATCCCGGACAAGCCGAGCTTCGGGAACAACTCCAGCCAGTCAGCCGCCAGCCCGGTCGCTGGCTGCGCCGCCGGCAACACTTCCGGCTCTGCAGATGCGCTGCGCTCTACTGCATCAAAATCGTAATCAAACGACTCGGCGTCCATCTCGACATAGTCGTAGTCACCCAGCGGCGGCTCATCGTCATCCGCATCAGGTAGCTGCACAGACTCGGCCGGCTGCGACTCAAGCACTACGGGCTGCACTGTCTCAGCAATCACTTCTGGAGCAATAGTCGCGACAGGCTCAGCCACCTCAGCAACCGGCGCCTGAGCCTGCTCTTCCCAAGGCAGATCAACAACAGCAGCGGCAGGTGCAGGTGCAGGTGCAGGTGCAGGTGCAGGTGCAGGTGCAATTTCGACCGACGACGGTTGCGCCGCAACCACTTCGGCAACCTTAGGTTCTGCCTGCGCTTGCGGCACGACGGCGGCAGGAACCTCAGGCACCTCCACAGGCGTGACAGCGACCGCCTCTACAACAGCGGCTGGCTGCGGCGCAGGAGAAGTCGCAACAGGTACGCTGACCGGTGCAGCGATAGCCGCACCGGCCACTGGGTTGGTCGAAGGATCAGCAGTGGCCTGACTAATCCCCAGCGGCTTTAGCGCCACCCTCGGCGCATCGTGGGTATCCGCCGGGCGGAAGGCCAACATACGCAACAGCACCATCTCGAAGCCGCTGCGCGGATCAGGCGACAACGGCAGATCGCGGCGCCCAATCAAACCCATTTGATAATAAAACTGCACGTCTTCGCTAGGCAGAACCCTGGCCAGTTCAAGCACTCGCTCACGATCTCCCTGACCATTATCCACGGCCTCGGGCAGCGCCTGGGCAATGGCTACTCGGTGCAGTACGTTGAGAATCTCGGACAGTACGCCATTCCAATCCGGCCCCTGCTCCGCCAGATGCCGTACAGCCTCAATCAAAGCGCGCGCATCACCCTCCAGCAGAGCGTGCAACACACCATAGACCTGCCCATGATCAAGCGTACCGAGCATGGCGCGCACATCGGCGGCCAGCACCTTACCCTCACCAAAGGCAATCGCCTGATCGGTCAAACTCATCGCATCGCGCATAGAGCCGTCGGCCGCGCGCCCGAGCAACCAAAGCGCGTCATTTTCGAACGGAATGTTTTCCGCTGCCAGAACATGGGTGAGGTGATCAACCACCCGCTCCGGCGGCATATTCTTCAGTGAAAACTGCAAGCAGCGCGACAACACGGTGACCGGCAGCTTCTGCGGGTCAGTGGTCGCCAGGAGGAATTTGACGTGGGGTGGCGGTTCTTCCAGAGTCTTCAACAGCGCGTTGAAGGAACTGGTGGAAAGCATGTGCACTTCGTCGATCAGGTAGACCTTGAAGCGTCCACGGCTCGGCGAGTACTGCACGTTGTCGAGCAGCTCGCGGGTGTCTTCAACCTTGGTACGGCTGGCAGCATCGACTTCGATCAGATCAATAAAGCGACCCTCATCGATCTCTTTGCAAATCGAACAAACACCACAAGGCGTCGAGCTGATGCCAGTCTCGCAATTCAGGCACTTGGCAATAATCCGCGCAATGGTGGTTTTACCCACACCACGGGTACCCGTGAACAAATAGGCATGGTGCAGACGCTGGCTATCGAGCGCATTGATCAGCGCCTTGAGCACATGCGTCTGGCCAACCATTTCGTTGAACGAGCGCGGACGCCACTTGCGTGCAAGAACCTGATAACTCATCGAAACCCGTCACGAGAGGAAAGCAAAAGTGGGGCTAATCCTAACGGAGCATGGGGCAAATTGCATCCGATGCGCAGCCCACTAATGGCAAGCCTGCAGCATTGCCTGCAAATAAACTGGCGAAAAATTAACCAGGCAGGTATCATCCGCCCCGTTCGTACCACGCTGTAAGTCAATCAGGCCTTTTGGCCCCCTCGATGGTTTCCAGGTAAGAGCGCATCACCCAAGGGTAATGCCGCACAGCTCTAACCCATATCCCAACCTGCTGACTGATCTGGCAGTCCCGCGCAAGCGCTGACTCAAGCCCGCCTCCGACGTACCGACCCGCACACCGCAACCATTATGGAAACTTGTGCGCGCAGTCCAGCTCCTATCTGCACATGCAATCGACACATTAAGTCGACAGCCTGGAGCTTTATTTAGCGCAATGATGCGCCTGTTGTTTTAGGAAATACCAAAAAATGAATACTCAACACCAAATTCAGGATGCTATTCGCACCCTCTCTAGTGCATTTGCACCTTTTGATTGCCGCATCCTGGCCGCCCGCAAAGGCAGCTTCAGCTTCACCATCGTCAACGATGCGGGCATCGCCAAGCACAGTCAGCGTCTGTACCCCGGCCAGTACAGCGGCGCCCACCTGGAACAGGTCATCGAGCGCGCCCGGCAGTCACTGACTCCCTGATTAATGAGGTCCGCGAACCATCGAGCATCTTCAGGGTCTGAAGCTATCACCCTCAGGATGGAGCATGGTCATGGACAACATTAACCGCGAACTCGTTGAACAGCTGTTTGCCCCGCTGCGCGCTACATTCAGCCCGCCCCGCCCCGATGGCGGGGTTGTGCTCTCTCTGCTGGATGCCAGCGACGCCACCGCATACAGCCGCGTACTCAGCGCAGCTCAACGCACCGACCCGCAAGCCTTCGCCCAAAGCCTGGAAGACATCCGCCTGGAACTCGCCATGCGCTCCGGCAGCATCCCAGCAGATATGCGTAAAGCGTTGAAGGAACAGGATAGCGTGCTTAGCTACCACACAAGCTAAGACCGGCTAGCGCCCTGCCAACCAGCAGGGCCGCTTACTTTGAAATCTCGACTGAACTGCATCAGCGCGTGAAAACCATTCAACAAGCGAGCTTTATTCGGCCAATCGCGCAAGCCAGGACATCAGCAACCCAGCCAATCCGTTTTCGAAAGCAATGGAACACAGTCACGCCAAGCGCGAATGCCTAATATGCGATAAATGAGTTTTTAGCAGAGATACGAATCGACTCGAAGGAATGAGCCGACACACAAGAGATTGGAGGCAACCCCACCAGCCACACCTCGGCACACAATGTCACCGCTGCGGCTGCTCCCTTCCAGGCCTGACCGGGTTCACGGCTGATCGTTGCGAGGGGACCGGCAGGGCCACCATAACGCAGCTCGCAGGAAGCGAGCCGCGCCATTGTACCGGCTTAAACCGAAGTTACAACCGTTTCAAACACTTAGCTAATTGAAACGGACACTACACACGAAACCGACCAACCAGGTTGCTCAAACCATGCGACAATTCAGATAGCCGCTGGCTGGCTTGGGCACTCTGCTCGGAGGTTTGCGCCGCCTCATTAGACAGATCACGAATGTCGCTGATATTGCGTGCAATCTCTTCGGTCACGCTGCTCTGCTCTTCGCAAGCTGTTGCGATCTGCGCGGTCATGTCATTGATACGCTGCACCGAGTCACTGGTATCAGTGAGCGCCTGATCCACTCCGGCCGCCTGCTCGACACTTTGCCTTGCCTTACTACTACCAGAATGAGTGGCTTTAACCGCATTCTGCACACCGATTTGCAGACGCTCAATCATCACCTGAATATCCTTGGTCGACTCCTGCGTACGCGCCGCCAGCGCACGCACCTCATCAGCCACAACCGCGAAACCGCGCCCCTGCTCTCCGGCACGCGCAGCCTCAATGGCCGCATTTAGTGCCAGCAAGTTGGTTTGCTCTGCAATACCCCTGATAACAGCCAAAACCGCACCGATATTGGCGGCTTCTTGCTCAAGGGTCTGAATGGTTGCCGATGCACTTTCAACTTCTTGCGCTAACTGGCGAATCGAGTTGATCGTGGCACCCACCACTTGCGCGCCCTCTCGTGACTGGGCTTCAGCACTACGAGCAGCATCAGCTGCATTTTGCGCATTACGCGCCACTTCATGCACAGCAGAGCTCATCTCCGTTGCTGCTGTGCTGACTTGGTCAACTGCCGCATGCTCACTGCTAATCAATCGATCATTGGCTGCGGCCATCCCAGCCAGACTTTGTGCAGAACTCTCGACCTCCCCGGTAACCCGGCCGACCTCCTTGATTAACGGCTGCAATTTATCGAGAAAGCGATTGAACGCGTGACTGAGCTTGCCTAATTCATCATTAGACAAAACGTCCAGACGCACCCGCAGATCGCCATCACCATCAGCAATTTGCTCAATACGATTAAGCAGATTATGCAACGGCCCAGTGACCAGAATTGGAAAACCAACCACTAGCACAAGGCAAACGACCAAGCCGATGGCAATAATCACGCCTTGCTGCCAGCTCAAGGTTTCGCCTAGGTTAATAGCTGCCAGCCCTTCAGCATTAGCCGCCGCATCATCCATCTCACCCAACTTGTCGATAGCAGTACGCATCACCTCAAACTGCTCTTCACTGCCGCCAAAGCTCAACACACTGGCTGCTTGCGGATCACTAGAAGCCAATTGCAAGACCTTTTGTGAAGTGGCCTTCCACCGTTCAAAACCCACATCGAACTGCGCGACCAATTGCATCGCCCCACTACCAGGCTGCATATCCGCGAACTTATGGACGCGGTCATAAGCCTGCTGCAGGTTTTCTGCATGCGCGGCAGTCAACGCCTCAGCATGTGCACCCGCGCCCTCATCAAGCAAGCTGCGCTCAGCAACAAACGCCTGATAGAGATCACGATCAGCATTCAGCAGTAGACTGATCCCGGGCAAGAATCGATTTGTCAGTTTCGTACTTGAATCTGCAACCTGAGTGATGCCTCGCATCCCCAAAATGCCCATAGAAACCAGCAAAATCGCCAGCAGCATAATCGGTAACGCAATTTTCCAACGAAACCCTAAATCAGCGAAGGCACGAAGCATGCTGGCTCTCCAGGACAATGGCCAAGTAGCATCAGCATAGACTACCGATCGCAGAGCGATATAAAGCTCCGCCCCCACTGCTACGCCTCATCCCAGCAGCTTATGGCACACTTGCAGCACGACCTCTCCCCCTATATCCGAACCAAGGAGCAGCACCATGGCGATGACCAAAGACCAACTGATCAGCGATATTGCAGAAGCCATAGACACACCGAAAAACACCGTACGCGCCGCACTCGAGCAGTTGAGTGAAATCGTCAGCGACGCACTGGAAAACAATGACGAAATCACTCTACCGGGGATTGGTAAATTCAAAGTGAGCGAGCGCCCCGCCCGCACCGGCCGCAACCCTCAAACAGGTCAAGCCTTGCAAATTGCAGCAAAGAAAGTCGTTAAATATGTGCCGGCAAAAGCACTGAGCGATGCAATCAACTGAATACCCTGGCGCGCTCTTGGGCGCGCCCTTACATAGCACTCTGTCCGATTTTCTCGACACAAAGTAAAACCCCCGACCAGTTTCCTGATCGGGGGTTTTGGTGTAGGTGCTTGACGATGACCTACTCTCACATGGGGAAACCCCACACTACCATCGGCGATGCATCGTTTCACTACTGAGTTCGGGATGGGATCAGGTGGTTCCAATGCTCTATGGTCGTCAAGCGATTCAGCGGAGATGTCGTGCTGCTTGCGCGGCTCGCTACCTCGAATTGGGTATGTGATGTCTTGGTTTGTAGTTGTGCAAATTTTCGGCTGTTGCAGTCTTCATAGAGACACACAAACATCAAATTGTTTGGGTGTTATATGGTCAAGC